>CAJFRY010000013.1:5674-47306 GCA_904419545.1 Candidatus Woodwardiibium gallinarum
TTCGGCGCGGCAAACTCCGGGTCTTACGATTATGGCGCAGCCGCACAGAGCAGGCATAAAATCCGTATTCGTGCGGCGGCTATTCGAGTTTCCCACGCCTTTCGGCGCGGAAAACTCCGGGTCTTACGATTATAAAAAGGTTCAAATGAGTCAAGTGATTTTTAGGAGATGTTTTTGTGGCAGACAACGGAAAAAAGCTGGGATTCGGCATCATCGGCTGCGGCGTAATTGCGGATTTTCACGCCAACGCTCTGTTTGAGCTGTCCGGCGACGCCGATCTTTTGGGCGTAGCCGACGTCAACTATGACGCGGCGGAAAAATTCGCCAACCGGCACCGCATCCGTCCCTATCCCGACGTTCCCGCGCTGCTGGCGGATAAAGCAGTCGACGTCGTCTGCATCTGCACGCCGAGCGGCTATCACGCAGACGTGGTCAGGCAGGCAGCAGAGGCGGGCAAACACATTGTGGTAGAAAAGCCGATGGCGATCACCAAGGCTCAGCTCGATGACATCGTCGCCTGCTGCGAAACGAATGGCGTAATGCTGACCTCGATTGCACAGTCACGCTTCTCGCGCAGCGTGGTGCGGACAAAGAATGCCGTCGACGAGGGACTGCTCGGCCGCATCGTAACGGCAGACATCTATATGAAGTACTTCCGCTCGCAGGAATATTACGACAGCGGAAGCTGGCGGGGCACCAAGCGGCTCGACGGCGGCGGCGCGCTGATGAACCAGGGCATCCACGGCGTCGATTTGCTGCTCCATCTCGCCGGTCCGGTTTCCCGCGTATACGCACGGGCCAAAACGCTGGCCCGCAAAATCGAGGTGGAGGACACGCTCAGCGCGGTGGTCGACTTTGAAAGCGGCGCCATCGGCGTGATTCAGGCGACAACCTCGGTCTATCCCGGCTATCCGCGCCGGCTGGAGATCAACGGCGAAAAAGGCTCGATCGCGCTGGAGGAAAATTCCATTGCCAAGTGGGACATTTATTCCGGCAGCCATGAGGACATCGTCGTGCAGCCCGCCGCGTTCAGTTCGGCCTCCACGCCGACGGCCATCTCGCTCGACGGACACACGCGGCAAATTGCAGATATGATCCGCGCAGTCAAAACCGGTACCCGACCCACCATCGACGTTTATGAAGGGCGCAAGCCGGTCGACCTGATCCTCGCCATCTACCGTTCGGCCGAAGAGGGCCGTCCGATCGATCTGTAAAGTTGCGAAATACCCATACACAAAGCGCTGCGGAAGAACAGGCAGGGATTCATATTGACATCCCCTATCGATCATGCTAAAATGAAAAGAAAAAGGAAGAGGGAGTCGGGCGATGCCCTTTTGTGCATACGGTAAGATTTACTATGATCCTCGGGAGACGTCTTACGGCTATATGGAAGAATTGGCCTTTGCTATGCAGCGGGCGGCCAATGACGCGCGCATCGGCATCAACATCCAGCAGAACATTTCGGAGGACGCCAAACGACGCTGCGAACTGCAGCGAATCGAACGGCGGCTCTGCTTTGAACTGACAGATTCACCGCTGGACGAAAGCGCGGCCTATCTCTTTCGTCCCAACGGCAGCCGCGAGGAACTGCCCGCCTATAAGGTGGTGCGGAATGAGGATTTTGCCTACCGTATGGCGCGGGTACAGACGCTGCTTTCCAAGTTTCTGCTTCTGCAAAGCGTCGATCACATCGTGCTGTACGTCAACCCCGCTTACGGCGTGCGCGAGCAGCAATGCGCAATCAAAGCCGATACGTTTTCCAAAACGGTCGTCGATTTTTACGGCCGCAGCGGCGTCGGCACGCCGTCGCTGGTACTGACAATCACGGCATAAGCGCAGTTTTTCATAAAAGTCCTGCGAAGCCGGCGGCAATTTGCCTTTTGAATACAAAAAACGTAAAATCCGATTGTCTGTTATGGATGACCGGATTTTTACATTTCCCCGCCTGTCGGCAAAACACCGAAAAAATCGGAAACGGATAAGGAATTTACACATCGTCATTCGTATAAAACATGAAGAGGTATCCGACGGTCCTCTTTCGGTCAGGAGGGATCCCAATGGATAACGGCGCCTGTAGCTACCGCCGTTTTCTTGACGGTGACGAAAGCGCCTTTGATGAAATTATGAAGGAGCTTTTTGACGGTCTTGTTTTTTTCATCAATCGGTATGTATATGACATACACACCGCCGAAGACCTTGCAATAGACGTCTTTTCGGAGCTGATCGTGCATCGGCGGCGCTACAATTTCAGGGTCTCGATGAAGACCTATTTGTTTATGCTCGGGCGCAGCCGCGCGCTTGACCATATCCGGCGCCGCAAGGTCATTCCCTTTGTGGAGCTGTCGCAGGCGGACGGCCTGACGGATGAGCGGGATACGCCGGAGGACGCCTTTCTGGCCGATGAACGCAAGCGGTCCGTCAACACAGCGCTCTCCCGACTGCCCGACGAAATGCGAATTGCCGTACATCTCGTCTATTTTGAGGAAATGAGCTACGAGGAAGCCGCAAGGATCATGAAGAAAAACCGCAAACAGGTGGATAATCTTCTGTATCGAGCAAAAAAAGAGCTGCGCATCCTGCTCGGAAAGGACGGTGAATGGCTGCTGTGAGGAGCTTTGAGGAACGCAAAGCAGAGATTTTCCGCCGCAGCGAGGAAAAGCTGAAAAAACGCAGGCGGACGAGGAACCGGGCTTTTGCCTGCTGTATCTCCGCCGTGTTCTGCGCTGCCGTCTGCACCGTCATACTGCTGCAGCAAGCAGAGACGCTTCCCGACACATATGGGGAGACAGCAGAGACGTCATATTGGACGAACGGGAATGCTTGGAATGCAGAGTCCCATTCTGCGACGTTTGTCAAAGCAGAGGTTCTGCTGAAAAGCGGGGAAGGCGAAATTCTTCAGACAATCACCGAGCCAGACGCGCTGAACCGCATCGCATCCCTGCTTGAAGTTTTTCGGAACGGAACAGACAGCGAAACGGCGGAAAACGAAAGCACGGACACAGCCTCGGAGACAGCGCCCGGAGGCGCGGAGGAATCCTGCATACTTACCCTGACGGCTGCCGACGGAAGCACCGCTGAGTTCGTCCTGCAAGACGGGATCCTGCGGGAAACGGCAACCGGCCGCGAGTGGAGGCCGGACGATGAACAGCTCGGGGAACTGAAGGAAGCGCTTCGTCTGCCCGCCTGATGTACGGCGAATACAAACGAAGCAGAGTTCAGAAAGGAGTTTGCATTGAAACTGCGGATGCTTTGGCACTTGGTTGATTGTGCCTTTCCCTTGCCGGCTGCGGCGCACTCCTGCCGTCGAGCCGAAGCGGAACCGGCCGTGCTGACCGCATCCGCGCTGACGCTGAAAAGCGGCGGCCGGATTTACGAAGTCACGGCTGAATGGAGGACGCCCGCATTTGAAGGCACCGCCGCATTTTCATATAACCTTTCATCCCGAAGTCTGACTCCCACGAAACCATATACGAACAAGGAGGCCGAATGCAAATCATGGAAACCAAACAAACAACGAAAATGCGTATTGCAACCGGTCTGCTGCTGATCTGCGTCCTTGCCGCCGCCCTGTCCGGCTGCAACACGCAGATTCAGGCAGCGGATCTGATGGCAGGCGTGAGCGCCAACACGACCGCCGGTAAAGCTGCGGACGACGCCTTTATCCGCGCGCAGGCCGATCTGTCGGCTGCGCTGTTCCGTGCGGCCGCTGCGGAAAGCCGCGGCGAAAGCCTGCTGATTTCCCCGCTTTCCATCCAGCTTGCGCTGGCGATGACCGCCAACGGAGCAGACGGGCAGACACTCGCGGAGATGGAAACGCTGCTCGGCAGCGGGATCCCGCTCGACGGGCTGAACGAATATTACCGCGCCTGTGCGGACGCTCTCCCATCCGCAGACGGCTATCAGCTGCACATCGCAAATTCCATCTGGTTCCGCGACCAACAGGGGCTGACCGTTGAAAAGGACTTTTTGCAGCGCAACGCCGATTACTACGGCGCGCAGGCGTACAAAGCGCCATTTGACGGACAGACGCTCAAGGACATCAACAACTGGGTCAAACAGAACACCAACGGCATGATCGACCGGATACTCGACGAGATCAGCGCTGAAACGAAGCTGTACCTCATCAACGCGCTGACCTTCGACGCCGAGTGGGCTGTCGCCTATGAGGAATCGGATATCCGCGACGGCGCCTTCACCTCGTACGGCGGCGAGAAGCGGACCGTGGAAATGATGCACTCCGAAGAAAGCAAATATTTCAGCGGCGACTCTGCCGTCGGCTTTCTCAAGGACTACAAGGACAGCAAATATGCGTTTGCAGCACTGCTGCCGGACGCGGACGTCGATCTTTACGCATATATCGATTCGCTCACCGGCGAAAAGCTGCTGCAAACGCTCGGCAGCTTCAAAAGCGGCTCCGTTGCGGTGACGATGCCCAAATTCAGCTATGACGATGAACTGCGTCTGAACGGGCTTCTCGAAAATCTCGGGATGCCGACGGCGTTCGACAACGGCAAAGCCGATTTTACCAGGATGGCGTCCTGCGCGGACGGCAACCTTTTCATCGGCGACATTCTGCACAAGACCTTCATTTCGGTAGACGAACGGGGCACCAGAGCCGGCGCAGCCACGGCCGTCGCAATGAACAGCGAGAGCATTTCCGTTCCGGAGCTGACGGTCACGCTCGACCGTCCGTTCGTATTTATGATCCTCGACAACACCAACGGACTGCCGATCTTTATCGGCGCCGTGACAGACATTCAGGCATAGGTACTCCGGCCGGACGCGCCGCAGAGCGGGCGCGTCCGGCCTTTCGGCTTACGGCCGACGAAATATTTTCCATTGCCGCGCCAACAAATCCGCTTTTTCCGCGATTTGTATAATGAAACCAAGCCCAAAGGAGACACGCGCCATGCAGCGGGACACGCTCATCGAACGCTACGCGAAAAAGGTTTTCGGCTTTGCCGTCCGAAAATCGAACAGCCGGCAGGACGCCGAGGACCTGTCGCAGTCCATCCTCACCGCGCTCTGCGAGACAGACTGGGAAAAGAAGGCGATTGCAGACATGGACGGCTACATCTACCGTATCTGTCTGAACACCTACTACACCCGGCTGCGCAAAGCGGCGCGGTACTGGGAATGCGTGGACTACGACGCACTTCCCGAGCAGGCGGACGGAAGCAAGACACCCGAGGAAGCGCTGCTGCACCGCGAGGACCTTCAAAAGCTGCGCCGCGAGGTGATGCGGCTGTGCAGACTCCGCCGCGAAGCGATTGTGCTGTTCTATTACGAGCACAAAAGCGGCCGCGAGATCGCAGAGCGGCTCGGCGTTCCCGAAAGCACGCTGCGCTGGCATTTGGGCGAGGCCAAACATCGTTTGAAGGAGCGAATGGATATGACCGACAAATTTTACGAGCCGGTGCGGCTGCAGGTGTACATCTGCGGCAGCGCGACCTCTCCCGACCTGAACGGACTGCGCAGTGACCTGCTGACACAGAACATCTGCATCGCCTGTGCCGAGCGCCCGAAGCGCGTCGAAGAGATCGCCGAGCAGCTCGGGACAGCCGCCGCTTTTATCGAAGAACGGCTGCCGGCGCTGGTCTGGATGGGATATCTCGTCCAAGCGGGTGGAAAATACCGAACCACCTTCTTCATCCGCGACGCGTCGTTCATCACCGCGGAGAAAGCGTTTGAAAAAAAACTGCTCACCCCGGCCGCCAAGGCACTGGGCCGCGAGGTACGGCGAATCCTGCCCAAGGTGCGCGAAATCGGCTTCGAGGGCTGCGGACTGGACGAGGCGCTGCTGCTTTGGGATATCGCCGCCATTGCAGCGCACACGTATATGAACGCGTTTGCAAATCAGCCGAACGCCGAACCGCCGGTCCGCGGCGACGGCAGCCGCCACTGGGTACTGGCGAGCTGGTCGGACGAGGATGTAATCCGCCGGGGCAATCTATCGCCGGAGGAACGCGAATACCTCCGCTGTTCGGGCGGGCAGGCGGGCAAGCACAACGGCGACGGAAGGACGACCTTGCAGCAGTTCGACCCGCCGTTGGTGACGGATGACCGACGGTTCGCCGGCGTCGACCGTATACGCGCGCTGCGCCGGCTTCACGAGCTGTGCCGCAGCAATCTTACGCCGAACGATTACGAGCGCGAGATGATCGCCGATCTTGCCGCCGATGGGTATGCCGTCGTCAAAGACGGGAAACCGAACCTGACTATCCCATACTTCACCGCTGCAAAACACAAAGCCTTTTTAGCGCTGTTGGAAAGTGAAGTCCTGCCCGCTGTCGCAGAAACCGCCGGCAACGACCCGGCCGGCGCACACCGCGCGTTCATCGGCAGCCTGCTTCCCGATTCGGTGACCGGCGGCGAGCGCGAATTCCTCCTTTCACGCTTCTACGAGCCGAACGCAATGCTTTATCTCGCCGGCCTGCCCTCCCTTACGGACGCGCAGAAACGCGTCTGCTGCACTGTGGCTTTTGAGCGGAGCGAATAAACGGGAGCGCACAGGCTGCCGCCCCGACAGGCCGCTTCCGAGAAGCGCCATATGCAGAAAAAAGAGAAGCCGGAAATGCTCCGGCTTCTCTTTTTACATTTTATCCATCAACCGCTGCTTATACTTCAATGCAATATCTGTTCCACCAAAACCCGAGGGATTTGCCGAACAGCCGCATCAGGCAACCGTATTATTCCTCATCATATTCTTCTTCGGCACGGCGTCTGCTGCGCCGTCTGCGCAGCAGCAGCACGGCAGTCGTACCCGCTGCAGCAGCAAGCAGAAGCAGCGCGAACGGCCAGAATATGAAGCCATCCGGCGTTTCCGCTACACTTTCGGTCATCGTGGACACTGCTGCGGGCAGGGAGGATTCCGCAGGACTCTCCTCCTCCGGCTGCGCGCGGATTACAGTCAGCGTATACACGGTCGTGCTGCCGTCATAGGCGGTGACGGTGATACGCACAAGGTTTTCACCGTAAGCCAGCGTTTCCGGTGCGTTGATTTCCACTGTCGACTGATCCGATGACGGCTCGGCTGTCAGGCCGAGCGAATCGAATTCCGCATCGACAGTAATCGTATAAGCGGTCGTGCCCTTATCAAAGCCCTTCAACGGCAGGCCATGCAGCCAGACGCCCGAAAGCGTTGAATCGGTCTGCGCGGCTGTGCGCCGCCAGACGCGGAAGGTATACACGTTTACGGTACCGTTTCGATCCGTATATATGACCGAGATCGTGCGGCGAAGGCCGGGGTCGACCGTCGTTTCACCGATATACACACTTTCGCCGGGCGCATAATCGGCTTCAATCTCCAGCCGAGGCTGATCCTCGGGCAGCAGCACGTCATATTCATACACCGCCGGATCGAAGTCTACGGGCGCATTGGGAAAACGGAGCATAAACGACTCATCGCCGGTCGGCTTCCGCGCCGCACGCGAATAATCGCGCTCAGGCGAGCTGCGGCAGACCCCGTCATAGGCCGCCGAAGCGCCGGTCATCACCAGCCCCACCTGTTCGCCTTCCTCGAGATCGTCCGAAATCTGAAAGGTGAGCACCGCAAACACGGTGCCATCGCCCGTTTTGCTGTGCGACAACAGGCGGATCTCACCTTCCGCCGCGCGCGAGATATCCGATTCAAGCGTACAATTGAGCGGATTTACGCTTTGCAGCGTGAGCTGCTGCGGGTCAAATCGTACATCGGCCAATATGCCGTCGACAGCCGAATCGTCACCCAGATAGGCGGCAAGCATGACCGTGACCGTATCGCCGACATAGAAGATCTCCGGCACGCTCAGCAGCGCCAGAAAATCACGGCTCTCGTCGATACGCGTATCCGTACCGGTCCGAAACAGCTCGGTACGCAGGTCGCGCAGATCGTTATCCGAAACATGGCCGTTTCCGTTGAAATCCGCAGCCAAGCCCTGCGCAGCGCTGAAGCCGTCCGGCAATTCCAGAAGACGGATGAGCTGCACATAATCATTGACCGTGTGCAGCCCGTCACCGTCAAGATCACCGGGGACGGCGACGGTCAGCCTGTCGATCACTTCATCAAAGCTGTTGACGAGCACAAGCTGCATCCCCGTGCCGAGCAAGCCGGAAGTGACAGCTTCTCCCGAAGCGGTTTGCAGCCGCACGGTTCCCTTCGATACGGAAAAAGCCGCCAACAGCGTCTCCGCGGTTGCTTCACCCGTAATACAGACGGTTTCGGTATCACGGTCAACACGATAATCGCCCGTGTGGACCAGCAGATTTTCGCTGACCTCGATGTAGCATGTAGCGGTGTAGCGTCCGTCTGCGGTACGCGCCGTTATCACGGCCCGTCCGGGCGCGACGCCGGTCACACGGCCCGAGGAGGTAACGGTCACGCAGTCGCTGTCGCTGGTAAAGATGACAGGCACGGGCGATGCTCCGTCCGGGTGATACACGGCATACAGCGTTATACTGCCGCCCTGCTCGACGGCCTTATCTCCGCCGCGAATGGTAATATGCGTCAGCGCGGGCGTGATCGTGAAATCCGCACGCGCGCTCAAGCCCCACGCACCGATGACAAGCAGAGTATGCGTGCCGCCTGACGAGACAAGGGTGCCGCTGCGCGTAGCTTTGCTGTCCAGATAACCCGTACCGCCGCCGTACTGCAGCGTGACCCGGTCGGCGTATTCACCGTCCGGCAAAGGACTTGTGATGACCGGCGGCTCGGAAACCTCACCGTTATGGCGATTTTTGATGACATAAAGCGAACTGCCGGACAGCTCATAGAAATCCTGCCCGTCGGTAAAAAGCACGAGCGCCTCACCGATCGGATGCGAAGCGACGAGCCGCTTGTCCCGTACCGAATACAGGCCCGCCGCACAGATGATCGAATCCCCCTGCCAGGCAAGCACGATGCTGCCGCAGTCAAATTGCAGCGCGAGGTCATTGGCGCGGTAAACACGCTGCCCGGCAGCCACGTACGCTCCGAAGGCGACGAGCGGCGTTTCGAGCTGTATCGAACGCCGCGCGGCAAGCGCAAGGCTCCCCTTATCATATGCAAGCAGCTCGCCCACAACGTAAACGCAGACCGTATCGTCCGCCAGCGCAAGGCGGACGGCGCCCGTCTCGCCGATCCATCGGACGGCGTCCTCACCCAGCACGAAGGTACAGAGACGTCCGCCGCTGATGCCGTAAACCCGTTTTCCCTCAATCTGAAAATCATCCAGAAGGACCGGGATGCTCCAATAGCGTCCGGAAGATGCTTCATAAAGCATCGCAGCTCCGTCAAAAGCGACGTAGAGCGCCTCACCGTCACTGCGCAGCATCGACGGCATGTAATACAGCGCCGCCGTATCGCGAAGTGTAAAATCCGACGCGGAGAAACGATAGAGGCGATTGTCATTTTCAAACAGAAGATAGAACGCGTCCGACGCTGCGGCAAATGCCGCAGGACGCGCACTTTCTGCGAAACTACCCATATACGTATAAATATTGTTCTCGGTCAGCCCGCCGAACACCTCAACCGTCGGCGGTGCGCTTCCGAAATAGGACTCCCCCTTGCGCACCGGCGCAGAGGCGACATGGCCGTCATCATACACGAGGTAAACCGTTTCGCTGCCGACAAGCACCTGCGCAAGCCCGCGGCCGTAAACGCCGGTCTGCGTATTGTCCGCAGCGAATACACCGAATTCGTGTAGCCGATAATCCCCGCTGACCGCCAACAGCTTACCTGCGCGGAGCAGGCGCAGACATTCGCCGGTCCGTGAAAAAACACCGTTATCAAAATACAGGCTGCCGTTCTGCGCCGTTACACGGCCGGAAGCGACCTGTGCGGTCGTCAGTTCGCCGGGAAGTCCGGCAGCAGTATCGTAAGTATGGATATTTGTTTTTGAACGCAGGGAATCGCAGAGATAGAGCATGCCCGTAGATGCATCCGCACTCAGGCAGTCAACGCGGCTGCCGGTTTCCAGCAGCAGTTCGGAAGCGTTCTCCTGCATGATATCGGCGGCAAAAAGGCGGTTGAGCGAAAGATAATAAATCCGCCCGCCGTAAACGACGGCGTCGTCCACCCCGGAAACAAGCGAAAAAGTACCGAGCTTGGCATCCTGCTTGGTGAGCAGTTTGGAACGATCAAGGACGGTATACGAATCCTCGTGGAAAAGCAACAGCCATGATCCCTCCAGCGCCCACGCTTTGACCGGCGCGGACAGCAGGATCGAGCGTTTGACGACGGAAAGGTTGTCCGTGGAATGGATGCGCAGGCTGGATACGCCCTCCAGATAGGTCAGGAACACGCCGTTTTCCTCATCAAGAATAGCGTGCAGGTCGGTATACTTCAAATCAGCTTCAGAAACGGCGGTCCGCAGCGTAAAGGAAAGCGTCTTCGAACGCTTACCGTCGGCCGAATACAGGACGAGCGTATGCGTCCCCGAAGCACTGACCACCGTTTCACCGGAAACCGCTTCTCCGTCCAGCAGCACGCGGCCGGCGCCGGCGATGCGGAGCTGCACGGGATGCGCGTAGACGCCGCCGTCGGTCACACCGAACACGGAAGGCAGTGAAAAGCCGGTTTCGAACCGATATTCACGACTGTTTCCGTTTGGCCCGGTCAGTACAAAAATATGGCTGCCATCGGTGGTGATGGGCTCTCCCGAAAGATAAGGAAAGCCGTCAAGCGTTGCGGTCCCGCGGCTGAATTCAATAGCGGCGTAACCGTCATACTCTTTATAGGTATAGCCGAGAGCCGCAGTGTCCATCGTAAATGTGACGGTACGCGTTTTCCCGCCGGCGGTCATCGTCAGCGTATGCGCGCCGCTCTTATATACCGTGTGGCCGCTGAAGATCGGCTCTCCGTCCAGCTCAGCCGTGCCGCGGCGAAAGATGATGGTCACACTTGAAAAATAAGTGGCACCGTCCGATACGCCGAGCGCCACCGGCCCGTCGGCGATCTCGAGCAGCTCGGGCAGAAACAATTTGCCGTATCCGTAATGCGGGTCACGCGCACTGCCGAGTGCGTATTCAAGCAGCTTGGCCAGCTCGTCGCCGTCCAGTGCCTGGCCCTCGGGCTGCACAGCGCGGCAGAGCGCGGCTGCTGCCGAGACATAAGCGCAGGCAAAACTTGTTCCCGCATCGTTCACATAGCCGTTCGGTCCGTTCCCGACCAGCGTAAGCGCATCGCCGGGCGCAACGACGTCCAGCGCATCGTTATACTGCGAAAAACTGCAAATCAATCCGTCCTGACCGTACGCGCCGACCGAAATCACATGGTCATATGACGCAGGATAGGACATCTTGCCGGCATATTCCTTGTCGCTCCCCTCGTTTCCGGCGGCAGCGACAAGGATACAGCCGCGGCTGTGCGCATATTCCACCGCATCCGCCTCGGCCTCCGAGCGGGAATAACCGCCCAGCGACATATTGATGACATCCACGCCCGCGTCGGCGGCAAGATGAAGCGCATAGATCAGGCTGGAAGTATAGAGCGTCTTTCCGTCCTCCGAGACCTTGATCGGATACACAGACACGCCGGGAGATACGCCGAGCGTTTCCGAATCACCGGCAAAGCGTGCAACGAGGATGCCGGTAACCTTCGTGCCATGGCCGCTCTCATCGCTGTCAACGCCGGGGCGGTGTGCAACCGCATCATAGCCGGCGGCGATATCTGCGCCCGCAAAAGCGCTGTGACTGCGGTCGAGACCGCTGTCCAGCACCGCAACGGTTACACCGCTGCCGTCGGTGACGTCCAGCGCATCATATACGCCCAGCTCGGCAAGTTCCCAACGGGTAAAAGCATCCTGCCAGTCGGACGATTCGGACGAACCGTCGTCTTCGTTTGACGGCGCGGACGGAATCACCTCCCCGTCCGACGCAGTCGATCTGGCAGTCGTGCGGACAGTACGGGAAACATCTTTTTCCATATACAGCAGCTTGTCCGCATTTTCACGGGAAAAAGCATCCGCATCGTTCAGGTACAGCAGGAAAAGACGGTTCTCGCTCCCTGACAGAAGCGTATACGAAAACGGCTCTACGATCTCATATACCTCCGAAAGCGGCGCCGTCGGCGAAAAGCGGACGATATAGCCCTCCCCCGCCGGAACGTTTCCGACCGAAGGATCAAACGGGTCGGGCCGGTTCTCAAATGCGCCGAGGGAACCCTCCAGCAGCGCTTCACGCGCGCGGTCAGCGTCGGAAAACGGGTTGGAGGTCTGCCGGGGCGCAAAAAGCAAGCCCCCCGACAGAAGCGCCGGAAGCAGAAATGCAAAAATCAAAGAGAACGATAAAATCTTTCTTTTCAAATCAGCCCTAACCCTTTCCCAATGCCGAAAGACGTTTACCGGCCCGCGAGCATCTCGATCAGCGCTTTGACGGCCAGCGCAAGCAGCAGAACACCGCCGATCACCTCGCCGCGCTCTCCGATTTTAGTCGAAAGCGCGCGCCCCAAAAGCACCGCGACGGTACACATCGCCACCGTGACAACCGAGATGACGAGCACCGGCACTGCGATACCGCCGCCCTCCGCGGCAAGCACAAAGCCGACGGCATAAGCGTCCACGCTCGTGCCGAAGGCCTGAACGAGCAGCCATCCGGCACCCATCCGCTGCGGCAGCGCAGGAGATGCGCCGTCCTTGCGCGATCGAAAGAAATTCCAAAGCATCTTGCCTCCCAGGAAGGCAAAGATGATAAACATCAAAAGATCGGCATAAGCCGAAAAATCAAACGAAAACAGGCGAACCGTAAAATAGCCGAGCAGCGGCATGATTCCCTGAAACAGTCCGAAGGTCAGCGGCATCGCCATCCGTTTGCCTGCGTTCTCTCCCGAAAAGGCCAGTCCGTTGGCCAGCGTAACGGCGAACGCGTCGGTCCCCAGCGCAAGCGCAATGAGCAGCAGCTCAAGAAAATACATGATAGATCCTCTCCAATTCGTCTGTATACTGCGTATGCGCTGAATCACGGTAAATCACAAGATTCTTTTCATACACCATTCCCTCTGCCGCACCCTTTACAGACTCGACAAGCACGAGAGAGGGCGCACGCAGGACGTCCGCAGCCACGGGACGCAGACGCTTCGGCTCCAACCCCGCTGCGGACAGAGCCGTCAACAGGCGGGAGAGCCGGTCCGGACGGTAAACGGTAAAAAATGCACCGCCTGTACCGAGAAGATATGCCGCCGCGCGCGCGAAATCAGCAATACTGCCAAAATGCTCGTGGAACGCGGCGTATTTCACAAAATCGGCATTGCGCTTGCCGCAGTCGGCGCGCAGATACGGCGGATTGGCAGTCACATAATCCGCCCAACCGGCGGGACAGAGAGCGGCAATTTCGCGGATGTCCCCCTGCGTAACCGAAAAACGGCCTTCCATTCCGTTTTCCCGCGCGTTTTCGGCAGCAAGGACAGCATACTCCGCCTGCACCTCGAAGCCGCGCGCTTCGCCGCAGCGGCCGGAGGCCAGCAGCAGCAGCGGGATCACCCCGCAGCCCGTGCCGAGATCCGCGCATTTTGCATTCCTCCTGCCGCGGACGAACGACGCCAACAGCAGCGCGTCGGTCCCATAGCGGATGCCGCTGCGGTGTTCGCGCAGCGTCAGGCGCGCATTGATGCGTATCGGTTCCATAATGCTCCCGTATGGCCCGCAGAGCGTCCCGCCGCGCGGACCGGCATTTTAACTTTGTATACTTAATATTTTGTTAAAAATGTTGAAGGCATTTTCATCCGCAGTTCACAAAAGCAAACGACACCCCGGACTTCGCCCGGAAAACATGCCGTACAATATCTGTTTCCTGCCAATCCTTTTGGATTTGCAGGCTGCGTCATTTGCCGCGGTTGATAAAACGATTGAAAACCGTTTTATCAGGAATAGATTCAAACGAGGTAAGACAAAGCGCTCACAAACGGCAGCCGTCTATGAGCGCTTTCCATCGACCGTGTTTCTCCGTACCCGTTACGCCTTGGGCGCATCAACGGGGCAAACACTGGCGCAAGCGCCGCAATCGATGCAGGTGTCGGGATCGATCACGTATTTGCCGTCATCGCTGACACTGATGGCGCCGACGGGACATTCCCCTTCGCAGGTGCCGCAGCCGATGCAGGTTTCCTTGTCAATCGTGTATGCCATAACGCAAAACCTCCGTTTTTTAGACTTGATTCATCATACCATACGTGAAAGAATTTTTCAACAGGAAATTGTAATATTTTTGCAAAAAGCGACCGCTTAAAAGGCGGCGGCGAGATCCGCAATGATATCGTCCACGTTTTCCAGGCCGACAGAAAGCCGGATAAGCGCTTCGTCAATGCCCGCCGCCGCAAGCTGCTCGGATGTAAGCTGCCGGTGCGTAGCGCTGGCCGGATGGAGCACGCAGGTTCGCACGTCCGCCACGTGGACGACGTTATTGGCAAGCTGCAGGCGGTCCATAAAACGCACAGCGCCTTCACGGCCGCCCTTGATGGAAAAGCTCATCACACCGCTTTGTCCCTTGGGCAGATACTTCATTGCAAGCTCATAATACCGGTCGGTCTTCAGGCCGGGATAATTGACGTAATGAACACTGGGGTGCGCATTGAGAAACTCGGCAACCCGCATCGCATTCTCGGCGTGGCGCTGCATGCGCACAGGGAGGGTCTGAAGCCCGAGGTCGGTATAAAACGCCGCCTGTGCGGGCGGATAAACGCCGAGGTCACGCGTAAGCTGTACCCGTGCTTTCGTAATGTAGGCCGCGCGTCCGAATGACTCGGTATAGCGCAGGCCGTGATAGGATTCGTCCGGCTCGGTAAGCGAAGGATAGTTCCCGTTGCCCCAATCGAAATTGCCGCTGTCGATGATTGCGCCGCCGACCTGAATGGCATGGCCGTCGATATATTTGGTCGTGGAATGGACGACAATGTCGGCGCCCCATTCGATCGGACGGCAAAAGATCGGCGTGGGAAAGGTGTTGTCAATAATCAGCGGCACGCCGTTCTTATGCGCGACGCGGGCAAGCTTTTCAATGTCGCAGACCGAGAGCGCGGGATTGGCGAGCGTCTCGGCAAAGACGGCCTTCGTATTGGGCTTGAAGGCCTTCTGCAGCGTTTCCTCATCATCATCTTCATCAATAAAGATGCATTCGATGCCCATCCGCTTCATCGTCACCGCAAACAGATTGACCGTGCCTCCGTAGATCTTGGAAGCGGCAATGAAGCTGTCGCCTGCGGACAGGATGTTAAACAGCGACATAAAGCTCGCCGCCTGCCCCGAGGTCGTCAGCAGGCAGCCGACGCCGCCTTCGAGAGCGGCCAGCTTCTCTTCAACATATGCGCCGGTGGGGTTGGAAATGCGTGAATACATATGTCCCGGCGCAGTCAGATCGAACAGCTTGCCGATATGCTCGGTCGAATCGTACGTATAGGTGGTACTTTGGTAAATCGGCAGTGCAAGCGGCTCCCCGTTTCCGGGCTTATAGCCTTCGTGCAGGCATTTGGTTTCGATTTCCATAAATTTTATCGTATCCTTTCAAAGATGAAATGAAATGCACGCTTATTCGCCGGCATACGCGCTCTGGATTGCGCTGATGGCCGCAAACACGTCCGGCACACGGACGACACTGCCCTCAAACGAGCGCGTCACGGTAGTATAGCTCACGTTCTGGTATGCATAGCTGCTCTTGGAGAACATCGCCGGGGCGCGACGGATGACATCGTTGATCTCGGCATTGGTTTCCACACACTCCGCCAGTTCAATGAGCAGGCTGGTATTGTCACCAATATCGCGGCGCGCGAAAAGCTGATCGAAAATCGAGAAGCAGATGGTCCCCTGAAGCGAGTAATCATATGTATATGCGTTCTGCCCATTCGGCACGGCGTCCAGAATATACGGGGTGTTTTCACCGTTCAGCCGCACATTGCCGGCCGGAATGGTGACGTAATGCTCCTCGGAACGATCCTCCTCGGGAATAACGGCAAATTCAGGGCTGAGATAGCGCACCGCATACGGCAGCGTTACGCTCATATCCCCATGCAGCGCAGCAATCTGCCCCTCCGCTTCCGCGTCCGCAATAAAACAGTAATCGATATCATAACCGACCAGCGCCGAAACCGTTGCGGTAACGGCGGCAATGTCCTTGCCGGCCAGCAGGCTGTAGAGCGGCGCATAGCCCAAGCCGACGCTCAGGTGCGTGCTCGCCGGAATATCTACGGTGATATACCGCTGCCGGCTCTCGCTCACACGCGTGAAGATCAGCGAGCAGATACGGCCGCTGCCGTTCTTGCCGACAAACAGACAGGAAAACCCGTCGTCCGTTTCCGGATCCACCGGCTGCGTACCCGGGTCCTCCGACGTCTCTCCGTCCGAGGTCGTATCCGAAGGCTCTGAGGATTCCTCCGTCGGATCCGGCCCCAGCAGGGCGGCTTCCGCCGCAGGCAGAACACGCCATGCGACCAGACCGAATACGATCAGCGCCAGCAGGAAGGTAAGAACGAAATTTCGGAAAGCGCTCGACATGACAGAATACCTCCTTCTATCCCGAAACCGATTTTCAGCGCGGAAACGCCGGCTGCGTTCCGGCAATGCAGTTTATTATACATCAAACCGGGCGCAAAGTCAATGAAACATTCTATGAAATATTCGTCACCGCCTGCACAAAAACGGCCAAACGGAATGGTTGACAATTCGGCATTCATCGGTTATAATAAATAAAATAGGTGTTTTGTGTATATCTAACGGTATCGGAACACCGGATTCCAAGCGGATTTGCTTTTAAGGAAAGGGGTAACATTTTCATGCTTAAAAAATGGATCTGCCTGCTGCTTTGCATCTCGACACTTGCATTGCCGTTGCTTGCGTGCGGTGCCGACCCGGCAGAGACGTCCTCCGCGTCGGGAGACTCGAATGCAGACCAAACCGCGTCCGGCGACGAGTCAGACGTTTACGTCGCCGATGTCCCCGTGATAGATATGGAAGGGCGCGTATTCCGCGTGCTGTGCCGCGATTACGGCTACGGTTCAACCTCCATTACCGGCTTCAACGGGGAAGTCATCCAGCGTCCTGACTATGATGAAGCGACCGCAGGCGTCGTCGATCAGGCGAAGGCCGAGGTCCGCCGCCGCGTGGAGGAGCGTTACAATTGCCTCATTGAAGGTGATTTCGGCCAAGGCGACGTTACGCAGTTCAATGATATCATCCGCAACGACGTTTTGTCCGGCAGCGGCATGTACGACATGGTGTTCGATACATACGGCTATTCCTCCCAACTGGTGACAGGCAACATTTATGTGGATCTGAACACGATTGAATCGCTCAATTTCGACCAGCCGTGGTGGGACCAGAACGCCAAGGAGGATCTTTCCATCGGCGGCAAGCTGTACTTTATGGTGGGCGATATCAACACCTTTGATAATGACGGCACCTGGGTCATCCTGTTCAACAAAAACCTGAAAAACGACCTCGGCATCGATGAGGACCTGTATGCGCTTGCACGTGACGGCGAATGGACGTTTGACAAATTCGCGGAGCTGTGCAAAGGTGTGACCTACGACTCCAACCGCGACGGCGTCCTGGACGAATTCGACACGTGGGGTTTTGTGACCGAAAAATACAACGTTCTCATCCATACCCTTGCCGCCGGCGAAAATATTGTGCGCAAGGATGCAGATGACATCCCGTACTTCACCTTCCAGACCGAAACGACCTACAACGCGCTGACGAAGATCATGGACTTCTATATGGATACGAATACGGTGATGATTGCTGACAACGGCCGGTTTGACAACAAGGGCTATACCAACATTTGGGAAGAAACAATCGTTAAGGCCTTCCGGGAGGGGCGGGCACTGTTTTACTGCTGCGGGCTGATGAACGTCCCCGGTTTCCGTGCAATGGAGGATGAATTCGGCATCCTGCCCGTTCCCAAAACCAATGCCGATCAGGACAGTTATTACCATTCGGTTTCCAGAACCAATATGTCGGCGCTCAGCATTCCCAACTCCAAAACGGATTACACCGAACTGGGCTATATCATCGAGTCTCTCGCGGCGGAAAGCAAGAACACCGTGACGCCGGCGTATTATGAAAAAAGCCTCAAATACCAATCATTTACGGATGACGAGAGCGGCGAGATGCTCGACATCGTCTTTGCGTCCCGTTCCTTCGACCTCGGCACCGTCTTTGACTGGGGCGGCATCGTGGGGCATTATATGAAAATCGACACCGATTTTGTCTCACGGTTTGAATCTGTGTACCCTGTCGCGCAGGCGGCGCTGGAGGACACGCTCGAGGCAATCGAGAATCTCAACTGAATCCTTCACGTGCCGCGCGGCGGCCGACAAATATGTGGGCGGCGCCCTTCTCCCATACGGTATCCCAACGCAAACCCGGCGTTCATACATAAAGGAAAAGGAGATTTGCCATGAAAAAGCTGACCTGCCTGCTGTTATGCATTACGATGCTTGCACTGCCGCTGTTTTCCTGCGGCACCGACCCTTCGGAAACACCCTCGGCACCGGCGGCGAGCGGAACGGATTCCGACACCGGCGAGGAACCGACCGTCTATGTCGCCGATGTGCCGGTGGTGAACCTGAACGGCCGCGTATTCCGCGTACTCTGCCGTGACTACAGCTATGGCTCGACTTCAGTGACCGGCTATAACGGTGAGGTCATCCAGCGTCCTGATTACGACGAAGCGAAGGCCGGCATCGTCGACCAGGCGAAGGCCGAGGTACGCCGCCGCGTGGAGGAGCGTTACAACTGCTCCATTGAGGGTGATTTTGACCACGGCACCTCCACACAATTCAACGACATCATCCGCAATGGAGTGCTGTCGGGCAGCGGTACTTACGACATGGTGTTCGATGCCTACGGTTATTCCTCTCTACTTGTAACCGATAACCTGTACGTCGATCTGAACACGATTGAGCCGCTCAATTTCGACCAGCCGTGGTGGGACCAGAACGCCAAGGAGGACCTTTCCATCGGCGGCAAGCTCTTTTTTATGGTCGGGGATATCAACACCTTCGACAACGACGGCACCTGGGTGATGCTGTTCAATAAGGACCTCAAGACCGACCTCGGCATTGAGGAAGACCTGTATGCGCTGGCACGCGACGGCGAGTGGACGTTTGACAAATTCGCCGAGCTGTGCAAGGGCGTGACCCGCGACTCCAACGCGGACGGCATTCTGGACGAGTTCGACACGTGGGGCTTCGGCACCGAGACTTATAACATTTTCATTCACACGGTCGCTGCCGGTGAAAACATTGTGCGCAAGGATCAGGACGATATTCCCTACTTTACCTTCCGCTCCGAATCGACCTACAATGCGCTGAGCAAGATTATGGATTTCTATCTGGACAAATCCACGGTCATGATCGCAAACGACGGACGATTTGCCGGCAAAGGCTATTCAAACGTCTGGGAAGCGACAATTATTAAAGCGTTTCAAGAGGGGCGCGAGCTGTTCTTCTGCTGCGGTTTGATGAACGTTCCCGGCTTCCGCTCGATGGACGATCAGTTCGGCATCCTGCCCGTACCCAAGACCAACCCCGAGCAGGACAGCTATTACCATTCGGTTTCGATGCACAATATGTCCGCGCTCTCCGTCCCGAACATCGCGACGGACTACACCGAGCTGGGCTACATCATCGAGTCTCTCGCGGCGGAAAGCAAGAATACCGTCACTCCCGCATATTATGAAAAGAATCTCAAATACCAGCAGCTATCGGACGACGAGAGCGGCGAGATGCTCGACATCATCTTTGCGACCCGCTCGTTCGATCTGGGTACCGTTTTCAACTGGGGCGGCATTCTCAGTCAGTTTATGACGGTTGATACAAACTTCGTTTCACGTTTTGAATCGGTATATTCACAGGCAGAAAATGCGCTGGAGGACACACTGAAGGCACTGGAAAATATGAACTGACGGCATCCGTCGCCGCCGCAGCGCACTTTGAGCCGCTGCGGCGGTCTCCTTCGGCCCGAAGGATAATCTTCGAGCCGAAGGAGACCGTAACAAAGCGGCAATCATTACAATAATCTAAGGAGGGCGCGGTTTGAGCATTTGGAAGGCGATCTTCCTCGGGCTGCTGCAGGGCTTTACCGAATTTTTGCCCGTATCCAGTTCGGGACATCTTGCCGTAGCACAGAATTTTTTCGGTTTCGACAGCAGTCAATCCGTCTCGTTCACCGTCCTGCTGCATTTAGGGACACTGGCGGCGGTCTGCATCATGTACCGGCGCGATGTGTGGATGCTCCTCAAAGGATTCTTCACCCTCGTCGGTAAGCTGTGCACCGGCCGGCTGCGCCGCGAAGGGCTGCAAAACGGCGAACGGCTGTTTCTTCTTCTTGCGCTGGCAACGCTGCCGCTGCTTCCTGCCGTATTTCTGGAAGAATATGTGGAGAGCCTTTCAGCTGTGAGCTGGGCGGTAGGCGTGCTTCTGCTGCTTAACGGCGCAATTTTATGCGTATCGGATAAGCTCGCCTCCGGAACGGAATCCCTGGAAACAGCCGGTCCCGGCAAAGCGCTGCTGGTCGGCGTGGTGCAGATGTTTGCGATTTTCCCGGGCATTTCACGCTCCGGCTCAACGATTACGGGCGGGCTGTTCGCCGGCTTCCGTCGTGAGGATGCGGTGAAATTTTCCTTCCTGCTGTCCATTCCCGCTATCCTCGGCGCAAACCTGCTCAAGCTGCCCGACCTGTTCAAAGCCGGCCTCAGCGGCGAGAGTGCCGTCCCGATGCTGTTGGGCGTGGCGGCGGCGCTGCTCTCGGGCATTGCGGCCATCAAGCTGCTGCGTTATATTACAAAAAACAAAAGCTTTACACCGTTTTCGATCTACTGCGTGCTGGCAGGCGCAGCCGTCATCCTTGCAGATCTGCTGATCTGATGGCTGCGGCAAAGGACGATGAAAGCCAACGGAGAATCAAAACATTATGGCAACAAAACCCAATAAAACAACAAGCAAAAAAACAACGGCTTCCAAGAAAAAGCCGGCATCCAAGACTGCGGTCAAAACACCGCCCGCAGCCAAGCCCAAAAAGCCGGGCATTGTCGCCCCATTTGTGCTCGGCCTTCTCGCGGTGCTGATCATACTGTCCTTTTTTATAGAGGATACGGGCTTTTTCGGTTCGGCCGTACGGCCGGTGCTGCGCGGCCTATTCGGCGGTGGGGTGTTCATCATCCCCTTTTACCTGCTCATCATCGCCGTATTCTGGAAACGCGACCACACCAACAAATACAGCGCGTCAAAATACGCGCTCTGCTTCGCAAACTGGGTGTTCGTCTCCATCCTCATCCAAATGCTGACCGCCACTCCCGATCAGCGCGCGTTCTGGCAGCCCGAGGGCACGAATTTCGCCAAGGTATTCTATGCAAACGGCCAGTCGCTGATCGGCGCAGGCGTTATCGGCGGCACGGTGGGAACGGCGTTCGAATCCTTTATAGGCTATTGGGCGTCGGTCATCCTTTCCGCTCCCCTGGCTTTGATTTCGTTCCTCTTCGTCTGCGGAACGACGCCGGGTCGGATGATCAAGCGGATCGTGAACCTGTTCCGCGACCTTCGGCTGCCGTCGGACATCGACGGCCCGGAGGACGAGGCGGTTGCTCCCGCCCCCCGGAAGTCCGAGCGGCCCGTGAAAGAAAAAAGCTCCCGCGAATCCGCAAAAGCAAACAAGCCGGTGGACATCCCCATCGACACCCCGGCACCGGAGAAAGCGCCGCCCTCGCGTGTGGACGTTCCTATCCCGGAAGAGGACAGGCCGTTTGACTATAAACAGATTTTTGCAGAGGATAAACCGTCCGAAGCGCAACCTTCGCCTGCCCGCATAGAGCATTCCGACGCCGACCTCCGCGAAGAGGCCGAGTTGGAGCTGAGGGCGGACGACCTGCGGCAGGACCGGCCCGCACCACCCGAACACGAGCATATTGAGCCGTCTGCGGACAGCGCGCCGCCCTATGTCTTTCCCCCGCTTTCGCTGCTGACCGAGGGAACCAGCGACGTCGTGGGCGCAACACCCGCCGATATCAAACGCACGAGTGAAAAGCTGGTAGAGACGCTGGCCAGTTTCGGCGTCCGCACCAAAATCATCAACACAAGCTGCGGACCGTCGGTTACGCGGTACGAGCTGCAGCCCGAGTCGGGCGTGAAGGTCAAAGCCATCGCCAATCTGGCCGATGACATTGCGCTGCATCTGGCGGCGACCTCGATCCGTATGGAATGTCCGATCCCCGGCAAATCCGCCGTGGGCATTGAACTGCCGAACAAGACCGTCACCACCGTCCGTTTGCACGACCTGATCGCCAACAGTGTGTTCCGCGACAGCAAGGAAAAGCTGCTCGTCTGTCTGGGCGTGGACATCGGCGGCAACCCGGTTTATCTCAACATCGCCAAGATGCCGCATCTGCTCGTTGCGGGCGCGACGGGTATGGGTAAATCGGTCTGTATCAACTCGATGATCATTTCTCTGCTCTACCATGCCAAACCCGACGAGGTGAAGCTGATCCTCATCGACCCGAAAAAAATCGAGTTTTCCGACTACAACGGTATTCCCCACCTGCTCGTTCCGGTCGTGACCGAACCGAAAAAAGCCGCAGGCACGCTTAACGTGGCCGTCCGCGAGATGGAGAACCGCTTCTCGCTGTTTGCCGACGTCGGCGCGCGCGAGCTGAACGAGTACAACGAAGCCATCCGCAACGACCCCGAGCGCGAGCAGCTCCCGAGCATCGTCATCATCATCGACGAGCTGGCCGACCTGATGATGACCGCGCCCGACGAGGTGGAGACCTCGATCTGCCGCATTGCGCAGAAGGCCCGCGCCGCCGGCATCCACCTCATCATCGGCACGCAGCGGCCGTCGGTAGATGTCATCACCGGTCTCATCAAGGCCAACGTTCCCTCCCGCATTGCCTGCACGGTCGCCTCGCAGATCGACTCACGCACCATCCTCGATATGGCCGGCGCGGAAAAGCTGATGGGCCGCGGCGATATGCTTTACGCGCCCGTCGGCTCTATGAAGCCGCTGCGTGTCCAGGGCGCGTTTGTCGACGGAAAAACCGAAGTAACTGCCGTCTGTAAATTTGTCCGCGACGCTGCAGGAACAAGTGTCAATTACAACGAAGAAGTCATTCAAATGATTGAGCAGGAAGCTATGCTCTGCGGTGAGAAGCATACCAAGCGCAGCCGCGAGGATATCGGCGCCGACACAGGCGCAGAGAAGGATGATCCGATGCTGATGCAGGCCATCGAGGTAGCCTTTGAGTGCGGGACGGTGTCCACCTCCCTGCTCCAGCGGCGGCTGTCGCTCGGTTATTCCCGCGCGGCACGCATCGTCGACATTCTCGAACGCCGCGGGATCGTCGGCAGTTTCGATGCGGCGACGAAGAAGCGCGCGCTGCTGTTGACAAAGGAACAATTTCTGGAGATGAAGCTCAATGCAAGCGATAAGCAAAAGGAAAAGGACGGCGAAGAGAATGCGTAGACGACTATCTGCCCTGCTGTCCCTGCTGCTCCTCCTTCCGCTTTGTGCCTGCTCGGATGTCCCGCGAATCACCGATGAAGCGGCAATGCCGCTGCAGCACGCCATCGACGGCGTAGTCAATGCCGACCTGAGAACCTATCTGTCCGCTTTTCCCGACGATTATGTCGCCGCAATCACGGAAGAATACGAACGAAGCGTCTGCCCCGATTTCACGGCTTATATGGAGGAGTTCCTCGGCAGCGCACTTGACGTCCACCGCGCCAATCTCGGCGACGGCGTCGAGCTGTGGTTCGTCGTCGAGAGCAAGACCGAACTGACCGAGAGCGAATGGCGCGACTGCTTCGAAGGCTATGTTGACTATAATGTCATCCAATACCATCCCGACGAATCAAAAACGACCGAGGCTTTCAAGATCACAGGTACACTGCACAGCCGCGGCGGTGACAACGAGACCGAATCGCAGGGCAATTTCATCGTGCTGCACTACGATGGCAAATGGGTGCTGCACCCGGTCAACTTTTTCAACACCTTCAATTGATAAAGGCATTGAAAAGATAAATATCAATCGCCGCATAGCTGCAGTCTGCGATTCCTGCGGATTTGTTAAAATCAGGCGCGAAACGGCAGCTTTTGTATGTATTCCGAGAAGGAACCCGGCCTTTACAACAGAACAGCCGGAATTTACGCATTACACGAGCTTTACTCCTGCCGAAAAACGCGTATGTTCAATTTCCGTATAAAAAGGTCGGACGGCATAATGCCGTCCGACCTTTTTGGAGATCCGACCTGACCGTCAACTCGAAGCGTCGCAAAAAATGCTTTTGTTATTGCAGCCGGTTGATACGAAAACGCAATCAATCCAACTGTAAAGCAAAAGCCTTTGCATAATCCATACAATTATGCTCGGAAAAAGCCTTTGCAAAATCCGCTTATGTTTTTTGTACCGTTTGCAATTGCGTCTGCGAATGAAAATTTCAAAACTCTGCCCGAAAAGCCCAAACGTGCATTTCTTTGAGACGGAAAATATTTCAAATGAATTTGACAGCTTGAATTTTTCCACTGGCCGGAATTTTTTCGATGAGCTTAGAAAACGACGCTTCCCCAAAGCCTGAGCCTTTTACGACCGCTTTTTATATATGACGAGCTCGGCGTCCGCACCGTTTTCACCGTACTCGCAGACGAGCAAAAAATTTTCGTCCGCAACCAGTCCATAGCAGCGGTCACTGCCGGTCTTGCAAAGTTGATAACCGAGATAAATTTTCTCATTCTGTAAGAGCCTGACAGGCTGTCCGCTCGGCATCGTATATTCCAGATTGACATAAAATCCACCGAGCGGGAGCAGCTCCGTGACGGTCGGCATATCCGGAATGCCGAGTGCGTTGAATTCCGCAATCAAGCGCGCCCGCAGTCCGCAGGACGGTTCCGCGCAGGCTTCGCAGCGCGGCTTTCCGTGTTTTTGACAGCAGGACGCGACGACGCATTCTCCGCCGAACGGACGCCCGCCCGTCTCGGCGCAGCCGCTGCACTGCGTTCTGAAACCGCAGACGGCGCAGTCAACGCCGCATATGGATGTGCACATACTTATGACCACAGCTTTTGCAAAGCAAAAGCCTCCTCCTTCCGGTATTTTCGCTTCTGGCTTTTACCGTACGGTCAAAACCGCCGGTTATATGGCAGACATAACCGCTGCACTGGTGTTTTTCTTTACAGCTCGGCACGGCGGGCCAGCATCCGCTCCACCGCAAACCGTGCGAGAAATGCGAACGCTACGCCCAGCAGCGCGCCCGCGAGTACATCGGTTGGATAATGGACATACAGATACAGCCGCGAAAAGGCAATCAGCAGCGCCAGCACAAGCGCGGGGATCGCTTTAGCGCGGTATTGCAGCAGCAGCACGGCCGCCGCTTCAAAGGAAGCGAGCGTATGGCCGGAGGGGAAGGAATAGTCGCTCAGCCGGTCGATGAGCAGTGTGACGTCCGGGTTTGCATCGTATGGCCGTATGCGCGCTATAAGCGGTTTCAGCGTCAGGTTTCCGATCAGAAGTCCAAGCACGAGCGCAAGCGCCATCATATAGCCGGTTTTTCGCGTCTTACGGAAGAGCATCAGCACCAGCGTCAGTCCGATCCAAACCGCACCGCCGTCCCCGAGTCCGGAAATAAACGGCATCACCGCGTCCAGAAACGGGCAGCGCAGCCCCTGTATAGCGTCCAGCGCCGCAGTGTCGAATGCAAGCAGCCGGTCGATCATCGCGATTCAAGATATTCGAGCGCGCTTTCCACCGCGACGGCGCCGTCTGAAACCGCACAGACGATCTGGCGGAGCGGCTTTGTACGCAAGTCGCCGGCAGCGAACACACCGGGCATACTCGTTTTACAGTCCTCCCCGGCGACGACGAAGCCGCTCTCGTCCAGCGTGACAAGTCCGCGCACCAGCTCGCTGTTGGGCTGGATGCCGACAGCGACAAACAGGCCGTTCACCTCCAGCGTGCCGGTATTGCCGTTGGACACGTTCCGCAGCCGCAGGCCCTGCACGCGTTCCTCTCCGAGCACCTCCTCGACAACGGTGGACATAATGCAGCGGATGTTCTCACGGGCCTGCACCCGTTCGACAAGGAATCTGGACGCACGGAAGCTGTCGCGGCGATGGATAAGGTAGACCTTTGAAGCCAATTTGGACAAATAAAGCGCATCGGATGCGGCGGTGTCGCCCCCGCCGACAACGGCAACGGTCTTATTGCGGAAAAACGCGCCGTCGCAGGTCGCGCAGTAGGATACGCCTGAGCCGAAAAGACGCCGTTCGCTTTCCAGTCCAAGCTCGCGATGAGTCGCGCCCATCGCAAGAACGACCGCCTTCGTGCGCAGCAGTCCGCCGCGCGTCTCCACGCAGAACATATCGCCCGCAGTCAGTTTTTCCGCGCGGACAGTCAGCAGCTCTGCGCCCATCCGCTTGGCATGCTCGGTAAACAGCCGGTCCAGTTCAAACCCGTCGATGCTGTCGATACCGAGGTAGTTCTCAATCTCCGGCGTAGAAGTTACCTGCCCGCCGCCGTCGTGCAGCACCGCCGCACGCAGCCGCGCGCGCGAAGCGTACAGCGCTGCGGACAGTCCGGCCGGACCGCCGCCGAGAATGAGGAGATCATAAAGCTCTGCATTCATAAGAAAAATTTCCCCTTTCCGTTTTTTTATCCATCAAAGCACACAAAGGTAGATACACAGGAAGTGCAGCACGCTGCCGGCCAGCACGAAGAAGTGGAACACCGAATGAAAATAGCGCTTCTTTGAACCGATCCCGTACAAAACCGCGCCCAGTGTATACGCCACACCGCCCCAAACGAGCAGCTTTGTACCGAACGGGCCGAGCGCACGCATCATCGGCGAGAAGGTGAAGATCACCGACCAGCCCATCGCCATATAGCAGATTGCCGACAGTACGCGGAAGCGGCGCAGACTGATGCTGCTGAACACGATTCCGACTGCCGCTGCCGCCCAAATCACCACAAGCATCACCACCGCCGTCACCTGTGACTGCCCATACATCGACACCAGCATCAACGGCGTGTAAGTGCCCGCAATCAGCAAATAAACTCCGCAGTGGTCAAGGACGCGGAAAACGCGCTTGGCCAGATTGACCCGCAGCGAATGATAGATGGTCGAACAGGTATACAGCAGCACCATAGAGCCGCCGTAAACCGCGGCCCCCACAACTGCCGCGGCGCCGTCATCCGACGCAGCCAGCAGGCAGAGCACGAGTGCGGCCACGCCGAACAGTGCGCCCAGCCCGTGTGAAATGGCACTGATAAGCTCCTCGGCAAGATTATAATCCGGCTCGCCCTCGCGGAGTATTCTTTTCTTCTCCATACTCGAATCCCGGCTCCTCTGTATGCTTTTGCCGAACGTAAGAGCTTCCCCCGTGTTCCGCAATGGTTCTGCGGCCCTTCCCTCTGGACGAGGCAGGCCGTTCCGCTTCATTCATATCGGATCTATAACATTTCCTGTCCTTTGCCTCACCCGAGGATGCCTTTGCTTTGTTCGCTCTTATCGGGCAGCGTCTTCCGCACATCCCTTCACCCGGGAAAATCGAAGCTCTGCTTCGATTTTCGGAAGATGCTTTGCTTTGTTCGCACTTATTGAACAGCATCTTCATTATACCACACCCCACACGCCTTGGCAAGAGCGAATCAACGTTCTTTCGGTCAAAGCCCCAT
Source organism: Candidatus Woodwardiibium gallinarum (assembly GCA_904419545.1). Classification (GTDB taxonomy): domain Bacteria; phylum Bacillota; class Clostridia; order Oscillospirales; family CAG-382; genus Woodwardiibium; species Woodwardiibium gallinarum. The sequence goes on from CAJFRY010000013.1 coordinate 33,278, forward strand.
CCGCTTGCCGGCAAGTGCGCCGAACACAGTGCAGAAGACGATCTTAACTACGTCAAACCAGATAAACGGCACCACACAGGCCGCAAGCGCCGCACCGATGCCGACATTGCCAAGGAAAGCATAATACAATGTGCCGCAGGCATATGAAATCAAACAGCCCACCGTCATCCCGACGGACAGGCTCAGCACGTTCCGCTTTCCGAACAGCTTCACTGACAGCGCCACAGCCAACGCCGTGAGCGGATACGAGAACAAAAATCCGCCCGTCGGTCCAATCAGACGGCCGATACCGCCGGAAAAATTCGAAAACACGGGCAGCCCGCAAATTCCCGCAACCAGATAGCAGGCCGTGCTGGCAGCTGCATACAACGGGGTCTGGAACGCGCCGCAGAGGTACACTGCAGCCAGCGACAAACTGAAGGGAACGTCGCCCGCCGGGATCGACAGCGGCGACAGCACGCACAGCATTGCCGCGAAAAGCGCTGCTTTTACAACGCGGCGCAGTCTTTCGTTTTTTTGATTCATGGCTGTCCTGCTCCTTCCGAAGGAATCACACGAACCGAAACCTCGCCCGAATGCAGCTTGCGCACACCATCCGGCGTTTCGACGATCAATCCGCCGTCATCGTCCACGTCAAGCGCACGCGCCATACTTTTCGCGCCGCCGGCAGCAAAATCCGTCATAATGATTTCTTTCCCGATCACGCAGCTCCGCGCTCGGTATTCCTCCATAAAAGTCCGCTGCGGGAGCATTTTCAGCTTATCATACAACAGATTGAGGATTGCCGCAGCCACAGCAGCGCGCGGCGGATTTTCGACGTCGCCGAACATCGACGCCGCCACCTCCCGCAGTTCCTCCGGAAAGCCGGCAGATGCGACATTGACACCGATGCCGATGACCAAGTATTCGAACAGTCCCGTTTCTGCCGAAAGCGCTCCCTCGGTCAGTATGCCGCAGAGCTTTTTCCCGTCCAACATAATATCGTTGACCCATTTGATCTCGGCCCGGCGGCCGCAGATCTGCTCCACAGCGGCGGCAACGGCCACGGCGGTGCAGGCGGTAACGGCCATGCATTCGCTCGCCGGAATTGACGGCCGCAGCAGCACCGACATGTACAGCCCGCCGCGCGGCGGAGAATAAAAGCTGCGTCCCAGCCGTCCCTTGCCGCCGGTCTGCCGCTCGGCAATCAGCACCGTGCCCGCCGGACAGCCTCCCGCGGCACGGCGCTTCAGCTCGTCATTGGTCGAATCCGTTTCGTGCAGAACAATAACGTTGCAGTCCGCCGACCCGCCGTGCAGCAGCGCTTTAATCTGCCCTGCCGGCAGCCGGCTGCCCGGATCAAGCAAAGCGTATCCGCGATTCTGCGCCGCTTCAATTCGGCAGCCCTCTTCGCGAAGCTCGCTGACCGCCTTCCATACCGCGCTGCGTGAAACGCCGAGCCGTTCAGCCAGCAGCTCGCCGCTGATATAGCCGTCCTGCGCCGCGAGGCATTCAAACAGTGCGTCCCTTGTCTGCATATTTATGAAACCTCCTTACAACTTACGGGAACGGGCGGCTCTGCAACGCCCTCTCTTTTCCCCATAACCATCCTGCGTATGCCCAATAGCCTCCGCATAAACCTGAAATTCATGATTATGCGGCTATTATATCATATGCATAGCCGATTGTCAACTTATTTGACAATCAAAGTCGACAATTCGGCATATTGACATTTCGTACCGTTCTGGTATATAATGAACGCAACATAATTTTTAGAAGGAAGGCGGCTTCTATGTGGCGCGTATACGCGCTGCTGTCCGCGCTGTTCGCAGCGCTGACATCGATTCTGGCCAAAATCGGCATCGAGGACGTCAATTCCCATCTGGCAACGGCGCTGCGTACGGTCGTGGTGCTGTTTATGGCCTGGGGAATGGTGCTCGTCACAGGTACGCAGGACGGCATAACGGCCATCAGCAAAAAAAGCTGGCTGTTCATCATCCTGTCGGGACTGGCGACAGGCGCGTCGTGGTTGTTTTACTACCGTGCGCTCCAGCTCGGCGAAGCAAGCCGGGTGGCGCCGATCGACAAGCTGAGCGTGGTACTGACAATGGTGCTGGCATTTGTTTTTCTCGGCGAAGCGCCCACACTGAAAACGGTTGTCGGCGGTCTTTTGATCGCGGCGGGCACACTGGTCATCGCCATCGGATGAAAGAAAGGGGAATATAAAAATGACACTGGAGGAACGCATTCGCAGCGGAAAACTGTATTTCTGCACCGCACCGGGCTTTGCGGAGGAGCAGGAGCGCTGCCTGGAGCTGCTGTATGACTATAACGCGACACGGCCGGGCGAGAAGGCCAAGCGAAGGGAGCTTCTATCCCGCTTTTTCGGCTCTGTCGGCGAAAACCTGTATATCGAGCCGCCGCTGCACGCCAGTTTCGGAAAAAATACCCATTGGGGCAACAACTGCTATGCCAATTTCAACCTCACGCTCGTCGACGACGGCGAGATCCGCTTCGGCGACCATGTGATGCTTGCGCCGAATGTCGTCATTACCGCGACCGGACACCCCGTCCACCCGGAGCTTCGGAAGAAGACGGCACAGTTCTCCATTCCGGTCCGCATCGGGAACAACGTATGGATCGGCGCGGGCGCCATCATCCTCCCGGGTGTGACGATTGGCGACAACACAGTCATCGGCGCGGGAAGCGTGGTCACGCATGACATTCCCGCCGACTGCGTGGCGGTCGGAAGTCCCTGCCGCGTCATTCGGGAAATCGGCGAGCGGGATATGAAATATTATTACCAAGACCGCACAATCGACGTGGAATAAAACGGCAAAGTCTGCCCGAAAGGAAGGAAGCATAAAACATGACGAACATAAACCTCATCAGCGGTCTTTGCCCGGCCGTTCGGACCGGCGAGCCGATCGCCTGCAGCTTTGCGCTCAAGGACCGCTCGGCCGAGAATCTGCAAGCCCTTGCCGGCGATCGGACCGCGGCCGAATCGGTCGGCGACCCGAACTGGGTGCGCTTCTACCGCGGCCGCACGCGTGAGCTGGTTTACGATCTGGGAGAAATCCGCAAAATCGGCGGATTTTCCGCATCCTTTCTCCAAAACGGCGCCGCAGGCGTCTACACGCCGCGCCGTGTGGAGCTGCTCATCTCAGCCGACGGCGTCACCTACCGCCGTGCATTCGCCGTCGACACGAAGGTTTCGCCCGCAGCAAAGGATGTATGTATTTCCCTATTCGAGGCGGAAGGCAAACAGGCCTTTTCCGCGCGCTACGTGCGCTTTGATTTTGAATGCGAGGTGCATGTCTTCGCCAACGGCTTTGCCGTTTATCCCGCTGCCGAAGACGCTGTCCCTGCCGCAGGCAGCGCGCTCGAGCCGCCCAAGCCCGACCTCGGTTATCTCCATAGCGGCGATACCGCCAGAAACGGCGTCATTATCTACTGTGGGTATTGGAACGAGACGATGAAATATCCCGAGAGCTACGTCCTCAATACGCCCGCCGACCTGATACCCTATGTCGCATACGTCGACCGCGACGGCAAAATTGCCGACACGATGTACGACTCTGTCTACTTCCTTTCGCTGCAGAGCCGCACGCCGTCGGGCGGCTATATGTGCGCGATGCATAATGCGGAAAAGCCGAACACCTATAAGAGCGACTGGCTGCAATTTCTGGACAATATGTTCGCCGAAGGCTATAACATCGACGCGCTCAACACCGCCGCCGGCAGCGTGAAGGAGGCGTTGGGCCTGCCGGACTACAAGGTCGGCGTGCACATCCAGCTTCCCTACCCGCACCCGAGCGAAGAGGACTTCGGAGACGGTATGCGCACCGACACGCTTGAAAACCGCGTAGCCGTCTGCCGCTGGTTTATGCAGGAGGCCGTCCGGCGGTTCGAGGAACGGAATTATACGCATATCCGCCTCTGCTCGTTCTATCAGGGCTGTGAATCGGTTCCGATGGCCGTTTCGGACGAGGAGGAAGCGCTTTTCTCCGCCGCCAACTGTGAAGCACATGCGATGGGTCTGCAGGCAAGCTGGATCCCCTGCTACCTCGGCACGGGTTTTTCACGCTGGAAGGAACTTGGCTTCGACGCAGCTTATATGCAGCCCAACCATATGTTCAACAAGTACGACGCTGCGATGCTGGGCGAATTTGCTCAAAGCTGCGCCCGCTACGGGCTGGGCGTGGAGCTGGAGCTGAACTACACTGCCGTCAATCCCGGTGAGAACCGCGACAGTGAGATCGAACGCTATTACGATTACCTGCGCGGCGGCTATTATTACGGTTATATCGGCTGCGACACGGCCTGCTATCAGGGCGCCGGTCCCGGTTATATCTATACAGCCTGCTATTCCGAAGACCCGTCCGTCCGCGCGATCTATGACAACACCTACCTCTTCCTGAAAGGCACATTGATGCCGGGAATCCCACGCGTTGCCGCGACACGATTCGAACGGCAGACCGACGGCAGCTACCGTGCCAAGCTGGCGCTGGAGGGCGGCAGCGAGATCTTCGGGCGCGACACGGTCTTCGAGATCGTCAGCCAGGGCAGCCGCGGCGCCGCTGTCATCAACGGTAACGAGCTGATCTACGTGCCGGGCTACACCTTCACGGGCTACGATAAGCTCACCGTAACCGCCGTCATCCACGGCGTCGCCACAGAGGTGCGCACACTCACGCTCAACGACGTGGCCCACCACGCCGTACAGCGCGGCATCCGCGAGCTGAACGCGCTTTGTGACAAGCCGAAAGGCCGCGCATGGCTGACCGGCCTGTCGGTCGCCTCGGCGGCCGCTTCCCTTCTGCTGCTTATTGCAGGGAACAGGAACGACAAACAACGTTAAACGGTAAATAATACAAAGGAGCGATGTACTTATGACTCACCCCGTGCGGATCCTCCACCACCGGGCAGCGCGTCTGCTGTCGCTTCTCCTCTGCGTCCTGCTGGCGCTTGGCTGCGCCGCCTGCGGGTCCACGCCCGACGAAACGTCCGAAAGCCCCTCCGCCGTTTCCGGTACGGCTTCCGAAACGCCGGCACAGGACGAGTACCACGACGCGTCCGGAAAATACTGGCCGTCGTATTCCGACGAGCTGCGGAACGAAATCATCGGCGGCCGCACCGAGGTGCGCGTACTTGCGTATAACAACACAATACAAAACACCTACTACTCCGAAGAGATCGAACCCGATATGTACGAAACGACCGACGCCAAGCCAAATGACGCCGTATCCGAGCGCAACAACTACGTTTCCGAAAAGCTCGGCATTACCGTCAAGGCGGTCCCGGTAGACGACGTACAGGAAACGCTGCGGCAGGAGCTGCTTGTCAATACAAATGCCTTTGACATCGCCATGCCCTTCCTCGGCGCATGCGCCGTGCTGGCGCAGGAAAATTCGTTCTACGACCTGCGCGAATTTGAGCGCGAAGGCATTCTCGACCTGTCCGCTCCGTGGTACGATCAGAACGCCAATGACTCCCTCTCCATCCAGAACCGCGTGTTCTTTACGGTCAGCGATATTTCGATTATGCAGAAGATCGTGTCTACGGCGGTCATCTACAACACCGAGCTTATTGAATCCAAGATGCCCGGCCTTGACCTGTTCCAAATGGTGCTGGACAAGGAATGGACGCTGGATAAAATGCGGGAGATCGGCCGCCAGTTCGCTTCCGATTCCAACGGAGACGGCGCGCGTGATTCCAAGGATACCTAGGGTGTCGTCACATCCAACGGCACTGCGTTGAATTTTTACTACGGTGCGGGTGAAATGCTCTGCACCAAGGATGAGAATGACGTCCCGATCATCGCCATCGGCAGCGACCGCTCGCTGAGCGTGTCGCAGAAGATCCTCGAAACGCTTCAGCAGAAGGACTGGGTCATTCGCGCCGAAAGCCTTGCCGATGAAGGCTCGGCGGACATCTGGACGGATACCCTGGCCATCTTCGGCGAAGGCCGCAGCGCCTTCTATACGATGGCCTTTTCGGCCGTCAAAAAGCTGCGCGCTTACAACGTGGATTACGCGATCCTGCCGCTGCCGCTCGTTGACGGAACGCAGGACGAATATTATACGCCCTGCACCGGCACCTATGCATACGGCGCCGCGATTCCGACCACGAAAAGCGTGGAGGACGCACGCTTTGCCGCGTATATGCTGGATGTGCTCTCGGCCGGCGGAAAGCAGTATGTCGCCACTGCTTACTATGACCAGATTTTGAAGAATAAGGACGCTCTTTCCGATACGAGCAAGGATGTTGACATTCTTGACCTGATCTTTGAAAACGTCGTATACGACGTCGGCGTCATCTACGGCTTTGAGGGTCTCAGCACGCTGCATACCAATCTTATGGAAAACAACGCAGCCGACATCGCTTCCGCACTGGAAAGCGTTCGGGGCCAGGTAACGGAAAAGATCAGCCAAATTGTAGAACAATACGCAAAATAACGAAATCTGCATACTCCATATATCTCTCCCGCACCCGAAAACCGGCAGAGGGGGATTTCTATGCGAATTTATACAAAAGCCGCCGCATTGTTGAATAATTCTCAAATTTCTCCTTGACAAACATTTGGGCAGATTGTATAATAGAAGCATCCGGAATTCACAACAAACAATATCCGTACTTCATTTTTTCAGAAAGGATGGAACCCAATGAAAACACGCAAGCTAACAGCGCTGCTTCTGTGTCTGCTGCTGATTGCATCTTGCCTGCTTGTTGCCTGCGACCAAGGGGGGGACGATACCTCCTCCGGTTCTACCGGTACGACCTCTTCTACCGATAGCGGCAATAACAGCGGGATCGACGCCAAGTATTTAGACGCAAACGGCCGTTACTGGCCTTCTTATTCCGATTCCATGAGTGAATCCCTCATCGGCGACCGCACCGAGATCCGTGTGCTGGTTACCAGCAATGAAGTGGAAACAACGTATTATTCGGAGGAGATTGAGCCGGATATGTATCCGACGACCGACGCCACGCTTAACGAAGCGGTGCGCGAGCGCAACAACCTCGTTTCCGAAAAGCTGGGCATCGAAATCAAAGCCGTGCCCGTCGCCAATGTGCAGGAAACTTTCCGACAGGAGGCACTTGCACCTACGGGCATGTTTGACATTGCGATGCCTACGTTTGCATCCTGCGCCGTCCTCGCGCAGGAAGGTATGTTCTACGACCTGCGTGATTTTGAAGATAAAGGCATTATCGACCTGTCCGCCCCCTGGTATGACCAGAACGCGAACGAATCGCTGTCCATCCAGAACAGGATTTATTTCACTGTCAGCGATATGTCGATCATGCATAAGATCAATTGCTTCGCCATGACCTACAATCCCGATCTGTTGTCCACAAAATATCCGGATCTTGATTTGCTGCAGCTCGTCGTCGACGGCGAATGGACGCTTGACAAATTATACGAGATCGGCCGTTCCTTCTCCGGTGATGCGGACGGCGACGGTCAGCAGAACCATACCGATAACTGGGGGCTGGTTTCCGGTTATAACGACGTAATTCATTTCTATATGGCCTCCGGCGAAAGGCTCTGCACCAAGGACGAGAACGATAACCCGATTCTCGCTATCGGCAGCGACAGTTCCATTACCGTTTCGCAAAAAATACTCAGTATGCTTGAAGAAAACAACTGGGTCAGTTTTGCGCAGGATTTGTCCAACGAGGGTGTAACCGATATCTGGAACACCTCGCTCGCCATCTTCGGTGAAGAACGCGCGCCTTTCCGAGTATCTGTTTTCTCCGCGATCAAGAAACTGCGCGCGTATGAGCTCGACTATGGCGTCATCCCGATGCCTAAGGCCAGCGCGGATCAAGATCAGTACTATACGCATGCAAGCGGCGGCTACGGCGTAGTCGTTCCGACGCACTTGAATGAAAGCGACGCGAATTTTGCAGCATACATGATCGACGTACTTTCGGCCGGCGGCAAGCAGTATATTGCCACTGCCTACTATGATCAGATTTTGAAGAACAAGGACGCGCTTTCCGACACGAGCAAGGAAGTTGACATCCTCGATCTTATTTTCGAAAACATCGTATATGACGTAGGATATATCTATGATATGGGAGGCCTGCGCACGCTGCATGCTGACTTGATTGCCGATAAATCCACGGATATTGTTTCCGCGCTGGAAGCCATCCGCGGTCAGGTGACGGAAAAAATCAACCAGATCGTTGAAACCTATTCCAAATAATTTAGCAAGGGCATCAAAGCCAAATGTCCCCTTCCTGCGGAAGGGGACATTTTTTTCGCGTACATATAAGCGTACAAGCGGCCGTGTTGAATAATTTACAAATTCCTTCTTGAAGGATATTTCGACAAATCGTATAATATAAACGTATTCAAGATACCGTCAAACGGTATCCGTACTCATTTTTCAGAAAGGACGAAGCCCTATGAAAACACGCAAGATAACGGCGCTGCTTCTGTGTCTGCTGCTGATCGCTTCTTGTCTGCTTGTCGCTTGCGACCAAGGGGGGGACGATACCTCCTCCGGCTCCACCGGTACGACCTCTTCTACCGATACCGGCAATAACAGCGGAACCGATGCCAAGTATTTAGACGCAAACGGCCGCTATTGGCCTTCTTACTCCGATTCTATGAGCGAATCGATCATCGGCAACCGCACCGAATTCCGTGTACTCGTGTATGACGACACCACGGAAAAAACCTACTATTCGGAGGAAATTGAGCCGGGAAAATATGACACAACCGACGCGAGACTGACCGAAGCGGTTACCGAGCGCAACAACCTCGTTTCCGAAAAGCTGGGCGTCGAAATCAAAGCCGTCTACACCGACAATGTCACCAACACATTGCGTGAAGCCATGCTCGTTGCAGAGGGAGATTTTGACGCGGCGATGCCTTTCCTGTCCGGCTGTGCCGTTCTTGCGCAGGAAGGTGCCTTTTATGACCTGCGCCAGTTCGAAAACGACGGCATCATCGACCTGTCCGCTCCGTGGTACGACCAGAACGCGAACGAGTCGCTCTCAATTCAGAACAAGATTTACTTCACCGTCAGCGATATGTCGATTATGCAGAAAATCGTTTCCATTGCTATGACCTACAACCCGGATCTGCTGGCTACCAAGTTCCCGGATCTGGATCTGCTGCAAATGGTCGCGGACAAGGAATGGACTTTTGATAAGCTGTATGAAATCGGCCGTGAATTTGCCGGCGATGCGGACGGCAACGGCACGCTTGATTACAACGACAACTGGGGCCTTGTGGGCGCAACCGGTGATGCAATCCATTTCTACATCGGTTCCGGTGAAAAGCTGTGTACCAAAGATGAGAACGACAACCCGATTCTCGCTATCGGCGAAGGCCGCTCGATTACCGTCTCGCAAAAAATCCTCAGCACGCTCCAATCGAACAACTGGGTCAACATTGCACAGGATCTCACGGCACAGGGTGTTACCGATATCTGGACCACCTCTCTGGATATTTTCGGAAACGGCCGCGCACCTTTCCGTGTAACGGCATTTTCGGCAATCAAGAAGCTGCGCTCGTATGAAATCGACTACGGCATCGTTCCGATTCCGCTGGCCGATGAAACACAGGAAGATTACTATACAAGCTGCGCTGCCAGTATGGCATACGGCGTTGTTGTGCCGAATTTCCTGACAGAAGACGATGCAAAATTTGCCGCATATATGATCGACGTGTGTTCTGCGGGCGGTAAGCAGTACATTGCCACCGCGTACTATGATCAAATCCTTAAAAACAAGGACGCGCTGGACGTGGAAACGCTCGATCTGATTTTCGATAACGTTATATATGACGTCAGCATTGTATATGGTTTCGAAGGTCTGGGCACACTTCACAGCACGCTTATGGCAGAAAAATCCACCGACATCATCTCCAAGCTGGATTCCATCCGCGACCAGGTGAACGCCAAAATCGATGAGATTGTTGAAACGTACAGCCAAAGCAACTAAAACAGGCATATAAGAAAACGAGGGATCGGATCGATCCCCCGTTTCTTTTTGGTGCCGTTTGCTTGCTTTTATTCCGATAACCTCTCAAGCGTCTGTTGTCCATCTTCCTGTTCTTCGGGCTCCAACGTACGGACAGACAAATCATGCACGTCAAAGCAGTAGACAATGCGTCCGGTTGCCAACGCATATGCTACAGTACTGCCCGTCCCGCTGCGCGAGCCGTTCCAAAACGCAAGCACGCAATCGGAACGGTCCACCATATAACGGTTGCGCTTTTTCATACAGTCCGAACTGTACCGCTTACTGACAAGCGTCTCCTTATCACAGTATTCTATAATCGAATAGTACAAGTCGCGTGTGCGCTCACTCCATTTTTCGGCCTGCGTCTCACATGGCAACGCACATTCGAGCGTGATTTCAGGATATTTAACGCGCAGTTCGAGCACCGCAAGCGCCGCACAGATATCAGCGCCCAGCGCCATACCGGAAATAAAGTGTCTTGCCCCTGCAAGGATGAGCTTTTCAGACTCGTCGTAAAACGCCTGCTTTAGCCTGCTCGGTGTAACAGCCGTTGCGTGGAGATTTCTGTGGCCGGTAAAGCAAACAACAACCGGCGCGCGATGTTCCGTTGCCATAATAAATGCCACGCCCTTCCTTTTCAACGAAGGCCGGATCCCGGCGTCCGGCGGTTTCCCGACTACCGTTCGACCTTTTATGCTATTATACATCCCTTGTTTTGTCGAAAAATGCCGTATTTTGATGGAAAGAAAAAAAATTGTCGTTCCTTTTTTTGAAATAAATCGTATTTTGCGATTTTCGACAAAAACAAACGGCGGGACGCATTGGAACGGCGCCCGCCGTCTTTTCTTATCCCTGTTGATCCGCGTCGTTTTCGGCAGACTTCTCCGCATCAGAGGTATCCGATGTCGGAGGAGTTTCATCTGTCCCTGTTTCGTCCGCCGATGGTGAATCCTCTGTCTGTGGCAGACCGTCCGTACCGGGCGCAGGCTCGTCTATGCGCTCCAGCCGACGAAGCTCGCGCTTAGTCAGATATTCATTCACGGTTTCAGACTCATAATAATCCTCGCGGAAGAATTTGTAGCTTGCTTTGACCTTCATCCTGCGCATCACAAACAGATAAAGCAGCAGGAGCAGAATGCCGACCAGCGAGAGGAGCGCACCCAAGGCCAGCCCCGGTGTCCGATAGTGGAATACGATTTCACTGTCGCCCGCGTCGGCACGGACGGCAACAAAACCATAATCGACCTTCTCGACCGTGACCTCCTCCCCGTTGACGGTGGCTGACCAGCCGTCGTCATACGGGACAGAAAAGAACACCATCCCCGGCGCATCGAGCGAAATGGTTGCCGTGAAGCCGTAGCTGTCGTAATCGAAGCTGTCGCAGACGTAGTTCCTGCGTTCCTCGACAGCGGCAAAATACGTGCTCTGATTCAGCGCGGTCTCACGAACGGGCGCGCCGTCCGGCGCATTGGAAGCATTGTAAACCCGCGTCATAAAGGTCGAATAATAATCGGCCTGCTCATCCGGCACGACGAGATACTTGTTGAACAGGATATGCCGCTGGCTTTTTGCGATCTTTTCATAGTCGCTCTGCGTCATAAATTGGTCAAACGCAAAGCCCATCCCGAGGTAATATTGGTTTTCATAGATATCAAACCCGTTCTGCGTGTCGAAATACACAAACCCGACGGTATCATGCTTCTTCGTATCTGACGTAGGAATAAACGAATATTTAATCGACAGCAGCGATTTGAAGCCATAATATTTCGATTCCACGCGCGAGCCGACCGAGCGGGAGATGCCGTTGGCCTGATAAAATTCCATAATCGTCGCCGGGACGACGGTATGGAAATTTTCCACCGACGGAATCTGCCAGAACAGCCCGAGGTTATCGAACACGTTGGTGAACCGGCCCTCTTTTCGGTAAAAGTCAATGCGATAGAAATCGCCCTCCGGCAGCTCGACCTCGCCGTTGATAGCCTGGTCGACCAGGAAATCCGAGCTCCACGAGTGACACTTGCCGTGGAAGATATGCAGCACCGAATACAGCACCGTGACCACGCAGACGGCAATGAGTACACCATTGACAAACACGCTGCGCTCAACATATTTTACTATGCGCTTCCCGGGCGTTTCCGACACGGAAACCGTCACCCGCGTCTTACGGCCGCGCAGATATTTGGTGATGAAATGCAGCGCAATCAGCGAACCGAACGCGATGGCGACATACAGCCAGAATCGGTCGGCATAGGGCATCGTGCCCAGCTCCCAATCACCGCCCTCATTCTCCTGATACCAGCGCAGGCCGATAGGGATCGCAATGACCGCGCAGGCGACGGCGTTGGCAATCAGACCGCGCTTGAAGGAGATGCGCCGGTCGTCCAGCGCGATAACCGTGGCTACGCAGAACATCAGGATCATCATATAGTTCCAGCGCGCATAATAGGACGAGTTAAGCAGGAAAAACGAGCTGTTCAACAGCGGCACGATCGAGCAGAGCATCAGAAAGACGGAGAAATAAGATAACCACGACCGCTTGCGCGCCGCAATGTAGGAGAACACGCCGCTCATCCCGAACAGAGGCAGCCAGATCGCGTTGGAAGCCCACCGCTCGGTGTGCCCATAGGCAAAGTTGACGCGCGAGGGGATGTCCGGCGGGAAGAAATAACTCTCAATAATATGGACGTAGCGCTCAGTATAAAGCGTCTGCTCTCCGTCCACATTGTGCATATAAAACAGCATCCGCCAGCCTTCATAGCCGCCGCCGAGCCGGGGATTGTCCAAAATCGCCAGACACGCAGGCAGGAAAAGCACCGACCCGATAAGCACGCCGAGAACGGCTTCGATGGCCAGGCAGAGGAAGTTCTTCAGGTTGATGCGGAACGATCGCTTGGTGCAGCGGAACATAAAATACATAATGCAGAATGCGACCTGACCGGCGAACATAAAGTAGTTCATCATACAGTTGATCGCGACAGCGAGTGCAAACTGCCCGCGCCGATTGTTCTGCACCAGCTCCTCGATACCGATGAGCAGCAGCGGGAAAAAGGCGACGACTTCGTGGAACTGATTGAAGAAAATATTGTAGATCTGGAAGCCGGAAAAGGCGTACAGCAGCGCGCCGATGACGGCGTAATCCTGATTTTTGACAAAGCGCTTGAGATACGCGTAGGCAATTACGGCTGCCGTCGCAAACTTGAGCATATAGATCGGCGCCATCAGGTAGGGCGCCCAAGACGCCGGGAACAGGCACATCAGCCAGAAAAACGGGCTGCCGAGCAGATAATAGGAATAGCTGCCGATAAAATTCGAGCCGAGATCGGTCAGCCAGTCCCATCCGAAGTTCCCTTCGTGAACCATCCGCACGCAGTGCTCGTAAAACGGAATCTGCTGCACATTATAGTCACCGTAATAGAGAAAGACCGGCGCCCCCGTTTTGATCCATTCCACGATCACAAAAGGCGCTAAAATCAGAAAGGACAGAATCAACGAGATGAAGAGCGTTTTCTTATAATAATAAAAAGTACTCTTATCATCCCGCAGGGATTCGTATTCCACGGTCGGTGTGAAGGTCACCGGCTTGTCATCTCCTTTGTCGTTGGTACTAAAGGCACAACGCAACCGAATACCCGCGCGGCGCGGCAGCATGTCCGTGTCCATTTTACAACAATCCGTCTCAAAAGTCAAGCACGTGCGAAAACAAAACCGAAATTTCGAAATCCAACGGCGAAAACGCTTGACAAATCAATTTTCATATGCTATAATAACATCCGTCGCCATACGAAACGCGTGTGCGATGCCAAAAAGCGCTGGTGTAGCTCAATGGCAGAGCAGCTGATTTGTAATCAGCAGGTTGGGGGTTCAACTCCCTTCACCAGCTCCATATTTTATGGGGGAATTCCCGAGCGGCCAAAGGGGGCAGACTGTAAATCTGTTGTCACTGACTTCGGTGGTCCGAATCCACCTTCCCCCACCATCTGGGGTAGACACTTTAGATGCCTACCCCATTTTTGTTAGTATTCATGCGGGTTTGCGGGCTTTTTAGAGCGCAAAATCCAAAATGATTTTT
>CAJFRY010000014.1 GCA_904419545.1 Candidatus Woodwardiibium gallinarum
GTTTAGATACAGTAAAACCCCGGAAAACCTTGATTTTCCGGGGTTTTTGAACCATTTTGATACGGTTTGAACAGCAGATTATCTCTTGCTGAACTGAGGCGCGCGACGAGCTGCCTTGAGACCGTATTTCTTTCTTTCCTTCATACGAGGGTCGCGGGTGAGCAGGCCCGCCTTCTTCAGAAGCGGCTTGTATTCCTCACCGGCCTGCAGCATCGCGCGGGCGATGCCGTGGCGGATGGCGCCGGCCTGTCCGGACACGCCGCCGCCGGTGACGGTGCAGACTACATCGAAGCGGCCCTCCGTCCCCGTCACCCCGAAGGGCTGACGGACGATGAGCTTGAGCGTTTCAAGACCGAAGTAATCGTCAATATCTCTGCCGTTGACCGTAACGGCGCCGGAGCCGGGCATCAGGCGCACGCGGGCGACGGACTGCTTTCTTCTGCCGGTGCCGTAGAAATACGGCTTTGCGGGTGTGTATGTCATAGTGAATCGTCCTCCCTTACTTTACTTCGACGGGCGTCGGCTTCTGCGCCTGCTGCTTGTGCTCGGCGCCGGCGTAGACCTTGAGTCTGGCGAAGCTTGCGTCGCCGATCTTGTTCTTCGGGAGCATGCCCTTGACGGCCAGCTCCACGGCCTTTTCGGGTCTGGTCTCCATCAGCGTGCGGTACTTGACCTGCTTGAGCCCGCCGATATAGCCGGAGTGACGGTAGTAGATTTTCTGATCAAGCTTTCTTCCGGTAAGGACGACCTTGGCCGCGTTGATGACCACGACGCAGTCGCCGCAGTCGACATGCGGCGTATACGCGGGCGTATGCTTGCCGTTGAGGATCGTCGCGGCAAGGACGGCGACCTTGCCGAGCGTTTTGCCCTCGGCGTCGATGATGAACCACTTGCGCTGGATCGACTCGGGCTTGGCCATAAATGTGGACATGAGATATATTCCTCCGTTTTTCTCATCGTTATCGTTTGTGCCTGTTTACTATACCAGATGCGACGCGCTTTGTCAAGAGGGTCAAACAAAAAAATTGCATTTTTGAGGGTGTTTTTTTCGTTTTTCTCGTGCATTCTCGGTTTTTGTGGAGGATTCGGAAACGATTTTCACATTTTGCCGTTGCAATCGGGCGGTCGATTGTTATATAATGAAAAAAATGCTTACAGGGGGCATTCCGTGAACGATACCAAGAACATGCAGACAATCCTCTCGCGCGTGCGCCGCGCCATAGACAACTATCATATGATTGACGACGGCGACCGCATTGCTGTGGGCGTCTCAGGCGGGAAGGATTCGCTCACGCTGCTCTGTGCGCTGCACGCCCTGCGCCGGTTTTACCCAAAGCCCTTTTCGATCGTGCCGATTTTCCTCGATACGGCGCTGCCCGGACTGGACCCATCGCCGCTCCGTGCGCTCTGCGCCGAACTGGGGCTGGAGCTTGTCGAGGTGCCGACCGGCATCTATACCATTGTGTTTGAGCTGCGGAAGGAGAAGCACCCCTGCTCGCTCTGCGCGATGCTTCGCCGCGGCGCGCTGCATGACGCCGCGCTTGCGCAGGGCTGCCGGAAGGTCGCGCTCGGCCATCATTTCGACGATGCGGTCGAGACGCTGCTGCTGAATCTGTTCAACGAGGGACGTCTGGGCTGCTTTTCGCCCGTGTCTTACCTCGACCGCAAGGGGATCACCCTCATCCGCCCGCTGCTGTACACGGAGGAAAAAGAAATCCGTGCCTTTGTCCGGCACGCGGGCATCGAGACGGTGGCCAAGGCCTGTCCGGCAGACGGGCACACCGACCGCGAGCGCATCAAGAACCTGCTGGCCGGGCTGGAACGCGAGGACAGAGGGCTGCGCAGGCGCATTTTCGGCGCAATGGAACGCGCGGGGCTGGACGGCTTCCATGTCTGCCCGCGCGCCCGGCGCGGACAAAAACAGGAACAGGAAGGAAAGGTTGAATGAAATGAAAGCCGATTACCACGTACATTATTACATCGACAGCTGCGCCGCCGATGAGATGACGTTCCCCAACATCGAAAAAAAGGCGCTTGAACTGGGACTTGACGAAATCAGCGTGCTCAAGCACCACTCGCGCCGGATGCCGAACGGCGAGGCCGCGTGGGTCTGCTGGAAGCGCGTGAAGCCCGAGGAATGGCAGCGCTATCTTGATGAATACGCCGCCTACCGCCCGGAAAAGCTGGTCATCCACTCGGGTGTGGAAAGCGAGTTGTGCAGTGAGGACGGCGAGATCAACATCAGCGACGAGGAAGCCGCCAAGATCGATATGATCGCGCTGTCCGTCCACTATATGCCCGACCTTGCGGGGTTGAAAATGGATTTCCTGCTTTATCCCGATCTAAACTTCTGCCCTGCGCAGAACAATGACGAAGGCCGCCGCGAGCTGGCGCGCTGGCGCGAGAAGGCCGCCGCCTTCGGTGCGGAGAACGCCATAAAGGGGCTGGTCAACGGCTACTGCAACGCCATCCGCGCGCATAAGAAGGTCCGCACGCTCTCGCATATGTATGACGGACTGCTGCCGCTGCGCACCTATACTTTCGACGTCGACGGGGTGGGCGAGAAGCGCTGTATCGAGCTGTTCGAGCCGCTGTTTGCCGTCATGCGCGACAACGAGGTCCGCTGGGAACTGACCGGCGGCGCCGTTCCCTTCGCCGGAATTCTCCGCCGCGCCGACGAAATGGGCGTGCGTTTTATTGCCACGGCCGACGCGCATTTTCTGGACAGCGGCTGGGGCCCGTTCACGCACCACGACGCCGCCGAGGCCGTCATCGACCGGCTGGGGCTGCGCCGGGCAAGGGTGTCGCTATGACATCTGCGGCGAACGCTATACAGCGGGACAGCAGCGCCTGCCCGCGCAAGCCGCGCAGTATCCCGTCGATGCAGGCAGCGGTGAGCGCGTCGCCCGCGCCGACGGTATGGAGAACTTCAATGCGCTTCGCCTGTTCGAAAAAGACCCTGCCGTCCGCGCAGAGATACGCGCCGTTTTCGCCGTCGGAGACCAGCGCTGCCGCCGCGCCCCGTGCGACAGCTTCCCGTGCCGCGTCTTCCGCGTCCGTACCGGCGGCGAAAGCGGAAGCCTCCGCACGGTTGCAGCGCAGCAGGGATGGGGAGGCTTCGAGCGCCTCGCGCAGCGCGTCCCCGGAGGCGTCGACGATGATCTGCGCGTCCTTTTTCCGCGCGAGCCGGACGGCTGCGGCGTAGAACCCGCTATCGATTCCGTCGGGCAGCGAACCGCAGGCGGCCAGCAGGTCGCCGGAACGCAGCAGACTGGCCAGCAGGGAGAGGACGCGCTCTGCGGCGTTCGCACCCGCGCGTCCGCGTCCGTCGAGCGCCTGCTCGTGCGCGCCGGTGCATTTCAGGTTGATCCGGCAGAAACCTTTTGGGTCGTCGACCGGCAGTACGTCCAGCCCTTCTTCGGCCAACGACGCGCACAGGAACTGTCCCCGCGCACCGCCGCAGAGGACGACGCAGCGGCTCGGCCGGCCGAGCCGGCGCAGAAAGCGCGAGACGTTGACGCCCTTGCCGCCCGCCTGTACGGCAGCGCCTCTCCGCTCGGGGACGTCTCCCTGCGCGTGCAGGAACAGGTCGACTGCAGGGTGCATTGTGAGTGTATAAACCATAAATAAAGCTGAGCCTTTCTCCGACTGGAATTTTCCTAAAAATCTTGTAAAATCGGCTGTGTTGTGCTACAATACAGCAAACCGATGAAAAATACGGGAAGGAATGGATAAAAAATGGAAAAGACAAGAGTCGCCATCATCGGCACCGGCAACATCAGCAACGCGCATATGGAGGGCTACAATTCGATGCCCGACACCGTGGAGCTGGCCGCCTGCTGTGACATCGACCGCGATAAGGCCGAAGCCTACGCCAAAAGATACGGGTTCCCCAAGGTGTACACCGACTACAACGAAATGCTTGCCGAGGTGAAGCCCGACGCCGTCTCTGTCTGCACGTGGAACGCCGAGCATAAGAATGCGGCCATCGCCGCGCTGCAGGCCGGCGCCAACGTCATCTGTGAGAAGCCGATGGCGATGAACCGTTTTGAGGCCGAGGAGATGAAGAAGGCTGCCGACGAGGCCGGCAAGGTGCTGATGATCGGCTTCGTCCGCCGCTTCGGACGGGACACCGAGATGATGCAGTCCTTCCTCAACGGCGGGACGATGGGCGACCTCTATTATGCCAAGGCCAACTATCTCCGCCGCAACGGCTGTCCGGGCGGGTGGTTCGGTGACAAGGCGTACAGCGGCGGCGGTCCGCTCATTGACCTCGGCGTGCATGTGATGGATCTTGTCCGCTATCTCGCCGGCCGCCCGAAGCCTGTGTCCGCCTTCGGTGTGACCTACAATAACCTTGGCTGCGACCGTGCCAGCAGCGAAAAGGGATGGGTTTCCTCCTCCAAGGGACGCGACTTCAAGTACGATGTGGAGGACTTCGCCTCCGCGCTCATCCGTTTTGACAGCGGGCTGACTCTGCA
This sequence comes from Candidatus Woodwardiibium gallinarum, assembly GCA_904419545.1. Classification (GTDB taxonomy): domain Bacteria; phylum Bacillota; class Clostridia; order Oscillospirales; family CAG-382; genus Woodwardiibium; species Woodwardiibium gallinarum. Next base: position 4,482 of record CAJFRY010000014.1, read on the forward strand.
GATTGAGGCCAGCTTCAACCTGAACATCAGGAGCGATACCGGCTCCATCGAACTGTTCGGCACCAAGGCCGGCGCGAAGCTTGACCCGGACGTCGAGCTGTTCACCGATATGAGCGGCCATTTCGTCAACGTCAAGCCCTACGGCTCGGCCAGCAGGATCTCGGCAAACAGCTTCGTCAATGAGATCCGGCATTTCATCGATTGCGTGCGCAACGGCACGCCCTGCCTCAGCCCCGCCGAGGACGGCGTGGAGCTGATGAAAATGATCGATGCCATCTACGAATCGGCAAAAACCGGCCGCGCAGTCGAAATCCAATAATCCGCAGCAGTCCAAAGCCGTCTCCGAAAAGCGGAGACGGCTTTCGTTCTGCCCGAAAATGGGTTTGCGGGATGTTGAACGGCCGCAGGCGCTTTGCATGCTCGGACAAAAAGAGATGCAGCTGCGTGCCGTGTCAGCGGGAAAAGCCGGCGGCTGTCTCTCACAGTGCACGGACGCGTCCGCCGTACAGGCCGCTGGTGCTTCCTTTCTTGACCAGCAGGCCGAGCGGCGTTTCGTCGATAAGCGAGAGGGCGTCGCCGGGCTCGATTTTGAGGCGGTGGGCGGGGAAGTCGCGGCAGCAGAGACGGCCGTCGGCTTCGGTGTACAAATAATTTTCCGGTACGTCCAGTGTCTTGCCGCAGCTGATGACGCGAACCCGCGCTATGCCGTTTTCGGCCGAGAGCCGCTCGACAAATCGCTCGGTCCAGCGGAGGTGGAAGGCGTCGCCGCCGTCCGTCTGCGCGTCGAGCGCCTGTACCTGCGGCAGCCCGTCGTAAGATTCGTGCGAAAAGCTGCCGTCCGGCGCGACAAGCACCGCGTTGAGCTGCGCGCCGTCCTTGACGCCGCAGCCGCCGTCAAGCGAGACGACGTGCCGCTTTTGGTCGATAATCGGATCGGCGCAGGAGACGGTATCGCTGTACAGCACCACCGGCCAATGGCCGACGAATACGTATTTGTCGAAATGGGGTGCTTTTTCGAGAAAAGCGTCGAATTTCAGCAGCCCGGGCAGGTCGGCGGCCGTCAGCGCGGAGGTGTCTGCCATAGGGAGCCCGCCGTGGACGAAGATATACTTTTCGGTTTCGATAAGCGCGGGCAGACTTTGCAGAAATGCCGTTTCGCGCGCCAGATGCGCTCGCAGCGCCTGCTTCGCAGCGGGGACGTCGGAAAGACCGCCCAGAGGCAGGCCCAGTTCGTCCAGCGCCTCGGTGATCAGGCTGCTGCCCGAATGGCGTCTGCGGACGTTTACATAGCGGAGGAAGGCTTCGCCGTCCCCGTCGGCGTCCAGCATCGAGAGGGTGAACGCGTCGACGTTCCCCATCGTCGGATAAACGGTCCCCTCCTCGCACAGCTTCATCACATAGCGCAGCGTGCCGAGGCTGTCCGGTCCCTTCTCGACCGTGTCGCCGACGAGGAAGAGAAGGTCGTCGCCGGGTTTATAACGGATTTTCTCCAGCAGCGCCTTCAGCAGCGAAAGATGGCCGTGTATGTCGCTGACGGCGATGATCCGGCGGCCTTCGGGCAGGGAGAGGAAGGTGGTATGGTATTCCATTGCTTTCTGGTGCCTTTCTTGATAAATATCGGGGGCCTGTTCTCCGGCAAACGCCTTTTGTGCATCTTCGGCGTTCCCGACCCGTTGATATGTTCGTATTTTGGGGCACAGAGGGCATTTTAATCCAGATATTCGACGATTTTTCCGTTTTCGTAACGCAGCCTCTGCCAGATGTCCCGGCTTTTGAGGTAGAATTCGGCCTCGCCCTCCAGCAGGCCGTTGACGAAGGTTCCTTTGACGATGTCGCCGTTGGCGTAGGTCAAAGTCCCTTCGCCGTGGAAGAGGTCGTTTTCGAACGCGCCGGTGTAGCTGCCGCCGCCGCTGTAGGTCAGCGTCGCTTCGGCACTCTGGCGCTTGCCCGCAACGTAATCGCCCTCGTAGCGGTCGCCGTTGGCGAATTCGTACACCCCATAGCCGTCGAATGCGCCCGCCTTAAACGAACCGGTATAGGTGCCCGCCTCGGAAGTAAAGACGCCTTGGCCCTCCATTGCGCCGTCCTTCCATTCGCCGGTGTAGACGGCGCCGTTGGCGTAGGTATACGTCCCCTCGCCCTCGCGCTGTCCGTCGGCATAGGTGCCCTCATATTTATCGCCGTTCGGATAGGTCGCCGTGCCGTAGCCGTTGTAGAGTCCATCCTTCATCGTTCCGGCGTAGACCTTTCCGTCGGCGTAGGTGCAGACGCAGGCGCCGTTGGGCAGTCCGTTTTCGAATTCGCCGGTGATGATGTCGCCGTTGGCGAAATAGAAGCTGCCCTCGCCGTTGATTTCATCGTCTGTAAAATTGCCTTCATAGCGGTCGCCGTTGGCAAAGGTGTAGATTCCGTAGCCTTCGCGCTTGCCCGCGACGAAGCTCCCCTCGTAGCCGTCGCCCGAATGATAAACAATCGCGCCTTCGCCATGCGGCAGGCCTTCGGACGTTTCACCTGTGTAGACGCCGTCGGCCAATTGCAGCGTTTCGGGGCCGATCTCCACAGCGGAAGAAATGTCCGACGGAACATCCGGCGTCTTGCCGGGCAGCAGCATCGAGCAGATGACCACCGTCACGATGACCACGGCGGCCGCGCTGACATAGATGGCCGCCGTTTTGGCGCGTTTGCGCCGTGCGCGGCGCAGCGGCCCGGCGGCTGCGGGCGGCAGTGCTTTCTGTCCCGGCCCGAAAAAGCTGTCCAGAGCCTGAAAATAATAGCCGTCGCGGTGGTTCTGTTCGAAAAAGCAGCCGTAGAGCTTGTCGGTGTCGCGTTTTACAGACGCCAGCCCGTAGGTTTCCGTCAGCGCTTGTATGTAATCGTCGTTCCACGTGCCGTCATAGGCATTGCGGAGCACAAACACGTCCAGCAGCGGCTTGGCTGCGCATTTTCCTGCCTTTTTGGCGTCCTCGGCGCGCGCGAGCACACAGAGGAACCGCTGCTCGGGCGACAGCGTGTAGGCGCCGTGCACTCCCTCCAGCGGACGCGCCCACTCCCAGAGCGGAAAGCGGCCGCCGTAGGCGCCCGACTGCGTGTGCAGGAAAATGTTCGGCGCGTTTTTGCCGCGGTAGCAGCCCACGCCTGCCCCTTCGCGGAACAGCTCCAGCCCACGTTTGGTCAGAAGCCGATCCGCTTTTTCCGCATGCTGTTCGCGGATGAGTATATTGAAGTCTTTCATTTCGCGCTTGGCTTTGCCCGTGTAGAGCGCGCCGAAGGCAAAGCCGTCCAGCGGCAGGCAGTCGACTCCGCCGTTTTCCAGCGCGGCGAGGAGGGCGGCGGCGTCACGCTGCTTGCGTGCTTCGCGCGCGGCGATGCCGTCGAGCGTTTTCCGTCCCTCATCCGGCAGGAGCTGCGGCGCAATCCCGCCGGCGACGGCGCGGAATACGCCAGCACGACCGGCCTTGGCAAACAGGCTTGCATAGTCCAGTCCCTCGGGCAGCGTCATAACGCGGCTGCCCCGGACCGACTGCACGGCCAGATACAGCAGAAATTCGTTTTCGCGGGATTGATCCATCGATGCGTGTCCTTGCCTTTCTCGGTGTTCGGCGGGAAGCCCTGCGCGTATGCAAAACCTCCCCACTTACGGATTATACATTTCCCGACGGGGTTTGTCAATGTCGCGTTTGCAAAAATATTGGAAAAACGGCTTGTAATCGAGCCGGATTTATGGTATGATATAAATTGGAATTTGAAAACCATAAAATTATGAGTGATTATTGCTCTCCATAGGTTATTAATAAAATCCTTCAAAAGCCTTGAAAACAAAGGATTTATCGCAATGTGTTCACCTTATCCCTTTATATGATTTCACACAAGTTTACCATTGCTCCGATTGCTTATAAGGGAAAATACAAGGGCAAGAAAATGTGCAACAATAATCATTGTTCAAAAGGCAGTTTGTAGTAGCTTGGAGGTGGAAATGTGAAAAATGTTATCATTGTTTGTGGCTTAAACGGTGCAGGCAAAAGCACACTGGGAAAAGCGCTTGCCGAAAAATTGAATTACTCATTTATTGACATTGAAGATATATATTTCCCGAAAGACAATCCAGAGTATATGTATTTAAATCCACGACCTTTTGAGGAAGTGGAGCGCATTCTGTCGAATATTATTTCGGAAAATAATAACTTTGTTTTGGCGTCAGTTAAAGGAAATTTCAATAAGGATATAGTATCTCACTTCAAGTATGCGGTTTACATCGAGGCTCCGAAAGAAACACGAATTAAGAGAGTTTATAAACGGTCATACAACAAATTCGGAGATAGAATGCTTGAAGGCGGAGATTTATACGAAAAAGAAAAGGCATTCTTCGACTTTGTTAAATCCAAAGATGAAAACACAGTTGAAGTTTGGATGTCTTCAATCTCCTGCCCGATTATCAGGGCTGATGGCACTTTGCCGATAGAAAACAATGCGGAATTGATTGCAGAAAAACTTATTAATCAATTTTGATTAATAAGAGTACATAGGTGTTTTAACTCCTCGCAGAAGCGAAATACCTAGAGTATAAATCGCAGATTTGTACAAGGGGTGTATTTCGCTCTCAACACCGAGGGCATACTTCTCGCTGAAAAAGAAGTTCTGTATTCAGATAAACATATTTCCCTTGTTTCGGCTTGTAAGGGCAAAAACAAGGGAAAATACATAAGGGTTGAACATTTAATAGGCGGTATGCCTTGAAAATACAGGGTTTACAGAGGGTTGAATAGATAAAGTGAAATTTTGTAGGAAGCGCAGGTCATCGCATCATGAAATATATCGTTTTGATCGGCGACGGCATGGCCGACGAGCCCTGTGACCGTCTGGAAGGAAAAACGCCGATGGAAGCGGCACAGAAGCCGTATATGAATTACCTTGCCTCGATGGGCGTCAACGGTCTTGTCGATACCGTCCCCGAGGGGATGACGCCTGAAAGCGACACGGCGAACCTTGCCATCATGGGCTATGATCCGCGCACCTATTCCCGCGGCCGCAGTCCGTTGGAGGCGCTGAGTATGGGCATCGAGATGCAGCCGGACGAGACGGCCATCCGTGCCAACCTCGTCGCGCTGTCCGACGAGGGCGAGCCGTATGAGGAAAAGCGGATGCTCGACCACTCGGCCGACGAAATCCCCACCGAGCAGGCGGCCGAGCTGATCGCCGCCGTGCAGGACGCGCTGGGCGGGAACGGACGCACCTTCTATGCCGGCGTTTCCTACCGGCACTGCCTGATCTACAAGGATTGCCCCGAGTTCACCGATTTTTCGCGTCCGCATGACATCCTCGGAAAGACCATACGCAGCTACCTGCCTCATCGTCGCGAAAGCGCGCCTTTTTTGGAGATGCAGAAGCAGAGTTTTGACGTGCTCAACGCGCATCCTCTCAACCTCCGCCGCGCGGCGCAGGGGCTGAAAAAAGCCAACTCCCTCTGGTTCTGGAGCCCGGGAAAGAAGCCCTCGCTCCCGCCGTTTTCGGAAAAATACGGGCTGCGTGCGACCGTCGTCTCGGCCGTCGACCTCATCAAGGGCATCGGTATATGCGCAGGTATGCGCGTGGCCGACGTTCCCGGCGCCACCGGCACGCTGGACACCAATTATCGCGGCAAGATGGAAGCGGCGGCGGATGCGCTGCTCCGCGAAGGCAGCGATTTGGTCTATGTCCACGTGGAAGCGCCCGACGAGTGCGGCCACCGCGGCGAGCTGATGAATAAGGTTTCCGCCATCGAGCGCATTGACGCCGAGATCCTCGGGCCGCTGCTGAAACGGATGAACGACAGCGGCGAGGACTACGCCGTTCTGGTCCTGCCCGACCATCCTACGCCCATTCGTGTGCGCACGCATACGCACGCACCGGTGCCGTTTGTCATCTACCGCCGCACGAAGGAGCTTCCCTCCGGCTTTGCGGTGTACGATGAGGAGAGCGGCCGCCGCGGCGGCGTACGTATCCGCAACGGGTTTGAGCTGATGGATTTCTTTTTGGGAAACCACTGACTGTCGTTGCCGGCGTTTTCGGATTCACAGTACAAGGGCTTTATGTGCCGGCGGCATTGCGATTCCTTGAAATGTGCAGGGATTCCGCATCATCGCGTCGTGTCGGGGAATAAAAAGCCTGTACGTCCGATTTTTCTGATGCCTGTTATGTTTTATAGCCGAAAGGAGACGACCTTTTCCATGAAAATACGTTTGCCGGCTCTGCTGCTGGCGGCTCTGCTTCTGCTCTGCGCCTGCACGGGCGCGGAAGCCGTACCCGCAGCAGGCGGTGCGCCGACAGCGGCGCAGCCTTCGCCGGCCGTGACTGCCGAGCTGCCGGAGGACATCCCGGGCGAGCTGCTGGAAACGCTTAATAAACGCCTGAACAATCAGACCTTTGCCTGTGCGATGTATTACATCGACCTGACCACCGGACTGACGATATCGTACAACGCCGACCGACAGTTCGCGGCCGCCAGTCTCATCAAGGCGCCGTATCTGATGTATATCCTCGATATGATCGCCGCCGGTGAGCTGTCGCTTGACGATGTTCATACCTACCGTCGAGCGTATCATTACATCGGCGGCACAGGTCAGATCCGTTATATGGAGGACGGCACGCAGCTGACCCTCAGGCAGATCATCGAATATATCGTCTACGACAGCGACAATGTCGCGTTCAAGATGCTCAACAACGGCTACGACGGCGTGCTGAGTATTCCCGCCTTCCACGATATGGCGATGCGCGACTATGATGCGCCCTATTATTCGGGCACCTACGGCAACGTGCTGACCGCTTCGGGCGTCGGCCGTATGTTTGCGGAAATTTATGCCCGCGCCGAGCGGGGCGACGAGCTGTATGTGTGGTTCGTGGATATGCTCAAGGACGCCAACGAGAACAAATTCGTCAAGGGCGGCCTGCCGACCGACGAAAACGGCGAGTGCTTGTACGAAGTTGCACATAAATACGGGATGGACATCAAGTCCTCCAACGACGCGGCGATTGTCTTTTACAACGACCGCCCCTACGTGCTCGTGCTGTTGACCGATTATTTGCTCATCAACACGCAGGGTTTTATGAACCGGGTTTCCGCCGACGTGTTTGCCATTCACGAATACATCTGTGACAGCAGCCGGTGGCAGAACTGACCGATACGGAGGATTTTTATGGCTTTGGATCTTATCCCCCGTCTGGCAAACGAACTGGGCATTCGCCCGCAGCAAGCCGAGAGCGCTGTCAGGCTGCTGGACGAGGGCAATACCGTGCCCTTTATCGCGCGCTACCGCAAGGAGGCCACCGGCTCGCTGGATGACGGCAAGCTGCGCGCGCTGGAAGAAAAGCTGGCTTCCTACCGTGCCGTGGAAGCAAGGCGCGAGGATGTCCGCCGGCTCATCGGCGAGCAGGGAAAGCTGGACGCAGCCGTCGAAGCCGCGCTGGACGCGGCCGGCAGCGTCACCGAAATCGACGATGTTTACCGTCCCTTCCGTCCCAAGCGCCGCACGCGCGCCTCCATTGCTGCGGAGGCCGGACTGACCCCGTTGGCCGAGCTGCTCTGGGCGCAGGAAAAACAGACCGACCCGGCTGCCGAGGCGCTGCGCTTTGTCGACGCCGAAAAGGGCATTCCCGACGCCGACGCGGCGCTCAGGGGCGCTGCGGACATCCTTGCCGAGCGCGTGTCGGACGACGCTGACATCCGCAAATGGATCCGCGAGTATACGTTCAAGAACGGCAGTCTGGTCTGCCGTGCCAAAAAGAAGGATGAGGATTCGGTTTACCGTTCTTATTACGATTACACCGAACCGCTCCGCCGCGTTCCGCCGCACCGCATCCTCGCCATCGACCGCGGCGAGCGGGAGGAATTTCTTACCGTCCGCGTCGAGGTCAATGCGGATTATATCCATACCTATCTTCAGAGCCGTGTCTGCAAGGGCGAGAGCCGTTGCCGCGCCTGCGTTGCGGGCGCGGCTGCCGACGCTTACGACCGTCTCATCGCGCCCTCGGTGCAGAATGAGCTGCGCGCTTCGCTGACTGAAACGGCGCATGAGCAGGCGATGCGCGTGTTCGGCGAGAATCTGAAGCATTTGCTTTTGCAGCCGCCGGTGCGCGGCAAGACCGTGATGGGGTTCGACCCCGCTTACCGCACGGGCTGCAAAATCGCGGTAGTCAACGACATCGGCGCGGTGGTCGATACCGCCGTCGTTTATCCCACGCCGCCGCAGAGCAGAACCGAACAGGCCAAAAAGACGCTGACGGCTCTGATAAAAAAACACAATGTGGATATCCTATCCATTGGAAACGGCACCGCCTCCAAGGAGAGCGAAATCTTCGCGGCCGAACTGCTGCGTGAGCAGGACCGCCTCGTCGCCTACGTGATGACCAATGAATCAGGCGCTTCGGTCTACTCCGCGTCGGAACTGGCTGCAAAGGAATTGCCCGGATTGGATGTGTCGCTGCGCAGCGCGGTCTCGATTGCGCGGCGGCTGCAGGATCCGCTGGCCGAGCTGGTCAAGATCGATCCCAAATCCATCGGCGTGGGGCAGTATCAGCACGATATGGATCCCAAAAAGCTGGACGCATCGCTGGCGGGTGTGGTGGAAAGCTGCGTTTCGTCGGTCGGCGCCGACTTGAACACGGCGTCGCCCTCATTGCTGGCGCACATCGCCGGCATCAACGCCAAGACCGCGCAAAGCATCTGCGATTATCGGAAGGAAAAGCGGTTTGAAACGCGCGCCGAGCTGAAAAAGGTAAAAGGCGTCGGTGAAAAAGCCTTCCGCCAGTGCGCGGGCTTTCTGCGCGTGCCCGAAAGTGACAATCCGCTGGACAACACTGCTGTCCACCCCGAGTCTTATGACGCGGCTAAGCGGCTGTTGGAGAGAACCGGTTATACGGAGGCGGATGTGCGGAACGGGACACTTGACGCATTGGCCGAAAAAGTCGAAAAAACGGGAAAAGAGAGGCTTGCTGCCGAATTGGGTGTCGGCTTGCCGACACTTGCCGACATCATCGCCGAGCTGCAGAAGCCCGGCCGCGACCCCCGCGACGAGCTGCCGCAGCCCGTCCTGCGCACCGATGCGATGGATATCGCTTCGCTGCGTGTGGGAATGGTGTTTGACGGCGTCGTGCGGAACGTGGCCGACTTCGGCGCGTTCGTCGATATCGGCGTGCATCAGGACGGACTGGTGCATATTTCCAAGCTGGCCAAGGGCTTCGTCAGGCGCGCGGCCGACGTCGTAGCGGTCGGGGATGTTATCCCTGTCCGTGTCATTGATTTGGACGTACCACGGAAGCGTATTTCGCTTGAGCGCGTAACGGAGCAGAAAGGATAATCGGTTTGTCATGAAAAAAACGACCGTTGCGGCGGTACTGCTGGTCCTCGTCGCGCTGGTGATTCTTGGTGTGATCACGGCGATGCAGCCGTCTGCGGAGCCGAGTCTGCCGTCGTCCGAAGGAAACAGCGGAGAGGGCGGACAAAGCGCATCCGGGCCGAATGCCTCCGTTGTGTCAGGCGGCGGGGAATCGAGCGCTCCGGCCAGTCCGAGCGCCGCCGAGGATTCAAGCATTCCGGAGGAGCATACTTCCTCCGAAGATTTGAGTGCCCCTGAGGAATCGAGCCTTCCGCCCAAGGATCCGGCGAAGAAATATATCGCTTTTACCTTCGACGACGGGCCTTATGCACCCGTAACCTCCAAGCTGCTGGATAAGCTGGAATCCATCGATGGCCGCGCGACCTTTTTCGTCGTCGGCAATCGACTGAACGACAGCACCGGCAAGCTGCTGGCGCGCGCTTCGTCGCTCGGCTGCGAAATCGGCAGCCATTCCTACACCCATACGGTGTATTTCAACAATTGTACCGATGCGCAGATGGAGGAGGAGCTTTCCAAAACACAATCGCTTATCCGCAAATATACCGGCGCCGATGCGCTCTGTATGCGTCCGCCGGGCGGCACCATTACCGATTCGCGCAAGGAAAGCTGCGGCTACGCTGTCATCATCTGGTCGGTCGATTCGGCTGACTGGAAGCTGAAGGCAAGAAAGACCGAATCCCAGCGGCGGGAGAACGTAGACGCCATCGTCAACAATGTCCTTTCTGCGGTAAAAGACGGCGACATTGTGCTGATGCATGATTTGTACGAAAATACGCTCGAAGCCTTCTGTATCCTTGCGGACAAGCTGAAGGCGCAGGGTTATGAATTCGTCACGGTATCCGAGCTGCTGGAGTTGAACGCCCAGAGCGTGGGAAAGAAGTATTTCCGCGTCGGATTGACGACATAATGCGATGGGTCGATAAACGGCATATTGCCGCAAAGCTGCAAAACGGATTTGGAGTTCCCTCGTTCTTTTCCGCGAGGGGGATGCAGGTCGTTCGTTTTGTGGTTCGGACAGGACGTACGTCCCAAAGGATAAGCAGACGTTGGTCCGGAGGCCGAACGCCCATCAACGGGGAAAAGCATTTTATGATTTGATAAAATGTTGAAAACATTTTCCACCGTCATTTGCGAAAGCGTATGACGCCCCGGGCAACGCGTTAGGGAAATATGCCGTACAATGTCTGCGGCATTTGCTGCGGGTGACAAAGCGGTTTGAAGCCGTTTTGCCAAGAAATCGCATCATTGTGTACAAGTAAAGGCATTTCGGGAGAGACGGGCTGCAAAAGCCGTCTCTCCGTTCTCTATTCTGATAAAACGGGGCGGTATTTGTGCAGGCATGGGATTTTTATACAACAAACGAGCTGAAGGCGCGCGGCTGGCTGAAGCGTCAGCTTGAAATCCAGGCTTCCGGGCTTTGCGGCCATCTGGATTCCGTCTGGCCCGACGTTCGGGACAGCGCCTGGATCGGCGGCAGCCGCGAGGGCTGGGAGCGCGTTCCCTATTGGCTGGACGGGTTCATTCCGCTTGCCTATCTGCTTGAGGATCGGGATATGATTGCCCGTGCCGGGAGGTACGTCGACGCCATCCTGCGCGCGCAGCGGCCCGACGGCTGGATTTGTCCCTGCAAGGACGAAGAGCGAAGCGGTTACGATCCGTGGGCGATCCTGCTGATTTCCAAGGTTCTGACGGTCTGTTATGACTGCTCGAAGGACGTGCGTATTCCCGAAGTGCTTTACAGACTGCTTCGGAATGCATATGAACTGCTGCAAAGCGGCGAAATCCGGTTGTTCAATTGGGGAAAATTCCGCTATTTCGAGGGCCTGATCGCTGTCCGCTTCCTTTACGCGCGCTGCGGGGAGGACTGGCTTCTGCGTCTCGCCGCGCTTCTGAAGGCGCAGGGAACCGACTACGGCAGCCTGACCGGGCTTTGGAAAACACCGCTGAATCGCTGGCGCTTCGAGACGCATATCGTCAATATCGCCATGATGCTCAAGGCCGAAGCGCTGGAATGCACGCTGACCGGCGCGCCGTACACCGATCAGGCCGAGGCGCTGCACAAGATTCTGGAACGGTATAACGGTACGCCCGTCGGTCTGTTCACCGGCGACGAGTGCCTGTCCGGCCTTAGCCCGATTCAGGGTACCGAGCTGTGCGCGGTCGTCGAGCAGATGTATGCGTATGAATGGCTGTACGCCTGCACCGGCGAGGACAAATGGGCCGAACGGCTGGAGCTTTTGGCCTTCAACGCCCTGCCCGCCGCGTGCAGCGACGACATGTGGGCACACCAGTATGTGCAGATGAGCAACCAGATCGCCTGCGAGATTTTTCCGGGCAAGCCGGTGTTCCGCACCAACGGCGCGGACGCGCATATTTTCGGGCTGGAACCCAACTTCGGCTGCTGCACGGCCAATTTCGGGCAGGGCTGGCCGAAATTCGCCCTTTCCGCGTTCCTGCATCGGGGCGATACGGTCGTCAGCGCTGTCCCCGTGCCTTCGGAGCTGACCGACGGCGGCATCCATATTGTACTGGAGACGGACTATCCGTTTGAAAACCGCCTTGTGTACACGGTTGAAACCGACCGGCCTTTTACGCTCGTTGTCCGCGCGCCTTCTTTTGCCGAAAACCTGACCGTGAACGGCGAAGCGCCGTCCGGTGAGCTGCGCTTCTCGTTCCGGGCGGGCGATCGGCGCACGCTCGAGCTGCGCTTCGGCGTTACGCCCCGCTTTGCGTCCCGTCCGCACGGATTGTCTGCCGTTCGGTGCGGTTCGCTGGTCTTTTCGGTCCCCATCGCGTATGAAAAGCGGGTGCATGAGTACGTAAGGGACGGCGTCGAGCGGAAAGCGCCCTACTGCGATTACGAATACCTTCCGCGCTCGGATTGGAATTACGCCTACTGTGGCAGTCTGTCGGCGCCTGCGCGGAAGGCGGTCGGGAAGGTCCCGTTTTCCAGCGAAGCGCCGCCGGTCGTTCTCCGCGCTTCGGTGCGGAAGATCGGCTGGGGATACGAGGACGGCTACGAAACCGTATGCGCCAAAGTGCCGCACTGTGTTGTGCCCGTCTCAGAGCCGGAGGAGGTGCTTCTCTATCCCTATGGCTGTGCCAAGCTGCGGATGACCGAGCTGCCGGTGGTGGATGGAATAAAGCCGTGAGGCCGTTTGCAGGCGACTTAATTGAAACACGAAAACGCATAAAACTGTAAGGCGAAAACCGGCGCAGGACTGAACGGAAAGCCGACGCTTCACCGGGATTTGCCGTTGAGGGATGGAAATCAGCTTGCAGTAAAAAGGCGGCCGCCGAAAACATCGGGGCCGTCCGAAAAGTCTCAGTGCCCCGCTGATTTTTCAAATCAGCGGAGCACTGTTTGGGATTCGCGATGCGTATGTCCAAATCACATCGAATGTATTCAAAAGAAAGGCGTTCGACTTTTGGGCGCCATCCGCGCCGCACAGGATTCGGGGGACTCCCGTCCGATATCTGCACGAATCCTCTTGATTTGCAGTCTACGGCTGTACGGTTCGGGTAATCGGATTACAGCTTTTCTATTCCGAATAATGCCCAGCCCTCAAAGGGACGGCGGTATCTGAAATAGATGTCATACCATTTTTCAAGCCAGGCTTTCGTTTTTGTGTCCTCCGGGTTTTTGCGCAGACGTTCGATGTCCCGTGCGGCGCTCCAGAAAACGTAATTTTCCCATTGCGCGTCGGTATCGCTGGCCATCGCTGTCATATAATAGCCGCACGTGCGGATTTTTTCATGGATGGCGGCAAGCGTTTCGATTTCACCGTCAAAGTCGGTAAGGGGCTTCGGCGGGCAGTCTGTCTTGGAGAACAGTCTGCCGAAAATCAGCTTCCCGTTTGGTTTTGCGTATTTTTCAAGAAAAGCAATTGTGCCGGCAATGTCCTTGATATCACCGAAGAATTCCGTACAGCAGACAACGTCATACTTCTCATCATCCGCATAGTGCAGCGCGTCGGCGCAGAGAAGTTTTACGCGCTCGGGGTTCTGCTGCCTTTGTCTGCCGCGTTCGATAAACGCGGGGCAGATGTCCACGCCGGTTCCCCGAATGCCAAAGACGTCGTTCCAAAGCCTCAGCATTTCGCCGTATCCGCAGCAAAGGTCCAGAATTCCGGTGTCCTCGCAAAAGCCTAGATTCAGTCCCAACTGGATGAGCCGGTCGGGCGTGGTCATGCTGATCAAATGCCGATTTGTATCGCAGCCCGTCAAGTTTTTTGTATGATTCATTGTTTTGCCTCTTTCTGAAATGTGTGAAAGCCGGCAAGCAAACGAATGTCACCGGCTTTTTACAGATTCTCACCTTTTTTGAATCCGCTTTTCATCCCACATCTTCCTTTCTGCGATGCTCTTTTTATTATAATGCGTGCCGAACAAAGCTGAAAGCCCCGGCTTTCAGGGTCGGTCGGTTTCGTTCAAGCGCAAGGCTATTGAACGGTCCTTGCGCTTGCGCATTGTAACCATGGCTGACGATAAATATTTTTATTGAAGTATAATCGGTTTGCTTTTTTGAAATGCCGCTTTCCGTGCATCTCTTAGTCCGTTTGTTCAAGCGTTTTGTTGCGATAGGTCAGGTCTGTTCTCACCGTAAAGCCCTGTTTTTCCCAAAATACGTTTCCGTCCGCGTTCGTTTCCAGCACCACCAAAGCCGCTTTGCCGATGCCGAGCCGTTCCAGCGCTTGAATTGCGGCTTGCACAAGCGCCGAACCGATGCCACGTCCCCTGTAATTGGGATGCACCGCCGTATGATAGTTGTACCCCCGGCGTCCGTCGTTTCCTGCCATAATTGTGCCGATCAGCCTGCCGTCTGCTTCGGCAACAAAGCAGGTTTTGGGATTGCGGTCCAAAAACCGTGCGATCCCTTCCCGTGAATCGTCTGCCGGATGCAGCCCTATGCCTGGGCAGGAAAGCCATAAAGCATATGCATTTGTATAATCGCCGATGCTCATGTCTCGAATCTTCATCACAACACCTGTAATCGCGTCCGCTTTGACATATTAGAGACGCTTTCCATCCCTTCGGAGCAGCCCGCACCGCCGGGAAACAAAGCGCCCGAATCGGGTTCCGGTAGCCCCATAGCCGGAATACGTCATTTGACGGACGGATTCTGTTTTCAGGCAGCCTCCTCTTTTGTCTTCCATATGAAATAGACCGCGAAATAGATCGGAACGAACAGCGCGCAGGCTGCGTAGACATCGACAACCGAATGCTGCTTGATGAACACCGTCGCCGCGCAGATGAGTACCGATAGCACGCAGGCGCCGGCTTTGATCAGCGTTTTTCCGCGCAGGCATTCGCTTTTCAGCACCGCCGCCGCCAGCACGAGTGAAACGAGCACATGCATCGACGGCAGGATGCAGGCCGGCATTGTCGGGTTGTCAATGCTGTACAGGAATTTCACCGCGTCGGTCAACAGATTGTCCCGCGGGAATACCGCCGGCCGCAGCTCATGCGTACTCGGGAACAGCGTGCAGATGAGCATACTGACAAACAGCGCGATGTACAGCAGTTTGGTCACGTTGATAAAATCGCGTTTGTTTTTGAACAGGAAATAGAGCTGTACTGCCGCTATGTAAAAATACCAGAGCACATACGGCAGGATAAATACCTCTAAAAAAGGAATCCAATCGTCGGTCGGCGAGTAGATCACATGCGGATTCATCCGCGGCGTGAGGTAGGTGATCAGTTCAAACCAGATGAAATGCGGTATCCAGTACAGCAGCAGAAGCGCTTCCCGTCCCGGGCGGCGCCA
Source organism: Candidatus Woodwardiibium gallinarum (assembly GCA_904419545.1). Taxonomy (GTDB): domain Bacteria; phylum Bacillota; class Clostridia; order Oscillospirales; family CAG-382; genus Woodwardiibium; species Woodwardiibium gallinarum. The sequence continues at coordinate 19,617 of CAJFRY010000014.1, forward strand.
TTTGGAGGAAGAGAGGTTCATAATTCGTTCCGTTCCCGTTGATTTTGTCTCGATTTGTTTCATTATAGCACAATTTTTTTACGTTTACAAGTTTTTTCTTGTAATCGGCGCTCCGGTGTGTTATTATAATATCAGATTAGGAAGAAAATGAGTTCTTTTTCCGATCAATCCCAAACAGGTCGTGGTATGCTTTATGATAACGGATATGACGGTCGGAAACCCGCGCCGGATCCTTTTTCGCTTTTGTCTGCCGATGCTCGCTTCGGTTGCATTTCAACAGCTTTACGGGATGGTGGACAGCATCGTCGTCGGCAAATGCTCGCCCGACCCGGTCATCGCGGATAACGCAGTCGCCGCAGTGGGTGTGTCGGTACCGATCACGCTGGTGTTTATGGCCATTGCCACCGGCGCGAACATCGGCTGTTCGGTGCTGATCTCACAGCTTTTCGGCGCTAAGGACTATAAGAACATGCGCACGGCGGTGCACACCTCGGTGATTTCGGTGCTGGCCGTGTCACTGGTGCTGACGGCCGCAGGGCTGATCTTCGCCCGTCCGATGCTCGAACTGCTCGGTACACCGCCGGAAATTATGGATGACAGTCTGGCGTACCTGAACATATATACCGCCTCGCTTTTCTTTTTATTCCTCTACAATATCTGCACCGGCGTGTTTACCGCGTTGGGAGATTCGAAAACGCCGCTGTATTTTCTTGCCTGTTCGTCCGTGACGAACATTGTGCTTGACCTGCTGTTCGTCCTTTCGTTCGGATGGGGCGTGGCCGGCGTTGCGTGGGCTACTTTCATCGCGCAGACGCTGTCGGCCATTCTCTCCTTTTTTACGCTCAGCAGGCGGCTGCGCCGTTTTTCCTACGAGGGAAAAGCGTGCGTTTTCTCGCTGCGGATGCTTAAAAAGGTGCTCGTGTTTGCCGTTCCGAGTGTTCTGCAGCAGTCTTTTGTCGCTGTGGGGAATCTGGCTATCCAGTCGCTCATCAACGGCTATGGTCCCTCGATCATTGCCGGCTTTTCGGCCGCGCTCAAGCTCAATACCTTTGCCGTTACCTGCTATACGACGGTGTCGGGCGGCGTTTCCTCCTTTACCGCGCAGAACATCGGCGCGCGGAAATATGAGCGTGTGACGCAGGGACTGCGGGCGGGTGTCTGTCTGCTGCTTCTGCTGGTGACGCCGATCGCTGCTGCATTCTTCTTTTTCGCGCCGCAGATGGTCGGGCTGATTCTGCACGAGGGCAGTACCGAAGCAATGGCCGCAGGCGCGGTCTTTATGCGCTGGGTGGCGCCGTTTTACTTTATTATCGCCGTTAAGATCGTCATCGACGGCATCCTGCGCGGGTCGGGCGCACTGCGTTATTTTATGGTTTCGACCTTTGTGGACCTCGTTTTCCGTGTGGCGCTCTCATTCCTGTTGAACGGCGCGGCGGGATATATGTCGATCGTATATGCATGGGTGATCGGCTGGGGCGTTGCTGCCGTGCTGGCCGTACTCTTCTACCGTCTCGGCGTATGGAAAAAGCGGCTGCCGCCTGCCGGGGAAACGGTTCGTTTGCAAGCCGATTGTTAAAGAAAGGGATTGGGAAAAGGTAATGAAAAAATGTCTTGCGACACTCTGCGCCGTCCTTCTTGCGTTCAGCGCGGTTCTGCCGTCCGTATCGGCGGCGGATGCCGATGTGTCCGATCTCCTGCTGGAGGGCGCGGCCGCCGTTTCCGAGGACGGGTATCTCTATGTCGGAGAGGAGCTGACCGGCTCGGATGTGGCCGCGCTGTTTGCCGGCGACGTCACCGTAAGCGGCGCAGGCCGGAACGGGTATGTCGGTACCGGCGCGACCGTGACCGCCGGCGGCCGGACGGTCGAGCTGGTTGTGCGCGGCGACCTCAACGGGGACGGATGCAGAACCGTGGCCGACTATCTGCTGCTGAAGCGCGCTGTGCTCGGTATTTCCGCGCCGGAGGGGGCCTTCTATCAGGCGGCCTGTATTTCCGGCGGTACCGCGCCGAAGCCCTCTGATTATTTGAAAATGAAAAGGGAGTTTCTGTTTCCTGTGAAAAAGCAGGATTACAACGGGACAAAGCTCGCGTATATTCCGCTTGACGACCGGCCTGTAAACGTAGACCGCGTGCTTTATCTGGCGCAGAGCGGCGACTTTGACGTCCTGATGCCCGACGACGACCTCTATTCCACCAAGCTCGACGGAACGGGGACCAACAGCAACGGGACCACGCTCGGCGACCCCGAGGGGCTGACGGCATGGCTCCGTGAGGTCGACGCGGAATGCGATTATTTCGTCATTTCTCTTGACCAGCTTCTTTCCGGCGGCCTTGTCGGTTCCCGGTACCTGTCCAATACCGATCTTTCCAAGGAATATGCCATTATTGACTACCTCGTCGAGCTTTGTGAGCACAACACCGTTTATGTGTTTGATACCGTGATGCGCCTTGCCTCGACCGTCAATTACAACGGACTGCAGCAGAGCGAGTATGACCTCTTCCGTGCATACGGCGCCGAGCCGCGCAAAATTCTTACGGGTTCCGAACTGACGATTGAGCGTATCATCGCCGGATACCGCAGCGGGCCGGATGGGGAAGAGATTGCCACCACACTGTCTGAGGAGCAAATCGAGAATTATTTCGCTTCGCGCGAACGTAAGCTGCGCCTGATCGACCGCCTGCTGCGCAATGGCGGCGACAAGCTGGCGTATCTCTTTATCGGGGTGGATGATTCCACGCCCGGCAATACCATTCAGACCAATGAGATCAGCTATATCCGCACGCTGCTCGGCGAGCAGGCCACATTGTTTGCAGGCGCCGACGAGCTGGGGATGCTGGGGGTGGCAAGGCTGGCGAACGACCTCGCGCCGCAGCAGGTGACGGCCCGCACGCTGTATTACGGCGGCGGCGCGGATCAGGCGGCGGATGATTATGATATTGAGACGCTGCGGGAAAATCTGAATAAGCATCTCGGCTCGATTGACGTCGGAGTCGTCGTGTCTGCCCGAGAGGAAGCCGACCTGGACGTCCTCGTGCTCACGCGCTCTTCCTATTTGCAGTCTGCTGCTGCGTCGCTCGTAAAAAAGCTGGAGGAAAACATCGCCGCGCACATCCCCACCGTCGTCATCGACGCTTCGTCGTCCAACGGTGAGGTGCTTGCGCGGGAAATGGTTGCCGCGCAGGTTCCGCTGACGATGCTGTTGGGCTATTCGAGTTGGAATACGGTCGGCAACGCCATCGGCATCGCCGTCTCGCAGGGGATTGTCCGCTACGATTATCTGCGGTTCAGCAAAGAAGTGACCGAAGCGTCCGATATCGGTTTTATAAAGGGAATGACATTTGCTTTTGTCAAGGACATCGCCTATATTGCGGATGACGGCCGCTATATCGGGACTTGGCTCAGCAGCGCGCAGCGTCTGGAACAGCTGATGTCCGGTACGCTCGGCGGTGATACGCTGCTGGCGCTGATGGAAGGGAAGGCTTATATCCGCGGATTGGATGATTACAGCACCGGCAAGGTGCGTTCGATTGCGGTTTCAAATGTCCGCTTCCCGTGGAACCGCACGTTTGAGCTCACTTTTGATATTCGGTCCGTCTTGTACTGAGCCTTCTCCGACAAATCTGTAAATGCGGTTGCGCCGTCAGATTTTTCGTCCGTCTCAACAAAATACGCGCGTACAGTGGAGCCTGTACGAAGTATTTTTGTGACGAATGACAGAAAAGATGCAGGTGTGCCGTCAAGGCTTCAGCCGTGCATTGTGCGTGGAAGCCTGAAATAAAAATCGCTGCCTCCTGCAGAGGAGCGTGCAGACAAGCCAATCGGAAGCGGTGTTTCCGATTGGCTTGTGTCATATCATAGGTCAACGGTTCGGCTTTTCAAGGGTATTCGGACACGCAAGCCTTGCCGTCGTTTATCTGAAGCCTGAAGCGAAAAGATACAAAAAGATTTCAGGCGTTTTGTAACAAATGGCGGGCTTTGTTGAGAGTATATACAGACACCCGTACAAGGAGGTGTTGCCGGCGATGGAAGACGAAAAGATCATCGAATTGTTCTTTGACCGCTCCGAATATGCAATCGCTGAGCTGTCGAACAAATACGGCGCGGTATGCAGGACGGTCGCTATGAACGTACTGAACGATCCCCGGGACGCCGAGGAATGCATAAACGATGCTTATTTGGGCGTCTGGAATGCCATTCCGCCGCAGAGGCCCGACCCGCTGCCGGCGTTCGTGCTCCGCATCGTCCGTAATATAGCCATCAACCGTTATAAGCACAATTCCGTCCGCAAGCGGAAGGGGAATTACGACCTGTGCGTCGAAGAACTGGAGAACTGCATCCCGTCGCGCGAGACGGTTGAGGACGCGCTTGACGTATCGGTGCTTTCCGGCTATATAGACGAATTTCTGGATTCTCTGGAGCCTGTCAATCGGATGATCTTTGTCCGCAGGTTCTGGTATATGGACGCATATGAGGATATCGCAAAAGCGTCGGGATTGAAAGAGGGCGCGGTGCGGACGCGTCTGTCCAGAATCAAAACAGAACTCAAAAAAGCATTGAGAAAACGAGGAGTGACGATATGAACGCCGAAAATCTGATGCACGCCATAGGCGGCATCTCCGACCGATATGTCGCGGAATTTGCCGAGGTCAGACCGGTCACGCCGAAACGGTGCAGAAGGCACAGGCTCGGTGCGCTCGCGGCCTGCGTCTGTCTTGCCTTGACAGCGATCGTTTGGGTCGTATACAATGCGGCTCCGTTTCCGTCTGATCGGGCAATCTGGGCGGAAAGTGCCGATGCCGCCGGACTTGCGGCCTGTATGGAAAGGTCGGAAAAGGGTGTTGTCCTGTTGACGGAATCTCTGCAAGACGCCGTCTCATGGCCGTCCTCGAATGCGGGGCAGCTCGTCGGAACGGGAACGGGCACGGCGCCCGACGAGCGGCTTTTTGCGGTTCTGGTTACGGAGACGACCGGCGCCTCCGAGGAAGTGGTCTATGAAACGTTTGTCAAGCCTCTCGGTGTGGAGGAAGACTATCTCGGCGCAGGAATCATTTTTGTAACAAAAGAACAGCTTCGCGAGCTGGTATGCCCCGAAGGGCTGGCGCTCGTCCTGTCGCTGGCCGCGAGACCTGCCGGGGATTGAGCCGTGCCGAAAGGAGAGAACGAATATGAGAAAGGAGAAATGGATTTATGAAAAAGCATAGCAAGCTGTATTTGATTCTCGTGCTGATTGTTTTTCTGAGCTTGGCGGCGTTCGCACCGCAGACGGCGTTGGGCGAGGCAGAGACGGAGCGTCCCGCCAAGATTGACGCCGCCCTCTGGGATGTAATGTGCGCGGCGGATGAGGACGAATGGATCCCTCTATATATCAAACTGGATGGGATAGATGAAAACGAACTGTTTGAAAAGGTCAAACAGAAAACCGGGATGGATCCGGCGGTGTTCCTCGACGAAGCGCTGTTTGAAAAGGAAGTCACTTCAAAAATTCGAAAAGCGATAGAGGAAACGGCCGGCATGGAGTCGGAGCAGATGGCCGGCAATGACGAACGGTTGACAGACGCATCGCTGGCATCACTGGAAGCGGAGCTTTCCGGTGATTTGAAGCGCTATATCGGAGAGCCCGGACAGATTGTCGGGGAGATAGAAGAAAAGCGGCCGGATTGTATCGAGGATTTTTTGATTGACGCGGTGATCGACAGATTTCGGGATGAAAAAAGAATGATCCAACAGCGGGAAAACACCGATGTCAATCAAAACTTTGTGAAACGGTGCGTGGAGCCGAGGCAAAACATTATAAAAGATATAGGCAGTTGTTTCAGTTATCTTTTTGTAGACGCGAAAAAGGCCGACATTCTGTATTATGCGCAGCAGGAGGAAGTTGCGCTGATCTGCTACGATGACCCGGATTACCAATTTGCTCCGGCATGAAATCGTATTTTAATTGATGATATCGAAATACGAACCGAAAGGAGAGAACGAATATGAAAAAAAGGTTCAAGCTGTATCTGCTCTTTGTTCTTCTGGCCTCGCTGGTGCTGACGGCTTTCGTGCCGCAGACTGCCGCCGGCGAGATGGCGGAGGCCGTCCGGCCGGAAAAGATCGACCCGGCGTTGTGGGACGTATTGCTTGCCGCAGACGAGGAGACGCTTATCCCCATTGATATTTCACTTTATGATTTGGATGAAAACACATTGTCGGAAAAGGTGGAACTTGAAACCGGACTGGATCCGGAAGTGTTCCGTGACGAAGCCCGGTTTGAAAAAGAAATAGCAAGCAAACTTCGGACGGCGGCACAAACGGCGTTCAGAGAAGAAACGTCATATAAAGCGAGTGCAAAACGGCTCTCCGATCAGGCGTTTGCAAAGTTGAAAACAGCGCTTTCCGATGACTGGGGGCAATGGATTGACGATGCATCGTTAGAAGACATTCGGGAGATTGAACCTGAAAAAATTGTTGATCGCCTTATCCTCGAAATAAGAAGCGAATTTCAATTCAAACAAAATGAGATTCTCAGAGCGGAACAATTCGCTGCCAATTATGCGTTTGTAACGGAACATGTGCAAGCGAGAGGCAATCGGGTTTTGCATATAAGAAATTATTTTGCTTCGATTTTAGTTGAAGCAAAAAAGGCCGACATTTTGTATTACGCGCAACGAGGGGAAGTTGCGGCTATTTTCTACACGCCTGTCTATCAGGCGGAGGACGCGTTGAATCATATATCAAATCAAGTAGGCGCTGACTCGGTTTTGGGTACGAAAAGCATAAATTTTAATGACGGTAAAGGGTTTAAGGGTGAAGGGATTTCTATCGGAATCTTGGAAGCCGGAGGCGTCATAGATACTTCGTCACCGCATTATGACCAAAGCAGGATGACGAGCGTTCCCAATGGCAGCGAGCAACTGGTCGTAAGCACACACGCATCGCTGGTCACTGCAATTGCTGCCGGTGAAAGAGTTGGTTATAACGGCGTAGTCTATACAGGAATCGTACCGGAAGCAAAAGTATATATTACACGTGCGTCGAATTCCAGCACTTTTGTAGATGGATTAGATGCTTTAGCAGCACAAGGTGTGAATGTTATAAATATCAGTCTCGGCTTTCGCAATACCGCATCCTATACTTCTATTGATAGAGATCTTGATCGATTTATCAACAGAACCGGGATTACGTGTGTGGTAGCCGCCGGCAATAATGCCGGCGGCTATGGAGACGGCACCACTTATATCAACAGCCCCGGATATGCGATGAACTGCATTACGGTCGGCAATCTGCGGACGAAAAGCTCTGGTTCGAGTAAGATAGGCGTAACGCCGTATACGATACATTCCTCCTCATCATGGGAGGAACCCAATTCGCTGCCCAGCGAGCCGGATATCTCTGCGCCCGGAACTTGGGTGAGAGCCGTGCGTACCACTACAGGCACGAACCCCTTTTACTTTGATCTGGAGGGCGAGGAGCCGACGGGGACAAGCTATGCCGCGCCGGTCGTCACGGGCATCGTCGCGCAGATGATGGAGGAGCATTCGGCAAAAATCGGGAATCCGCAGGCGGTGAAAGCGAAAATTATGAACACGGCCAGTCCGTCCCTTGTGTCGAACGCAAACAACGGTACGGAGAGCAATCCGTATCTGCGCGATCTCAGCGGCGCGGGCATGGTGAATGCTGTCAAAGCCATGTCCGGCACCGCGTACAAATATGCCTGGAATCACAGCGCGTTGGAGCTGAATTACATCACCCAGTTTACGGTGTCGCTTTCCGCCGGTCAAAAGATAAGGGCGACGCTGGCTTTTACCAACAAAAACACGGATGTGATCATCCAAAACGGCACGCAGTATTACGATATGAATCTGCGGCTTGTGGACGCCGCTACGGGCGCCGTTTTGTCTGCCGCCGAGGAAAGCAGGAATAATGTGGAGATCGTCGAATATACGGCCTCAAATGCCTGCACGGTCTATGTGCAGACACGCATCGCCTCCGGCGTTTCCGGCGTGTCCACGAACTGGGCTTTGGAAATCGACCGCTATTGAAGAGGGGAGAACGGAATGAAACGGTTTTTGCTTATCTTTTTCTCTCTGCTTGTCTGCTTTCTGATTTTGACAGCCTGCGCCGAGCCGTCCGACGGCTTGCCGTATTGGTCGGAAGCAAAGGAATACGAGCTGAAGCGCGCATATAACGCATACCAGTATGGCGTCGAATTTGATCCCGATTCGGTGCTTTTGACCTATTTCGGCACATACGGCGGTTACGAAGCCGTGCGGGATGTCGGGTTGGGCGGGGCGATCGCCTGGGCGCCGGAGATCGGCGGGCATGTGTTCGCTTACGGCAACAGCAACGGCATCCTGCTGTATAAGGACGGCGAATTTATCGAGCTGCATATCGCTTTTCGGGAGGGAAAGATCACACAGGCAGAGCTGGACAGCCTTTATGAGGTGTACAGCACCCGGACTGACACCTATAATGTTTCGCTCGGCAACACCGCTGTTTCGGCCGGCTGACACGCGGCATATACTTGCTGGAATTTTTTGATTTGCAATTTATATTTATTGCGCTGCCGCCTCCATCCTTTTCCGGGACTCGGAAGAACAGCGGCAGTGAAGCAGTCGGATGGGATTTGACTGAACGGATCCGGCTTTTTGTTTTTCCGGCTGATGAACCGACAGGCGGCGTATGCAATGCGCCGTCTTTTCGCTTGACGGAAGGACGGCAGGGGCGGATACGATTTTCAAAAAAATTGTTAACCGTTCGGGATTTTTGTCACCATACTTACAGAACACGCGGAGAACGGAGGATGTGTTATGGCTTCGAGTAGATAGAGGGGCTTTCGACTGGAAGACGGCGGAAATGCCGGCGGTCTGCGTGGTTCTGCATACATAATACCGGCCGCCGGCCTGAAAAGGAACACCGGCGGCTTTTCCTTCCGCGTCTCGGGGGCGTCGGCTCGGACGCCGGCGGCCTAATATAGCAATGTGTTTCAAACCGCTCCGCATCTTATACTTCTATTTGATGAAATGTTGAAAACACATTCATCCGTTATTCGCGAAAGCGAATGGCGCTCCGTGCAAAGCGTTATGGAAATATGCTGTACAATATCTGTTTCCTGCAAATCCAAAAGGATTTACAACCCGCAGCAAATGCCGCAGATGATAAAACGGTTTGAACCGTTTTATCAAGAAATAGTGTTGTTTGATGGCTGCTTTCCCGCAAATTCGAGGAGTTGCCGAACGGCCGCATCGGATGTCCATATTTTATCGCTGCGTTGAATGATGCCGTTCCTGTCCGATGCGTTGATTTGCTGGCAAAATGGATAATTTGTGCAAAACAACAAAAGAATTACGAGATTAGAATGGAAACATGCACAAAATTCGATGGATAATATTGTAAAGAACATCTATTGACAGATGGGAAAAATATGAATATACTTGAAATAGAGATTTTTTCAGTTCTTCCTGTTAGGAAATCCGCCCGTACCAATTATACGACGTTGTGAAAATGAAAGGAGTTTTTATGAAGATTAAACGAATGATTCTTGTTGCCGGTTTGATCGTCGTTTTCTGCCTTTCTGCGCTTCCGGCGGCGGCGCTGGAAACAGTGCCCGTGCAGGATTCCCTTCGGGTTGAGCCGGTCAGTCTGTCCGCTTTGGCTGCATCGGAAATCCGCGTGGAACGTACGGCGGATACCGGACTTGTTACGGAAACAACTTACGGAAATTTGCAGGCATTTATCGAAAAAGCGCGTGCGCAAAATGGAACGACCGATGCGGAGATTGCTGAGGAGCTGCTTCGGGCAACGGGAAGCGCGGACTTGGCGGAGATGTATACCGCCGAGGAATTATCGGAGGTCCTCAATTATGCGGAGATCGTGCGTTCTACCGTCTATTACCGGGTCAGCCGGGACGGAACAAAAACGCCGGTCACGGCGCAGGAGGCCGTCAACGCAAGGGGACGCGCGCTGGTCGCCGCCAGTTCCAATCTATGGACGAGTTGGGAAACCTCCGATGACGGCTATATGCAGATTTATACGCAGGGGATACGGCTGAATGAGCAACCCTCATATAGCGGTGATTCTCGGAACCGATATTTTAAGATTGCAACGCGGGCCGAATGGCTGCTTCAGCCGCATTTTGGGCTGGAGGATTTGCAGGTTCTGTCTTTCGGAAGCGCTATCCTGGATACGCGTTATGAGAGCCGCGCGCATCTGTACCGTTATGACAAATGCGTACATCCGTCACATTACAGTACGCGGAACAATTCCTGGTGGCACTACCGTTCCAACACGGTCGACCGGCATGAAGGAGAGGACGCGGCTTCGCATGTCAATATCCTTTATCCCAGCGGTTCCGCGATCGCTGCAAGAGTCAAGCTTGGCGGAATGCCGAACGGCTATGGATGCTTTCACGAAATCGCGTATGGAACGGAGAAAAATTGTTTGCAAATGGATACATGGACTTCTTATTTGGAAACGCAGGTTTATTTGCAGGCATACGATTCGCCCGTCCATGCCGGTTATTCGCATAAACGGCTTGGGGGCGATATCGGCATTTCTGTAGGCGCGGGCGGCGTCGGTTTTAGCTTTACGGGGGCGATCTTACGCACGGATTATTACGGGCAGACCATTGTGCTGGAGTATAATTAGGGAGGGGAATACATGCTGTCCATCAAATGGATGCTCTCGGGCATCTTTGCGCTGCTGCTCGGGATGCTCTTCATTTTTATGACCTTCCTCTTAAATTCTGTCGTAATGTTTTTCGTCGGTCTTTTCTTCGTCCTGCTTGCAATCGTGATGTTCATCGTCGGTTTGGTATTGAAACGGTAGGGAAGTAAAAAGGCGGTGTTGGTCATGCGTGCGATGAAATGTATGTTTGTAGGAATCTATCTGCTTGTGATTGCAGCCTTTTGCCTGATGGTGGGGACAATGTACAATCTGAGCGCCGTCGCCTTCGTCTGCCTGACCTGTGCGGTCCTGTCGCCGGTCTTCTTTATCATCGGCCTTTGCAGCAGACGGTAAAGGCGGAACGGGTGCGGACGTCCGGGCCGAAAGAAAACTGCGTAAAAAAGACGCCCTTTTTCTGAAAAAGGGCGTCTTTGCTTTTGAACGTCCGAACATCCGTGGGAAACGCCGGAAGCCGCTGCGGCTTCCGGCGTTTTTGGCTTTACGGCTCTTCCGCAAAGCGGACCAGCCGCAGCCGTGCGGCCAGCGCGAGCAGCTCGGCTTTGCGGGGCAGGTCGAGAAAGCGTCCGCAGGTCGTGAAATGGCTCGAATAGACCGTATCAAGCCCGTTTTCTTCGATTTCGCGGTACAGCTCGTCGACTCTCTGCGCAAGATCGACCCGACGGTCGGCGTTGTACGTCATCAGGTGCCGCAGCAGGAAACCGAGTGCGGTGAGCTGGCGTTCGTTGACGACGTCGTGCAGGCCGCGGACGTCGACGCGCTCGTCGCCGACGCAGATGAAACCCAGCTCCGACACGGTCAGCTTTTCGCTGCCCGAGCCTTCGGGGTATGCGGAAAAGCGGTCGGCCAGCAGCATCCGATGTATCCGCCGCAGTGCGTGCGGCGGCGGTGCATCGGCCGGGCGGGCGATCGATTTGGCCTGCGCCGTCACGTCGCGGAGGACAAAGTCTTCCATCCTGTATACCCGGTCGGCGGGAGTGAGATACTCGCCGCTGCCGCCGATGACCAGAATCGTCGAGACGGTAAGGTCCTCGTACAGCTCGCGCACGCGGTCGGTGAAGGGCGTGAGCGGCTCCTTCTCGACGAGCGCTTTCATCAGCGGGTCGCGGATCATAAAGTTGGTCGCGCTGCGGTCCTCGTCGATGAGCAGCAGCGAAGCGCCATGCGACACCGCCTCGACCACGTTGGCGGCCTGCGAGGTCGAGCCCGACGCGTGGTCGGTGGAAAAATCCCGCACGTCGCCGCCGGGCAGCCAGCGGACGAAGGGCGAGATGTCCAGATTCCGCACGCTGCGCCCGTCCTCGGCGGCGATGGTGACGGCGCTTTCGTCGGTGAGCACCAGCTCGCGTCCGTCGCCGGCGATGTGGTCGTGGATGCCCGCCGCGATTGCGTCCAGCAGCGTGCTTTTGCCCGAATAGCCGCCGCCGGCAATGATGGTCACGCCGCGGCGGACCGCCATCCCGCGCACCCCGCAGACCTCGCGCTCGTCCTCGGGCGTCGAGCGGAAGGGGACGGCGCCCGGCATCGGGCCTTCCTTCCCCTTGGCGCGGGGCAGAAGGCTGCCGTTGGCGATGAACGCGCAGCAGTCGCTCGTCTTCAGCCATTCGCGGATTTTTTTCTGCGTTTCGGCCAGACGGAGCGCTTCACGCAGCGCGCCCGTGTCGCATTGGTCGATGTAGCGGTTTACGGCGCCCGGCAGGTCGCGGCAGAGCATCTGCATCGCCTTGCGCAGCCTGCGCAGCGGAAGCTGGACCTGCATTCGCAGGCAGAAGCAGAGCCGCGGCGGCCGGTTTTCTCCGGCGGGCAGCGGGCGGATCAGGTTCGCGGCGCCGTTTTCATAATATTTCTGCGGGCAGACGGCAAAGAAGGCCGCGTTGCGCACGAGCACTTCGTTCCCCGGATGCGGCAGCAGATAGGCACCGTTTTCGCGCTCGGTGCGTCTGCGGTTGTACAGCTCGGCGTTCAGCTCGTCTGCGTAGGGCAGGAAGGCACGCAGCAGGAAGTCCGCCGCGGCCGTACCCGCCGTGCCCGGCGTATCCGCCGAAAGGCGGCTTGCGGGGATACGGACGGTGACGGTCGGCTTGTCGAGCGCCTGCTTGTGCGTCATTGTGAACTCGTAGGAGACGTCGCCGTCCCAATAGACGCTGTCGCTGTCTAGGCAGCCGTCTCCGAAAGCGACAGGGCCTTCGTATATGCTGTGGTAGGCGGTCGTTGAATTATCCATTTGCAGCAGGTAGTATTTGAGTCTTTTCATGGTGAATTTCCCCCCTCTTTTTTAAGCATGCAAACAAAACCGCACCCGGCAAAAACCGAGTGCGGTCTGTAATCTGTCCGAAAAAGAGGGCTGTTCTATGCGGCGGACAAAACGGCAATCGATTTCACAGGGTTCAGCTTTGTCATTTTGTCCACCTCGCTTTCTGTACGGAATCCAAAAAAAATCGTATGTGTACGACACGCGTACAATGCGGCGCTCTGCCACTGTTCCTATGATAGCACAGCGTGCCGCTGTTGTCAAGTGCTTTTTAGGCTTCGTGCAGATGACAGCCGTCGCAGTGTCCGTCGCAGCCCGGGATTTCCATTTCGATGCCCTGCCGGCGGTAATAGTCGGCGACCGCGGCCTTGACGGCCTCCTCCGCCAGCACCGAGCAGTGCACCTTCGCGGGCGGCAGTCCGTCCAGCGCTTCGATGACGGCCTTGTTCGTCAGCTTGAGCGCTTCGCTGACCGGCTTGCCTTTGATCATCTCGGTCGCCATCGAGCTGGTCGCAATAGCCGACGCGCAGCCGTAGGTGTTGAACTTGACGTCGGTGATGATGCCGTCCTCCACCCTGATATACATTTTCATGATGTCGCCGCATTTCGCGTTCCCCACCTCGCCGACGCCGGACGCGTCCTCCAGCTTGCCGACGTTGCGCGGGTTGGCAAAGTGGTCCATCACTTTTTCACTGTATGCCATCTTTATCTTCCTTCCTGTTTGCTTTCGTTCTGGAGCTTTTCCCACACCGGGGACATATCCCGCAGCAGCGCGACGATTTCCGCCAGCTTCCCGAGGAAGTAGTCGACCTCCGCTTCGCTATTGCTCTCGCACAGCGACAGCCGGAGCGAGCCGTGCGCGATTTCGTGTGGCAGCCCGAGGGCCAGCAGCACGTGCGACGGGTCGAGGGAGCCGGAGGTGCAGGCCGAGCCGGACGAGGCCGCGATGCCGGCCAGATCGAGGTGCAGGAGCAGCGCTTCGCCCTCGACGCCCTCGAAGCAGATGCTCGCGTTGCCGTCCAGCCGCCGTTCGATCCCGCCGTTGAGACGGCTGCGTTCGATTTTCAGCGCGCCGGCGATCAGCCGGTCGCGCAGCGCGCGGACGCAGGGCGCCGTTTTGTCCAAATCCGCCAGCGCGGTCTCAAGCGCCACCGTCATCCCGTGGATGGCGGGCAGGTTCTCGGTTCCGGCGCGGCGGCTCCGCTCCTGCGCGCCGCCTTCGATCAGGTTGGGAAAGCTCAGGCCCTTCCGGACATACAGCGCGCCGATTCCCTTCGGGCCGTGGAATTTGTGCGCCGAGAGCGAGAGCAGGTCGATGTTCTCGTTTGCGACGTCGATTTTCAAATGCCCTACCGCCTGCACCGCGTCGGTGTGGAAGGGGACGCCATATGCACGGCAGATCGCGCCCAGTTCGGCGACCGGCTGTATCGTGCCGATCTCATTGTTGGCGTACATAACGGTCACCAGCGCCGTTTCGTCCCGCAGGGCGGCCTCCAGCTCCGCAGGGCGGACGTAGCCGTCCTCGTGGACAGGGAGATAGGTGACGGAAAAGCCCTCCTTTTCCAGAGCCTGTACGGTGTGCAGCACTGCGTGGTGTTCAAAGGCGGAGGTGACGATATGGTGCTTGCCCTTCTTCGCGCCCGCTTTCGCCAGTCCGCGAATGGCCCAGTTGTCCGCTTCACTGCCGCCGGAGGTGAAGTACAGCTCGTCCGGCGCGCAGCCGAGCAGTCCGGCCAGCTTGGCACGGCAGGCCGACAGCAGCTTCTGCGCGGCCTGTCCCTCGCTGTGCAGCGAGGACGGATTGCCGTAAAAGCCCTGCGCAGTCTCGGTCATTGCGGCGAGGACGGCAGGGTAGGGCGCCGTCGTAGCGGCGTTGTCAAAATAAATGCGTTCCATTGCCAAGTCCTCCTATTCGCACAGCGCAAGGACGCGTTCGGCAATCGACAGGCACTGCTCCGCATCCTGCTTGGATAGTGTTTCCGGAACATCGGCCGGATAGCGTGATTCAATGTAAAACTGATTGACGTATGCACAGTCCTTGAAATAAGGCTCAAAGTCGTCGTTGTATGCGCTGGCTTTGCGGCACAGATAAATCAGGCTGTGCCCATCCTTGAGCTGCTTGGAGGATTTGAGGATGAACCCCTTCAGCCCTTTTTCAATCGCCTGCTGGCAGTGGAAGGCGACGGTCGCATAGTCTCCGCCGTGCTCAAACAGGATCCTTGCGCTTTCGAGATCGGTGCGCGCCTTTGCCAGCCAGTCCTCATAAATTCTGCTGTCCGCCATACAGACAAACCCCGCTTTCCTTAATTTTATATGCGAACGATGATTCGTCCGCGGTAAGATGCAGCCATTCCTCCGGCGTGTAAAGGAGGATATCGATCGGCTTGTCAAAATCCAGTTCCAAGTACAGCAGTGCCAGCGTGTTCCGCTTGCTTGCCGTCGGTGCGACTACGCAGATATCAATGTCGCTGTCTTCACGCGCCGTTCCCTTGGCTTGCGAACCGAAGAGATAAACAGCCTGCGCGTCAACCAAAGCACGGATCTTATCGGTCAGCTTTTCAAACATACGCTGCGCCTCCTTTTTTCTATTCTTTAGTATCAGCCGGCTGCCGCCGCTGTTATCCGCCGTTCAGTCATTTTATTTGCACCGTTAAACCTACCAAAATGGTATGCATTGATTATAGCGCATGCTTCATCGTTTGTCAAGGGGAAAAGGTAGTAAAAACAGGAAAAAACGTGCATGTGCCCGAAGGAGGAATCCGTCGTTATGCATAGAGGGCGCGTGATAGAATATTTTGAAAAGCGGTTTGCCCATATGGTGAGGATAAGCAAAAGCATCCAGCGATGCAGCATGCCGCAGACGATGTATCGGAAGCCTGCCGTCAGATCTGTACTTTTATTTGATGGAAATGTTGAAAACATATTCAACCGTCATTCGCACCGGCGAATGACGGCTCCGGGCAAAACTCGGAGAAATATGCCGTACAATATCTGTTTCTTGCAAATCTCTTGGACTTGCAAGTAAACGGTTTTAACAAGTTTTATCCAAAAATCGCATTATTTAAAGCGCGTGTCCCGCAATGGAATTTGGAAAGAAATGCGCCCCGGATTTTTCCGGGGCGCAGAGCATAGATTGATTATTCGGCCGCTGCGGAGGATTCCGCCGCCTCTCTTGAATTGATCTCTTCATAGTTTTTAAGTTTGAGATCGTTGAAGATGCGATAGCCGTAGTAGTTGGACTTAACGCCCTTCAGGTCACTGGCAACCAGATAGCTGTCGTTGTACTGGAACAGCGCCGTCGCAGGGGAAAGCTCGTGCAGCATCGCTTCGGCCTGATGCAGCAGCTCGGCGCGCTTGGTGCGGTCAAAGGTATGCACAATCTCGTCGATCAGCGCGTCGTACGCGTCATCCTGAAGTCCGGTGTAGTGCAGGGCAAAGGAATCGGCTTCAAAGTCGACGTCAACCTGATTGCCGCTGTATTTCGGGGAGAAGGGCGCAAGATAGCCGAACGCATCGACCGATTGTATGGTGTTGTCCACGCCGATGACGTCGAAATCGCCCTCAGCCAGCACGTCTGCTACATCCTCAGGATAGACGCCCTCTACCGTCACGTTGAAGCCGAGCTGGCCCCAGACGTCTTTGGCATAGTTTGCGATGGATTCCTCATAGGAAGCGTAGCTGCAGGAATTTCTGTAAGAATTCATCAACTCGCGCGAAGCAGGGTAGACAAATTTGATTGTCAGCGAACCGCTCGGATTGCCGGCTTCGCTCAACAATGAACGTGCGCCGTCCAGATCGCCGGCAGTGTTATAGAGCTGGGTGCCGCTCGTAGCGAAATCCGTTTTGCGGTCGGTGTTGAACACACCGGAGGGGACGTAGCCGGTTGAAGCAATGTGCTGGCCGCCCGTCAAATTGACAATCTCATCTCTGCTGAGCGCAATTGAAAGGGCTTTGCGCACCTTCGCGTCGGAAAGCACGTCGTTCCTTGTATTGAACAAATAAGTATAAGTCGCAAGCGTTTTATTCTGCTCGATGTCGTCAGACGCCAGCGTAAAGGTATTGATATCGAAATCGTTCAGATAATAAATCTTGCCTTCCGTATAACGGTTGTACTGATATTGGGCCTGCGTCAGCGCCGTTGCGCCGTCTGCGAGCGAGCTGCCGACGGATTCTTCCTGATAAATGCAGACGAGACGATAGGGGATGACGCTCTTGTCCAAAGCGTCCTCGGTTTCGTCACGGTAATAATAGCTGTTGCGTTCAAGCACGAGCCGGTCGCCCTCCGACAAGGCCTGCAGACGGAACGGTCCGTTGGTCGTCAGTCGGGCGGGGTTGATATACCACGGCGCGGTCGTATTTTCCTCGCCGCCGGAGGTTTCCGCCGCGGCTGCGTCCTTCTCCGCCTTGGTGATGATGTCCTCGCGCATCGGGGACAGCGCTACGTTGGAAACGATTTCGGCAAAAAGCTGTACGGCAGCGTCGAACTCGGGATCGTCGGCGCCGTTGAAGGTCTTTTCGAACACCACTTCGAGCAGCAGGCTGTCGGCTGCATAGAGGCCGAGGTCGTCGCTCGTCTTGCCGTCCTCGCCGTTTTTGTACGCGCGGGCGTTTTTAATCGGGTAAAGCAGCGAAGCATACGGACTCTCGGATTCGGGTGCAAGAATACGCTTCCAGGCATAAACGATGTCGTCCGCCGAGACGGCGCGGCCGTCGCTCCACTTGGTTTCGTTGAGCTTGAAGTACATTTTGTACAGATCGTCACGCTTGTCGTAGAATTTATACCATTCATACGCCAGCCCTTCTTTGACCTCGCCTTTTTCGTTGAGCGACGTCAGAGGCTGATACAGCAGGGCGAGCAGCTTGGAGGTTTCCGCGTCGGTTTGCATCGCGGCGGGATCCAGCGTCGTCGGGAATGAGGAAATGTACATGGAAATAAGGGCGCCCCTGTCGTCCTCGCCAAGTGTGCTGCACGCGGCGAAAAGACCGGCGCACATCAGCACCGCCAGTGCCAACGCGATGGTTCTTTTCATAATGCTCCTCCTACTAAAACAGGTAAAACTGAATCGTTTTTCGACTTGTTGATTATACCATATCCACAAAAAATAATCAACCGTTCTGCCGGGAATTCTTGCAGATTCTTTCTATTGCACAAATTTCAAAGCCGTTGTTGTACATATTGCACAAACGAGGATGAATATTTTGTTACATTTGTATATGACTGTGGTAACTTGTGCTGTTTTTGAACAGACTTGTATGCGTGCAGTTGCTCAATGTTTTGCGGCATCAAGCGGCATATCGTTTCACTGTCAAACTTAAAGTCTAAAAATGTCGGCCGGGCGTCATGTGACGAAGTCTTTGTACGCTTCGCCGGCTATCCCCAAAGAGACAGCGCGCCTAAGCGGACCCCACGGCAAAAATGCTGCTTTCGGGCATTCAAGACGGCCCCGCAGTGCGTGTTGCGGTTCGCGGAGAGGAAGACACAGCGAAGACTGTCCGCAGCGGCTTGGGGAATCGCGGTGCGGCGCATTCTGTTCGTGCGCGGTCCGCGATCATGCGGCTGCGTCGGCCCGTGCTGCGTGCAAAGGTTTCGCGGCGATATCGGACGGACTCTGCCGACGGCGTTCGAGGCAGGCTTCGGAACGGCCGTTTTTGTACGCTCTGCCGCCCGTTTCGGCTGTTCGCTTCGCAGATGCCCGCCGCCGTTCGAAGCAACTACCGATTCCAAAGACGCCGCGGCAACACGCCCCGGTCCGCGCCTGAATGCATAGGGCTGAAAAAAGCGGGCATGCGGCCCGCTTTTTTTGTATTCGATTGCAGCACGAAGCGCGTGTGCGCACACATTTTATCTGTACTTGCGCTTTCTGGCAGCCTCGGACTTTTTCTTGCGCTTAACGCTCGGTTTTTCGTAGTGTTCTCTTTTGCGCAGCTCTGCCTGTACGCCGCTCTTGAGATACGACCTTTTGAATCTGCGAAGCGCGCTGTCTATCGTTTCGTTTTCTTTGACCTTGATCTCAGCCATTGCCATTTCCCCTCCTCTTTGAGGAATTTTCGCCCGCAGATGCGGGCAGCGCCGTTTTGGATACGGTCATTATACCAAAAAGGAACGGGTTTGTCAACCGTTATCTTTGGCTTGCCGGCTTAAAGTGCGCTCTTGGCGGTCTCCACGAGGCTGGAGAAGGCGTCCGGGTCACTGATGGCAAGCTCGGAGAGCATTTTTCTGTTCAGTTCGATGCCGCTCTTTTTCAGTCCGTACATAAAGCGCGAATAATTGATGCCGTTGAGCTTGCAGGCGGCCGAAATGCGGGTGATCCACAGCGAGCGGAAATCTCTCTTCTTCTGCTTTCTGCCGATATATGCGTAATTGCCGCTTTTGAGAACGGCTTGTTTGGCCATTCTGAAATGCTTGCTTTTGGCACCCCAGTAGCCTTTCGCCGCTTTAAGGATCTTCTTTCTTCTTTTTCTCGTCGAAAGGGCGCCTTTTACTCTTGCCATTTCATTATACCTCCGTTTTTAGAAAATAATCTCGTTTCAGGAATAGGGCAGCATGCGCTTGAGATCGTTCATCCTTGCGCTGCTGACGCAGGCGGACTTCCTGAGCTGGCGCTTCCTCTTCGGCGTCTTAAGGCCGAGCTTGTGGCGGCGGCCGCAGTGATTCATCTTGATTTTGCCGGTAGCGGTGGCCTTGAAGCGTTTGGCAGATGCCTTATGCGTCTTGATTTTTCCCATTTTTCTCTTTTCCTTTCGGTGTAGTCGTATTCTTTTTGGGGGCAAGTACCATTATCATATTGCGCCCGTCCAGCAGCGGAACCTTTTCCACCGTGCCCAGCTCTTCGACTCCTGCGGCGAACCGGTCCAGCAGGTCGCGGCCCCGTTCCGTGTGCGCCATTTCGCGCCCGCGGAACTTGACAATTACTTTTACCTTGTTGCCCGCTGTCAGAAAACGGGAAGCATGGTTGAGCTTGGTCTGCAGATCATGCTGGCCGATGTTGCAGGTCAACTGCAATTCCTTCAGCTCGGTTGTCTGCTGGTTTTTGCGGATTTCTTTCTCCCGCTTCTCGCGTTCAAAGCGGTATCTGCCGAAATCCATAATTTTGCATACCGGCGGCTTGCCCTCCGGCGCGATCTCGACGAGGTCAAGCCCCGCTTCAAACGCCATCCGAAGCGCCTTCTCGATGCTGAGCACGCCGATCTGCTCGCCCGTCGCGTTGACCACGCGGACTTCCTTCGCCTTAATCTCTTCGTTGATTAACGCTTTTTTGCTGATAATGGACACCTCCAAAAAAATAAGTGCGCTCGGAACATTCTGTCCCCTGCGCACACCGACAAAACGGCAGCCGCGCCTCTGTGTGCGGACGGCTCCGTCAGCGATTGACCGCGCGGCTGTGACGCCGGGGGTGAGAACAGCGTTCTTCTTCTTTGTCGACTTTATTGTATCACGCGGGATATGGTTTGTCAAGCCTTTTTGCAAAAAAAGGTCGCGACATATACGCATAAGGGAAGGCCCGGATGCAAAAAATTCGCCTTGATTCGCACTTTTTCGACTTTCCTCTTGACTGCGAAGTCGAATTTTGTTATTATAATGGATGAAAATACGTATAGATGAAAGTACGCAGGTTGGATATGATTTTCTAATAAAATTCGGGGAGCAGGCCGCGTTCTTCACGGCGGCATATGGATTATGTTTCAAAATGGTTGGCTGATGCCAGGTTTCGAATATTTGGTTTTAACCTTTTTGGTATCTATTTTGACCGGATTCATGTGTTATATTTCCTTGCGCAAAAACGGTCGTATGACAAAAAAGTATTATGTGATTTGTTCGATTACCACTTTACCGCTTTTGGCTTTTTGGGCTATTATGGAAACGGCTTCTTTCGCATGTTTTCAGGACCGCCTGATCGTTTACGTCGCAGTCGGGGGTATTGGATTGTTGTTTCTGCTATCTGATTTGTGGTTTCGAAACAATATGTTTTATACGTTTTTGTTTTCGTTTATGGCGGCTTTCATACAATTTTCCGTCAGTATGGCATTTGAGGTTTTGAGAGAGTCGTTTGCATGGGAGTTGAAAATGTTGACAGGAACTTTAGCAGGCTTTTATATGTCGCTTTTCTTCAGCGTCCTGTTTCTCCTCCTGACCTATCTGCCGCGAAGAGAAAAGAAACGGCGGGATAAAGCGGCGGTCATCGTCCCGCTGGCATCCGTTTTGTTGATTGGCTGCGGCGTGGTTCTCAACTTTTCAGAGCTTCTCTCCGGAAC
>CAJFRY010000015.1 GCA_904419545.1 Candidatus Woodwardiibium gallinarum
AATAAACCACGAGACATCATCTTGACTCCTGGTTTATGAAGGAGAAAATGCCCTCGATAACACAAAAAAGCAAAATATCTTTTTTGGTGCAACGTGCCAGCCGAGAAGTCTCGATACGCGGTCCGCGTTCGGGGCTTTTTTCTCTTTATTTTGTCGGTATCCAAACAATGTTTTTTCATTCGGTGGTGAGAATCATATGCAAGGTATAATTCGCTGTGGAAACGGAAAATATTATTGTTCCCCGATTTTCGGCATGTACATCAATAAGAATGCTCTCAACACGCCTTTTCATGCGTTTGTGATTTGTTTCGACGAAAGCAAAACAAAGCTGGTCAAACAACCCTTATATAACCCTATTGCGAAACCGTACTTAGAGCTTATGGTGCTTTTTACGGATGATGACCAAACCGGCTGGATAAATTGGGATAATCAGTATCAAGGCGTCGATTTTCTTCCTTTGAAATTGGCTTTGAAAATCGTGAATGACGGTCTTGTACCTTGTGAAATTCAAAAACGCTGCATTGAATATGATCTTTTCGAGGATTATTCGGTATTTAAGGCAATAAAAACAGAGGACGACATCAAAACATTCATGTTAATCACCGGAGAGTTACACGATGCAAGAATCGTAAAGCTGGAAAAGCAGCCGGATGGCTCTTTATATGTATTATTCGACGGTGTATGGGGCTGTTCTGTTGAGCTTGTATTTTCCGGCGATGTAGCATATTGTGCCGAAAGCAGAAATCCCGAAAAATGGGATCCGTACTGGTTCGAATCATCTATTGTTTTTCAGGATGGACTTGTTTATTTTTTCGATTCATCTAAAAATCTTACGGCATTGAATGATAACGATTGTTGGTTTAAAGCCAAAACAATGGCATATCGCATCATTCCGGAATAATTGCCGATTTCTTTCCGTAATAAATATCTGCATTGTCATTGGCAGTGCTTTTTCTTTATCACTGTCTCGGGCGATGAATCAATTCGGCGCATATCTAATATGCTTATTTCCTAAAAACAAAATTTATTTTTCTACAAATTTACATTTTTTTGTAATTTATATTGACAAAAAGATGTTTTTTCTTTATAATTCAATTAAGGGACAAACCCTAAAAATAATATAACGGAGGAAAGACCATCATGAAAGCACTGCGTAAGCTATTTCCAGTTCTTTTGGCAATCCTTCTCGTTGCAACGGCAACGTTCGGCGCGTTGCAAGCCGCCGCGTTCTATTATGGACAATGGGTTGGATTCGGCACGGTCACGGGTACATCCGCGCGCACGGTCGCTTCGGGTGTCACCTATGACAATCTTTATGTCTCCGGTACCTACGGCGGAAATCAACGCCTGCAGACGATGACCTTTAATCCAAAGACAGGAAATTATGTACCGCTTGTCTACACCAAGTATTCGGGCTACGGCGATACCACGTACAATTCTGCCGTAAAAGCCGAGTCGCTCGGCTATGATGTTAAAGGCGCTGTCAACGCCTCCTTCTTTTCGTTCACGGGCGCAAGCTGCAACACCTATGGCGGCGTAAACATCTCGGACGGAAAGATCATGCAGGGCAGCAACAGTCACGGTCAGACTTGGATGCTTGCATTTGACAGCGACGGAAGCGCAAACCTTGTATGGTCTAAAGTTACCTTTTCTATGACCGCAAAAAACGGCGCCTGGAGCGCACCTGTCGAAAATGTAAACATATGTCCGGAGACAACTTATACCGGAATCTATTATTATGATGAATTCTGCGGCAGCAACACCGATACCAAAGCCGCAGGTGTAGAAATTGTATTTGAAAAACAAAACGGCACCCAGCTCACCGTGGGCGGAACGCTGGAAGGAAAGGTGGTTGCCGTAAGAAGCAACACTTCCTCAGGCGGTTCGATCGGCGCCAACCGTTTCGTGCTTTACGCCTCCAACAGCAGTTCGTATGCTGCGTCCCTTCGCGGACTGGCTATAGGCGACACGGTGAAAATCACCGCAACAGAGACCGTTGCGGGCGCCAAGACCATAATGGAAAATTGCAACAGCGCCTTCGTCACCTATGGCTATCACATCGTTTCAAACGGTCAGAACGTAACGGCTTCCAACGGACTTGGCGAATCTTTCAATACGGCAAGGGCGCAGAGAAGCGCCATCGGCATCAGGGCCGATGGGAGCATCGTCCTTGTTGCATCCAGCGGCAGGACTTCCTCCTATGCGGGCCTTACCGTTTACGAGCTTGCCGACTATCTGATCTCACAGGGCTGTGTCACGGCCGTAAATCTTGACGGCGGCGGCTCTACCCAAATGACGGTAGAAAACACTTCCGGCAATTTAGAAGCCGTCCTTTCCAGCTCACGACGGGTAGCGAATAGCATATTGATCGTCGCGCGGCCCGCCGTCTCCTCTGCCGACAAAAACACTTTGAATTCGCTGCTTTCCCAGGCGAACACGCTTGTCGCCACGCATATATTGTCGGGAAATACCGCATATCTCGATTCGGCTATTTCCTACGCTTTCGGAATTTACAATTCCCCGAAAGCAATGCCGGGCGACTATACAAAAGCCATTATGCGTCTGAGAGAAGGAATTGCGGGGGTCACGGTGTCCGGCTACCGAGCGGGGATCTTCCAGCTTGATACCACACAGTCTCTGCGGTCTTCCGCTTCGGCCTCCGCATCCTCGCTTGCGCAAATACCTGCCGGGAAAAGTCTGACGGTAACGGAAATTTCCGGCAACTACGGCTATACTCGTTATCTGGATAAGTGGGGCTGGATTGATCTTGCGCAAGCGACTGGCCTCGGTCCGGCCGCGCACACAAGAACAAACATACTCGCACCGGATATTGCCTATAAAGGACAGGACATCACCATTTCGTGGTCCGAGACCAAGGGCGCGGCCGCCTATACTTATAAGGTCATAGAGCTGGAAGGCGAACCGGATCCTACCAGCACCAATGAATCCGAAAATGCAAAAGTTCTGGTTTCAGGGGACGTCACAAACGATCTGAGTGTGACCATTCCCGCGTCCATACGCACAGACGGCAAGTATATTAAAGTGGCCGTGTGTGCAGAATATCCTGCCGGAAATGCCTGGCGCACTGCATATATCCAAACCTCGCACCTTCCGTTCACGGATGTCCCGCTTACACATTGGGGATATAACGCTGTCAGACATTGCTATGAAAGCGGCTATTTTTCCGGCACCTCCGATACCACCTTTTCACCGAATAATACGATGACCCGCGCTATGCTGGCTGTGGTTGTACACCGTATGGCAGGCAGTCCCGAAGCCGACGGTACAATTTCCCTGCCGTTTACCGACGTGGCGAACAATGCCTGGTATATCGACGGCGTAACCTGGTGCTATTCCGAAGGAATCGTGTCCGGCACCTCTGACACCACCTTCTCGCCGAATAACAGCATTACACGTGAACAGGCGGCAGTTTTCCTTTACCGTCTGGCCAACGCAATGGGTTATGATACCACCGTCGAAAATCTGAGTGTGGCGGACAGCTTTGGTGATGCTTCCATGATCGGCAGCTATGCCAAAACGGCAATAGCCTGGGCAGTAGAAAGAGGAATTATGGGCGGATACAATAATATGCTCAATCCCAAGGACAACGCAACACGTCTCCAGATCGCACAAATGCTGTATAACTTCGATACAGTATATACGGATTGAACGTTGAAAAAAGCGCTATGGAGTGAAGTGACCAAAAAATCAAGTCTACCGCTGATTATGAGTAAAGTGCAAACAAGGGTAAAATATGGTAGCGGCAGGGAGCATTTTGCTTCCTGCCCTTATTTTCATTATACAGAAAATAAGGCAAAAAATCATGCCTGAATCCGGCAGCCGGTAGACAAAAATGCCTCCGGCTGCAAATGGTTAACGCTTCAATCCCGGCGCTTGCCCGTCCGTTTTATCGTGATGTCCATCATAGATGAATGCGGCATTTTCAACAGGCTGTCATCGGTCGGAAACACGGATTTTGACTTGGTGACCCTGCGCAACTGCCGGTTGAATCCTTCAATGGCATTTATGGGATCGATCAGCGTCCGTACCTCCTGCGGATACTTAAAACAGATGGATAATTTCGGCCGGTTTGCTTCCCGCGATTGCGCAATATCAGGATATTATTCATTCCATATCTCACTGAAGGCTTCAAACGCATACATTCCTCCTCTGCGTGGGGGGAGGGAGTACAAAATAAAAAGCGGATGCAATGAAAATTCATCACATTCGCCTACAGACACAAATATTTAATAATTATAAAACCGAAAAAGTATTGCAAAAACAATCGCAAAATCCACCCTTAAATTCCTCGAATTGCAGTTCAAGGGTCCTAAACATCTTTTTTAGGGAGTTGCATCCGAAAAATTCACGATTTTTAGACATGAAAACCCGGAAACCACAACGGTTTCCGGGTTTTTCGTGTCGGCATCTATTTTGTCAACACAGCACATGGTGTGGATGAATGGACTTGAACCAACGACCCCTTGCATGTCAAGCAAGTGCTCTAACCAACTGAGCTACACCCACATAGCTTTTATATTATACACCATCCTCTTCCAAAATGCAATAGGTAAAAGCGAATTTCCACAAAAAAATTATTTACAGCAAAAGGCTGCCTTACAAGCGGCCTTTTGCTGTTTTATCGCTATGCAGGCAGGACGTTAAATTTTTTTACGCCCCAGCTTCTCAGGATATAACAGAGCAGAGCGGCGACGGCGCCAAGAATAAGAAAATAAGCGAAAGCAAGCAACGTAAAAAATGGAGCGTATGGAATCAATAGCACATACAGCGGGACCGAGAATACAATGGTCAGCAGAATGTTGATCATTGTAGACAAAAAAACGCTCATGCTTTGTTTGATGACACGCGTTTCATTATCGTAATCGAGTTTGGGAAAGGCGAGATTAAGGATGAGCCCCAAAGCTGTAGTGATTCCAAGAGCAGCCGCCGGAATGAGAAACAAAAACAGCGCGTATTGCACATTCAGCCCAAAGCGAATCGTCAGCAAAATTGTAGCAACAAGCTGTGCCGGCAGATAAAGCAGCAGATTTGCCGCTATTTTGGAACTGAGAATCGTCGTTGTCGGTACCGGAGCGGTTTTCAAAATCCATAATGCGTGTCCCTCCAGCGAAACCGACACCGAGGTCGTTGTCGTCAAAGTGGAGAAGAACAGAAACAGGGGAATGGCGGTACTGAATACCATAAGTCCATTGTCTGCGAATCCGGCTTGTGCAAAAATATCGTCGCCGATGAAGAAACTGGCAATGGCGATTCCAAGCAGCAGAACAAGTCCGATTCCGCAGTTCAGCATATAAGTTGCCGAGCCGGTAAAGCGCTGAAATTCCTTTCTCAAAAGCGCACCGAACAGTCCGCTGTTTTTCTGATGCTTCATCACGAATTTGGACTTTTTTGCGCTTTGCTTGAGAAGCGCGGTCATTTTCAAAAAGAATTTGGAAAGCAGCGCAGTCACCAGCAGCATCGGCGCGGCATTGATCGCCGCGAAACCCAATAGGCTCAGCAAATCACCGTTGATCGCGTTATAAAGCAGTGCCGCCGGAAAATAAGCGTTGGTCACACGATTCCAGAAATCACTGCCCGCATTTTCAATAAAGATGAAAATGTCTTCGCTGTTGGACATCACATACATATACGCGGCAAAAAAGAGGAGAAAAAATACGATCTGTATCAAATTTCTCCGCTTCATTCGCCGCATGATCAGTCCGAAAAGAAAGGCTACCAACAACCCGAGTGACAGCGGAATCAGAGGCGCGAACAGCACCGCAATCAGCATTGTGAGCAGCCCGCCGGCTGTAAAGCCAACCACGACAAAATACATGATATATGCGGGAACAAACAGCACCGCTGCGAAGATCAGTTCATAGACATACAGTCCTGCCAGCTTGGACAGCAGCAGCGTCAGATGGGAGATCGGCATTGACAGCAGTGTATCCAAGTCGCGCGAGGCAAACAGCAGCGCGCGGGAATAGCCAACAGCAGTCATCAGCGTTAAAATGCTGCCGGCAATATAAAACATAGCCGGTACGAACGCACCCAGACCGTACGGATGCATAAGTTCAAGCATGCCATAGGACATTGTGCCCGAAACAAGCGAGAGCGCCAGGATAACGAATACAGCCAACGCCACCGTGCCAAGCTTTTTGCCGGATGTTTTGTCTTTTGAGCTCTTTCCATAGACAAAATCGCTCAGCTGCATGTTGGCGCGGAAAAGCATGATAAAGTTTCTCATTATGATAACCGTCGCTTTCGTTAAGCGAAAGTATCCTCCTTTCGGAATTCAGGTGATGCAATAATAATGTGCACGGCAGCTTAACTTTGCAGATTTTATCCTATCCGTCATTCGGTAAGCTCGAGAAACAATTCTTCCAGCGAACTGTCGCCGCGAACCTCTTCCAGCTCTCCGCAACGGATCAGCTTGCCATTTTTGATGATGGCAATCTTTGTACACAGCTTTTCCGCTACCTCCAGCACATGCGTGGAGAAAAAGATCGAGCCGCCGTTATCGCACAGCTCCTTCATAAAACTCTTGAGCGTGTGCGCCGCTTTCGGATCCAGTCCGACGAAAGGCTCGTCGAGGATCATCAGCTTCGGCTCATGGACGAGCGCGGCTATGATCGCCAGCTTCTGCTTCATACCATGCGAATAGGAAGAAATGGGGTTCCCCAGATCGGAGGTCAGCTCGAATGCATCCGCATATTTTTGCACGTTTTGCTGTTTGCGCTTTTCCTCCACCCGGTAGATATCCGCAATGAAGTTGATATATTTGAAGCCGGTCATACTCTCATATAATTCAGGGTTGTCGGGCAAATAAGCGATGTGCTTTTTGAATGCAATCGGATCCTTGCGAATGGATATGCCGTCAAGGGTGATTTCCCCCTGCTCAAAGGGAAGTATGCCCGTGATGGCTTTGATCGTTGTCGTTTTTCCGGCGCCGTTGTGGCCGATGAAGCCAAAAATATCACCGTTTTCGATTGTAAGCGTCAAATCCTTCACGACGGGCTTCCCCGGTGAGTAGGCTTTGGTGAAATTCTGTATATGCAGCATAGCTGTCCTCCCGTAAATGATTTCTGTAAACACCATAACACGCATATTATATACCCGGTGATACAAATTGTCAAGAAAAACATATTTACACATCGTGAATGTAATTTTTCTTGCTTTCGTCACAAAATTGTGGTATAATAGCCGCATAAAATAAATCGTAAACTTGGGGTTTGTGTGGCGGCTATTTAAGTTTTCTGCGCTTTGCAGCGCAGAAAACTCCGGGGTTTGCGGATGTAGCAATAGCCGCATAAAATAAATCGTAAACTTGGGGTTTATGCGGCGGCCATTTGAGTTTTCCGCGTCTTGCAGCGCAGAAAACTCCGGGGTTTGCGGTTGCCGTTCAAATGGATATACGGTAGAATGGAAGGCAAAGCGTCCGCGACGGCGCGAAATATAAAAAGGGAGGAAACGGTTTTATGGGAAGACACATCGTTACAGTGGCAAGGCAGTTCGGCTGCGGCGGCGGCGAGATTGCCAAAAAACTGGCCGAGCAGCTTTCGGTCGAGTATTTCGACAAAGAGCTTTTGGAAAAAGCGGCTGAGGCATCCGGTATCAGTAGAGATGCGTTTGCGCGTGCAGACGAGCGTGCCGCCAGCAGCTTTTTGTACTCGCTGGCAATGTCCAGCTACAATGGACATATTTCCCCGGTAGGCGTGAACGACGTGATGCTCAGCGACAAGCTGTTTATCGTCCAATCGGATATCATCCGCAAGCTGGCGTCGGAAAAGGACTGCGTAATTGTCGGCCGTTGTGCAGACGATCTGCTTTCCTCCTACGAGGGGCTGACGCGTATTTTCATCCACGCACCGTTGGATTATCGGCTCAAGGTGGTTATGGAACGTCATCAGCTCAGCGAGTCGAGCGCGCGCACGCTTATCCGAAAGACGGATAAAAAACGCGCTTCCTACTATAATTTCTACACCAGCAAGGATTGGGGCAGCTCCCAGAACTACGACATTACCATCAACGCGGCTGTGCTCGGCGTGGACAAAACCGCCGCGCTGCTGAAGGATTTCGTGCTGGCACGCGGTTGAATCGAAAAAAGAAAGAGCCGGGCAGTTGATCTGCCCGGCTTTGCTTGTTAAATAGTTCAATCGGGGCTTTGCCCCAAGCCTCATTCAGGGAACTTTTTGAACAAAGCTTCGAGGAATTTTCACAAAAAAGCTGCTCAAAGCCTTTCGTAAAAATTCGCCTATATCCGCACTTCTGGGAAAGGGATAGTTCTTAAGCGAACGTTATGCGGAACTATGCAAATTCCTTTTTCGACAGTCTGGAACGGGTAGAACCAACTGCCCGTCTTTTTACAAAAATTATTGAATCAAATCCCGTTTTCCGCGACTTAATAACGAAAACACCCGAAAAGGAGGTGCAGGGGATGGATGCTGAGGGCTTGGAAACCTATGCGGACGAGCTGTTTCGCGCCGCGCGCGGCTGGAGCGATACCGAGGACCTCGCGCAGGAGACGCTGCTGGCCGCAGGGCGTGGCCGTATGGTGTGCTCCGCCACAAACAAGCATTATGACCTGCTGCGGCGCAAATACGGGCTGCTGACGGCGTTTATGAAGCGCGCCGCTGCCTGCGGGGACGATGACCCGACCGGAGCAAATCCGCCGATGCTGGTCATCGATGACGCGAACGCCAGATAACGGGAGTCGGACGTCGGCCGAAAAATGAAAAGCCAAGGCGCTTTCTGCCGCCTTGGCTTTTTTGTTGCATGCGCTTGGCTGCGCGGCTTCTTCTATGGCAATGGAAAGGGCAATTTACTTTGCCGACTCCAGCCATTGTATATAAGCCGTTTTATCGGCGCCGTTAAACCCGGCGTTTGCATAAAAGCGATGGGTTACTTCCTGCTTCGAGCCGGTAAGGAGCATAATCTTGTAGCAATTCGATGCTTCGGCAATCTGTTTCGCGTAGTGCAGACACGCCGTCGCGTATCCTTTTCTGCGGTGCTCTGGATGGGTGACCACGTTTTCGATCAGGGCATACGGTCTGATGTTCCTTGTCAGGTTGGGGATAATTACGCACACGCAGGAGGACACGATCCGGTGATCTGCAAGCTTGACAATGATGTGATGATTTTTGTCCTCAAGGATCGATTGCCAGGTTTGGTGCAAATGCTCGGTCATTTCCGGCACGGCGGTTTCATGCAAATACAAGTATAGGTGCAACAGTTCCTTTAAGTCTGTTTCCTGCGCTTCACGAATCATCGCAAGGCCTCCTATGCTGCATGAAGTTGCAAAAGGCCGCGGTAATTCATTGCCGCGGCCTTGTTTGTGCTTAGTGAACGATGATCTGCTCGGTGTCCTTGTCGAAGAAGTGCATCCGCGAGGTATCGATGGCGATCTTAATTGTGTCGCCGGCCTTCGCGGTCGAACGGGAGGAAACACGGGAGATCAGGTTGATCTCGTCGCCTTCCTTGTCCTCGCCGGCCTTGAGGTAGAGATAGATCTCCGCGCCCATCAGCTCAGTGAACTCGACGTAGGCATCGATCGTAGAGTCGGTGAACTTGGACAGGTAAAGCGGCTCGTCGTGCAGCAGCTCGGGACGCAGCGCGCCGATGACCTCTTTGCCTATGTAGTCCTTGAAGCCTTCCTTCTCGGTCTTTTCCTTCGGCACCTTGATTGAGGAGCTGCCAAATTCAAAGAACACGTCCTCGCCCTTCTTGACGAGCGTTCCCTTGATGAAGTTCATCTGCGGTGTGCCGATGAAGCCGGCTACGAAGATGTTGCAGGGGAAGTCGTACAGATTCTGCGGGGTATCGACCTGCTGGATTACGCCGTCCTTCATAACGACGATTCGCGTCGCCATCGTCATGGCCTCGACCTGGTCGTGGGTAACGTAAATGAAGGTGGTCTTCAGTCTCTGGTGCAGTTTGGTCAGCTCGCTTCTCATCGAAGCGCGCAGCTTGGCATCGAGGTTGGAAAGCGGCTCGTCAAGCAGGAAGACGCGCGGCTCGCGGACAATTGCACGTCCGAGCGCGACACGCTGCTTCTGACCGCCGGAAAGCGCCTTCGGACGTCTGTCCAGCAGATGCTCGATGTCGAGGATCTTGGCGGCCTCTTCCACTCTTCTTTTAATCTCTTCTTTTCTGACCTTGCGCAGCTTCAGGCCGAACGCCATGTTGTCGAACACGGTCATATGCGGGTACAGAGCATAGTTCTGGAACACCATCGCGATGTCTCTGTCCTTCGGGGCAACGTCGTTCATGCGCTTGTTTTCGATGAACAGCTCTCCGTCGGTAATCTCTTCCAGACCCGCAATCATACGCAGCGTCGTCGATTTGCCGCAGCCGGAAGGTCCGACGAGGATGATGAACTCTTTGTCCTTGATCTCCAGACAGAAATCGGAAACTGCCGTAACTCCGCCCGGATATCTCTTGTAAATGTGCTTCAAAAGTACGCCTGCCATTATAAACCTCCTGATGATAGGACAAAAAGCTGCCCTTCATTAACTACTGTATATAATAGCAAATTATCGCTCCGAAGAAAAGAGCTTATTTGCCCAAAATTTCATCGTTTGCTTTATTCAATTTGCATAATAAGTGAACTGGATATTGCGAAAGCAAAGCCTATTTTGGGTTGATAAGTTTCCGAATTTCGGTATCGGTCAGTCTGCGATAGCCGCCGCGCGGAAGCGCCGGGTCCAGAGGCAGTCCGGCGAAACAGATTCGCTCAAGGAAAGTGATCCCGTTCCCGACGGCGGTAAACATCCGCTTGATCTGATGGAATTTTCCCTCGGTAATCGTAATTTTTCCTTCTGTCCCGCCGATTTCCGCCGTCAGGTGTGCGGGCTTGGTCAGAAGGCCGCCGATGTCGACCCCGCGTTCGAGCGCGGCAATGGCCGCTTCGTCCAGCGGACGGGCACAGCGGAAAAAATAGCGCTTTTCCACATGCCGCTTCGGGGACAGCCAGCGGTGCGCGCTTGCGCCGTCGTTGGTCAGGATTAAAAGCCCGACGGTATCCTTATCCAGACGTCCGGCAGGGAAGAGTCCGCGCCGGATGTCCGGGCCCGCCAGAAGGTCGAGCACGGTCGGGCCGTCGCCGTCTTCGGTGGAGCAGACATAGCCGGCAGGCTTGTTCAGCATTATGTATAGAAAGGGGGAGGTGTCGACCGGAATGCCGTCCAGACGGATATCTGCGCCGCGCGTCACCTTCTGTTCGGGTGAACGGGCGGAAATCCCATCTACCGTCACGCGGCCGCGCGCGACGGCAGTTTTCGCTTCGCTGCGCGAGACCAGCCCGCTGGAGGCGAGCAGCTTATCGAGCCGTTCCGGCCGGTTTGTACAATCCTGCATGATACAACGATGCCTTTCATTGCAAATAGGAATCAATAGTATGGTACAGCTCCAAAACCTCGGGAAATATCGTCAGCAGCACGGCAGCGGAGACTGCGATGAATATGAGGGCGACAAAAAAGCCGACCGCCACGCCGTTGAGATGCTTCATGTTGTCCGCACTGCCTTTCCGAACGCATATTAACGCCGGTGAAACGGTCGTCCGCCGGCGTTAATGTCAGTATGCCCCGATCAGGAGTGCGTTATTCCGTCTGTGCGGATGAGGATTCGGCGGCGCTGCTGTCGGAGGCATCGCGCGGCGTTTTCCGTTCGAAGCCGTGTATGAACTGCGCTTCGTCGATGCCGCAGACGTCGCCGGCGATCACCTTGTCTTTGTATACCAGCATCGTGAAGAGTACGCGCCCTTCATAGCCGGGATATTCTTCCAGAAGGTAAGTATATTTCATCGCGCTCTTGCCCTGATACTTTTTCAGATTCAAACCCTGCGCGCGCTGCAGCTCGTTGTATTTTTCATACACGGCGTCAAATGTTTCGGGGATAATGACCTCCGCGCTTTCCGCCGGCTCGCTGACCGGCGAATAACCGAACTGCCGTATGAATGCCAGCCGGTCATCGTTTGTTTTGACCTCGCCGTATTGAATGGAAACGACGGCCACGTCGCCAGCAGTGCCGTATTCCGGTATGACGGCGATGAGGGTGACAAGAACGACCACGGATAGCAGGACGACCGCGAAGAACTTGATACTCGAAGCCTTTAAGGTGTATATGAACACGACAACCAACCCTTTACTATGCGTTTTGCGGTACGGCTGCGACCCCGTAGACCGTAGTACATAGTATTAGGCCGGACGCTTGTTTATTCCTCTAACCTGCTTTCCAATTCCAAATATTCGTCGTATAATTTCTCCAGCTCGGCGTTGATGGCCTCCTCCTCGTGGGTGAGGGCTTCCAATGCCTTATAATCGCTGCTTTCTTCGCCGTTCATCCGCACGCGGATTTCGGCGAGCGCTTTTTCCCTGCGTCCGATTTCGTTCTCTACGATTACATACCGTTTGCGAATCTTGCGCGGATCAACACCGGTTTTCGGCTCCGCTGCGTTCTTTTTGACGGCGGAGGGAGCGGTTGGCATGCTTTCCGGCAGCGGCGGCCGTTTGGCAAGAAACACGTCATAAGACAGCTCGTAGAGTGCATATCCGTTCGGATAGCGGCGCCTGTCCAGCTCCAGGATGCGGTTGGCGAGCGACGAGATGAAAAAACGGTCATGCGATACGCAGAGTACCGTGCCGCCGAATTCGGCCAGCGCTGATTCGAGCACTTCGCGGGAGGCGATGTCGAGATGGTTGGTCGGCTCGTCCAGAACCAGAAGGCTGGCGCCCTTGAGGATCAGTTTCGCGATGGACAGACGCGCCCGCTCGCCGCCGCTGAGGACGCTGTTTTGCTTGAACACGTCGTCCCCCGTAAAGCCG
This sequence comes from Candidatus Woodwardiibium gallinarum, assembly GCA_904419545.1. GTDB lineage: Bacteria > Bacillota > Clostridia > Oscillospirales > CAG-382 > Woodwardiibium > Woodwardiibium gallinarum. The sequence goes on from CAJFRY010000015.1 coordinate 12,822, forward strand.
AAGGAGGCCAGCGTCGTGCGCACCTGCGTCATCGTCATCGCGCCGTTGTCGTCCCAAAGCTCGCCGATGACCGTGTTTTCATCGTCGATGAGCTGCTGCTCCTGGTCGTAATAGCCGACGATTTGATTGTACCCGTATTCGAATCGCCCCCGGTCTGGCTCCAGCCGCGAGGTGAGGATTTTGATGAGCGTGGATTTGCCCGAGCCGTTCGCGCCGACGATGAACAGCCGGTCGCCGCGCTTCAGCTCGAAGCCGATATCGGTCAGCAAAGGCGTGTTGCCGAAGGATTTGCCGATGCCGCGAACCGAGAGCACGTCGCTGCTCTGCTTGGCGGATGTCTGGAACGAAAAGGAGGGCGCCTTGACTTCGTCCTTCGGCTTTTCGAGCTTTTCCATCCGCTCCAGCGCCTTCAGACGGCTTTCCGCAGCGATGATGTTGCGCTCGCGGTTCCAGCGGCGCTGGTTTTCCACAAAATCCTCGATGCGCTTGATTTCCTTCTGCTGTTGAAGGTAATGCTTCATCTGTGCGGCGCGCTGCTCCTGTTTTTTTTGCTTGAACACGCTGTACGGACCGCTGAATACCGTTGCGCGCGTATGCTCCAGCTCCAGCGTTTTGGTGGTGACGCGGTCGAGGAAATAACGGTCGTGTGAAACGATAAGAAAGGTCTTTTTCGACGTGCGGATAAAGCCTTCAAGCCATTCGGTCGTTTCGAGATCGAGATGGTTGGTCGGTTCATCGAGCAGGATTACATCCGTGTCTGAAACGAGCACCGACAGAAGCGCCAGCCGGGTTTTTTGTCCGCCGGAAAGCAGAGCGGCCGGCTTGCCGAAGTCCTCTGCGGAAAATCCGAACCGCTCGAGCATTGTGCGCGTTTTGGCTTTGTATTCATAACCGCCTGCGCGCCGGAAGTCTTCTTCCAGCGCTGCGTAGCGTTCGGCATCCGCACTGCGCCCCTCGGAAAGCCGTTCCGCCAGTTCGGTGAGGCGAAGCTCGGCTTCGTGCAGATGAGAAAAGGAACCCAGCGCCCAGTCCAGCACTGTCTTGTCTCCGAAATCGTCTTCCGGCTTCTGTGAGAGCAGCCGGACCTGCGCACCGCGCGCGAAGGCCACGGAGCCGCGGTCGGGTCGGATTTTGCCGGTGATGATATGGAAGAGCGTGGTTTTGCCCGCACCGTTGGCGCCAATTACGCCGAGGCGTTCGCCTTCATTTACCGAAAAAGATATATCGTTGAGAATTTCATCCGTCCCGTAGGACAGGGAAACGGACGAAACGGTTAAAATCGTCATAACGTCTTTGTCTCCGATATGTACATTTCTAAATAAACGCCTGAAGCATTGGCATCGCGGCGCCGTATCAAGCAAAGGGAAATATTATATTTTATAATACCACAATACCGTTGGTTTGTCAAAGGCAAACTCTTGACGAAGCAAGAAATATGTGGTAAAATAGAATCGATAAGGGGGAATTTGGGGTTGAACGAGATTTATTTATCTACCGGTGCGTTTATCGGACGGCGCAACGGGTTCGATTTCAAATTGCTCACAGAACATAATGATGCGTTCCATTGCGACGGATTTGAATTTATGATGTTTCGCGATTCGTATGCGCAGATTCCCGATTTGGTGCGTATTTGCCGGGAGCGCGGCGTTCGTATCCGTGCTTTTCACGCAGACAAGTATATCGGCGACCTGCTTGGCGAGCCGGGCGAAGCGTCGCTTGCCGTCGCGCTGACACTGTTCAAGACCAATTGTGAATACGCCCGGGCCTTCGGTGCCGAAAAGCTTGTCGCTCATTGCTGGGGCGTGCCGGATAGCGATCAAAACGCGCCGATGATTTACGAACGAATCGGGCTTCTTATGGACATCGCAGCGCGCTATTCGATTGACCTTCTTGTCGAAGGTGTATTTTGTATGCATAAGAGCCCGAGTTTTCATATGAAAAAGCTCGCTTCCATATACAATACACTCGGCTTTACACTGGACACGCGCGCCGCGCAATTCCACCGTGAGCTGTATACAATCCTTGATGACAAGGAACTGTGGCCGGATCGCATCCGACACGTACATATCGGCGACTACTCGGGTGCGCGGTGCGACTGGTCGAAAATTTACCCCATCTATCAGCCTGGCGAGGGAGACATCAACTGGCTTTTGACGTTCGACCGTCTGCGGGCCTCCGGTTATGCCGGTGCGTTGACACTGGAATCGCCGGCTATCCATGCGAAGGGTGCTGACGCCGTACGCCTCAACACCAGTCTCGATTATCTCCGCGCAGGTATGGAAAATCGGCTTGGAGAGGCGCCGCCGGATAAAGCCGGGCTGCGTCACAAAGGCACCGTAGAACTGGAAAGCGAACGCCTGCGGCTGCGCAGGTTTGTGTTTGACGACTATCGCCCGATGTTTGAGCGCTGGTCGGGGACGGAGGAGGCTGCGCGCTTCGGGCAGCTTTTGCGCCATAAGACGCCTGCAAAAGCCAAATTTCAGGTACAGCGCTGGATTACCGCTTATCGCAGAGATTCGTTTTATGGCTGGGCTATTGAGGAGAAGGCGACGGGTCGGCTTATCGGTTATGTGGTCGAAAAGGAAGTTTCCAACCGCTTTAAGACGATCGGTCTTATGTTTGCTCTTGAGCAGCCCGCCCGTCACAAGGGCTATATGACCGAGGCGCTGAAACGCATTTTCGGATTTTTGTTTGAAGAAGTTAATTTCTGGAAAATATATGCCCATGTCGATGTGGAAGATACCGCCGCGCTTTCGCTGATGCGAAGCGTCGGGATGACGTATGAATCCACTTCGTCTGATAAAACACTGCATGGCGACGGCAGTTGGTTCTATCCGTACTTTTTTTCGATCATCCAGCCGGAATGGGACATAAAAGAAAAGCAAGCAGCTAAGCTGCCTGCTGATCCGTCTATTCCCGTACTCTCGCAGGACTCCTGAACAGGATTCCAATGCACCACAGTCCGCAGACGGCCACGATTGTGTACACGATGCGGCTGAGAAGCGCGGCCGGACCGCCGCAAATCCAGGCGACCAGGTCGAATTGGAACAGTCCTATGAGTCCCCAGTTGATAGAGCCAATGATGGTAATAATCAGTGCGATTCTGTCTAACATCGGTCAAATCTCCTTTCGACATGATGTAGTATCTGCGAAAGACGTTAAAATATACACTGATTTTTCAAAAAATATTTCAATTTCAATTTGGACGGCATACAGGAATGGGAGGCGCAGCCCGCTTGCACCGCAGCTTCGTCCTGAATTGAAAGCAGACATCTGGAAAGGATTATACTTATGAGGATGCGTCCGAAAAAGAACCGTGACATCCGGCTTGAACGCGTCAGCGGCCTGCTTGCCGCAATGGACGGTGAGCGTGTGGATTTGTTGTCGAGCTTTGGTGCGGAGCGCGAACTGTTCGTCGAGCTGGGGTGCGGCAAGGGCGCGTTCGTTACCGGACTGTCCGAACGGTATCCAAGCGCGGCGCTGCTGGCGGTTGAGAAGGTGACCGATGTGGCCATGATGGCTATGGAAAAGGCGGACCGTGCCGGCTGCAAGAATGTTCGCTTTCTGATCGCCGACGGCGCTGCCATCGATGCACTTCTGCCCGCGGGATGCGTCACGCGTCTATATCTCAATTTCAGCGATCCCTGGCCGAAAAAGCGCAATGCGAAAAGACGATTGACCAGCCCGCTTTTTTTGGAACGTTATAAAACAATTCTTGCGTCGGGCGGACGCATCTTTTTCAAAACCGATAACCGCCCGCTCTTCGATTATTCGCTTGAAACCTTCGATTCGTGCGGTTACGGACTCGAAAATATATGCTTCGATCTGCACAACAGTCCGCTTGCCGGTATGAATATTATGACCGAGTATGAGCGGACTTTTTCGGAAAAAGGCTTTGCCATAAATTACCTGGAAGCGTTTTTAAAATAATCGGCTACGATCCGGCGCTCGTCAAACGGGTGTCGGACGCCTTTTATTTCCTCGTAATCCTGATCGCCTTTGCCGACGATGGCAACGATGTCTCCGCTGCCCGCCAGGCTCAACGCGTATTCGATGGCTTCTTTGCGGTCAGGTACGACCACGGCCTTTTTGATGTTTTCTCCGGCGCCCTGCTTGATGTCCTCTATGATGTCGTTTACCTCCTCGTCCCGCGGGTTATCGGAAGTGATGACAGAAAAATCCGCCATTTCGCAAATGATTTCACCCATTGCGTAGCGCCGCAGCTTCGAACGGTTGCCGCCGCAGCCGAATACGGCAATCAGCCGTTTCGGCTTGTAAAGCAGCAGCATATCAAACAGGCTTTTTACACTCAGCTCGTTGTGCGCATAATCCAGCAGTACACGCACGTCGCCCGTGCCGGGAACAATCTCTGTCCGCCCTTTTACCTTGACGGCGGCAAGGCCGGCTTGTATCGTCTCGTAGGAGACGCCGAAATTCCGCGCGGCAGCGACGGCGCCGAGCGCGTTGTAAACCGAAAACAGGCCGGGCAGCGTCAGGAACAGCTCGTGTCGCTTGCCCCTCTCGCGGCAGGTGAAAACGGTGGAAAAACCGTCTGCAGATATGGTAAATTGCGGATTTTCCGCGCGGTAGTCAGCTTTTTCGGCCATTCCGAAAGTCAGCCGCCCGAAGCGATTGGCAACAACCTGATCGTAGTATTCGTCGTCGACGTTTCCGATTGAAAGTGCGCATTGGAAAAATAACTCTCGTTTGCAGGCGAGGTATTCTTCGAAGCTCTCATGCTCGCCCGGTCCGATGTGATCGGGCGAAAGGTTGGTGAATATGCCCAGATCAAAGAAAAGGTCGGCCGTGCGGTGCATTTTTACGCCCTGTGAGGATGCTTCAATCAGCACATATTCGCAGCCGCTCAGCCGCATCTCCCTTAAATAGCGGAATATTTCGTAGGATTCGGGCGTCGTGTTCGGCGTCTCGATTGTCTTTCCGTCGTACATAACCCCGAGTGTGCCGATGTATCCTACCTTGCGCCCTGCGGCTTCAAAAATCGATTTTAGGATCATACAGGTGCTTGTTTTGCCCTTGGTGCCCGTGACGGCAATGCAATGGGTCGCGCCGAGCTGACTCTCCGTTTTCGGGTCGAGTTCGAACAGGCTGCGCGACATAACCGAAAGTGCGCGCCGTGAGTCGGCCACCAGATAGGTGATGGCATCGTTGGGAAGGGGTACTCTGTGCTCAACGACGAAATCGCGGCATCCGCGTTCGTAAGCGTCCATACAGCTTTCGTGACCGTCGTGGCTGGCGCCGCGCATCGCCACGAAAATCGTACCCGGTTTCGCTTTGCGGGAGTCATAGACAATGTCTCGGATTTCTTTTCCGCTGTCCAGAAAGGAAGGAAAAAACGGATAGTCTGCAAACAATTTCAAAATGTTCATATGCACTCTCGCTCCTTTCGTCCGGCCTCGCGTTCGGCGGCGAAGAAAGCCTCGGCCGCGCGTTCGTCCACGACGCCGTCATATACGATTTCGGACGGGCCGGTCATCAGCAGATCGTCCGATGCTCTGTCCCATTCGATGCGGATGATGCCGCCGAGCTGGCGCACCTCTGTCTTTGGTTCGCAGCGTCCTGTCAGTGCGCCCGCGACCGTTGCGACGCAGCAGCCTGTACCGCAGGCCAATGTTTCGCCGCAGTTGCGCTCCCATGTGCGCATAAAGAGTGTGTTTTTGTCTATGACCTGTGCAAATTCGACGTTGGTTTTTTGCGGGAAGGCGGAATGATTTTCGATTGCCGCGCCGTACAGGGAGAGATCCAGCGATGCGACATCTTCAATAAAGGAGGCGCAGTGCGGATTGCCCATAGATACCGCCGTAATGCGGAACAGCCGTCCCGCAGCCTCGATGGGGTGGTCGACACATCGTCCGCCGCTGTTGTCGAGCATGACGGGAACGCGCGCGCAGTCCAGCACCGGCGCGCCCAGCGACGCCGTGATCATAGAAACGTGTCCGCTTTTGAGCGTAAGGTACAGTTTTTTAAGTCCGCCGAGCGTTTCAATGGTAAATGCAGTTTTAGTGGTGAAGCCCTTTTCATATACCAGCTTGGCGGTGCTGCGCAATGCGTTGCCGCACATTTCGGCCTCGCTGCCGTCGGGATTGAACACGCGCATACGGAAGTCGGCCTTCTCGGAGGGACAAATCAGAATCATTCCGTCCGAACCGACGCCGAAATGGCGGCGGGAAAGAAAGCGCGCCCAGGCGGAGGGATTCTCCATTTGCTGCGTAAACAGCTCAATGTAGATGTAATCGTTGCCGAGCGCCTGCATTTTCGTGAATTTCATATCGGTCTTGTTCCTTTCCGTCCGCCCCTTTCGGTTATGCCGGGATGGGAAGCGGGAAATGCCCTTCGTTTCTCAGGTAGATTATAGCATTTGGAATCGTTTTTTTCAATATCCGAGGAACATTTTTTTGAAATCCTATTCCCTTTTGCTTTTGGATATGGTATTATATTGCCGTACATATATATGCGAATATGCGGAGTTATAAAGATGGAAAATACGTTTTTTGCCACCCTGTTTCGGATGAAATACATATCACGCTGGGGGCTGATGCGCTGTAATTTCGGGGAAAATCTTTCCGAGCATTCGCTGGAGGTCGCTTTCCTTGCCCACGCGCTTGCGCTCATCGGCAATCAGGTGTTCGGCAAAGCATATGACTGCGGCGCTGTCTGCGTCAAAGCGATGTACCACGACGCGCCCGAAATTCTGACCGGCGATCTGCCCACGCCGGTGAAATACTATAATGCGGAAACAAAAAAAGCATATGACATCGTGGAAGAAGCGGCCAAGGCGCGCTTTGCCCAAAGCCTGCCGGCCGAGCTGCGCGACGGCTATGCCGACATTTTCCGCTATACCGAGGATGAAAAACGTCTCATCAAGGCCGCCGATAAGCTCGCCGCGCTGCTGAAGTGCAAGACCGAGCTGGACAGTGGCAACCGCGAGTTCGCGCCCGCAATGGCATCAGTCGAAGCGACGCTGAAGGGGATGGGAATGGAGGAGGTCGGGTATTTTCTCGACCGCTTCTATGCCGCCTTTTCGCTGCCTCTCGATTTGATATAAAAACATTTTTAAGTAAAGAAAGGAATCAAACAGCTATGAAACTCGGTCTCATATCCGACTCCCTGCGCCTCGATTTTCCGAGCAGCATCGCGAAAGCGGCGGAGCTGGGCGTCAGCGGCGTTCAGAAGTATCTCACCGGCGGTGAATTTTCCGCAGAGAATATGACAAAGGAGAAGATCCGCGAAATCAAGGATATCATGTCCTCCAACGGCATCGTATTCTCCGCCATCTGCGGCGACTTCGGCCTGAATCTGGACGACGCGACTATTGTCGACAAATCCAAGCGCGTGCTTGACGCGGCTAAGGAGCTGGGCTGCGACATCGTTACCACTCACATCGGCCATCTTACGGTTGAGGATTCGCCGTTTATGGAGGCTGTACGGAAAAACGCCCGCGCACTCGCCGAATATGCCGACAGCATGGGCTCGTACTTTGCCGCCGAGACCGGCACCGAGAAGGCGCCTGTTCTCAAGGCGTTCCTCGATTCGTTGGGCGCCAAGGGGCTGCGCGTCAATTACGACCCGGCCAATCTTGTGATGGTTGCAGGCGATGATCCTGTTGCAGGTGTGTATACGCTGAAAGATTACATCGTACATACACACGCCAAGGACGGCATCAAGACCGGCGAGAACAGCTTTCTCGAGGTTCCGCTCGGCACCGGCGGCGTCGATTGGGATAAATACATCGCCGCGCTCAATGACATCGGTTATACCGGCTATCTGACGGTGGAGAGGGAGGTCGGTGAGGATCCGGCTGCCGATATCGTCATGGCTGTAAATTTCCTGCGCGAGAAGCTCGCTGCGCAGAATATCAGGATAGAAAAATAAAATTCCGTTTTCATAGAAACGGGATAGGGAAAGAGACGGGATAAATCGTATGGCAGTTCCATTCAAAATAGACCTTCGCGGCAAAACAGCCGTTGTCACCGGCGGCGGCGGCGTGCTCTGTTCGGCTTTCTGCGAGGCGCTGGCCGAGTGCGGCGCTTCTGTTGCCGTGCTCGATTTGACAGTCGAGCGCGCCGCGGCCACGGCGGATCGTATCCGTGCGCAGGGCGGACAGGCGCTTCCGCTGGGAGCGGATGTGCTCGACCGCGAGAGTCTGCAAAAGGCGCTTGTGCAAATTGAAGCGTCGTTCGGGGCGGTGGATATCCTCATCAACGGTGCCGGCGGCAATAACCCGAAAGCACAGACGACGAAGGAGTATCTGTTCCCCGAAGACCTCGACGGCGGGCCGGACGAGAGCGTCAAGACCTTTTTCGACCTCGATCCGGCCGGGGTGAATTTTGTGTTCAACCTCAACTTTCTCGGCACGCTGCTTCCGACGCAGGTCTTTGCAAAAGAGCTGGCCAAGCGCAGCGGGACGGTCATCAATATCTCGTCGATGAACGCGTTCCGGCCGCTGACCAAGATCCCCGCGTACTCAGCGGCCAAGAGCGCCGTGTCCAACCTTACGCAGTGGCTGGCCGTCCACTTTTCCAAGGTGGGCGTGCGCGTTAACGCCATCGCGCCCGGCTTCTTCGTCACCGACCAGAACCGTGCGCTGCTCTATGACGCGGACGGTAAGCCTACGCCGCGCACGGACAAGATTCTTGCTCATACGCCGATGAACCGCTTCGGTGAGCCGTCCGATCTGATCGGTACGCTGCTTTATCTGTGCGATGCGAACGCTTCCGGTTTTGTCAACGGCACGGTGATTCCTGTGGACGGCGGCTTTGCAGCGTATTCGGGTGTTTGAATCGGAGGTGCCGCGTTTTGGGCAGAAGAATTCGGATTTTTGACACCACGCTTCGCGACGGCGAGCAGACGCCGGGCGTAAACCTGAACATTTCCGATAAGCTCAGGATTGCCCACGTGCTCGCCGGACTCGGCGTGGATGTGATCGAGGCCGGGTTTCCGGCCTCCTCACAGGATGATTTCGTGGCTGTACGCCGGGTCTCCGAGCAGATCAGGGGTCCTGTCATCTGTGCGCTTGCGCGCGCGGAAGAGAGGGACATCCGCCGTGCGGCCGAGGCGCTGGAAAAGGCGGAGAAAAGCCGTATCCATATTTTCATTGCCTCCAGCGATATTCATTTGCAGTATAAGCTGAAAATGACCCGTGAGCAGGTCCGGGCGCGGACGGCTGCATCGGTGCGTCTTGCACGCAGCCTGTGTGCGGACGTTCAGTTCTCCGCCGAGGATGCCAGTCGCTCCGACCCCGCTTTCCTCTGCGAGCTGTTTGAGACAGCCATAGAAAACGGAGCATCCACCGTCAATATCGCCGACACTGTCGGCTACGCCGTGCCCGACGAATTCGCCGCGCTTATTCGCCGTGTGATGGGCGGCACGCGCAATTTGGGCGATACGGTTGTATCGGTGCATTGTCATAACGACCTCGGGATGGCTACGGCCAATTCGCTTGCTGCTTTAATGGCGGGCGCGGGGCAGGTCGAATGTACGCTTAACGGCTTGGGAGAGCGCGCAGGCAATGCTGCGGCAGAGGAAATCGTGATGGCGCTGCAGACGCGGCATGATTTGTTCGGCTTGGAGCATGGCGTTGATACGCGTATGTTCTCCAGGGCAAGCAAAACCGTCGCTTCGGTTACCGGCGTATATGTGCCGCAGAATAAGCCTGTCGTGGGCAAAAACGCATTTGTGCATGACGCAGGCATCCACCAGCACGGCGTGCTCGCAAACCCGCTGACATATGAAATTATGACCCCGCAGTCGGTCGGGCTGACCGGTACGGGCCTTGCGCTCGGCAAGCTCTCGGGACATCATGCGTTCGAGGAGAAACTGTCCGAGCTGGGTTTGGTTGTCGACCCTGCTGTCTCGCTCGCGGCTTTCAATGCGTTTAAGGACCTTGCATGCCGCAAAAAGGATGTGTCGGATGACGACGTCCGAGCGCTGGTGGAGGAAGCGGTTTACGACTCGCATATTGTCGACGGCTACGAGTTGGATACCTTCCAGATCCAAAGTGGCAACCGTATGCAGGCGATGGCGCTCGTATCCCTTTCCCGCAAGGGTGAAAAGTTTACCGAGACCGGCGCGGGCGAAGGACCGATCGACGCCAGCTTCAATGCCATCAACCGCATCGTCGGTCAGGATTTCAAACTGCTTTTTTATAATATCAAGGCCGTCACCGGCGGTACCGACGCACTCGGCGAAGTGCGCGTGCGTATCACCGACGCTGCAGGACATGAGTTTCCCGGGAAAGGCGTGTCCACCGATATTATCAAATCCAGTATCCGGGCGTATATCAACGCGATCAATCGTTCCATGATACAGGGGGATACAGGGGCGTGAATGCGCGCGTACTTTGAAAAACGTTTTTGATGGATGGTCTTTTTGTGACGATTACAAGAAAGAAGGCTGTATTTTTATGTTCGGAAAATATTTTGGCAGATTCGTCGCAACCGTTTTGCTTGTTGCCGTTTTTTCCTGCACCCTCTTCTCCTGCAAATCCGCCGGCGACGAAAGCAGTTCCCCGGCTTCGGATGCCTCCGGCAGTACTGTTGAGGTTGATGCGTATCGTGATGAAAACGGGAATTACAAAGCCGCTCTTCCGGATAAAGACTGGGGAGAGCGTGAATTCCGTATTCTTGTCCGCAGTCAAAAATTCGGAACCTACCAGTCTGATGATTTCACGACCCATAGCACAATGTACGGCGACTTGATCAATGATCAGGTCTTTGAACGCAACGCCCGTGTCGAGGAACGTTATAACGTAAAAATTGTTCCGGTTCTGAGTGATTCACCGCTTACGGATATCCGTACCGAGGTTATGGCGGGTACCGATATGTTCGATGCGGCGATGCCTACGCTGCGTGAGGCGGCAGTGCTGGCAGGCGAAGGCAGTCTGTATGATTTGCGCTCATTTGCGTATATTGATTTGGAAGCGCCATGGTGGGATAAAAATGCGACGGAAGCCTTTTCTTTCGGCAATGCCGTTTATTTTACGACCGGTGATATTACCATCCTCAATAAAGTCTGCACCAATTCGATTCTTTTCAATAAGGACATCATTAAAAACAACAATATGGAAGACCCTTATGCGCTCGTACGGGAACATAAATGGACATTTGACAAACTCGTCGAAATGGCTAAGGCTGCCGCTACAGATCCGAGCGAGGAAAACCGTGTCTACGGCATGGTTTCATCTTATTATGACGTCCAGGGGCTGATCGGCAGCACGGGTACAACGATTTGCAAAAAAGACGAAAACGACTATCCTTATCTCAGCTTCGGTGACGAACGCTCGCAGACGATAGCCCGGCGGATTTTGGAGACATTTGCCGACTCCGGGTCGTGGGCGATTTACGCGCAGGAGTGTGAAGAGCCGATTTGGGACACTTCTTTTGCCATATTTTATGAAGGAGACGCGCTTTTTAGGATATCGGCCTTTTCCGCCACAACCAAAATGCGTGCGTATGACATCGACTTCGGTATTCTGCCGCTTCCGTTGTGGAATGAGGATCAGGAGAATTATTATTCCTACTGCGGCACCGGTGAAGTTGCCGGTCTGACGATCCCGATTTGCGTGTCTGATCCGGAATTTTCCGCCTTTATTGTCGAAGCCTGTGCTGCCGAGGCGAAGAATACGCTCACGCCTGCGTATTATGAGGTCAATTTGCTCGGTCGGGATGTTCGTGATGATGAGAGCGAGGAAATGCTTGACATCATTTTTGACAATATCCTTTACGATGCCGGAGAAGCCTATGACTTCGGACAGATGGGCACGGTTCTTGCCACACTGGTTCAGAACAGAAGCGCCGATATCACTTCGGCATTCGATGCGGTCAGAGATCAGATCAATGCAGAGATACAGGACATCATCGACCTGTACAAAAACTAAAACGCACGCAGCAGGAAACGCGTCTTCCTGCGTGAAAAGGAGCTTAAATCCATTGAAAACCAAGATCGGCGTGCTGGATACCACGCTGCGCGACGGCGCGCAGAGCGCGTTGGTCTCCTATACCGTCAAAGATAAACTGAAAATATTGGATATACTTGATGCGCTTGGGATCGGCTTCGCGGAAGGCGGCGCGCCCGCTGCCATTACAAAGGATGAGGAACTGTTTGCGTACCTCAAACGTGAACGGGTTCGCTTCCGCACGCTCAAGCCCGTCGCCTTTCATTCCACATGCCGTGAGGGCGTCGCTGCCCGTGAAGACGAGCTGCTGCGAAAAACCGTGTCGCTGTCTGACGAATATGTCTCGCTCTACGGTAAAAGCAGCCTTGCGCAGGTCATATCGGTTCTCCGCACCAGCGATACGGAGAACCTGCGGATGATCGCAGACAGTATTTCCTATTGCCGCGAAAACGGCAAGCGTGTTATTTTCGAGGGCGAGCACTTTTTTGACGGCTACCGCAATGACCCCGGCTATGCGATGCAGACGCTTGTTTCCGCAGTCAATGCCGGCGCCGAGCGGGTGGTGCTCTGCGATACGAACGGAGGCTCGATGCCCGGTGAGATCAAGCGCGTCGTTCGCGAGGTTTGCAAGGCGCTGTCCGTGCCGGTGGGCATCCATTGCCACAACGACTGCGGACTGGCTGTCGCCAACACGTTGTTTGCCGTAGAGGGAGGCGCTGTGGATGTACACGGCACCTTTTGCGGTATAGGAGAACGCTGCGGCAACACCGATTTGTGCACGGTTATTCCCGATTTGCAATTGAAAATGGGGTTTTCTGTCCTCCCGCCCGACCGTCTGCGTCTGCTGACCGGCAGTGCGCGGCGGATTGCCGACATCACCAATCTTGCTTTTGACGAACGCGCGCCCTATGTCGGGGGGTATGCTTTCCGCCATAAGGCGGGCGCGCATATTGATGGGGAAGAAAAATGGTCCGCCGCTTTTCAGCATACGGATCCCGCACAGGTCGGCAACAGCAGCGGTATACTCATTTCTGACCAAAGCGGCCGCGCTGCCGTGGCCAAGAGGCTGCGTGAACTTGCTCCCGGTACAGACAAAAACGATCCCTGTGTCACCGAGCTGCTGGCGCGCATCAAGAACGAGGAGCGGATGGGGTATCAATATGAAAACGCCGACGGCTCGCTCGCGCTGATGATGCTGGAAACGCTTGGGCGCAGGAAGCGATATTTTGAGCTTTTGGACTTTAAGATTGTGCTCAGCGACCCCACGAAGTCTGATGTGCTTACCGGCTGTCTGCTGAAGATCGCTGTCGGAGGTTCGGAAGCGCTCGTCGCATCGGAGGGGAAGGGGCCGGTCAATGCGATCGATCTCGCGCTTCGCAAGGCGCTCGGCGGATTTTACCCCGTATTGGAGGGGATGAAGCTGACCGATTATAAGGTTCGCGTGATCGATTCCGACGCGGCCACTGCTGCGAAGGTGCGTGTTTCGATCGAATCGAGCGACAGCCGCAGTGTCTGGCGCACGGTCGGCGTTTCAACCGACATCATTGAGGCAAGCTGGCTTGCGCTCTGCGATTCCATCGACTATATGCTCTCGGCAGCCGACGGACTCGTATAAAAACAGGGGATCATGCTTCGTTTTCTGCGGCGGCAAACGATTGATTAATTGGGGGTTTTTGCGTTGAAGGTGAATCCAAAGCATCTTGAAGCCATAATGAAGGCTGTAAATGCGAGTCCGTATTTTTCTTTGCTTGGGATTAAAATAACGGAGCTTGCAAGCCGTACCGCGACGGTGGAACTGGAGGTGGAAAAGAAGCATTTGAACCCGTTTGGCTCTGTACACGGAGGGGTTTACGCGTCTCTGATTGACACGGCGGCCTATTGAGCGGCGTATTATGATCAAAAAGAAAATGTGGGATTTACGTCCGTCGATGTATCGGTGACCCATCTTGCTGTGGGAATCTCCGAATTGCCGTCAAAGTTTATGGAGGAAGCAAAAATTTGAATCCGAACGATATACTTGCGCAAAACAGAGAAAGCTGGGATGCCATCGCCGATACCTTCTTCGGCGTGACGGCATTGCCGGAATACGGTTGCTTTATACCGTCTGAAGAAGAACTCCGCCTGTTCCCTGCGCTTGCGGGCCAAAAGGTTCTGGACATCGGATGCGGCAGCGGGCATTCGCTGAAATGGTGCGGCGAACGGGGCGCTGCGGAATTATGGGGACTTGATTTGTCGGATCAACAGATTGAAACCGCTGCGGGCCTTTTGGATGGGTATGCGTACCGTCTTTTCCGTTCTCCGATGGAACAGAATCCCGGCATCCCGGAGGGGTATTTTGATGTCGTTTATTCCATCTATGCAATCGGGTGGACAGTGGATATGCAAACGACTTTTGACCTTGTGTTCTCTTATCTGAAACAAGGCGGGAGCTTTATATTCAGTTGGGATCATCCGCTGCTGTACTGCACGGAAGCGGTTGGCGGACAGATTTTGTTTTCGGGCAGTTATGATGAGCCGGAGCCGTTTACATTCAAAAAAACGGGCAAGAAACCTGCCGAACGCAGCTATCCCAATTGGGAAGCAGAGGAGGGGGTTCCGCTGACACTGTACAACAGGCGGTTTTGCGATTACATCAATGCGCTGGCCAAAGCGGGATTCCGGATCGAGCGTCTTGTAGAGGAGACGGATCGGGAAACGCTGGACGGCGAGCCATCATTCAGCACACGGTATTATTCGCCGTGGAAAGCGAAGCGTTTCCCGCAGTCTTTCGTGATTTGCGCGAGGAAGCTGTAATGAAAATGTCTGCATCAATCTGAAAAACAAGCTGCCGTTGCGGAGCGGGACGGCAGCTTGTTTTTTGTCTGCAAAAAATTGTGAAGAGAATGCCTGCTTTGTTTTGCATACGCCTGTATGCAGCCGGCGGGCGGCATTATGCATAGGCTTCCGGTCGGAGAACGCCGATAAAAGGCAGATTGCGGTAATCCTCATCGTAATCCAAACCGTATCCGACGACGAATTCGTCGGGGATTTCAAAGCCCCTGTAATCGGCTGCTATGTTTGCCTTGCGCCGTTCCGGCTTGTCCAACAGCGTGGCGATGCGGATGGATTTCGGCTGCCGAGCGAGCAGCAGTTCCTTGAGATAGGAGAGCGTGGCGCCGCTGTCGAGAATATCCTCCACCAGCAGCAAGTCGTAATTTTCGACCGGACGCTTGAGGTCAAGGATGATTCGCACCTGTCCGGAGGAGACGGTCGAGGAGCCATAGGACGAGACCGACATAAAGTCGATTTTTGCGTTGATGTTCAGCTTGCGCATCAGGTCCGCCATAAAAACCATAGAGCCTTTGAGAACGCCGACGAGCAGGAGCTGCTTGTCTTTGTAATCCTCTGAAATGAGCGCCGCCATTTCTGCTACCTTGGCCTGCAGCTCTTCCTCGGTGAGGAGGATACGCGCAATATTTTCCCGTAAATCCGCCATATTTCCAACCTTCCTTTTCTTTTTGGCTATTCTACCATAAAGTGGGGCCGGACGCAAGACGGATTTGGAATTATTTTCGGTGTTTTTTTCGCATGTCCTCTTGCAATTTTCCGGTTTTTGTTATAAAATACAGAGGAATGGTCAGCCGGAGGCAAGAACCGGCTGGCTTCTTAATGGAAGGGATGTGTGGGAGCTTGAATCTTATGAATGCCCTGTCGTCAGCAGTTGCTGCTGCCGACAGTTCGCAGGCTGAATTTTTCGATTCCGGAATGAAGAATCTGAGCGAAAATGCGAGCCTTTCGGAAAGGCTGCTTTACGGGCTGGAAATTGCTGCGATCGGTATGATTGTCGTATTTTTGATTTTACTCATCATCTGGGCCGTGCTGTACTTGTTCAGTTTGTTCTTCCGTAAAAAAGCCGATACGCCGGATACGCCGCAGCCGGCTGTTGAAGAAGCAGAAGCGAAGCCGGTGTCTGATCGGAAGTCTGCGGACAGCCTGACGGATGAAGAAACGGCAGTCGCCGTTGCCACGGCAGCCATTGCCGCGTCCAGAGGGGAAGAGAAATGTGCGTTTAACGTCATTTCGATCACCAAAATTCAAAAATAAAGGAGCTGTAGCGTCATGTCCATATTTGACAGGCTCTTCGGGAGAAAGGACAGTCGAATTTCCGTTGCCGCTGCTGCGGAAAAAGAGTCTCCCGTGCGGAACCTCGCTGCCGATTTGCCGGACGAGGAAACGGCAGTAGCTGTCGCGACGGCAGCGATTGCAGTCTCCAGAGGCGAAGAAAGATGTGCATTCAACGTTATTTCCATCACTAAAATTCATAAATAAAGGAGTACAAACATCATGGCTAAGAAGTATATCGTCACCGTAAACGGTACAAGCTACGAGGTCGTTGTAGAGGACGCAGATCCCAACGCTTCCTATACCAAAGCGCCCGAGACCCCCAAAGAAGCACCCAAAGCGGCTCCTGCCGCCGCACCCGCAGCCTCCGCACCTGCGGCGTCCGCTCCTGTCGGCAACGGTGAAAAAGTAACCTCGCCTCTGCCGGGCACCGTTTTGAAGGTTGTGTCCAAGCAGGGGGCTGCCGTCAAGAGCGGCGACGTGCTTTGCGTGATTGAAGCGATGAAGATGGAAAACGAGATTCTGGCGCCCTGCGATGGTACGGTGTCCACAGCATCTGTCAGCGAAGGCGCGTCGGTCAACGCGGGCGATCTGCTCTTCGTGATTTCCTGAGCCGTTTTGCGGCAAAATCCATAAAAACGAAGAGGAGTTGATCAGCAAAATGGCCTTGTTTGATACCATCGGTATGATTTTCGAGCGCTCCGGCTTGAAATCCTTCCTTGCCGACGGTGGGTGGAAAACGTTAATTATGTTCGCCATCGTGGGCGTACTCGTCTATCTGGCCATTGTTAAAAAGTTTGAGCCGCTGCTGCTGCTGCCGATTGCCTTTGGCATGCTGCTGACAAATATACCCGGTGCCAATCTGTTCCATATGGATCTGTTTTTGGAAAATCAGATCAACATCCAACAGATCGTGACCGAGGGCGGTATGCTGGATTTTCTGTATCTCGGTGTGAAGCTTGGCATCTACCCGCCGCTGATCTTTCTCGGCGTCGGCGCGATGACGGATTTCTCGCCGCTGATTGCCAACCCGAAAACGTTGTTTTTGGGGGCGGCTGCGCAGTTTGGCGTGTTTGTCGCTTTTATCGGCGCGCTGCTGCTTGGCTTTACCGTGCCTGAGGCGGCTTCAATCGGCATTATCGGCGGCGCTGACGGTCCGACCGCAATTCTGGTGACGAAAACGCTTGCACCGGCGCTGCTCGGCGCAATCGCCATCGCTGCCTATTCGTATATGGCGCTTGTGCCGTTTATTCAGCCTCCGATTATGAAGCTGTGCACGACCAAGAAAGAAAGAGCGGTTAAGATGGAGCAGCTCCGCCCCGTCTCCAAGACCGAGCAGATCCTCTTTCCGGTCGTTGTTACCGTCGTTGTGTGTCTGATCCTTCCTGAAGCAACGTCGCTGATCGGTATGCTGATGCTTGGAAATCTTTTCCGCGTCTGCGGCGTTGTGGACAGACTTTCCAAAACCGCGCAGAATGAGCTTACAAACATCATTGTTATTTTCCTCGGTGTGTGCGTCGGTGCGACAGCCAATGCCGAGAGCTTCCTGCAGTGGCAGACGATTTATATCATCCTTCTTGGACTTTGCGCTTTTGCATTTGCTACATTTGGCGGCGTCATATTCGGCAAGCTGATGTACGTCATTACAAAGGGTAAGGTCAACCCGCTGATCGGCTCGGCCGGTGTGTCCGCCGTCCCGATGGCTGCGCGTGTTTCCCAGGTCGTTGGTCAGAAGGAGAACCCTTCCAACTTCCTTCTGATGCATGCGATGGGTCCGAATGTTGCCGGCGTTATCGGCTCGGCTGTGGCTGCGGGTGTATTTCTTGCACTGTTCCAGTAACGAATAAAGGGGGTTTTTGTTATGGCTAAAAGAGTTGAAATCACCGAAACGGTGCTTCGTGACTCGCACCAGTCGCTCATCGCCACACGTATGACGACGGATGAGATTTTGCCTATCCTTCCCGAGATGGATGAGATCGGCTATCATTCGCTTGAGGCTTGGGGAGGCGCGACGTTTGACGCCTGCCTGCGCTTTCTCAATGAGGATCCGTGGGAGCGTCTGCGTAAGATTCGCGACAAGGTGAAGAAAACGAAGCTGCAAATGCTTTTCCGGGGCCAGAATATACTTGGCTACCGTCACTATGCGGACGACGTGGTCGAATACTTTGTGCAGAAGTCGATTGCCAACGGCATCGACATTATCCGTATCTTTGATGCGCTTAATGATCCGCGGAACCTCAAAACCGCCATCAATGCGACGAAAAAGGAAAAGGGCCACGTACAGGCCGCGCTTTCCTATACCACGGGGCCGGTGTTCTCCAACGAATACTTTGCCGACTATGCGAAGCAGCTTGAGGAGATGGGCGCCGATTCCATTTGTATTAAAGACATGGCCGGCTTGCTGAAGCCGTATGACGCTTATGATCTTGTCACCGCCATCAAGGCGAAATGCAAGATTCCCGTCCAGCTTCATACGCACTATACCTCCGGTCTGGCTTCGATGACGGTTCTCAAAGCGGTTGAGGCAGGCGTAGATGTGGTCGACACGGCCATCTCGCCGATGGCGATGGGAACCTCGCAGCCGCCGACCGAGCCGATCGTCGCTACGCTGCAGGGGACGCCGTTTGATACGGGGCTGGACCTTGCGAAGCTTGATACGATTTCGAAATATTTCGGTACGCTTCGTGAAAAGTATATCAAGAGCGGGCTGCTGGATCCGAAGGTGCTTAAGGTCGATGTGAATGCGCTGATGTATCAGGTTCCGGGCGGTATGCTGTCGAACCTTGTTTCGCAGCTTAAGCAGGCAAATCAGTCCGATAAGCTCCAGCAGGTACTCGAGGAGGTGCCCCGTGTCAGAGCTGACGCGGGTTATCCGCCGCTGGTCACGCCGTCATCGCAGATTGTGGGCACACAGGCTGTGTTCAACGTGCTTTTCGGCGAACGCTATAAGAGCGTTACGAAGGAATTCAAGGGCCTTGTCCGCGGCGATTATGGTAAAACGCCCGTCCCGATTGATCCGGCTTTTGTTAAGAAGATCATTGGCGACGAGCCGCAGATCACGAGCCGTCCCGCCGACGCGCTCAAGCCTGAGATGGATGCGCTGCGCGAGAAGGTGAAGGATGTGGCAAAGAGCGACGAGGATGTGTTGTCCTACGCGCTGTTTGATCAGGTCGCACTTAAGTTTTTCGAGAGCAGAAAGCTTAAGGAGCTTGTCAATTCGCCTGCAAAATATTACGTCAATATCCACGAAATCAAGTAACGTCAAACGCGGCGCGCAGTTTTCTGCGCGCCGCGTTGTCATTCCTTGTGCTCTATGTATTTGTGGATTTCCTGCATCCGAATGTCCAGCTTTGCGATTTGATCGGCGCAGGTTTTCAGCTCCGATGCGATGAACGGTTCGTCCTTGATGTTCTGCTTGTATCGCGTCTTATGCTCAAGAGTTGCCCAGAAGTCCATTGCAATGGTGCGGAATTGCACCTCGACCGGTATCATCATCGTCCGTTCGGTCAGAAAAATCGGCACTTCTACGATTAGATGCAGGCTGCGATAGCCGTTTTCTTTCGGATCGGCAATATAGTCCTTCCGCTTGAGCAGTTTTACGTCGTCCTGCCGAAGGAACATATCACTGAGTGTATAGATGTCCTCCGGGAAAGAGCAAATGATGCGGACGCCTGCCACGTCAAATAGGTTTTCGCGGATTGAGCTGACGCTCAGCGGCTTTCCGTTGCGATTGAGCTTTTCAGCGATACTGACGGGCGTTTTCAGCCGCGTTTTGATCGCTTCGAGCGGGTTGTGATTGTAGCGAACCGAAAACTCTGCGTTGAGCACCTCAAACTTGGTGCTCACTTCCCGCATTGCACATTCATATTGCATCATCAGTTCGCGGAACGGGCGCATTTTTTCCAATATCTGCATCGGCGTGTCCGTGGGGGAGAGCAGCTCGGGCGTTTTTGTGTCCATAGTTGATTTGTCCTTTTCCGGCTTAATGTATAATTAGAATAGTCAAAATTATCGCAATTTGCAACATTTAATTTTGATGGATTTGTAAAAAGTGCGATGCAGATACGGAAAAAGGATAAAATGCCGAAAAAACGCCGGATCGTCTTGCGTATTTTGTAAAAACAAGTGTAAAAACCGCTTGACAAAAAAGGAGGATTTGTACTATAATAATCCTAATATCTTTTAGAAAAAACGCTTTGCTGTGCACAGAAAAACCGGCGTTTGCCGCGCCCGGAAAAGGAAAGGACAGGGCTTGCTATGAGTATGGATTTTGAAGAAAAGTTCGGTAAGGAAGGACTTACGTACGACGATGTGCTCCTCATACCTGCGGAAAGCTCGGTGCTGCCTGCGGACATCGACCTGACGACATATCTTACGGCTTCGATCCGTCTGAACATTCCGCTCATTACGGCGGCGATGGATACCGTCACCGAGACGCGTATGGCGATCGCCATCGCGCGCGAGGGCGGCATCGGCGTTATTCATAAAAATATGTCCATCGGCGATCAGGCCGATCAGGTTGAGCGTGTGAAGCGCAGCGAAAACGGCGTTATCAACGATCCGATTTTTCTCTCCAAGGATCATTATGTGTACGATGCGATGGAGGTTATGTCCAAGTACCGCATCAGCGGCGTGCCGATTACGGATGATGCCGGAAAACTGATCGGCATTCTTACCAACCGTGACATTCGCTTTCTCAGCTCGTATGATACCAAAATTGAAGAAGTGATGACGAAGGACAACCTTGTTACCGGCAGGGTGGGAACCACGCTCGATGAAGCAAAAAAAATCCTGATGGCACATAAGATTGAAAAGCTGCCTCTGGTAGACGACAACGGATATCTCAAGGGACTGATTACCATTAAGGACATCGAGAAAGCCGTGAAGTATCCGAATGCCGCCAAGGACGCGCAGGGAAGGCTGCTTTGTGCCGCCGCGATTGGGGTCACGAACGACGTGCTGGAGCGCGCCGAGCAACTGCTGAAGGTTGGTGCGGATGCGCTTGTTCTGGATTCGGCGCATGGCCATTCCCATAACATCCTTAAAGCCTGCCGTGCCGTTAAGGACGCTTTTCCCGAAGCGCAGCTTATTGCCGGCAACATTGCTACGGCAGAGGCGGCGGAAGCGCTGATCGACGCAGGTGCGGATTGTATCAAGGTCGGCATCGGCCCCGGCTCAATTTGTACGACCCGCGTAGTCGCCGGCATCGGTGTACCGCAGGTGACTGCGATTTTCGATGCGGCGCGCGTGGCGAAGAAGAAAGGGATTCCTGTTATCGGTGACGGAGGCATCAAGTTTTCGGGCGATCTCGTTAAAGGGCTGGCTGCGGGCGCGGATGTGATTATGGTCGGCTCGCTGGTCGCAGGCTGTGAGGAGGCGCCCGGTGAGCTGGAGATTTATCAGGGACGCCAGTTCAAGTCCTATCGCGGGATGGGCTCAATTTCCGCTATGCAGCATGGGTCGAAAGATCGTTATTTCCAAACCGATAACAAGAAGCTCGTGCCTGAGGGTGTGGAGGGCCGCGTGGCCTATAAGGGGATGCTCTCTGAAACGGTATATCAGCTTATGGGCGGACTTCGCAGCGGGATGGGCTACTGCGGCGCTGAAAATATTCGGAAGCTGCAGGCAACTTCAAGGTTTGTGCGTATCACCAACGCCGGTTTGAAGGAGTCGCATCCGCATGATGTCTATATTACCAAGGAATCACCCAATTACAGTATGAACAGCAGCATTTGAAGGAAAAACGGGAGACCGAATGTTTCGGCCTCCCGGTTTTTTTCGGTTTACAGACAAGCGATCGATGGATGCAGATTTCCGGTTTTGTAGGTGAAAACAGAAATGAAGTGTTCGGTTTCCGATAAACCGGAAAGAAAGACTTACACATCCAGAATCTTTTGCTTGAGCAGAAGATAATCAGCCGGCGTAACCTTACCGTCCAGATTCATATCGCCCGCTTTCAGATAAGCACCGGTAAGGACTTCTTCCACTACGATGTGGCGCTTGAGCAGCAGATAATCCGAGCTGGTCAGCCTGCCGTCGCCGTTGACGTCTCCGACTACAACAATGACATAGCGGTCAGCCGGTATGCCGTCCACATAGGCGCTGAGTGTGCAGCCGGTCGAGATATAGCTTCCCGTAAAAGGGTTGCCGTCTTTGTCATGAACCACAAGGCCGCTTGTAGTGAAGTTGGACAGAAACGCGCTCAACGTGACCTTCTCTCCAACGACGATGTTGTATTCGGCCGCAGGATCGAGCTGATATGCACTGCCGGATTTCAATTGAATTACGCCATACTGCGTCACGCTTTGGACCGTGATTGTCACCGGTTGACTGTATAGCGTAAGTGTGCTGCCGTCCGGCAGGGATGTGACATATTGGAACTGGATGACCGCAGTGCCGACCGACTTAGGTGTGATCCGACCATTGGTGATCGTACATCTCTGCGCGCCGGACAGGAATACGACCGAACAGTTCGCATCACGTGTGATCTCGGCTGCGCTGCCGTCGTGCCCGTAAGCAAATACGCTGATGAGAACCGGCTGCCCGCTGCCGATGGTCATTTCGGTACGGTTGGCGGCAATGTATTTCACGCCGGAAGCGTAAGGCTGTATGTTCGTGCTGCTTAGTCCTGCGGCACCGCTGCGGTAGCTGTCCGCCATCGCGGTACCGGTACCGGCGTATTCCCAAAGAGTGATGCTGATCCCGCGCGCGTTAGCCGCAGCGATGTATTCCGCCGTGACGTTTCCGTAGTTGATGTAAAGCTGTGCGGAAGCACGGAGTGCGGGCGCGAGCTGCTTGATAAGCTCGTTTTCGACACTGTTGGTGATAGAAGTTACGCCGGGTGCGCCCAGCTTCAATGCACATTGCAGCTCGGGCAGAGCCGTGCGCAGCGATGTGAGCGTACCGGCTTTGGTAGAGATGCAGATGACTCTGCCGGTCATCCCCTGCTGCCGGATGCAGTCTGACACCGCTCGTGCCAGCTCGGGTTCGTTGCTGCGCAGGTCGAGCAAAATGCGCGTCTGCGTGCTGCGGAAGCGTTGGAGCAGTTCCGTCAGCGAAGGTACGGTTTCGTTGGGGTGGGAAGCGGAAAACGCATTGTTTTCGCCCCAGAGCTTAAACTGCTTGATGGCAGTGAGCGTCATCGCATCGACGCGACCGCTGCCTGTGGTCGTGCGGTCGATCGTTTCATCCTTCATCACGACGGGAATGCCGTCGGCCGTCAGGCGGATATCCGCCTGGATCGCACCTGCGCCGGCGTTGACCGCTGCAGAAAACGAGGACAGCGAATTTTCCGGTGCCTGACCGGGACTGCCTGCGGCACCAATGAGCAGAGGCGCCCGGGTGATTGTTGTACTGCCAAGCACAGCCGCTGCGCTCCTTGCCGCCGAGGCGGAAGGGGAAATGACGATGTTGGCGCCGGAAGCTGCTGCGCGCATCAGTTCCGTTTCAGCCGTTTCCGACGGATAAGCGGCAACCGTCAGAAGCGTAGATTGCAATGCTGCGACGGTCTCCTGCGTACAGAGGGCGGACGGCAGCGCTGCAGTTTGCGCCGTTGCCGAGAGCGCAGCTTCGGCGATGGCTGAGGTGCTCATCCCGTTTTCCGCCAGATAAATGCCGCGCAGGTAGGGATAGATCTCTCGTGCAGTGCGGATTGCGTTGACGTCGGAATCCATATAAGCGGCGTCGGAGCGGTTGCCGTACTTCAAATAATGGGCAAGCGGTTGTGCGATGTCTGCATTGTTATAAGGCGTAAAAACCGGAAATGCATTTCCCGCCAGTTTGGAAAACGCTTCGTCCAATGTGTAGACCGGTGTTCCGCTGACCGTATCACAGACCATCAGGTTTTCGTCGACGGATAGGACCACACCCTGCGCATTGGTCAGACAGCTTTCGAGGCTGCCCGAACTGTAAATCGCATAAAAACCGAGCGCGGTGGCAACCGGCGAGGTCTTTTCGGTTGCGGTAAGTGTGGGGTTGACCGGTTGCGTGGGGACATTTTCCTGCACAGTGATGCGCACCGCGTCAACGTACATCCGGCCGTACTGAACATAAAAGCCCGGGCCGCCTTTTGTGTATGCGGTCAGACCGTTCGAGTAGAGCAGCGGCACGTTGTCCAGACAGCCGCGCATCGCATTGCCTTTGACTTCAACAGCGTATTCGTGGTATTCGCCCTCAATCAGGGCGCTGTCCGCGCGGGCTGTTGCCAGCGTTTGCCAATCCCTGTCAACGATGGTGCGCATACGAAGCCGCATCCCGTCGGCGGCGGCAGCGTTTTGTCGGACAAGCATTTGATAACAGCGCTGCCCGTCGCTCTGCGTGCGGAAGATCAGCGAGCTCCAGCAGGAATCGTCCGCCGTGTTGCGGACGGAGACAGACGCCTCCATATGATAGCTTCCGAAAGCATCCAGCCATTCGGGCAGCAGAACAGCGACTTCGGGACCGTTGAGCGTTGTCGCGTCCAAAACGAGCGCGCCGTCGTCGATTTCACAAAGCGCAGAACCGCCCGCAATATACCGCAGGCCGCTCAGTGCGTCTGCGTCCGAAAAGTCGTTGCTGTAAAGCACATATTCGGAATCGGAGGGATTTTTGGCGACGATATAAATTGTTGCGGAATCGTCGCCGCATACAGCCGTCAGCGGATATACGCCTGCGCCTGCGGGCGTAAATGAAGCAACGGTTTGATCGCCGTTTTTCCAAATGAGCGATTCCGGTTCTGCCGTTGCGCCGTCCAGCGAAACGGAGTAGCGGGATAAGTCAACCGTCTCGCCTGCGATTGCCGTGATGTACGGCTCGCCGTCCGCAAGGAGGATTGTTTCGGTGGTCAATACGGCAGCGGGGAAGGCGGCCTGAAGGAGCAACGCAGAAAGAACGGCGGCGCACAGAGACAAGCAGGTTCTCTTTTTCATAGCGGAATTCCCCTTTCTGCGTTTACGCTTCGGCTTCGATGGCGTCGATAGCGTCGGCGATGACGTTGTTGGCCCTGTCCAGCTCCGCCTTGGCGCGTTCGGGTGTGGCGCCGGTTTTGGCGCAGATGATGCGGACGGCGCGGTCTACCAGCTTGATATTCGAGGGGATCATATAAGCCATATAATTTCCGCGTGTGCGTCCGAAGCGGACCATAGCACCGGTGGACAGCATATTGAGGATCATTTTCTGCGCCGTGCCCGCCTTCATTCGCGTGGAGCCGTTGATAACCTCGGGGCCGACCTCCACCGTGATGGCGATGTCGGAAAGCGGGATGAGCGGAGAGTTGTGATTGCAGGAAACCGAGATCGTTTTAGCCGAAAGCGATGAAGCGTACTGCAACGCCCCTTTGACACAGTTGGCGCTGCCCGAAGCCGAAAGCCCGACACAGATGTCCTTGGTGTTGAAATTCTTTTCCTTCATCTGCTTGACGCAGGAATCGAAATCATCCTCGGCATCTTCGATGGACTCAAATGCTGCATCTCGTCCGCCGGCGATAATGCCGATGACCGTGTCGCGCGAAACACCGTAGGTAGGGGGGCATTCCGAGGCGTCCAATACACCGAGTCGGCCCGAGGTGCCGGCGCCGACGTAGAAAATCCGGCCACCGTTTTTCAGTGCGTCCGCCATTGCATCTATGCCCTGCGCAATCGATTCGAGCGCCTCCGTCACAGCGAAGGCGACGGTTTTGTCCTCCTCGTTGATGAGCCGCGCAATTTCCAGCGCGCTCATTTTATCAATGTTCGCGCTTTTCAGATTGCGGCTCTCCGTTTTTAAGCTGTTGAAATCTGTCATTTTGAAATCCTCCGTGTATGTATTTATATTCTTATATATTTATTATATTGAATCCTTTGGGAAAGAAAGCGGTGTCTTTGGTTTTGGGATACACACAAAAGTGTTGGCTGTATCCAATCTGTGCAGCTTGCGTAAAAAACAAATCGTTGTTTATGTGCCCGCAAGCCGTATATGACGGCTTAAAACATTTTCATTATATCACATTTTCATATATCTGTAAAGACATTTGCTCATTCGACGTGCAGCATTACAATAGATGTGAGACGAAGGGGGTAGAAAAAACGATTGAGAACGTTAGAAAAAAGCTGCCACACCCAAACTAACGAAAGGACTCAAACGCCATGGATATTGTAGAGCAGGAAAAGGGAAATAACAAGAGGGATTTGCGCCATACGGTGGAAGTAAAGGAGGTGGCGGTAAAGCTGTACCGGTGGAGCGGAGATGTTGATTTTGTGCTCCGGCGGTACCGGATTTCGAAAGCATCCCTGATGCGGTGGAACAAGGCGTATGACGGCACATGCGCATCCCCGGCGCCCAAGGGTTCACCGTCCTCACAATCCACATCCTAACGCGCACACACAGGAAGAGATGAAGTGGATCCGGGACTATGATCGCCGCAATCCCAACATCGGCGTTTGTGAGCTATACGGCAGGCTTTATTAGGAGAAGGGATATCGCCGACATCCGGTCGGGTGTTTGTCCTGCTCGGATACCGGAGAAAAGCGGAGTCCGCCAAGAAGAAATCCAGGTGCCTCCAGCCAATCGCCAAATCGGACTATGTAATCCTCCCCATAGCCCATGCGCCAGCCAATAGAGTATCTCTCGATCTCCCGGTGGGCCAGCCAAGGGGGAGGCATTATTTTCTTTTCCTGTAA
>CAJFRY010000016.1 GCA_904419545.1 Candidatus Woodwardiibium gallinarum
GTAATCGGTTTCGATTTCTTCCATATCGGGAATGTCCGCAGGAGCCGTCCCGACAAGAGAGAGAGTTGCCACGGCGTTTTCCGTACCGCCGTGCTGATAGGGTTTTGCTTTTCCGTCTGTGGTAAGCGCCATGTTCGGGTGTTTCAGAATATCAAATTTTTCGTCCATAATGGGCGGTTCGCCGCGGATAAATAAAAGGGCATAGCGGTTGTCCAGCATACGAACCTCGTCAGGCGTCATCAATTCACGGCCTGTAATTTGATAGTTCGTACTGTAATTCCCGTTACGCCCCGACGATTTACCGTAGGTGTTGGTGTCGATGGTCGCCTTGCCGAGATAGGATTCGGAAATCAGCTTGTGGGTTGAGGTTTCGTTGCCGCCGAGGTAAAGAAACTCGTCGCAGTTGCCTAAAATGCTTTCCCATTCCTTTTCAAATAATGCTTTGAGAGCCGCTATATTTTGCAGGATAATGGAAACAAACACCTGTCTTGATCTCATCACAGCCAGAATTTTTGAAAAATCTTCCGGCAGCGGCTGCAGGCCGCCGTCCCCCGGGGAGTGAAATAGGCGCTGTTTGTTCTTCTTTCGCCTGTTTCTCCGCGCCGCTCGCGAGCGGCACAGGAGAGTAGACGGGCAAGGCGGCCAAAGGCCGCCTTGCCCGGGTAATGGGTTGAATGTCATCATTTTGGAAATTGCGCTCCCAGCCGGAGAGTGAAAAAGGCACTGCTTGTTCTTCTTTCGCCTGTTTCTCCGCGCCGCTTGCGAGCGGCGCAGGAGAGTAGACGGGCAAGGCGGCCAAAGGCCGCCTTGCCCGTCTAAAAATAGCCGACGAGAATTCGTCGGCTATTTCAGTTGTTCAATTTGTTTCAGTATGACATCAATCATTTCCATGGCCCGCTCTTTGTCCCCGGGTTTCAGCTTTGAAAACCTTGCGGACAATTCCGTTTCAAAATATGGAGATGAACGGTTTACGACATCACAGAAAATCGAATCTGCGGATGTGTCCAGAGCGTTCAACAGGGCAACCAATGTCTCGTAACGAGGGAATTTAACGCCACGCTCAAGCATGGAAATATAATTTTCGCTTACTCCCAGCTTATACGCCAACTCACTTTGTGTTAAATTCAATCGTTTGCGCTGCTCTTTGATTCTTTTGCCGACTCTTTTGTCAACCATCGGTTTTCCTCTGTCATTATAATATAGTAAGCTGCCGCTGTATACATATATTATAAGTTGAAAAGCCTTGTTTGAACAGAAACGTTACGTTTTGATTCAATAACTTAGAGTTATAGTTTATGGCAAAAAAAATAAAATTTTCAGCAAAGCCGTTTTAAGCTATGGGGAGAACAATAACGTGTTTACCTTGATTCTGTGCATATTGAATTGCATATTTTGTCGAGTTTATTTGACCATTCCATACAGCCATCACGACATCTGACCTGTCTATGGCCGATTGCAAACAACGCTTTCGACAATCAAACGTATAGTGTTTTTGGAACATTACCTCAAAATCAGCTTTTGCCACCGTATCAAAATAACGCTCACGGCAGTTATCCGACAAATACTTTGCTTGAAGTTCAAAAGGAATTCGTGCTTCCAATTGTAGGTTAGGAAATTTCGTTTTAATACCTACAAGAACTTCAGCGCTTTGAAAACCGTACGAATTTTTATCAGCATAGTATCACCTGCCATTTAGGCAAACAATTTTCTTACTTCCCTCTTACCGGGGCACGGCGGCCTGCGGCCGCCGTGCCCCGGTAAGAGCGGGAAAAGCCTATCCGTCCGAATAGGGCGCTTCTTCACTTACAAACGTGTCGTAAGTAAACTTTGCGCCGAGCCGAAACCCGACAAGAAAGCTGTCCAGCGACGAAGCACTTTCGGTTTGATTCCCTAAATCTATGTATGTGCTGAACAGTTCCCTGTCATCCTCATTCAAAGTATTTAGAAATTGTGTTTCAATTTCTTCCATCCGATGAATCGTTTTGTATAACTTTGAATTTTTCCGCACTTCCCGCATTTGAGGGTCGATATTTCCGTAGTAAAATTCTTTCAAAATCCCAGCCATTTTTCTGTTTCCCTTCTTTTATTATTTGTATTTAATATACACTATTTTTTCCCTTTTGTAAACAAACGCTAAGCCATCAAATGATGGCTTAGCGTTTGCATTGCGCAAATTTGTCCTGCGAAATCTCTCACAAAACATACGTTCTGCTTAGGATTTTCAATCCTCATACTCGAGATCACGCTTGTACTGCCGGATTGCAAAATCGACGAAATCCAGGATGCGTTTGCGCAAGTCCGGCGGAAGTCCGCGCAGCTCATCCGAAAGCAGCGAGGGCCTGTCCTTGAACGGAAACTGGATTACATCCTGGAACAACACGTCCGAAGATGTTTCCAGTCCGTCGATCAGCTTGATGAGCCGGTCATAATGCGGAAACGAGACGCCCTGTTCCACGTCGCTTATGAACGCCGTCTCACGCCGATCTTTTCCGCAAGCTGTGCCTGCGTCAGCCCCAACTGCTGCCTCCGCAGCTTCACACGGGTTCCGAACTTCTTGTCCGCCATTTTAACTCTTTCCTCCTTTTTATATTTCAAAACAAGCGCTCCTAACGGATGCGGATGTTTTGTTCCCCCTTTTATTTTCAAAATGCCCGCGGCATCCAGCCGCGGGCATTTTTCACGATAGGATTCAGATTTGTTCCAAAAACCGGCGAACCGTCTCACGCGTCGGCAGAGAATGGATGGCGCCGGCCGTGGTCACGGTGAGCGCGCCGACCGCGTTGGCATAGCGTGCCGAAGCGGTGATATCGCCGGTGCGGAGGAATTCGGTCGCCAGCGCGGCGGTAAACGCGTCACCGGCTGCGGTGGTATCAACCGCCTGCACGACGAAGGGGGCAATCAGGTCGCAGTATTTCCCGTCGTACACATAGCAGCCGCGTGCGCCGAGCTTAAGAACGACATAGCGCACATCGGTCTGTGAGCAAATGGCCATTGACGCCCGAAGGCAGTCGTCCAGCGTATCGGGCCGAATGCCGGTAATCAGTGCGGTTTCGATTTCGTTGGGGGAAAAGATATCCACTTTTGCCAGCTTATTCAACCGGAAGTCGCTGCGCGCGCCGCCGCCGTCGAGGATAAAGGGGATTGCCTCGTCCGCCGCAAGCTGGGATGCATAAACCGCGACGTCCTCGCCCGATTCGAGCTGTGCCATAACCGCGTCGGGACAGCAGGTGAACGCACTTTCGACATCGCCCTCGCTGATACGCATATTCGCGCCGGGGTACACAATAATGCGGTTGGAGCCGTCATTTTCCACCAGAATAACGGCAAGCCCCGTTTGCCCAACCTTATCGGTGCGGACGAAGCGGAGGTCGATGCCGTTTTCGGCATAGATTTTTTTCAGCCGTTCGCCGTAGGCGTCGTCGCCCACGCGGGAGCAGAAAACGACCTGCGCGCCCAGCCGGGACACGGCGACAGCAGTATTGGCGCCTTTGCCGCCGGGCATCAGACTGTAACCGCCCTCGGCGACAAGGGTTTCCCCACGCTCAGGCACATACGGCGTCCTGACGATAAAATCGATATTTGCACTGCCGATCACAAGAACACGCTTTGCCATAATATGATCACAACCGCCCTTTCAAACTTCCATAAATTTCCATAAAAAATTCTTTTCCTTGTTTATATTACCGTATTTCTGCGTTTTTGTCAATCTTTTTTTCTTTTTCGCGCAGATATTTCAGCCGCGTAGCCAAGCCGCCGCGGATATGGCGCTCAGCCTGATTACGGCGCAGCACCTCCTCGACCTGCTTATAGAGCGCGGGATTTTCACGTTTGAGCTTTTGCGAAAGCTCCTTATGTACCGTAGATTTGGAGAGTCCGAACGCAGCCGCAGCCGCGCGGATAGTCGTGTCATTTTCGATCATATACAGACCGAGCTGCTCGGCTCTCGTGCAGTCGGCGCCGAATGCGCGTATATCCCTATGTTTGTGGCCCACCGCTTACCGCCCTCTTTCTTTTTTGTACAATAATATGTAGCGGCCGGTACAAAAATAACTTCAAAATTCCTATTGAAAAGCGATATTTTTGCGTGTATAATGATAAGGAATAGAAGGAGGCTGCGCTTATGTCCATTCTGGTCACGGGCGGTACGGGCTACATCGGCTCGCATACCGTCGTCGAGCTGCTCAACAGCGGCGAGGACGTCATCATTGTCGACAATCTTTACAACTCCAAGCTGACGGTGCTGGACAAAATCGAAAAAATTACCGGCAAACGGCCGAAGTTTTACCACGAGGACGCAGCGGACCGCGCTGCGATGGATAAAATCTTCGCCGAGAACAGCATTGAGGCGGTGATTCACTTTGCCGGTCTCAAGGCGGTCGGCGAGTCGGTCCGAAAGCCGTTGGATTACTACCGCGTCAATCTTGACACCGCTGTCGTCACGATGGAGACGATGCGGAAATACGGCTGCAAATGCTTCATCTTTTCCTCGTCGGCCACGGTCTACGGCGAGCCGAAAACGGTACCGATCCGCGAGGATTTTCCCGTCGCGACGCCAACATCACCCTACGGCAAGACCAAGCTGATGATCGAGCAGATTATGCAGGACGTCTACACGTCGGACGACACGGTGTCGATGGTCATTCTGCGCTATTTCAATCCGATCGGCGCGCATGAAAGCGGGCTGCTCGGGGAAGAGCCGAACGGCATCCCCAACAACCTGATGCCCTACATCACCGAGGTGGCGGCCAGACGTCTGCCGGAGCTGCACGTCTACGGCGACGACTATCCGACCAAGGACGGCACCGGCATACGCGACTACATCCACGTGGTCGATCTCGCCGTCGGGCACATCAAGGCGCTGCGGCACCGGAGCGACCGCGGGGTATTCATCTACAACCTCGGCACGGGCATCGGATACAGCGTATTCGACATCATCCGCACGTTTGAAAAGGTCAACGGCATTACCATCCCCTACACGGTGACGGGAAGGCGGCCGGGCGACATCGCCGAGTATTACGCCGACCCGACAAAGGCGTACCGTGAGCTGGGCTGGAAGGCCGAGCACAATCTGGAGGATATGTGCCGCAGCGCGTGGCATTTTATCCAGGGTACGATGCAGGAAAGGACAGATCGTTGATGCTCAAGCACATCGTGATGTGGAAATTCGCCCCCGAGGCCGAGGGCAAAACGCGGGAGGAAAATCTGGACTATGTCATCGGCGAGCTGAAGAAGCTGCCCGCGCAGATTCCGCAGATCCGCTCGATGCAGATCGGCAAGGACGTACTCGGGAGCGAGATGTCCTACGACTGCGGGCTGATCGTGGAATTCGATTCGCTGGACGACATGCGTATTTACAAGGATCACCCGCTGCATGCAGCGGTTTCGCAATACGTGAAAAAGGTGCGCACAGACCGCGCGACCGTGGATTTTTACGACTGATTTTTTAACGGGCGCCGTTCCGCCCGCAAAAAAGCCCCGGCTCTCAAAAGAGCAGCCGGGGCTTTTCAAGCCAAACGGGGAGCAATTTATGCTTTCCGTTCTTTTTGTACGGAAACCCGAGCGGAAACCGTACAAAAAGCGGAGCATAAATCTTGCATATAGGGATTCTGCGAAGGCTTTTTACTTGATTGGGTTTTCTTGTTATTCACTCTTTTTCTTTTTCCGCTTGCAGAATATAGTCACACCGACCGCTGCGGCAGCAACGGCAACGCCTGCAATCACCCACGGAAGCCATTGCCCGGAAGAGGATTCCGCACCGCTTTCCGCATCGCCCGCATCCGACTGCGGTGCAGACGCTTCCTCCGGCTCGGACGCCGGATTCAGATAGGCGTCATATGCCGCTTCAAGCGTTGTACGCAGCTGCTCAATATGCGTATCAAAAATTTCATCCAGTTCCAAGTACTCCTGCAATGCAGCACGTGCAACACGCACATCGCGGTCGGTGATGCCCTCCGTCTCATCCAAAAGAGCCTGGAACGGCGCCGGATCAAAGCCGTAGACCTCGAATTCGGTGATGCCGCCGCTGTAATAGGCGTTCCAATCGGCGATATAGAAGCGTTTGAGCTGCTCATATTTGATATACCGCATCTTGGTCGGCTCAAACGCAATCGTATCTGTACGAGCAACGCCGTCCTCGTCCTTCGTGACATGCGCAAGCTCGGTAAAGTTCTCGCCGTCGGTCGAGCCATACAGCTTATACTCCGTGATGCCCTGATAATAATTGATGATGATACGGTTGACCGATTGTTCCTCGCCAAGGTCGACGATCATCCACTGCACATCCTGCTCACGTGCGAAGGACAGGCGGGTCTGCGCGCTGCCGTCGACGGCATTCTCGGGTCCGAGACGGCCGTCGTTCACTTCCAGCCCGCTGACGGTAATTGGCCGTTGATAAGCAAGATTACGGTTCGCAATATGCGAATTGAGATCAAAATCATTCTCCAAAATCTTCAAATCACGGTATTCGCCATCCAGACCTTCGCCGATACGCTCAAGCGGGAGGACAAAGGTAGAGCTTTGCTTAAGCGTATTGTTCCGGTTGTTGATGGGATAGTAATAATAGGTATCATCAATAATGAGTACGGTCTGCCTGTTATCCGCAACAAGTTTGATATTGACCCACTCGTTCAGCGGCAGCTTATAGTCATAGCTGAAATCGTAGACCTCGCGGCGGAAGCCGAGTCTGCCGTCGGAGCCGATATAAAAGCTGCCCACATCGCCCGCAAACAGATCGGTCCCGCTGCCGAAGCTGTCCACACGCACATCTACGGAAACGAGATACGGGAAGCCGACGGCTTTCGTACCCTCCGGTACGCTCCCGTCTTCCGAAAGCGGGACATAGTATGCAGGGTTCGCGTCTCCCGCACGGGCGGAAAGCTTTTCGAAGCGGGCAACAAAGTCCGCCGGTTCGATCTCGCGCGTCTGTTCGCCGCACCACGTCTTTTCGGCAATCAGACAGACCATTCCCTTCAGGCGGTCAAAGATATCGAACATCGAAAATCCGCCGTACGCGGTGTGGCGATCGTTCCAGAGTGCGAAGGAAGCGCCCTTAAGCTGCGGATGATCGGGATCAACGGCGGTCGACGCATCACTGCCCATATAGTTGACAAACCAGGAGCCGTACAGCATTTCCAGATCGTAATAATCGACAAATCCGTAATTGCCGCCGGGAACAACATACAGCACGGGGCCGCAGGTGTTGATGATGTCATAGCCCATATCAAAAAGCGTCTTGTAGTCCGAAAGCGAAACAGCCCAGAAATTCGCCTCAGCCTCGTTGGAAACGGGCGTCTCACCATTAAAGCCGTCATTTCCGAACGAGCCCCAGAAGCGGGGCGTGTACCCTCTCGAGTTGACATGCTTGATGAGCGCATCGATATAAGCGCGCATCTCCTCGCTGTACTCGATGGGATACTCGTCGGTGCCGATATGTACCTTCTTATTGACGAACACGGGATCGTCGCCCGTGATATACTCGTCAAACAACGCTTTGATAAACTCCACCGTCTCGGGCTTAGAGACATCGAGATGGCGGCCGTCCAGCATCAGTTCAGGCACGACCTTCCCGAAGCAGGCCGAATGCGCGGGGGTGTCGATCTCGGTGATAACGGTGATGCCGTAGTCGAGCATCCGCTTCTGATAAGCGCGGTAATCGTCCTTGGAATAGTAGCCGTCGGTTGCGGTCAGGCCCTCCACATCGCTTTCCAAACGGAAGATAAAATAATCGTTCTCGCCGATATCATTGATATGCAGATGGATCTCATTGAGCTTGAAATAAGCATAATATTTTGTAATTTCCTCAACGTATTCAAGCGGCAGATAAGCACGCGCGACGTCAATCATCCCGCTGCGGATGGGATAATACGAATAGTCCCGCGCACGCCCGACAGGTACATAGCCGTCTGCCGAGAGCGACTGCACCGCCGTGATCAAACCATAAAACAATCCCTGCGGCTCGGGTGCGGTTACGGTCAGGTTCTGCTCGGAGACCTCAAGGATATAACCGTCCTCACCAAGGGTCTCACGGTCAGCTTCATCCAACCGAAGGACGATGTCGCCATCCTTGGCGGCCGCAGGGTCGTCGGACGAAGACAGCTCCATACCGAGCAGATCTCGGAAATAACCAAGCACGATCTCGACGCGCTTTTCGAGCGCCTCGCTGCCCGACGGATAAACGATGACGGTATCCGCAGTCGGGACATAATGACCCGTGCCGCCCTCCCACTCGCGTACGGCAGGAATGACCGTGGGCGGCGCGTTCGTCTCACCGGCAGCGGATACGGGCACTGCGCCGAGCAGCATCGACGCGCAAAGGGTTGCAATGAGAAAACGTTTCACACAAAAGACCTCCTAATGCAAATCCAAAACAGCCCGGAAGCGTTCTTCCTCTCCCGGGCCGTTCTCTTTCATCAATTTTACTTCCAAGGTGGATTTACAGGGCTCTCACCTCATCATCGGGACCCGCAAACAGCATACAGCCCTGCGCGCGGAACTGTTCGATCTTCTCATACAGCAGCGGCTCGCCCACCTTGAACATCGCCGAAAGACAGGTGACGCAGTAGAACGTATCCGTGCCGCGGTTGATGAGTTTTTTTGTCAGTCCGACCTCATCGGCAGTCAGCGCACAGCCGCAGCCGGCGCAATCAGCCACGGACGACGCGGCAGCGCAGAATGCGGCAGCCGTGCGGCTCAACCGCACCGAACTCGATACCGGTGTCGAATATACCGAGATTTTGCTTTGACCAAAGGTCGGTCAGTTCCAGCTTGACGCCGGAGGAGCGCTCGATACCGATGTCCGCCCAGGTGACAAACTGGTTGAAATTATGCTCGCCAAGGTTGAAATAGGCGAGGACAATGTCACCGTTGTCCATATGCTTGGCCCAGACGGGATAATCGGGATGTGCAATTGCCTGATACGGCTGGCGGCCTGCGGGGTCCTGATTGACGGCAATGATATCCTTATCCATCAGGATGGACTTGGTTTCCTCGCTCATATTGCGGATATCGCAGCCAATCATCAGCGGCGAATTGAAAAACGCCCAAATGGTAAAGTGCGTGCGGTACTCTACTTCGGTACAGCCACCGACGCCGACGTTGCCCTTGCCATGCATGCCGACGACAAGCATGTCCATATCATTGAAGCAGCCGTTGCCGTTGTATGGCTGCAGTTCGATTTGGCGATTGGTAAGATTTTTAATCGATTCCCAGTTGTCAACGATGTCGCCGGTAGAACGCCACATATGCGCGCCGGTCGATTTGACCCATTTATGCGTTTCATCCGCGCCCCAGCTGCAAGCCGAAAACAGGATGTCCCTGCCGCAGTTGGCCAGCGCCGTGCCCATCCGCTTATACAGCAGATGCCCCGGGATGCCGGCGGGCTTGTTGCAGTAGTCGTATTTCAGGAAATCCACGCCCCAGGAGGCAAACGTATCCGCGTCAATGAATTCATATCCGTAGGACGACGGATAGCGTGCGCAGGTGAAGATGCC
Organism: Candidatus Woodwardiibium gallinarum; assembly: GCA_904419545.1. Taxonomy (GTDB): domain Bacteria; phylum Bacillota; class Clostridia; order Oscillospirales; family CAG-382; genus Woodwardiibium; species Woodwardiibium gallinarum. The sequence continues at coordinate 9,489 of CAJFRY010000016.1, forward strand.
CGCACAGGAGTACATTCCGAATTTCAGCCCCTTAGAGTGGACATAATCGGCAACGGCCTTCATACCGTTGGGGAATTTTTCGGCTGACGCGACCAGCCGCCCCTGCTCGTCCCTGAACTTTTCCGACCAGCAGTCGTCGATGACCAGATAGTTATAGCCGGCTGCGGCAAGACCGCTGTCGACCATTACGTCCGCCGTCTCGCGGATCAGCGCTTCGTTGATGTTCGGGCCGAACGTGTTCCACGAGTTCCAGCCCATAGGCGGCGTTTTGACAACCATAGTTTCAGTTCCTCCAAAAATGAATGTGTTCTATATCTGACCGGCCCCTATTCGGCGGGCCGTGCATCAGCCTTTTTGCGGCGGTCCGAAAAGAAATACAGACCGAGAAAATTAAATATAATGCCGAAGCAAAGATCCTTCACTGCCGGTCCGAGCAACTCCGCCTCGGGCTCCATCAGCATTTCCCAAAGCGGCGCAAGCAGCGCAAAGAAGCCCGGCACCTCCCATCCCAACTGTGAAAGCTCCCGCATAACGGACAGCACGTACATACAATAAGTGGCAACAAATACCGCCGCTGTAGACAGCACGCCCGCGACAAGCAGACGCAGCCCGCCCGGTTTTCCGCCCGCAAGGTCATAACCCTTTGCGGCGCAGAAGGCAATGATAAAACAAAGCCAGCCGGACAGAATGCCGAAATAAGCGCCGATAAGCACATACGGAACCGCGCCGATGCAGGCGCCTGCAAACGCACCCAGAGCGCCGAGCGCGGCGCTGCCCTTCCGTTTTGGCGCGGCTGCCGGCGGGGAGGCATCTGCGGGAACCGTCTCCGACGATGTGGATACGGCGTCAGGCTCGGAAGCGGCAATCGGGATTTCCTCCGGCGGAGAAGGGATTTTGTTTTCCTCTTCCATTGAAATCACTCCTAACACTTCGCCGACGGCAAGCACCGCAGGCCTTTATCGACATTCTACATAAATATGCCGGAAAAGTCAAGTGAATTCTTCGGATTTTTCAAAATGTATTGCAAAAATCATGGAGATGAGGTATAATAAGAAAAAATCATCAGAGAGGAACACAAGCAAACGATGAAAAAGATATTGACGCTGCTGTTGGCCGGCCTGCTTCTGAGCACGACGGTACTGTTCGCCGCCTGCGGCACGACTGATGACGACGAAAGCAGTACTGCCGAATCGGACGGCAGCTCGGCCGCCGTCTCCGAGGACGTCTCATCCGAGGAGGAAGCATCCTCCGAGCCGGAGGAAAGCACGGGAGTCCCTGCGCAGGAGCCCGCTGTCGATGAAATCGAGAGTTATCCGATGAAACTGGAAATGGTCTCCGACACAATGTTCAGAATGTCCTGCACCGATGAGCTGGGAAAATCCTTTCAGACGACTTTTACCAAGAAAACATGGGGCACGTGGAACATTGCCGACTGGATCTACGACGGCATAGCGTTCACCGGCGGCTCGACCGACTGGGAGTACGTTTACCGTGCAGGCGCGACGGCGAGCGGATGGGTCTGGTCCGGCGGCAACCATGGCAACGAAAAGCTGATTTCGCTGGAATTTTATGATGACATAACCGGTGAGAAGCTCGAGCTGACAAAGGGTGAATCGGTCGATGTGGAACGCATCAAAATCGTGGAGACCACAGGGCTGCACCTCGGCGATGAGGACGCGACCTACTGTGACGTTGTCCGCACCTACTACGTCGTCGGCCGTCAGATTACGCTGGACGTGGATTATGTCTTCACCGAGGACACGTATTTCTGGCTGTCCTACACCTGCATGTTCCCGATCAATAAAAAATACGGGCTGTATATCGACTTCAAGAACAACGACGGCTCGACCAAAACCGTCGAGACGCTTGAGGTCGGCAAAGCGGACTATACCGGCCCGATGTACAAGGGCAACGCCGCTTCGGTCTGTGAAATATACGGCAAAACCAACCCCAATTACCGCTTCTACGCCGAGGTATTCACCATCGAGGATTCGCTGGACAACTTTGCCAACACCAGCAAGACCTTCTACTGGGATATGAACACCACGCACAACAAGCTTTACTTCTCCAAATTTGAAGACAACACGCCTACGAAGGTAGAGAAGGGTACGGAATGGCACACGAGCTGCCGCTGGACGTTCGTGGCCGACTATGAGGCGCCCGAGACGAGCGGCGAGGTCTCTGCGTGAGCAAAAAGCACCGGATCTTTGCTGCGGTTGCCGCAGCGGCGCTGGCCGTCGGCGCCATCGGCTTTTTCCTGCTGCCGGAAACGCTCGTGACACAGCTTTCATTTGACGGCAGTCCGACCTCGCGAATGCCGAAGGCGGTTTTCCTGCCGCTGGCATTCGCACTGGTTGCGGTAAGTGCAGCGATGTACGCGTTCCCGGAGAGAAAGTGCGGATGCTGGCTGTGGATTTCGCTTATCCTGCTGGCGGCCGAACTATTTGCCGTTATTTACAATCTGGTAATTTGATCCGCACGCCGCTTCGTTTCCTTCGGGGCGGCGTTCGCGTTGAGTGAAAGGAGCTATGCTATGAAGCTGTTTGTCTGTGCGGACATCGAGGGCTGCTGCGGAATCACCGACTGGGCCGAAACGCAGCCCGGTGCGCCGCAAAGCGAGGCGTTTCGCAGGCAGATGACCGAAGAAGTCGCCGCCGTATGCCGCGGTGCTCTGGCTGCGGGTTTTGACCGCGTAGTCGTGCGGGACGCGCATGACAGCGCGCGCAATCTGCTTCCCGAATTGCTTCCCGAGCAGGCGCGAGTCTACCGGGGCTGGACGGGCGACCCGTACGGTATGCTGTCCGGGCTGGACGGCAGCTTTTCGGGCGTGGTGTTTACGGGGTTCCACTCCCCTGCCCATTCGGGCGGTTCGCCATTGGCGCACACGATGGATACCGGCCTGTATGAAGTGCGGCTGAACGGACGTATTGCCTCGGAATTCCTCTTAAACGCCTACGCGGCTGCGCGCATCGGCGTGCCGGTCCTGATGCTGACAGGCGATTACGGCATCTGCTTCGACGCGGAAAAGGAGCTTCCCACGTTGCCGACAGTCTGCACGCAGGTCGGAAGCGGCGGCGGCACACTGTCACTGCACCCGCGCGCGGCGATTTCGCTCATCGAGCGCACGGCTGCGGCGGTTCTGACGCCCGAGTACGTCGAGACAGCGGGACGGCTGCGGCTGCCCGATTCCTTTACGATCGAAGCATCGTATAAGGAGCATCCGCGCGCATACCGCAATTCCTTCTATCCCGGCGCGTTTCTGCGCGACGCGAACACGGTGGTCTTTGAAAGCAACGATTTTTATGAAATTCTGCGCTTTATGCATTTCTGTATGTGATGGCGGCCGTATCATTTTACGACACAACGTCTGACGACCGGCTGCGCTTCGCGGTCGTCAATGCCAAATATAACGGATTTTGGGTGTTTTGCAAGCATAAGGCGCGCAGAACATATGAGCTGCCGGGCGGCCGCCGTGAGGCCGGCGAGGACATCGTCTCCACAGCCAAACGTGAGCTGTGGGAAGAGACAGGAGCTTCGGACTTCACTCTCAAGCCGGTATGCATCTACGCTGTCACAGGGCGCACCCGCGCCGTACCCGAGGGCGGCGAAAATCTTGGGATGTTGTTTTACGCGGATATCCGTGCGTTCGGAAAGCTGCCGCAATCAGGCGAAATGGAACGCATCGTGCTTTTCGCTAATCCGCCGGATACCCCCTCATACTGGACTTATCCCGACATCCAGCCGTATTTGGTGCGCGAATACCAGCGCCGATACACAACCGGAAAAGCGCTCTCCGTCTGACAAAGGGGTGGCTTCTGCTTCAAAAAAGCCGTATCACAAATGATGATGCTGACATGTTTTTTCGTTCGCCGGACACGAACACGCGGTGCTGCTTTTCAAAAGCGGCGCCATATCTCCTTTTCAGCATTGAATATATCCAGGATTTTTGGTTTTTCCTCATACTTATCAGCGTTTTGGTGCTTCAATTCGAGCGAATCCTGACAATTGCAGCAGGTCATTTTATGGATCACATTTCCTTCATCCATTGATGATCGCTGCTTTTTCTTTTCCTTTTGCAACCTTTTTGAATTATGGCATCGGGTTTTCAAGCATTTGATCTCCATTTGCAAACATTGCTTCTCGGCAATTCAATCTTCCTCCTTTTTATTCAACTCAGGTGGTCCGCCTCTTCCAGTGTGCCACCGGTAGCACAAGCTCTGCCCCGTCTCTTTTTCATCAGACCTCCGTCTCCTTCTTCCAAATATACGCACCGCCTTTTCACCGTGCCCTTGTATATTTCTTCATGTCCGCGCCGCGATTTCCCATACTTTCTTACGGTTCCACAATATCCAAGTCAGTTCGCGCAGATCCATTCTTACACTTATTTTCAATTCTGCACGATAACTTTTCCGTTTTTGCTGCCGGGATAAAAACTCCCGTTTATTCTTACTTTTCTGCCACAAGCAGAACAATTCCTGCAAGAATGCATAAAGCCGTTTGAGCATATATCCCTGCGACGCGAAAAGTCTTCCCATGGGCGTACACGGCGGATCGTTCCTGTCCGCCGCCCACATGGCAGAATGTTCGCTTTCTCATATACTGTACGGAGGGAAGTTTCGGCGTGCGACGCCGCAGCCAGGCGGTCGGCCGATGCCTCCCTCACCGAGAAAGGAATGAAGCAAATGTATAAAGCACTTGTCCTTTCCTCCGTGACCTACGCCCAAAAGGCGCAGCGTATCCTCGCAAGCGCCGGCATCCGTTCGACGATCATGCGTTCGGCGGCGGTACGCGCCGTCAAGGGCTGCGCCTACGGGCTGCGTTTACAGGCCGAGCAGGTTGATCAGGCGGTGGAGCTTTTAACCGCACAGTCGATCAGCGTGCTGGCAATCGTTTGACGCGCGGGGTCACAGCGTATGATCTATTTCGACAACGCGGCGACCACGCTGCCCAAAAGCAAAAAAGCGCTGCGCGCCTATAAAAAAGCCTTTCAGAGCTGCGGCAACGCCTCACGAGGAGGCCATCCGTATGCCGCACATGCTTCGGAGCTTCTATACCTTTGCCGCGAGCGGCTGGCTGAGCGGTTCGGCACCGAGCCGGAGCGCGTCGTACTGACGATGAACGCCACGCACGCAATCAATCTGGCGATCAAGGGCATCATTCGCGAAGGCGACGTACTCATCAGCGATCTGGAGCACAACGCCGTCTACCGGCCGCTGTACGCGCTGGAAAAGCAGGGGTGCATCCGCATCCGCTCCTTTCACGTCAACATCGGCGATGACGAAGCGACGGTGCAAAATTTTCAAAACGCGCTGGATGAAAATGTGCGCGCCTGCGTAATGCTGCATGCATCCAATATCTGCGGGCGCGTACTTCCGCTGCCGGCGCTGTCCGAAGCGGCGAAGCAGGCGGGAGTCCCTCTCATCTGCGACGCATCCCAGACGGCAGGACATTTTGACCTGCGGCTGCGGGAGCTGCCCGGGCTCACCGCGCTGTGTATGCCGGGCCACAAGGGGCTTTACGGTCCGCTGGGAACGGGCGCGCTGCTCGTATCCCCCTACTTTGAAGGCGTATTGGAGACGCTGCTCGAGGGAGGCTCGGGCAGCTTTTCGGCCGACCCGGAGATGCCCGCGCTTCTGCCGGAACGGCTGGAAGCCGGCACTATGAACGCGCCTGCGTTTGCCGCGCTGGCCGCAGCAGTGGCAGAAGACGGGCAAACCGGCAAAAAAGAAGAGCAGATCTTTTCGTATCTGCTCAGCGGATTGCGGGCGACCTCAGGCGTGACGCTCTATGGCGCGCCCACGCGGGAAGGAATGCCCTATTGTCCGATTCTTTTGTTCAACATCGACGGGAAAGACAGCGAAACGGTCGCAGCCGCGCTCGCGGAAGCAGACGTTTGTGTCCGCGCGGGACTGCACTGTTCACCGCTGGCACATCGGGCGCTCGGCACGCCGGACGGCGGCGCAGTACGCATCAGCCTATCGAAGCACAACACCTTTGGCGAAGCCGAACGCTTTTTAGCAATTTTGTCCCGCCAGATAACCCGTTGAAAAAGCGATTTGAAGGTTATAGCCGCCCGTGTATGCGTCCACGTCGAGCACCTCACCGGCGAAAAGCAGGTTTTGAACCTTTTTCGAGCGCATCGTTTTCGGGTCCACCTCGCGAACGTCGACACCGCCGGCGGTGACGATGGCCTCGGCGATCGGACGGGGCGACGTAATCGTCAGATGCAGCGCCTTCAGCTTTTGCAGCAGGGCGCGCCGCTCCTCCCGCGTAATTTCGTGCACCTTTTTGCGCGGATCGATGCCGGTCAGCGAAACAAAAGGCGCGATGAGCTTCTGTGGCAGAAGCGCGTCAAGTGCATTGATAAAATCGCGGTTGGCGTTTTCGGAAAAATCGCGCAGCAGCCGGCGGTCGAGCGCTTCGGCCGACAGCGCGGGCTTGAGATCGATATACAGCTCGCATGGATATCGGCCGCGCAGATAGGCCGAAGCGGACAATACGACCGGACCGGAAACGCCGAAGTGGGTGAACAGCATCTCCCCCGTTTCATCATACAGCTCACGCCCGTCCGCAGTGCGGAAAGACAGTCGGACATTTTTCAGCGACAGCCCCATACAGGCGCGGCAAAAATCCCCGGCCGCATTCAGCGGCACAAGCGAGGGCTGCGGCGGCACAACGGTATGTCCGGCCGCGCGCGCCCAGGCATACCCGTCGCCGGTCGAGCCGGTCTGCGGATAAGAAAGCCCGCCGGTGGCAACAATAACACTGTCGCAGCCGACGGTCTCTCCGTTTATACGCAGTCCCGTGACGGCACCGTTTTCAAGCACGAGACCCTGCACGGCGGCGCGGACGAATTCGACGCCTGCCCGGCGGCATGCGGTCACGAGGAAATCGGTCACATCCGAGGCGCGGTCGCTCTCCGGGAACACGCGGCGGCCGCGCTCGGTTTTGGTTTTCAGTCCGCCCTGCTCAAGCAACGCAATCATCGCCTGCGGCGGCAGCGCGTGCAGCGCGGCGTAGAGGAACTTAGGGTTGGAAACGACATTTTCCAGAAAGGCCGTTACGTCGCAATCGTTGGTAACGTTGCAGCGTCCCTTGCCGGTGATGTTCAGCTTCCGGCCGGGCGCGCGGTTCTTCTCGATAAGCGTCACCTGCTTGCCTGCCCGCGCTGCGGTGAGCGCCGCCATCAGTCCGGCGGCGCCTGCCCCGACGACGGCTTTATTTATCCTTATCATATATATTGTATTTTTCCCAAATCCCCTCGAGACGCGAATAGGTATTGGAAACCTCGCGCTGGCGCTTCTGCCCGACGGCGCTGACAAGCGCATTGATGAGCGAAAGCGGGGCCACGAGCGAATCGACAAACGAAGCCATCTCGTTGTGCGCATAAAGCACGCGGTCGGCCAATCGTGCGATAGGCGACTGTTCGCAGTCGGTGATAGCTACGGAAAAGGCGCCCGCATCACGCGCAAAATGCATTGCATCGACGGTACGGCGGGAATAACGCGGAAAAGAGATGGCGACGAGCACATCGCCTTCATCGATGCGCAAAAGCTGCTCAAAAATGTCGCTGCCCGAAGCGTTCTGCACCAGACGCGCCTTATCGGAGATGATGGAGAAATAGAAATACATGAAGTTTGCCAGCGAGGTGGACGAGCGGTTGCCTACGATATAAATGGTTTTGGCATACAAAAGCATGTCCACGATGGCGGCAAAGTTGTCGCGATCGGTTTGCGCCAGCGTAGCCTTAAGATTGGCGATATCAGCGCGCAAAGTGGCACCGAGGATATCGTCCCCGATGCGTTCGGCGGCGAGGTTGATGCGCTGAACCGGCGTAAGGCGGTTTTTAAGCATCCCCTGCAGCGCATCCTGCATTTCGGGATAGCCTTCATAGCCCAATTCGGTGGCAAAACGCACGACGGTCGACTCGCTGACGCCCGTTTCCTTCGACAGCCGCGCGGCGGTCATATACGCTGCCGACACATAGTTGTCCAGAATATAGCCGGCGATGCGCTTCTGTCCCTTGGAAAACGTGTCGTAGCCGCTGCGGATGTTCTCCAGCAGGGTCGGCTCGTTCTTATCGATATCGCTCATAGCACACTCTCCGTTCCGCCGCGATGCGCGGCAATGATGATTTTATACAAGGCAGCGCTCCGTTCTCCCAAGACGGCAAGAAACGTTATCTTTTCCCGTTCCGAAGCTCGTGTTTCGGGAATCAAAGACAGCTATCAAAGCTGCCAGTCGATAGGCTCATCAAGAAACGCGTTGGCCTTGCTGAAGTGACGGCAGCCGAAAAAGCCGTTGTGCGCCGAAAGCGGACTGGGGTGCGCCGCTTCGAGGATCAGATGCCTGCCCTTCGGGATCAGCGCGGCTTTCCGCCTTGCATAACCGCCCCAAAGAAGGAAAACGATAGGCTTTTCACGTTCGCCGAGCAAAGCGATGATCTTATCCGTCAGTGTCTCCCAGCCCATACCGGCGTGGCTGCCGGCTATGCCTGCGCGAACGGTGAGCACGGAATTCAAAAGCAGCACACCGTTCTGCGCCCAGCGGGTAAGATTGCCGCTCTCGGGCTCACGGAAGCCGATATCGTCGTGCAGCTCCTTGAAGATGTTCACCAGCGACGGCGGTTTTGCAACCCCGTCCTGCACCGAAAAACATAAACCATGTGCCTGTCCGGGTCCGTGATAGGGGTCCTGCCCGAGAATGACGGCGCGCACATCATCATAATCGGTATAGCGCAGAGCGTTGAAAATGTCATTCATATGCGGGTAGATGCGGCGCGTGGAATACTCCTGCTTCAGGAACGCGCGGAGCCGCTGATAGGATTCACTCGCAAATTCGCCGGCCAGCAGCTCATCCCAGCGGTTGCCGATATGGACCATTATTTCGTCCCGAACAGACGGTCGCCCGCATCGCCCAGACCGGGAACGATGTACGCCTGCTCATTCAGTCTCTCATCCACGGCGGCGACATAGATGTCGACATCGGGATGCTTTTTGGAAACAACTTCGATTCCCTCGGGCGCGGCGACAAGGTTCATCAGCAGGATTTCACGGCAGCCGCGCGCCTTCAGACAGTCGATGGCAGCCGAAGCACTGCCGCCGGTCGCCAGCATCGGATCAAGCAGAATAACCGTGCGCTCGCTGATGTCCGGAGGCATTTTGAAATAATATTCAACCGGAAGATGCGTTTCCGGGTCGCGGTAAAGGCCGATATGCCCGACCTTAGCGACCGGCACGATGGACAAAAATCCGTCCACCATCCCCAAACCCGCGCGGAGAATAGGCACAATCGCCAGCTTTTTGCCCAGCACCTTGCGTCCCGTCGTTTTACAGATCGGGGTCTCAATCTCGACCAGCTCGGTCGGAAGATCGCGCGTAATCTCATATGCCATCAGCATAGAAATTTCACTCAGAAGATTGCGAAAGTCCTTTGCGCCCGTTTCCTTACACCGCATCAGCGTAAGCTTATGCGCGATCATCGGATGATCGAATACCGACACCTTACTCATCAGTTATCCATTCCTTTCCCGCCTGACGGGCTTTGCCCTGCCCTTCTATCGCGCATTATATCATATAAGGAGAAAAAAATCAATTTTTTTTTTGCGCTTTTTCTCCCATTTATTTTTTGCGTTGCGGTTGACAAAATCTTTTTTTTCGATTATCATTTACAGGTAAAGATTTGAAAGGCAGGTGGAAATATGGACCCCGCGGGAAGTAAAGGCATAAACGCGCACAGTACGCATACCGTGGACGGTCCCGTTCCGCCCGCTCTGTTTTTGCGCGCCTGACTGCGCTTTGTGTCTTTCTTTTTACTTTTTTGTATAAAGGAGGACAAAACATGTTGGAAAAGAAAATTCACACCCAGCTTTCCGAGCTGCTCACGGAAAAGGATTACCGCTCCGTAAAGACGCTGCTGACCGCCTGTACGCCGCAGGATATCGCACTGCTGCTGGATGACGTGGCGGCGGACGATGTTTTGCTGTTGTTTCGCCTGCTGCCCAAGGAGCTTGCGGCGGAGACTTTTGTGGAAATGGACAGCGATCTGCAGGAGCGGCTCCTTCAAAATTTTACCGATACAGAACTGCGCGGCGTTATTGCCGAGCTGTTTGTCGATGACATGGTCAACATCATCGAAGAAATGCCGGCGAACGTGGTCAAACGAATCCTTGCCAGCGCTGATGCTGAGACACGTGCAGCCGTCAACGAGATCCTGCACTATCCGCCGGACAGTGCGGGGAGCATCATGACGACCGAATATGTCCGCCTGAGCGAAGAGATGACAGTAGAGGACGCTTTTGCCCGTATTCGCCGCGAAGGCGTTGACAAGGAAACGATCTATACCTGCTATGTCACGGCAGCGGACAGGCGTCTGATCGGGCTGGTCACGGTGAAAACGCTGCTGTTGAGCGATAAAGCCACAACAGTGGGCGAAATAATGGAGCGCAATGTCATCTCCGTACGTACCGACACCGACCGTGAGCTGGTGGCACAGGAGTTAAGCAAATACGATTTTCTGGCCATGCCGGTGACCGACGGCGAAAACCGTCTTGTCGGGATCGTGACCTTCGACGATGCAATCGACGTCATGCAGGAGGAGGCAACGGAGGACATCGAAAAGATGGCCGCCATCACACCGACCGACAAGCCATACCTTAAGACCGGCGTTGTGGAATCGTTTATCAAACGCATTCCCTGGCTGTGCCTGCTGATGATCTCGGCTACCTTTACGGGAGCCATTATTACCTATTTTGAAGACGCGCTTGCAAAAGCGGTGATCCTGACGGCGTTCATTCCGATGCTGATGGACACGGGCGGAAACGCGGGCAGCCAATCCTCGGTGACCATCATCCGCGGTTTATCGCTTGGCGAAATCTCGATGCGCGACATCCTCCGTATTCTCTGGAAGGAAATGCGCGTAGCGCTGCTGTGCGGCGTTGCCTTAGGCATCGTGGGCTTCGGAAAGCTGATGCTGCTCGACCAGGTGGGCCTGCGGGTGGCACTGGTCGTGTGCTTCACGCTGGTCGTAACCGTATTGACGGCCAATCTGGTGGGCGCGACGCTGCCGATGCTGGCTAAGCGTCTGGGATTCGACCCGGCGGTAATGGCAAGTCCGTTCATCACGACGATTGTAGACGCGCTGTCGTTGTTGTTCTTCTTTAACATTGCTTCTATGCTCATTCCCGAGCTGCGGATGTAATCCAAAACTGCTATTTTTTCGGCGTTATCCCAGCGTCAGTGCTGTTTACCCATAAAATCTAAGGAAGGAACAAATTCCATGTCCGTCTATTTCAACAAGGAAGCCGCTCAAATTCAACTCAACACCACCGGTTCAAGCTATGTGATGCAGATTCGGGACGGGCTGCTGCTGCACCTGTACTGGGGTCCGCGTCTGGATGACCGCGACCACAGCTATATGCACTGGGAACAGGGCCGCGCCGCCTTTTCCTGCCGTATGGAGGGCTGTACAGGTCCGATTTTGGATGATATACGGCTGGAATACCCGACCTGGGGGCGGGGCGACAACCGCTCACCCGCGGCTGAGGTCATCCATCCGAACGGGTCGAACATTGCGGATTTCCGTTACGTTTCCCATACCGTTGCCGACGGCAAAGCGCCGCTCTGCGGACTTCCGGCGATGTACGCCAACGCGGGCGACGACGTGCAGACGCTGGAAATCACACTGGAGGACAAGGTCGGCGAGATGCGGCTGACTCTCTTCTATTCCGTCTTTTACGAGCTGGACATCATCACCCGGCATGCCGTGTTCACCAATTTGTCCGACGAAGAAGCGATTCTGGGCGCGGCGCTGTCAGCGGCGGTCGATTTTGACCGCGCAGATCTGGATATAATCACCAACTACGGCACCCACTGTGCGGAGCGGCAGATCGAACGCGCGCCGCTGCGGCGCGGTAAAACGGTCCTATCCAGCCGTCGGGGCGCTTCGTCACATGTCCATAACCCCTTCCTGATTCTCTGCGATTCGGAGACGAGCGAAACGGCCGGCAGCGCCTACGGACTGGTGCTGGTTTACTCCGGCTCGTTCTCGGCCTCAGTCGAGGGAACGCAGTTCGGCGCGGCGCGCGCGCTCATCGGTCTGAATCCCGAGGGCTTCGGCTGGATGCTGGAGCCGGGCGCGTCCTTCACTACGCCGGAAGCGGTTCTCTGCTTCTCGGACGACGGGCTGGGTGGGCTGTCCCACCGCTTCCACAAAGCGTTCCGCCGCAACCTATGCCGCGGGAAATTCCGCGACGCGCGGCGGCCGGTGCTGCTGAATATGTGGGAAGCCTGCTACTTCGGCTTTGACGAAGCGCGCATCAAAAAGATTGCCGACTGCTCGGCCGACCTCGGTGTGGAGCTTCTGGTCATCGACGACGGCTGGTTCGGCAGGCGCGACACGGACAACTGCTCGCTGGGCGACTGGGTGGTCGACCGGCGGAAGCTGCCGGGCGGCCTCGAAGCGGTCTATGAGAACATACACAAAAACGGAATGCAGCTCGGCATCTGGTTCGAGCCGGAGATGGTCTCGCCCGACAGCGACCTCTACCGCGCACACCCAGACTGGGCGCTGCATATCCCCGACCGGCCGCGCAGCGAAGGACGTCACCAGCTCATCCTGGACCTGACGCGGCAGGACGTGCAGGATTACCTGTACGATTCGATCGCGGACATTCTGAAAACCGGGATGATTTCCTATGTAAAATGGGACTTCAACCGCAACATGGCCGAGGTCGGCAGTGCGCTGCTGGACGCGCGGCGGCAGTGCGAAATTCCTCACCGTTATTATCTCGGGCTGTACGCACTGCTGGAGCGGCTGGTCACTGCGTTCCCCGATGTGCTGTTTGAATCCTGCTCGGGCGGCGGCGGGCGTTTTGACGCGGGAATGCTGTACTATATGCCGCAGACCTGGACGAGCGACAACAGCGACGCCATTGAGCGGCTGAAAATCCAGTACGGCACATCTCTGGTCTATCCCCTTTCGGCGATGTCGGCGCATGTTTCGGCCTCGCCCAACCATCAAACCGGTCACGTAACCGACTTTGCGACACGGCTGACGGTAGCGCTGACCGGCTCGTTCGGCTACGAGCTGGACCCGACGGCAATCTCGGAGGAGGAGCGGCAGGCCATCCGTGAGAGCGCGGCGCTGTTCAAGGAACTGGGCGGCGTATTGGCGGAGGGCGATTACCACCGTCTGATCTCCCCCTATGATAAGGACTGCGCGGCGTGGTCGGTCGTCTCATCGGACAAGCGGGTCTGCGTGGCGGGCTTCGTGCTCACGCATGTGCGGATGTACGGGCCGAACCAGCGGCTCCCCCTGCGTGGACTGGAACCCGACGCAAATTACAAAGAACGCTTCTCCGGCCGCATTTTCAGCGGGCGCGAGCTGATGGGCTTCGGCATCGATATCCATCTTTCTCTGGAATACAAGAGTATACTTTGGATATTTGAAAAAATTTAGTCAAAAGTATTGATTTTATGAACTCCGTATGTTATACTGTTTTTCAGATACAGAATCGCATAAAGCCACGGCAGGCTGCTCTGCATGGATGCAGAACGATTAAACGGAGGTAAGCGACTATGAAGAAAACAACCGCAGTTTTACTGGCGCTCCTCGTTGCGATGGCAGCATTGAGCGCAACCGTCTGTGCGGCGGAGATCGACCTGATTCCGGCCGACGCGGACTGGGTGATGACGGAAGCCGGAGGCTCGAGCGCAAGCTGGAGCTACGGAGAAAACGGTCTTACCGTCAAAGATAACGGCGCGGGCTGGCCGAACATCGCCTACAGTCTGGAGACACCGGTGACCGTTGAGGTCGAGAACGCCACGCTGCGCTACAAGATTTCAAACGTAAACACAGCCGGCAATCTGGCGATCCTCATTACGCTCAGCGATACACAGGTGATCGTGCCGCACCGTCTGTTCACCGACGACAGCGTGGACTTCGAAACGGGCGTGGGTTACGATTCCGGCTCGGGCGATATTATGAACGGCTCATACGAGGGCGAAATTTCGCTGGCCGAGCTGAAGGTGGCCGACGGAATCGGACTGAAGGACTATACGCCGGCAGACGGGAAGATTACCATCACCGCAGTGACGCTGTACGCCACCGGCGGTGCGGAATACACGGTCAACGAACTGGTCATCGATGATGGCAGCACGGCCGACGAATCCTCCGAAGCGCCCGCCGTTTCGGAAGAGCCGGCTGTATCTTCCGACGCACCGGCGGCTTCTTCCGAAGCCCCCGTCTCGTCTTCGGGCGGAACGCCTTCTACAGGAGACACGGGACTTGCCGCTCTGCTGATCGTGGCCGGACTTTCAGTCGCAGGCGCGCTCGTATTGAGAAAGCGCCGCAGCTAAACAAAAAAAAGCCGCCGGAGTGCATATTCGCACTCCAGCGCTTTTACACAATTTCCCTAAAGCCAATACAAACGCATGAAAGGGAGCCGTAAAATATGAAAATTCGTTTTTACTCCTCCGTTATATTCGACGCCCTATGTGCCTGCGCCGAGCTTGCGGAGCAGAAGGATCGGGGCAATTCCGAAAAGCAGGAATTTCTTGCGCTGCTGCGGGAGAAAACGGGAGACGTCTTCCAAGGCGGGGCGCTGTCTTTTTCCACAATGTGCGGGATCGCCGCAAGAGCGCTGCCCGACCCTTCCAATGCGACGCTGGACGAACTGGACAAGCTGTTTGCGGATATGGGTGCGCTGGAAAAGGCCGTCCGCAGCTCCATCCGCGACGCGTTTACCGCTTCCTACATGCTGCCGACGCTGGATATGCTGAAGGATGGCTGGGCGGCGCGATACAGGACGTACATCGCGGCGCTTAAAAAAGCGGATTTTGAATCGCTGTGGCGCAAACGGGTCCGGCCGGCCGAGAAGGCACAAATCGAGCGGCTGCGGACCGCGTTCAAAGACACAGACATCAGCGGGATGCTCGGCTTGATCTCCGACATGAAAGGAACGTCTTTGGAAAGCGTCTCCGTATGCATTTCGCTGCTGTCCTATCCCGTTGCCTTTTCGCTGTGCGAAGGGCAGTTTTTGGACACGGTTCATGAAGACGATGAGGAATATCTGCAAAGCGGCTTTCTGTCGCTGATCGCCCATGAGCTGATGCATGGATTCGCTTCGTCAGAGCTGGTCGAGCAGTATCTTACGTTTATGGAAAGCAACCGGTATCTGCGCGCGACGCACCACGCGCTTCTGACCGATATGCACTCCGGCGACGAGGAAGAGTTCGTGATGGCGGCGGAGTATTACATCCTGTGCCGCTGCGGCATCCTGACAGAGGAACAGATCGTCCAAAGGAACGCGGACCGATACAACGGATGTGTACCGCTGTCCCTGTACATCTTCCGCCATCTGGTCAAGGAACAGCCGGCTGCCGGTTACGACGGCTGGCTGCGGGCGCGGTTTTCGGACGGAACCTTCCGGCCGCAGGAGGTGGTTTCCGTCATCGACGCCATACTGCCGGCTCCGTCGGACCAGGGCTGCTTTTTCACAAGCTTTTTCAGTGTTTTGAGCCGCTGCGCCTACGTCATTCGCAGCTTTCAGACAGAGGCGGAGGACATGCTCCGGGAAAGGCTGGAGGCACACACGGGCTGCCGGTTTATGCCCAGCGCCGGCAACGTCGTCCGTTTCGGCCGGGAAAGGCTGGCGCCCAACGCCGACGGCGGCGTCCGTTTCGGTCGGAACGAATGCGAAAAGGCCGTACCGGAGGGCGTGTGCCATGAAACGCTGCGCTGCGGCCGGCTGAGGATCGACGCGCTGACCTTTCCGCGGAAGCAGGACGCGCTGGCGTTTATTTTCCCCTACATCGGCGCAAGCCTCGGTCCCTGTTCGCTCGAATATGAAGGGGAGAATTTTCATCGTCCGTATACGCTGGTTATGGATTTTCCGCAAGGCCAGCCGGTACGGACGCAGTTCGCGGCCGTGTGCGGGAACACGCGGTACCTCATCACGATGCTCTGCCCGGAGGAGGTCGTTTCGGAAGCGAAGGATACCGAGCCCATCCCGCCCGAATGGTTCGAGCGGTTCGGCGCGCCGTGTCTGGAGACGACGCGAAAAACGGCGGAGCTGCTTTTTCTTTACGAATAAGCGCAGGATAAAGCTGTCGGCCGCGCAAATATTTCGAGAGGGGACTTTTGAAAAAAAGTCCCCTCTCAAATTTTCAAGCCAAAAAAAGTTTCGTTCGAAAAAGCGCGAAACATTTTTGCACAAATTATATAAAACATTCATATCCGGCAAAACGCATACATATCGTTCGCATAACGCGCAAACCATATGCGGGGAATTTCCCTCTCCGTATCCGCTTGCTCGGCAGGCAAACAGGAATAACGGGCGGTTTATCTGTTTTTTTGGGAATCCAGAAAAGACTGCAAAATGATCTGTGCAGAGAGCGCGTCGATCTTTCCCTTCCGCTTGGAACCGGGAACGCCGGTGATGTTCATATACGTATACGCTTCGACGGTGGACAGTCGTTCGTCGGTGAACATGACCTTGACGCCGGTCTTTTCCGCGACAAGCGAAGCGAAGCGGCGCGTCCGTTCGGCACGAAAGCCCTCCGTGCCGTCCATATTCCGCGGAAGTCCAACGACCACGGCTTCGCCGCCGAGGCGTTTGATTTCAGCGGCCGTCTGCTCGGCCGCGTCCGCCAAGCCGCGGACCTTCAGCGTTCCGACCGCACCGGCGAGGATGCACGCGGGATCGCTTTTTGCAATTCCGACGCGGGCGTCCCCGAAATCGATTCCGATATAAATCATTCAAAAATTTCCTTTCTTTTCCGATTGGTTCGCCGCATAGAATCGTCTGCTCTGCAGATACTATAAGCGTCCAAGGAAACCAAACAAAGCTTTTGCAACGGTTTAATTTGGCGGAAAGGGACAGCTTCTTACTATGGAAAAAAAGAAGAAGAAAACAGCTTTTCCGAAGGACATTCGGAAAAACAGCAGGTTTTTCTATCCTTACAACCAGCGGCCGATCGATATCTCGGGCAATCAGTTTTTGGATATCTCACCGGAGATGCTTGGCGAGGATTTGCTATTCAGCGATACCGACCCAAACGGAAGTTATACGGGAGTACCGAGAGAAACGGACGATGTGCCTGTACAGGACGCGGACGACCTGTAAGAGGAAGATGCGCATTATGCGCAGCTTCTCACAGGAGAGGGCGGCGCTTATCGCGCCGCTTTTCTCAGAGACGGAGGTGCTTATAGCACCGCCCTTCTCAAAGATGGCGGCGTTAATTGCGCCGCCATCTCTTTGTTTGCACAAAAACAGAAGCCGCCAGCAGGAGCATCGGAAAAACAGTCATCGAGGTCAGCGCGGTACGGAACGAGGAAAGGTCGGCAATATATCCCATAACAGCAGGACCGAGCGCGCAGCCGATATCGCCGCAAGTCGCCAGCAGTGCAAACATCGCCGTGCCGCCGACAGGAAGGCACGAGGCCGCGTAGGAGAATGTACACGGCCACATCAGCGAAACGGATAGGCCGGTCAGTGCACAGGCGGCCAGCGAGACGTAGGCGTTGCCGGACAGGCCGGCGACCGCATAGCATACGATACACAATCCGGCGCACATTGCCACGATCTGAGGAGGAGAAGGCTTCCGCTGGGCAAGCGAATAGGTCAGCCTTCCCGCACCCATAAACAATGCAAACATACAGGGCCCGAGCAAATCGCCGAGCAGCTTGGAGGTTCCAAGCGCCGCTTCAGCAAAATAAGACGCCCACTGGGCCATCGCCAGCTCGCATGCACCCGCACAGAGCATCATCAGCATCATCAGCAGGAACATCGGGTTGGTAAACAGAGCACGCAGCTCACTGCCGAGCCGCTTCTTCTCCTGCACATGGTCGGGGATAACGAGCGGTGTTTTCAAAAACAAGAAAAAATTCACGATAGGAACGATTGCCCAGAACAGCGGAAGGTATTTCCACAGCCATTCTCCGAAAACAGCCAGCGCGACTGTGGACAACAGTACGACAGCAAGCTGTCCCCAACAGTAAAAGGAGTGCAGCAATGCCATCTGACCCCCTTTGTCCGTTGACGGAAGCGCCTCTACAATCGGGCTGACCATCACCTCGATGATCGCACTGCCAGACGCATAGACAATGACCGATATAACAACCGCCATATATGGGTCTATCATCCCGGGCAGGAATGAGAGCGCCGCAAACCCGGCCACAGCAAGGATATGAGACAGGCATATGCTGCGCCGCCAGCCAAGGCGGTCGACGAATGCTGCTGCGAACAAATCGACAAGGAGCTGCGTCACAAAATTGACAGCCGTAAGCATTCCCAGCTTTTCGACGCTGACGTTGAAATCGCGCTGGATAATCACATAAAACAATGGAAGCAGATTATTGATCGCCGCCTGCACAATCAGCCCATTGTAGCAGGCAATGCGTGTGGAAATATAGGATATCACGAATTTGCAAACCTCCGTATAAGGCCAATAATGCCCGCCGGCAAAAAATGATAGAAAAGCGCTTCCTTCCCCGCCAAGCGGACAGGATATGCGCGATACTGTCGAATGATCCGCAAGAGGGTAAGACGTTTTTGTTTTTAATGCTTTCCGTAATCGGCTCGGCGTGGAAAGAATGGCGCAGATATGCCGCACGAATCAACCTCTTGCGGTTTGTTTAACAGACATTATTATACATATTGCACGGCGTTTGTCAAGGGTTTGGCACACGCATTCGATATCTGCCAACCCTCTTCTTGTTTTCGCGCAGAGCAAGCCTCGAAACGACGAAATTTTCAACAATTTTATTCGCATTTGTTTTTTATTTTTCATCATAAAGAAGCATTGACAAATGGAAATTTCTGCGTATAATAAGAAATGTTAGCAGATGAATATCGAGAGTGCTAAAAAGGGGGCTGCGGAGCAAAAAATGCTTCCGGCAAATGGAAAGAGGGCGAACGGAATGGAGCTGAGCGAGCGCAAAAAAGAGATACTCAAATCGGTCGTCGATGCGTATATCGCGTCGGGAGAGCCGGTCGGCTCGAAATTCCTGACAACGGTTTCGCAGATTCCGCTCTCGAGTGCTACGATCCGCAACGAAATGAGCGAGCTGGAAGAGATGGGCTATCTTGAACAGCCGCACACCTCGGCCGGACGGGTTCCGACGGCGCTGGGCTATCGAACCTATGTCAATTCCCTGATGGAGCGTTACCGTCTATCGCTGGAAGAGCTTTCGCTGCTCAACGAGCTGACAGCGTACAAGATGGACGAACTGGGCAAAATCATGGAGCAGGCCAGCCATGTCATTTCGGAAGTGACCAACTACCCCACCTTCGCGGTCATCAAACCGCCGGAAAGCGACGTCAACCGCTACGAAACGGTGCTCATTGACGACCACAGCTTCCTATTGATTATGATCGGTGCAAACGGCACGGTCCGCAACCGAAACGTTCGGCTGAAGTCATTGATCGATCAGGAGGCGCTGGAGGCGCTGCGCAAGGCGCTCAACGGCGTCCTGCTCGGCACGGCGGTCAGCGACATATCGCTGCCGGTCGTGCTGAAATTTGAGGAAGCGCTCGGGCAATACGCCTACTTATCCACGCCGATCCTGCGGGTTCTGTACGAAATGGCAAACGCCACCGACACGGAACGGGTGCATGTGGAAGGCGTGACGAAACTGTTCTCCTATCCCGAGTTCAACAACGTTACGAAGGCTAAGGACGTTTTGGAACTGATGGGCGAACGGGAAAAATTCACCGCGATGCTGACCGATGCCGATCCGGAGAAGGCGAATGTTTTCATCGGCGGAGACGATGCGGATTCGCCGCTGCCCGACTCGAGCTTCGTTGTGCGGCCGGTGACTGTAGACGGCAAAACGGTGGGCGCTATCGGCGTTATCGGACCCAAGCGGATGGATTACAAAAAGGTGCTTGCCAGTCTGGACTACTTCGCAACAGGGCTTTCCGAGGAGCTGGACGGACACGGCAAGCCGAAAACAGAAACATAGAAAGACAGGTGCATAGCGTATGGCGAAAGAAAAAAACGAGAATAACGAGACACCGGCCGAAACGGTCAAGGAATCGGAAAAGGAGCTGAGGGACGCGCTTGAAGCGCTGAAAAACGAATACGCGGCGCTCGGTAAAACGCTCGAAGACACCAAAGCCGAGCTGAGCACACGCAATGACAGCTATGTGCGCATCACGGCGGAATATGAGAACTACCGCAAGCGAACGGCGGCGGAAAAAGCAGCCATCTACGCCGATGCTTACGCGGGAGCGGCGGAGCTGTTCCTGCCAATGGCGGACGCACTCGACCGCGCGGCAGAGCTTGCGCCGGAAGATAAGGGCATTGACGCGCTGCGGAAACAGCTTACCGATATTTTCGGGCGGCTGGGCATCACCGAAATCGAATCCGACGGCAAGCCTTTTGATCCGACGCTGCACAACGCAATTATGCACGAGGATGACGAATCGCAGCCCGAAAGCACCGTTGTACAGACCTTCCAGCGCGGCTACCGGCTGGGTGACAAGGTGATCCGTCATGCGATGGTCAAGGTAGTCAACTGATACAGAGCCGAACCATTGTGCATACAATCGTTTTCTTGTCGTTCGCTTTTACGAATGACGCCCCGGCATCACCGGGGAAATAAGCCGAACAGTATCTGTTTCCTGCAAATCCAAAAAGGATTTGCAAGCCGCGGCATTTGCTGCGGTTGATAAAACGGTTTGAAACCGCTTTATCAGAAACAAATAAATTAAGAAAAAGAATTTCAACCAAACGGAGGAATGTTTTATGTCCAAAATCATCGGTATAGACCTTGGCACGACCAACTCTTGCGTCGCGCTGTACGAAGGCGGCGAACCCGTCGTCATTCCCAATGCGGAGGGCAGCAGAACCACACCGAGCGTGGTAGCGTTCTCCAAGACCGGCGAGCGGATGGTCGGTCAGGTCGCCAAGCGGCAGGCCATCACCAATCCGGACCGGACGGTCATCTCCATCAAGCGTGATATGGGCACAGACAGGAAAATTTCCATTGACGGCAAGAACTACACGCCGCAGGAAATTTCGGCGATGATCCTGCAAAAGCTCAAAACCGACGCGGAAAATTATCTCGGCACGAAAGTAACCCAGGCAGTCATCACCGTCCCCGCCTACTTCTCCGACGCACAGCGGCAGGCGACCAAGGATGCGGGCAAAATCGCCGGCCTTGAAGTGCTGCGCATCATCAACGAGCCGACGGCGGCTGCGCTGGCCTACGGTCTGGATAAGGAACTGGATCAGAAGATTCTGATCTTCGACCTCGGCGGCGGCACGTTCGACGTCTCTCTGCTGGAAATTTCAGACGGCGTATTTGAGGTACTGGCAACAGCAGGCAACAACCGTCTCGGCGGCGACGACTTCGACGAGAAGATTATGAACTGGATGGTCGATACCTTCAAGAAGGAAAACGGCATCGACCTGCGGAACGACAAAACGGCGATGCAGCGTCTGAAGGAAGCTGCGGAGAAGGCGAAAATCGAGCTGTCCGGTATGATGAGCACGAACATCAACCTTCCCTATATCACAGCCGATGCGACCGGCCCGAAGCACTTCGACGTAACGCTTACGCGCGCCAAGTTTGACGAACTGACAGCCGATCTGGTGGAAAAAACGATGGTTCCGCTGCGCCAGGCGCTCAACGACGCAGGTCTTAAGCCGAATCAGGTCGACAAGATCCTGCTGGTCGGCGGTTCGACGCGTATCCCGGCGGTTCAGGAAGCGGTGAAAAATTTCATCGGCAAGGAGCCGTTCAAAGGCATCAACCCCGACGAGTGCGTAGCCATCGGCGCGGCCGTGCAGGCCGGTGTGCTCGGCGGCGAGGTCAAAGATCTGCTGCTGCTCGATGTCACCCCGCTGTCCCTCGGCATTGAAACGCTGGGCGGCGTGTTCAACAAGATCATCGACCGCAACACGACCATCCCGGTACAGAAGAGCCAGGTGTACTCGACCGCTGCGGACGGGCAGACCTCGGTGGAAATCCATGTCCTGCAGGGCGAGCGCGATATGGCCGCCTATAACACCACGCTCGGCCGCTTTATTCTGGACGGAATCGCTCCGGCGCCGCGCGGCGTGCCGCAGATCGAGGTCACATTCGACATCGACGCCAACGGTATCGTCAACGTCACGGCCAAGGACAAGGGCACCGGCAAGGAGCAGCATATTACGATCCAGTCCTCAAGCAATATGAGCAAGGAGGACATCGAAAAGGCTGTCCGCGACGCCGAAATGCACGCCTCGGAGGATAAAAAGGCCAGAGAAGCCGTCGAAGCCAAGAACGCAGCGGAAAGCCTCATCTTCCAGAGCGAAAAAGCGCTCGGCGAGTTGGGAGACAAGGTGTCGGATTCGGAGAAGCAGCCCGTGCTGGATGCGATTGCAAAGCTGAAGGAAACGGTTAAGGGCACCGATACCGACGCTATCAAAGCCGATACGGAGGCGCTGCAGAAGTCGTTCTATCCGATTTCGGAGAAGCTGTATCAGCAGCAGAACGCCCAGCAGAGCGACGCAGGAGCACAGCAGGGCGGTACAACGGGCGAGGACGGCGTTTACAACGCCGAGTTCACCGACAAGACCGACGACAACAAATAATACCGTTTGTTACCGGTCTTAAACGGCTTTCCATATGCCGGAAAAGCCGAATAAATACGGAAAGATAGGATGAGGGGAACGCGCCGGACAGCCGGAGGCGTTCCCCCCAAACGGGATAAACATATGGCTGATAAAAGAGATTATTATGAGGTGCTTGGCGTTTCCAAGAGCGCCTCAGAAGACGAGATCAAAAAAGCGTACAGAACGCTTGCAAAAAAATACCATCCCGACGCAAATAAGGATGATAAAAGCGCCGAGGCGAAATTCAAGGAAATCAACGAGGCGTATTCTGTCCTGTCGGACAAGGAGAAGCGGGCGCAGTATGATCAGTACGGCCATGCGGGCATCGATCCCAATATGGGCGCAGGCGGCGGCTTCTCGGGCTTCGGCGGCGGTATGGATTTTGATCTCAACGACATCTTCGGCAGCTTTTTCGGCGGCGGTTTTTCCTCCGGACGGTCGAGCCGGGCCTCCAACGCGCCGACGCGGGGCGACGATATCGGCGCGCGGATCTTTATCAGCTTCGAGGAGGCGGCGTTCGGCTGCAAGAAGGAAGTCTCTTACGAGCGCGTGGAGAGCTGCGCGTCCTGCGGCGGCAGCGGCGCAAAGAAGGGCACCAAGCCCGAGACCTGTTCCGCCTGCGGCGGCAGCGGACAGGTGCGCGTCAACCAGCGCACGCCCTTCGGCGTGATGCAGTCGGTCCGAACCTGTGACGCCTGCGGCGGCAAGGGCAAGATCGTCAAAGAACCCTGCCCCGACTGCCGCGGAAACGGGTACGTACGCAGAAAAAAAACGCTGGAGGTGTCCATCCCCGCAGGCATTGACGACGGGCAGCGTATTTCACTGACCGGTCAGGGCAGCGTAGGCGAAAACAACGGTCCGAACGGCGACCTGATTCTTCTGGTCTCAGTACGGCCGCATCCGATCTTTGAGCGGCAGGGCAACAACCTTTACTGCGAGATGCCCATCACCTTCGTAGAAGCGGCGCTCGGCGCCAAGGTCACGGTTCCCACGCTTGAGGGCAGTTCGGAATTCACCATACCCGAGGGCACGCAGAACGGTTCGATTTTTGTGCTCAAGGGCAAAGGCGTGACGAGCGTGAACGGCAGGTCACGCGGCGATCTGCGCGTAAAGGTCAACATCGAGGTGCCGAAGAATCTGACAAAAAAGCAAAAAGATTTGCTGAGCGCATTCGCAAACGCCTGCGAGCCGAAGAATCACAAGGAAAAACAGTCCTTCTTCGACAAGTTTAAAAAATAACCCCGTCAAAAACAGGAGCGAAATCATTCGTTCCTGTTTTTATTTTACAATTTTGGCAGCATGCACAAATATACCCTGCGAAAGGCTTCGAACAAAAAGCGCCATTGACAAATCTCCTCCTATCCGTTATGATAAAGAAGGATATATGTACCCTTCCGTCAGTCAGGCAATACAGCAGACCATATGTAAAAAGGGAGAGGTTTATCATGACGAAAAAACACGCTTCGGTCCTGTTCGCTTTTCTCTGCACACTGCTGTGCGCTTCACCGCTTTTCGCCTGCACGCCGGCAGAGGAGCCGTGGGTAATCCGCGAGACGTTCCCGGAGCAGCTCCGCCGCAGCGGCGAATATCAATATGCTTTTTCACCCGAGCGTGGCGAGGCTGCGATCACGAACTACCTCGGCACGGCCGAAGAGGTGGTCGTCCCCGCCGAGCTGGACGGGCATCCCGTCACGGAGGTGCGCAGTCTCAACAACATCTACACCAAAGGCACATTCAAGCGCGTCGTGCTGCCCGACGGACTCGTCGAGATCGGCGCCGAAGCCTTTGCGCAAACCAGGCTGGAAGCGGTCACGATTCCCGACAGCGTGCAGCGCATTGGGGTTGACGCCTTCTTCGGAACGCCATGGCTGGAAGCGCAGACCGACGAATTCGTCATCGTCGGCGACGGCGTGCTCATCGATTACAACACCGCAGACGACAATCCGCTGAACGAGACCAACAATCTGGACATCCCGGACGGCGTGCGGTTCATTGCGTTCCGGCTCTCCCAAACACCGATACAGATGTATAGGAGGCATACGGTCACGATCCCGGGCAGTGTCCGTGCCATCGGCGAGGACGCGTTTTCCAATGTGCGCATTGAGAAGCTGACCATCAGCGACGGCCTGCAGGAGATCGGGGACCGTGCGTTCTATTGTTCGCTCGAAACCGACCATATTACGCTGCCGAACAGCGTGACGCACATCGGCGACGAAGCGTTTGCGCTCAACAATACGCTGAAGGCTGCGTTCCTCGGCAACCGCACGGAATGCATCGGTGTGGAAGCGTTCGCGTACTGTCGCAGCCTGCAAAAAATCACCCTGCCGCCGACCGTGGCCTGCGTCGGCCCCGGCGCGTTCGACGGAACCGCTTACCGGGACGGGCTCACGGACGAGTTCGTCATTCTGGGCGACGGCGTGCTCATTGACTACAACGGCAATGACAAGGACGTCGTCGTGCCCGAGGGCGTGAAGTTCATTACAGACGCGTTTCGAGACCAACCGGTCGAGCATGTGACACTGCCGGACAGTCTGCTGCGCATCGGCGAAAATGCGTTCGCCGCCTCGGCGCTGCAAAGCGTCCGCTTCGGCGCGGACAGCGCGCTGACCGAGGTCGGCGACAGCGCGTTTGCCGACTGCAAAGCGCTGCGGGAAATCGTGCTGCCCGACAGCGTGACGCGCATCGGAGACGAAGCGTTTTCCAACTGCACAACGCTGGTAGAATTCCGATTCCCCGCCGGACTGAAAAGCATTGGCAACGGTACGTTCTCCGACTGCAAAACGCTCAAAAGCGTCTTCCTGCCGGACAGCGTATACAGCATCGGAAGCGCTGCGTTCAGCGGGTGCGAGCAACTGGAGGCCGCCAAGCTGCCCGAAGGGATAACCACTTTATACGACGTATTTGATGGCTGTGAAC
Source organism: Candidatus Woodwardiibium gallinarum (assembly GCA_904419545.1). Taxonomy (GTDB): domain Bacteria; phylum Bacillota; class Clostridia; order Oscillospirales; family CAG-382; genus Woodwardiibium; species Woodwardiibium gallinarum. The sequence continues at coordinate 35,009 of CAJFRY010000016.1, forward strand.
GGCTGGAAACGATTGACATTCCGAATGGGGTCAGGGAAATGCAGGTCGCCTTTAACGGCTGCAGCGCGCTGCGGGAGGTAAATCTGCCCGCTTCGCTGGAGGTCGTAGGGATTTTTACCTTTCGTGATTGCAGCGCGCTTGAGCGAATTGTCCTCCCCGAAGGCATCCGGGAGATCCAGCAAGGTGCTTTCCATAACTGCACGTCGCTTTCGGAGGTAATCCTGCCCGAGGACTTCCGCAGCATCGGCATATATGCTTTCGGGAACACGGCGCTTGTCCGCAGACTGCACGAGGAGAACGGCGCGTTCGCCGTGTTCCATAACGTCCTCATCGGATACGACGGCGACACGGCCGAGGTCGTCGTCCCCGACGGCATAGAGCGCATCGCGGCGTCATTCTACCAGTACAACGACCCGACGGTGACGCCGATCACATCGCTGGTTTTCCCCGACAGCGTGACGGAGATCAACGAACACGCGCTCCAGAATTGTTCGGAGCTGCGGGAGCTGACCTTCGGAGACGGCGTCCGAACCATTGCGGCCGAACTTTTGATCCATTGCAGCAAGCTGGAAAAGGTGACGTTCGGACGCGGACTGACCTGCATCGAGCGGCAGACTTCCCTGCGCTGGGCGAAAAACGCGCTGCTGTACGTACCCGCAGGCTCCTATGCGCTGGATTGGGCGCGTGAGCACGGTTTTACATACCGCGTGATCGACTAAAGCCCAGCACCCGACGGTAAAATCAAATCATTTGACAGGAGGAAAATATGGATGAAACAACGCATTTTGCTTTTGCTCACGGCCTTATGCATGCTGGTATGCGCCGCACCTTTGTCCGCATGTACACCGGCAGAGGAGCCATGGCCTTTTCATAAGGAAAAGCCCGGCTATCCGTATGAAAACGGCGAATTCGCCTATCTGCTCCATCCCGAAAGCGGCGAAGTTACAATCACGGATTACCTTGGTTTGGACGAGGAAGTGGTCATCCCTGCTGAGCTGGACGGATATCCCGTAACTGCCGTTGCGAGCTTCCTGTTCAACGAATTCCGCCAAGCGTTGGTCAAAAGCGTCATACTGCCCGACGGACTAATTCAAATTTCCGAGTATGCTTTCTGTAATTCAGCTTTACAGACAATCACGATTCCGGACAGCGTACAGTATATTGGCAAAAGCGCGTTCAGCGGCACGCCGTGGCTGGAAGCGCAGACCGACGAGTTCGTCATCGTCGGCGAAGGCGTGCTCATCGACTACAACAGTCCGGCGGCGAAGGCAGGCGCGAACACCGCAGGTGAAGTGGTCGAAATGGCAATCCCGGACGGCGTGAAGTGTATCTCCTTCTCATTCGATGAAAGTACAGTGGAAAGGTACGAGGTCACGATACCAGCCAGCGTGCGCAGCATTGAGGACAAGGCATTCTGCAACGCCAGCATCGAAAGCATCAGATTCGAAGATGATATGATACCTAAAAAGTAGACATTAAAATATAGGACACCTTGATGTATAATAAAAGAGTCAAGGAGTTGAAGAAAAATGGGAAAATACCAGTTAA
>CAJFRY010000017.1 GCA_904419545.1 Candidatus Woodwardiibium gallinarum
TTTCGCAGAGTTCAGCACTCTGCGATCACTTATATAAATAAAATATCACAAAAATTACGAAAAAGCAATACCTTTTAGAGAAAAAATTAAAATAATTTATATTTTTCTTCCCCAAAAGAGAGTCCTGCCGTCCGACGATACAAATTTCAGACCTGTTTTTTTCAACAATAGCCGTCAGAATTTCCGTCCCTTTGTATTTTACCATAGAACAATTATCCCCGCGATACACAAATGTCAAATAATATATAGGAGGAAATCGAAATGCCAAGAAAAGGCGAAAACATTTACAAGCGCAAAGACAAACGTTGGGAGGCCCGGTATGTCAGGGAATATCGTCCGGACGGCACACCGAAATACGGTTACTGCTACGGCAAAACCTATCGTGAGGCCAAACAAAAGGTAATGCAGGCCAAGGCCGATATACTCGCCTGCAGACCCGTACCGCCGGCTCCGCACAAACGCCGTTTTGCATTCTACTGCGACGAATGGCTGCAGCTCAACCGCAGCCGCATCAAAGAATCCACTTATGTAAAATATCGCGGGATGCTCGACAAGCATGTCAAGCCCAGGCTCGGCGGTTATCTGGTACAGTCGCTTTCTTCGGCCGTCATTGAACAATTCGGACATGCCCTTTTGTATGAACAGTCGCTTGCTCCCAAAACGGTAAAAGACATCCTGACCATGCTGCATGCAATCGTCCGATACACCTGCAAATGCTTTTCGGAGCCGCTGCCGATGGTCGAAATTGTATACCCCAAGGTTCCCAAACAGGAAATGCGCGTACTGACAAGAGAGGAACAGGTTCGTTTTGTCCAGTATCTGCTGGAGGATATGGATGCCTGCAAATTCGGAACGCTGCTGGCCCTGCTCACCGGCATGCGGATCGGTGAAATCTGCGCCCTGCGCTGGGAAAATGTTTCGCTCACGGAGCAGACGATCAAAGTCAACGCGACGATGCAGCGCCTTCGAAATTTTGACGGGGAAGCAGCCGGAAAAACAAAGGTCGTGATCAGCGAGCCGAAAAGCGACTCCTCGACAAGAATCATTCCGCTGACCGATTATACCGTAAAGCTCTGCAATCGTGTGTGGTGCGGCAACCCCGACGCTTTCGTCCTGACAGGAGAAACCGGCAGCTATATCGAGCCCCGCGTGATGCAGCAGCATCTGAAAAAGTATACGGCGGCCTGCAGTCTTGCCGGCGTCCGCTTCCACACGCTGCGGCATACTTTTGCGACCCGCTGTGTGGAAGTCGATTTTGAGATCAAATCTTTGAGTGAAATCCTCGGACACTCCAGCCCCCGCATCACGCTGGAGCGTTATGTGCATTCTTCATTCGAACTCAAACGCAGCAATATGAACAAGCTCGCCGCTATCGGATACTAAAGTATCGCCGTCAGAAATCCCGTCACCGATGAGCAAAGCCCCCTTGTTTTTCGGGCGTTTTTCCCTCTGAATTGACAGAGTGCTGAACTCTGCGAAATTGTTCTTTATATAAATTCCTGCAGAGTGCTGAACTCTGCGAAATACGGCGGGCAAAGACAGGACTTCCGCAATTGAAAATGCGCCTCGGAGACGCAAAAGAAGGCTCCGGCAATGCCGCTTTCCCGCTTATACTGTCGTTCCGCTGCAGTTGGTATTTAGTATATGCCGTAATGATTGCTACAATTCATTTTCATACGGCCGATGCTCTGCCCGAGCTTATGGAGGAAAAAGGAAAATGCACATGCCAAAAGCGGCAAAACATGTCTGGAACATCATCAGCACCGCACTTGTCGTTCTGGTCGTGCTGTTTGCCGTTGTACTGCTCGGCGTGCGGCTGTTCGGCATACGGGTTTATTCGATTCTGTCCGGCTCGATGGAGCCGGAATATCCGGTCGGCGCATTGATTTATGTGAAGGAAATCGATCCGTCCGAGGTCGAAGTCGGCGACGTCATCACCTATGTGCTGCCGAACGAAACGCCGGCAACCCACCGTGTCGTGCGCATCGATGCGGAAAACCGGCACTTTTATACCAAAGGCGATGCAAACGAAGCCGAGGACGGCGCGCCCGTCTATTTCGAGAACCTGATCGGCACGCCGGTATTCAAGCTGCCGTACCTCGGATATGCCGCGCATTATATCCAGCATCCGCCCGGTATGTATATCGCCCTCGCGGCCGGCGCCGTTTTGCTCATCGCCGTTTTTCTGCCCGATCTGTTCAAAAAACGCAAAAGGAAAAGCGGAACTCTCCCCGCCGAAGACGGGGACACGAAGCAGGGGTAACGCCGAAAGGCTCCCAAATACATTTCATATTCAATAAGGAGGTTTTTGTCATGCGGACAAAAACGAAAGCACTGACTTTAAGTCTCTGCGCGGTGCTGCTCGTCGTTACCACCGTTTTCGCGACGATGGCATATCTCACCTCGCAGGACTCGGTCAACAACACCTTCACCGTCGGTAAGGTCGAAATCACGCTGGACGAAGCGCAGGTCAACGACTACGGCGTCCCGACGGACCCCGCAGCACGCGTAAAGGCCAACACGTACAAGCTCATCCCGGGCCGCACCTATACCAAGGACCCGACCGTCCATGTGGCTGCGGACAGCGAGAACTGCTGGCTGTTCGTCAAGGTTGAGAACGGTCTGGGGAATGCGGAAGCGACGGGAAACACGACCATCGCCGCGCAGATGGCAGCAAAAGGCTGGTCTCTTCTCGACGGAACGGGTAACATCTATGCTTACCGGACGACCGTAACCGCCGGAGCCGACATCAAGGTCTTTGAAAGCTTCAAAATCGCCGATAACGCCGACGTTGCCGCTTACGAGGGCGCCAAAATCAACGTAACCGCCTATGCGGTTCAGGCAGACGGCTTCGAAACTGCGGCCGCCGCCTGGGCAGCTGCCGGACCGGACGACAGCAGCAGCGACAACAGCAGCACCGCATCGAACGTTTCGCAGTGAGCCGCACTTAAACGCGATGCCGGCACACAAATCACAGGAAAGGAGATGATCCGATGCGCACAAGGAATACGGTCACAGCAATCCTGATGTTCGTTCTCGTGCTCAGCTTTACAATCGGCGGCACTCTGGCCTGGCTGACCGATACGACCGAGCCCGTCACGAATACCTTTACCTACGGCGATATCAACATCACTCTTGCCGAGACGACAGAGGTATATAAAATGGTTCCCGGGAACAGCATCTCCAAGGACCCGTCCGTAACCGTCGAGAGCGGCAGCGAGGCCTGCTGGCTGTTCGTCAAGGTCGAGGAATCGGCAAATTTCAAAGACTTTATGACATATACGATTGCAAGCGACTGGACTCAGTTGGCCGGCGTGAACGGCGTGTATTACCGTGAAGTAAACGCCGTAACGGAAGACACGAAATTCGATGTCCTTGCAAACAATCAGGTACAGGTATCGGACACGGTCACCAAGGAAGCGCTGACCGCGCTGACCGAGGCCACGTACCCCACCCTCACCTTCACCGCCTACGCGGTGCAGAGGGACAACATCGAAACCGCTGAGCAGGCCTGGGAGATTGCGAATCCGCAGCCTGCCGACCCGTCTCAGAACCCGGGCGCATAACGCAAAGGACAAAAGACCCGAAGCCAAAAATACAAATATTATGAAAGAAAGAGGTTGTAAAGCATGAAAAAGAAGCTCCTGAGCATCGGCCTCGTCGCGGTCATCGCGATTGCGGCCATCGCCGGCGCGTCGCTTGCGTATCTGACCGATACGGACGAAGCCGACAATGTGTTCACCATCGGCAATATCCAAATCCAGCAGAACGAGCAGCAGCGCAATGCAGACGGCACGGCGCTTGAAGCCTTTACGGACGACAAGTTGCTTATGCCCATCGTCGGCTCCGCGCAGGGCGAGAAGGACGAATGGGGCATGCCGGTCGCCGCGAACTATGTGGACAAGATCGTCACCGTGAAAAACACCGGCGAACAGCCCGCTTACATCCGCACCTTCGTTGCGGTTCCCGCGGCCACGCAGACGGGCGAGGACGGCAACCCGACCTTCAATGCGCTGCACTGGAACTACGGCAACCGCGTCGATCTTACGGGCAACGGATTATACAATGACGGCGGACAGGAGAACTGGAACCGGGACTTCCTGAAGTGGGATTGGGAAAGCGCCCAAACCGTCGGCGAATTTGTAGAAGGCGGCGTCAAATACGCCCTTGTGCTCTTCAACTATACGGAAGCGCTGGCGGCCGGCGCCGAGACCGCCCCGATCATCAGCGGCCTCTATCTGGACAAGGCCGTGAACTTTGACGGCACCGATTATATCGACCCATACGGAAACAAGATAGATAATTTCATTGAGGACGACGGCAAAGTCCACATCTACTGCTACACGCAGGCCGTGCAGGCCGCCGGCTTTGATACCGCCGCGGAAGCGTTTGACGCCGCACAGCTTCCCTATCCCTACTTAGAGACCCCTGCCAATTAAAGCGGGAAACCGTTGAACCGAAATACGAAGAAAAGGAAAGTCAATCATGAAGAAAAAAATCATCGTGCTCTGCCTGGTCGCCTGCCTTGCGGTCACGGCGGTTGCCGGCGCAACTCTGGCGTATTTCACCGCCGAGGATTCCGCCGATAACGTGTTCACCATGAAGGGCATTCAGGTTGAAATCAACGAAGACTTCGACCCCGAAAACGCCGAGCTTCTTCCCGGCCTGGACATCAACAAGGACGTTTGGGTCACCAATACCGGCACCACCGACGCATATGTCCGGGTACACATTGCCATCCCCGCCGCGCTGGACGACGGAGACCCCTCCTTCAACGCCAGCAACAACTTCCTGCACTTCAACTTCACCGAGGACTCCGTTCAGCCCGGCCAGTGGAGCTGGACGCCCGAGATGAACGAGGACGTCGGCTACCGCGGGAACGGTGAGGGCAACTGGAACTATTACACCGCCACGATAGACGGCATCGACTACGGCGTTTACGTCGTCACCTACCGCACTGCGCTCGCCGCCGGTGAGCAGACCGCCACGACTGCGCTGGATAAGGTGTATGTCGACAAATCGGTCGAGTGCGTATGGAACGCGGAAAAGGAATGCTACGAATACACCGACACCAAGGGCAACATCATCACGCCCGACAGATTCGCCGACGCCAACGGCAATATCAAGATCAAGGTCTTTGCCGAAGCCGCACAGACCGCGACCTTTACCGACGCCTATGATGCGCTCAACACCGCCTTCGGCACCCCCGGCTCCGACGGCTATGTGGCGCCGTGGAATCGGTAAACCATATCCTCCCGGGCAAAACGGCAGCGGCCGTCCGGCGCCGCCGGGCATACCCCGTCCCTGCCGCTTTTGCCTTTTATGAAATGGATTGCTTCTCATTTATCGCATTACTTCTTTCCCTATACTCTGCTTCCCTTTATGGGGAGCAGGGTATATACGGGCGCCTCAGGCACGCTTTGAGACGCCCGTATATGCCCTGCTTGGATCAGAGCAGCATCATTTTTGCGAAAGGAAACCGTCTATGAATATGAAAAAGAAGCTGTTTGTATGTGCGTTCATCGTCATATGCCTGTCCATAGTCGCATACGGAACCGCCGCTTACTTCTCGTATGAGGATACGGCGACCAACGTCATCACAGCCGGAGACGTGAAAATCGACCTCGAGGAATGGGCCGTTTCCGAGGACGGCAGCGGACTCGTGCCGTTCACGGAGGCAGTAGACGTCCTTCCCGGAACAGACGTTTCAAAGATCGTTCAGGTCAGGAACACCGGCGGACAGACCGCGTGGATTCGCATTTCGCTCGACGAATCCATCCGTCTGGCCGGGGGAGTCGAGGGCGAAGCGGACACGTCACTGATTTCCTATGATCTGAACACTGACGCCTGGACGGAAAAGGACGGGTACTATTATTACAACACCGCTCTGGAGCCGGATGAAACCACCGAGCCGCTGTTCACGAAGGTGACGTTTTCGGCGGCGATGAGCAACCTGTACCAGCACAGCAAGGCCATCATCAACGTCGGCGCGCAGGCCACACAGAAGGCAAACAACGGGCAGACCGTGTTTGAGGCCGCCGGCTGGCCGCAGGAATAAGGAGGTAAGGGACAATGAAACAAACCTTAGCAGTACTTCTGTCCGTGGTAATGCTGTTCGGCTGTCTGCCCGTAACGGGATTCCCTGTCTCCGCCGGCAGCGACAGTGCGTTTATGCGCATTGTTCATCTTGACTGCGGCAGAAAGTATTTTTCTGCGGATGAAATCAAAGGCGTCATCGATATGGCGGCCGATAACTCTTATACGCATGTCGAACTGGCGGTCGGCAACGACGGCCTGCGCTTCCTGCCCGACGATATGTCCGTCTCGGTCAGCGGGTATGCGTATGAAAGTGACGCCGTGGCAGACGCCGTGCGGCAGGGGAACACAAACTACTACGACGACCCGAACGGCAACGCGCTGACCGAAAGCGAGATGGACGAAATCCTTGCCTTCGCAGCCGAAAAAGACGTCGGGATCATCCCTCTGCTCAATACGCCGGGCCATATGAACGCGCTGATGGATGCCGGTGAATCTCTAATCGGAGAAAAGCTGTCCTACTCCACTTCCGAGCGCACCATCGACGTGACGAACGAAACCGCCACTGCGTTTACGCTCGCGGTGCTGGAGAAGTACATCCGATACTTTGCAGGAAAAGGCTGCACCCATTTCAACCTCGGCGCCGACGAGTACGCGAACGATATTTCTTCCTCCGGCTTTAGCGCGATTCAGTCCGCCGGTTTGTATGACGACTACATCGAGTATGTGAACAGCGCGGCGGCCATTGTCAAGGAAGCCGGAATGACGCCGATGGCCTTCAACGACGGTATTTATTACAACAGCCAAGCCTCCTACGGTACGTTTGATCCCGACATTGAAGTCTGCTTCTGGACCTCTGGCTGGAGCGGCTACAGCGTAGCTCCGGCAAGCCTGCTTGCCGGAAAAGGACACAAGATCATCAACACCAACGACGCCTGGTACTACGTCCTCGGACGTTCATCCGGCGGATATTCGCTGAACAGCGCGCAGAGCGGCGTCCGAAACACCACCTGCACTGCTGTTCCGGGCAACGACAGCAGCGACGTAGCGCCCGTCGGCTGTATGCTCTGCGTCTGGTGCGACGACCCGAGCGTTTCATATACCGACGCCGAGTGCAGCAATATCGGCGGTCTGCTGGCCGGCCTTGCCGAAAACAACGCGGACTACTTCACCGCCCCCGAAACCGACAGCGAGATTACCCTTACGGATGATATGACAGGTGTCTCCGTCATCGCGGCGAACCTGCAGTCACTGACGGTGCAGCCCGTAGCCCCGCCCGAGATGACGGGCATACGGCACAGCATCGCCTATGACATCACCCTTACCGACGCGTCCGGCGCGTATACGGGCGCAGCGAAAGTCGCCATCCCCGTTCCCGACGCGTGGAACGCCGCGCCGCAACACCTCCGCGCGTATGTGCAGGAGTCCGATGGCAGCTATTCCCGCATCCCCGGCGCGTATGCCGACGGCATTTATACCGCCTCCGTCCCCCATTTCTCTGTCGTCGTTCTGGCGGAGGCCGACCCGAATGCACACGTGGAGGAAACGATCGCCCTTACGGTAGGCGAAAGCCTCACGCTCACTGATTCAAGCGGCAATTATAAAGGCACCTATACCGGAGACGGTTTGGATACGGGCATTGCGGACGTCACTGTTGAAGGTCAGGATGCAATCGAAGGCACTACGATCTATTCAGAAGCAAACAATGTCACATGCTCTGAACTTCTGAACCAGAACAGCAGCAATTGGATTGAAACAGACTATTATTACAAAGTGGATAATGATTACTACCCTGTCTATGTAAAACGTTACGGTGTGTTTTGGACCACTTACACTTACACTTACGCTTACTTTAACAGTAGCGACTATGAAACCATATCAACTCAAAGCACTAATTCACCAGGAAATACGAACGTAGATATAACTCTTTACAATCAGACCGAACATACTGATCCGCAGCCGGCTTTTACCGAAATCACTTTTACCGGCAAGTCGATAGGCGAGACCTCGGTCACCGTCGGCAATACAAGGTATACCATCCTTGTCACCGCAAAGAAGGTGACGCTGGAAATGTATGTCGGCGAAACGGCAAGCTTTGCAGACAGCTCTACGGCGTATGAAATCAACGGTTCCGGCGTAAGTGTCAGACTGGACGGCGGGAAAATCATATTCACCGCATCAGCAGCCGGTACGGCAGCCGTCGCCACCACCTCCGCCGTTTACAGCATCACGGTAAAGGAACCCGGTTTTACTGCGCCTTCGGAAATTATCGCAGACCACGCCACGACAACGGTGCTGCATGGAACGGACCCGATCACTTCCACGCAATTGGAGAACGGGGCATTCGTCTCCACGCTGGCACGAAATGATTTTACAGCGAACAATCAGACGTATATCTTCTGGAAAGCGCGCGTCATCGACCGCGCGCAGACCGGCGGCGGCCAGATGTTTGACAATTATAACGGTTCAAGCGGAACAGACGCCGGAAGCGACAATGAGTGCATGACCTACGAAGGCAAAGCCTACGACGTCGACGCGCTGAAATATGAAAACGGTCATTACTATTTCCGCGTTGCCGATACCGGCGACTGGAAGCTGCTGCGCTGGACAGCATATACAGGCCACGGAGCTTATCCGACAACCGGGCATCAGCTTATCTTTTATTATATGATTCAATATGTAAAGGACGATAAAGCCTCCATCAATACCTCCGACTGGGGCGACTGGGGTTCTGATCTTTATACCATTCGCTTCGAATTGTATGAAGTTATCGGTAATGATTTCAGCGACGCTGAGCGGCTTGCCAGCAATTCCCATGGATTTTCAAACGGCATACAGGTAATTACATCACTCCACGACCCCGCATATGAAGTCGTGCGGTCCGAAGTCGATTACAATTCTTCCCGTTATGACGACAAAGTCTATAACGGACAAATCACAGACGTGCCCGCCGTAGAAGCAGGGAGAGCCTGCACCGTCCGCGTCTATATCCGCAGGAAGGCGCTCTTTTCGGTAGAATATGACTGGCTGAACGCGCCAGCCTCAGCCACGCTGCCGTCAGGCGCTTCCGATCTTGCGGAAAATACGGTTTACAGCGTCGATTCAAACTACACAAACCAAACCGTTGTATACGAAGGCGCTTACACCTACACTTTCTCCGGCTGGTATCTGAACGAGGAATTAACAAGACCGGCCGGAAAAACGCTGACAGTCACAAGCGACGTTATTCTGTACGGCCGATGGACGCGGAAATTAAGCAATACTATCACCATTACCGCAGAGGACGCCGAAAAGGTCTATGACGGCAGCGAGCTGACCGCCCCCGGCTTCACCGTTACCTATCAGGGCCAAGTCGTTCCTCTCATCGACGGAAAATACACCATTGCCGGCGAGGAACTGACAATCACCGCGGACATCGCAGGTTCGCAAACGAATGTGGGGACAGCGGTGAATGCGGTCAGCAATGTACAGATACGCAGCGATAACACCACGGAATATAAGTATACCACCCGCAACGGTACGCTGACGGTATACCCCAAAATCACAGTGGAATACTACAAGGATACCCTTGACGCCGACAACAAGCTGGAATCAGAGAACTATCAGACAACCCTTTCACCGGAGCACAACGGCGAACTTCTCCGGGAAGGCGATTCCGTCACCCTGTCCGTCGAATGGCTGAACATGCATCATCCCGACGGATACCGAGCCGGCGTTCAGCAGGGCACGACGCCTTACACCGTCACAAGCGCGAACGAGCAGGTCATTCGGGTACTCTATCTGCCCGCATCCACAAGCCTTACGATCTACAAGGAAGGAGCAGACACCCGTGACTGGAATCAGACGTTCCTGTTCCGGGTGACAGGCGAGGACGGCGTGGACGTGACAGTCACCGTCCACGGCAATTCCGCTGTCACCATCGACGGGCTGACCATTGGCAAGGCGTACACCGTGACCGAGCTTACCGAATGGTCGTGGCGGTACGGTCAGCAAAAGTTCACCGCCGCTACGGGGCTGTCCTGCACTGCACCTGAAACCGGCGGCATCACCGTAACGCTGACCGCAGACGAAAACACAAACAGCGTGACGTGTGCGAACACCCGCACGGTACCGTACTGGCTAGACGGCGACAGCTTCAGGATCAACGTCTTTACCAAACCACAGGCACAGAGTTAAAGAAGGGAGACAGGCAGTATGTACAACCCCAAAAACAGTACGCAGCACAGACCTGGCAGGCAACCGAGCAGCCGAAAAGCGTTGTTTGCACTTGTCTCGATCCTTGTTCTCGTCTTTGCCGCAGCCGGCGTGACAGTCGCCTACCTGCAAACGCAGACCCCGCCGCTGAAGAACGAATTTACACCGGCCCAGGTGTCCTGCGAAGTAGAGGAAACGTTTGACGGTTCCGTCAAACGCAGCGTCGCCATTCGGAACACAGGAGACACCGACGCATTCATCCGCGTGACCGTCGTCGCGAACTGGGTGAAGGCTGACGATGAGGGCAATGTTACATCGGTCCACGCGCAGCAGCCTCAACCCGGCACGGATTACACGATTCAATGGGCTGACGATTTCGGCGCCAACTGGCTTCAGGGTGGCAGCGACTTCTACTATTACAAAATCGCCGTCGATCCGGAAGAATCCACAGCGGTTCTGATTGCAGAATGCACGCCGAAAGCGAACCGTGCGCCCGAAGGGTACACGCTCGCAGTGGAAATCGTCGCCTCCGCCATTCAGGCATCGCCCGAAGCGGTTGCAGAGGAATACTGGCACATAAGCGTTGAAAACGGCGTAATTACCGCCGTTCAAGGGGGAGGGGGCAACGAATGAAACGCAAAATTTTCCGGCTGATCTGTTCCGCTGTACTCCTTGTGGCGCTGGCGCTCAATGGCCTTACGGCCGGAGCGGCGAGCAACGTCACCTATGACGGCAGCGCGCAGTCATTCATTTTTGCTCCCGGAAGCACGTATTCCCCGACCGACCTGTTTACCGATTTCAAGGATGTTATGCCCGGTGACAGCATCACGCAGCAGATCGTCATTGACAACGACGTAGAAAAGCACGTGAAGATTAAGCTCTATATCCGTTCCGACGGCGCGCAGGAGGGGTCTGAGGCGTTCTTGTCGCAGCTCCGGCTGAACGTGCGGCAGGACGGCGATTCCGAGCTGTTCGACGCACCCGCCGACGAAACGGCGCAGCTTTCCGACTGGGTGTATCTGGGCACGGTCTACTCGGGCGGCGAAATCACGCTGGACGTGACGCTGGACGTGCCGCTCACGCTGGACAATACGTTCCAGCAGGCCATCGGGTATCTGGACTGGTGCTTCAAGGTCGAGGAACTGCCGGTGGAGCCTGATGACCCGAAGCCGCCGCAGACCGGCGACAGGTTCAATCTGCCCTTTTTCGTCATATTGGCAGGCATGAGCGGACTCGCGCTGCTCCTGCTGCTGGTTGTCAAACGCCGCAGCGGAACACAGGAGCACTGACAACAAAGCCGATTTGATCCGGCAGACAAGCGGACAGCAAAGCAAAAAAGAAGTCAACCGCAAAGCGGATGACTTCTTTTTTTCGAAATCCGGCGCATTCGGTTTCGTTGTCCCGAAATTCGGAACGGAAGGCATACGTTTATCGGCGTCCCTGCAACCCGTATTTGGTTTTAATCCGTTCTAAAACCTTGCCGACGAGCGGTGTAAACAGAAGAAGGAAAATGACGTTGGAAAGCGCGTACACAGCCATCCAGGGAAGGCTCGACAGCACGTACCCCCAATAACGGGAAAGGTTGAAATAGCCGTCCTGCCAGAGCACGGTCCAGGTGTCCATCAGCAGCGAAAACAGCGCGCCGGAAAACAACCCGTAAACTGCCAGCAGGATGCTGCTGCGCCTGAGCGGGCTTGCCAGCAAACCGGCAATAAAGCCGATCAGTCCCCAGCTTACCATCTGAAACGGCGTCCAAGGCCCTTGGCCGAACCAGAAGTTGGAAATGACCGCCGACAGCGCGCCGGTCATAAATCCGGCTTCGCCGCCGAAATACATTCCTGTGATAACGACCAGCGCCGTTACAGGCTTAAAACCGGGCAGCGGTGTAAACAGGATGCGTCCGACGACCGACAGCGCAACCATCGCCGCGACGAGGATGAGGGTCTGGGTGCTGCCGGTTTTCCGCTCAAAATGCAAAAAGAAAGGGACGCAGGCCAGAACCGCCGCGCAAAGCGACACCCACGCATACTGCTTTTCCTCGAACAGCAGCGCGCCGCCGGCCACAACCGCCGGAATCAGCAGACAAAAAATGCCGTAGGATACCCACTTTTTCGCTTTCATTCGGTTTCCCCTCCCTCTCCGGTCGGGCGGCGCAGCGCCGCACGGGCATACTCGACGACCTGCTTACAGGTGACGGCATTTTTCCAAAACGAACGCGCCAAACGATTGGCTGCGGTGGTATAGAAATTGTTTTCGGCGAAGAACCGCTCCGGCACGTCGGCAGAAAGGACCTCCCCGTCAAAAAACAACGCGCAGCGGTCGGCATTTTCTGCGGCAAATTCCACGTCGTGCGTGACCATCAGGATCGTGATGCCGTCGGCCTTGAGCGCTTGCAGGACGCCGCGCAGCACTTGTTTGGCGTGCGCGTCCAGTCCCTTGGTCGGCTCGTCCAGCAGCAGAATCTTCGGCTCGAGCAGCAGCATTTTCGCGATGGCGCACTTCTGCTGCTCGCCGCCGCTGAGGTCGTAGGGGTGTTTGTCAAGCAGCGGCACGATGCCGAGCTTTTCGGCAACCGCCGCAATGCGCTTTTCCCGCTCGTCTTTGGCCACGCCCTGCGCCTCGAGCAGCTCGACGAGGTCGTCACGTAGGCAGTCTCTGACAAAGACGGTCTGCGGGTTCTGCGGCAGCAGCGCGAGGTTGCCGCGGTAGAGGGCGCCGTTTTTATAGTCGCCGATCGGGCGGCCCGCGATGCGGACCTTCCCGCGGTAGGCACGATTGAGTCCGGCAAGGACATTGAGGGTGGTGGTCTTGCCGGTACCGTTGCCGCCGAGGAGACAGTAAAATTCCCCCTTATATACGCACAGTGAAGCGCCGCGCAGGACGTCGGGCAGGCTGCGCTCGTAGCGGAAGAAGACGTTTTTCATTTCCAGCGCGACCTCGTCATTGTGCGCATAGGACGCATCCGCATCGTCGGTGGGTTCGGCGGGCGGGAAATGCCGTTCCAGAAAATCTCTGCCCTCGCGGACGGTCAGCGGACAGACGTCGTCGATCCCGAGTGCGTTGTAAATGCGGACGGCGCTGGGCAGGCTGAGCTGCATCGGATGCTCGGCACCGAGCTTTTGGCCGACGGCGCGCGGGGTGTCGTACAACAGAACGTGTCCTCCGTCCATCAGCAGCACCTTATCGGCGATGGGGAACACCTCCTCCAGCCGGTGCTCGACCAGCAGGATGGTCAGCCCCAGCTCGCTGTTGAGCTTCCGAAGCGTTGCGATGAAGTCGGAAGCGGCGATGGGGTCAAGCTGGCCGGTCGGCTCGTCAAGAAGGAGCAGCCTCGGCTGCATCACCATCACGGAAGCGAGGTTCAAAAGCTGCTTCTGCCCGCCGGAAAGTGCGTCCGTATCGCTGCGAAACAGCTCCTGGATGCCGAAATAGCTGGCCATCTCGCCCACCCGACGACGGATGACTTCGGTCGGCAGCCCCAGGTTTTCCAGTCCGAAGGCCAGCTCGTGCCACACCTTGTCGGTCACGATCTGGCTGTCGGGGTTTTGCAGCACATACCCGATCTCGCCCGCCTCGGTGCGCTCGGGAAGCGCAGACTGCGCGGTGCCCCGGTAACAGATTTCGCCGCTCCGCTCACCGGCAGGCGCGAGTGCACGCTTGAGCAGCCGCAGCAGCGTGGTCTTCCCGCAGCCCGACGCGCCGCAGACGACGACGAACTCGCCGCTCTGCACGCTGAAGCTTACGCCGTCGAGCGCATTTACCGCCGCCTTCGGATAGCGGAAGCTCACATTTTCGAGATGTAGTATTTCCATACGAACGCCTCCCGGATTTCGATGATGAACGGCAGGAACGACAGCACGCCGAACGCTGCGTAGACCGCGACCGCAAAGGGAGTCAGCGGCAGCTCGCTGATGCGGGGATAGTAATCAAACGCCGTCGCCCCCGCGGCCGTCCCAACCAGTGTCAGGCCCAGCAGCAGCACGCTGACCGCCGCGAGGACGCCGTCCGCCGCACGGAAGCGAAACAGGGAGAATCGGGTGCGGCCGGGCAGTCCGTAGCCGCGCGCCTTCATCGACGCAGAAGTATCGATGGCGTTTTCCAACGACCACGAAATCATCGCCAGGAACACCCGCAGCGCACTCCTGAATTTGTCCACAAGGCTTTTGGAGCTGTACAGCCCCATCGCCTTCTGCGCTCGGCTGACCTTGTGAAGCTGCCGCTTGAACATCGGAATGAAACGCAGCGCCATGGACAGCACCAGCGCCAGCTTGGGGATGGCGCGGCCGAACAGGTATAAAAATTTGTCGCTCGTCATCACCGCGCTGTAGCATCTGCACCAGAGCATCACGCCGACGACCATTACGGCAATAGCCGCGCCGTAGACGAACGCTTCGAGCGTAACGGGATTGCCGTTGAGATAGAACAGCGGCGTCACGCCGTTGTGCGAAAACAGCGGGTTCGTGACGGCGACGAGAAGGAACATCGACACGTAAAACGCGATGCCCCCCGCAGAACGGCCGGACGGCGTGCACATGATGCAGAACAGGACAGCACCCAACAGCATCGTGAGCTGAATGACCGGATTGGTGATGAACATCCCCACCAGCAGCACCGACAGGAAGTACAGCAGCAGCACGGCCGGATGGTAGTTAGCAAACGCTTTCATAGCAGCCTGTTTTCGCCCCGTTCACAACCGGCACCGCTCCCGATACCCTTGCTGTCCGTTTTCATACCTTTCGTTCGATCATCTCCATCTGATCCACGCCATGAAAAAGCGCTGTAAAGCAGCAGGTCAGCCGAAATTACGGCAACTTGCCGTCGAATCCTTTTATGCAGCACCATTTTTCTACCACCATTATTGAAAATTCAGCATCTTTCCGCAGTTTTTCGGCCACAGCAGCACTGCAGCTCCATCCGTTCGTCTCCGACACCCCGGTTATGCGATGAAAACTGTTTTGTTATTTGGATCTTTTGATGCAAAAGTTCTGCATTCCAAGTCCTGTCTCGCGCAATTTTTCGTTTCATCCTTACATAACAAAAACTCTTTCAACCAAAAAGGTCAAAAGAGTACAACAGATTGATCCGCAAGGACGCATAAAGGAAAACCGCAGTTCTTAACGCAGAAAAGAACGCAAAACCGTCATGCTTCGATAAATCGGCTGCACTCTTCTCACCAAAGTTGTGTTTCACCTCAAAAGACACGGCAGGTATCCTGACTTATGATGCAGCGGCACATGCCGCAGAGAGCAGGCCTTCTCAGGGCACACGTACCCCAATGGCGCAGTCTGCTCCCCTCTCGTCAAATACAGTAATGGCGGTTGTTCCGGATTCGAACCGGATTCCCTTTTACATCTACTCAGCAAACAACTTTTCAAACCGTATCTTCTATATCGGGTTATTTGATTTTCCGCGGCGCCGCCGCCCGCAAAAGGTTCAAAGCCTTTCCGCGCCCCGACAGGAGCCGCATCTTTATTATAGCATCCGCGAACGCAAATTGCAAGGGCGAATGCATTTTTTGCCTTATGAAATTTCAAAACCCTTCCGCACGCAAAAAAGTCTGTATTGCCGGCCATAACGCCTGCCGGCGGTTTTGAAAACCGAGCCTTTCCGAGCCGACCTGCGGCCAACGGTCCGGCCGCGCCGTCCGCCCGGCGCTTTTTGCCCGCCCGCGCATCCGGAAAAACAGGCGGCTGCGGCACTGCGTTGGGTTTTGCGCAAAGGCTGCACAAAAACGGAAGCGCCCGCAGGCGCAGCCTTGCAACAGAAGGCCGCATTCATAAGGCTTCTTTCAGCGGCCGTGTCCCCTTGTTCCCTTGCGAACGCACATAGGCTGTCCGGCAATACGGCCCCTTCCTTTCATAAGCTGTGAATCAACGCACCCCTTTCGAGAAGCTTTTTGCTCAAATCCGCCGACCATATGCGCAGAACGACTCCCTGCATGACGTTTGCCCGTCCATAAAAGAAACGGGCAAACGTCATTGCCGGCGAATATCAAGCGCGGCATTTACAGTGGTATCTCACGCCCTGTCTTTGTTCTCTGTATCCCTGAAAAGACTTTTTGGTAAGTCCCATAAGTCCCACTCTAAGCTTGACTTTTATTCTGCCGTCTTCGTTTTCAATATCAAGATAAAAATGTCTTACTGCTATTTGTTAAGAATAGGAATAATAATATGTTGTAGACTTAGCCACGGAATCGCTTGTCAGCGGCACACTTGCCGAAACACCGAATCCGTTATAGCTGAAACTTACTGAAAAAATTCCCGGATTTTTAACGTGCAGATATTCTACATTTATAGCTGTCGAATATGTATCTGTCGTATAGGCCGTTTTTAAATACATAGGAGATTGTTTCGGAAGCAATGTAAACGACGCGCTCCCTTTATGCTGCAATGCGCTGACAGTCGTTCCAAGAACGGTTTCACTAAATGTCAGTTTGGCGTAATACCCCAATCCGCCCTGTGCTAAGGCAAATGGATTGCTTAAAGAAGTTGTATTTTCCCAATTCTGCGTGCTCACCAAAAGTTTATAATCGTTCGCACGAAATGAACCGCTCTTAAATGTAAACACGCTTGCATCCCAATTTACTGTAATGCCATCACTCCACTGCCAAAAAGGTTTTCCTGATGTCCATATATAATCCACATATACATAAATCTCTTTTATTCTGTACATGTCTTTATTTGAATCATATACGACCTCCGAAACCTTTGATATAATCAGTTTCATATCGCTTTCAGGAATAACGCCTGCAGGAGAAACGCCCGAAAAGTCTACTGTTTCTGACATAGAAACCGTTTCCGATCCCATATATCGAATATCTTTTCCATATAAAGAAGCAAAAATATTGTCTATCTCAGCATCTTCTTTGTTTTCGAAAAATGCAAGCGGTATACCCGAAGAAACTAAATAGTCAAGTTTTTCTTCTCTTGTAAATTCACCTGCGTCTGCAAGCGTTGGAACTGAAAACAACATAGCAATTGCCAATACAACTGAAAATGTTTTTCGAAAAAGCTTCATCGATGTGTCTCCTTTCTATTTTATCAATACAATAAACAGTCCTATGATTCCAAAAATAAGCCCAACATACCAAAAATTTCCCTTTGCAATCAATATGCCAAACAGCAATAACGCAAAACCTTTTTCTTTTTTCATCAGAAAACACCCCCATGAAAAAAAGCGTGAATCGTACCAAATAAACATTGAGATTCGCGTTCAGGCTTCCAATAGGATATTGCAATTTTGCGAACAATCAAGAACGGCAAATCCAATGCATTGTCAAGGTCTGCATCGGTAACACCCCCTTCTGATTTTATTCATGATTACAATAGCATGATTTGCCAAAAATGTCAACTGTTAAATTGAATTTCTGTGAACATTTCACCCGGCGGCTTGCAGCCCTATGCTTTCGGCACATACGCAAGGCATCCGCCGGCTTCCGTATTCCTATATGCTTTTATATGCTTTCTTTTGCATCCCTGCGACCCATATTCTGATAAAATGAACCGAATGCATAGTAAAAACATAAACCCTTTCGAGGCGAATTTCAATCGACCACCCTGCAATGCCGCACGCCGTAATAGCGGAACGCGCGCAGCGCGTCCTCGTCCAGCCGTTCGCCGCAGACGGCGATGGAGACGGCGGGCGGGCAGGACACGGCTTCGGCGGCGAGCACGCGGCCGAGACAGTCCTCAACCGGCAGAAGGCGCGCGGGCGCGAGCATCGCCTGCCGCACCGTCAGCACGCGTTCCAGCGGTCCGACTGCCGGGGGCTGTTCCGCGACCGGCGGGCGGCGTTCCACCGACGCCAGCGCGCTTTCGAGCCGCCCGCACGCGTCGTCCGGCAGCTCGGGCGTAAACATAAAAACGATATAGTCGGGGTCGGCGAACTCGCAGACAATCCCCTGTTCCTCCAAAAGCGCCGCGAGCACGGTCCCCGTATAGCCGTAAGCCTTGGGCGCGACCGTAAGTTTAAGCGGCTCGTCCCCGACGAGCGGGAAACCCCGTTTGCGCAGCGCGTCCTTACAGGCGTCCAGACGTTCGGCGCAGCGCGCCAGAGCTTCGGGATAGCCGTCCGCAAGGTAGGCGTTAGCGCGGTCGAGCGACTGCAAAATCAGATACGACGGGCTGGTCGAGGCGAACAGCGCCATCGCGCGCGCGGCATTTTCCGCGAAGGCTGCCGGCGCATGCGGCGCAATGTGCAGATACGCGCCGCCCGTCAGGACCGGCAGCGTTTTATGCGCCGAATCGCAGCACATGTCTGCCCCGAGCGTCATCGGGTGCGCCGAAACCGGCAGAAAGCGCAGGTACGCGCCGTGCGCGTTGTCCACCAGCAGCGGGACGCCGAAGCGGCGGCAGACAGCGGAAAGCGCGGCGATATCGACGGTATGGCCGAGGTAATCGGGGCCGGTGACGTACACTGCGGCGGGGCGGCGCGGGAGGGCGGAAAGCCGTGCCTCCAGCAGCGCCGGCGTGACGTGGCAGGCGAGGCGGCTTTCTCCCTCCTGCGGCAGCAGCCAATCGACGTCGAAGTCCAGCAGCGCGGCCGCGCTCAGGAACGAGCGGTGCGCGTTCCGGCCCGCCAGCACGAGCGGACGCGCGCCCGCGTCCTCCCCGGCCAGCAGTGCCAGATACAGCATCGCGCGGACGACGAGCGACGCCCCTTCGCAGGAATACAGCGTTGCCGCGCTGCCGAACAATCCCGCCGCCAGGCGCTGGCTCTCGGCGATCACGCCCTGCGCGGCGTACAGCACGTCCGCGCCGGAGACCTCGGTGATATCCAGCGGTTCCGCGCCCAGAAAACGGGCGCCCTTATGGCCGGGCATATGCAGGCGCAGCGGGGCGGACGCAGCGTAGTTGCGGACGAAATCGCAGATCGGCGTTTTCATCTCACGCCTCTTCCAGCGCCTTGGCGGCTTCGAGCATGATGGCGCATTCCATCCGCTTGCGGAACAGCTCGCAGCCGTATTTGTATATGCCGTTAACCGAGCCGGTCGCGTGGTAGGCGTTGGCCGCGCAGCCGCCCGCACAGTAGAGCTTGGCCCAGCAGGAGGCGCAGTCGGGGCGCGTATAGACGTTGCAGGCGGCAAATTCGTCCCGCAGCGCGGTGTTGGTCACGCCCGACCAGACGTCACCGAGCTTAAACTTTTCATCGCCGACGAACTGGTGACAGGGATAAAAATCCCCCCACGGCGTGACGGCCATATATTCGGTGCCCGAGCCGCAGCCCGAGATACGCTTATAGATGCAGGGACCGCCTTTCAGGTCGAGCATATAGTGGTAAAAGGTAAACGGCCTGCCCTCGCGGCGGCGCTCGAGCATCAGAAAGGCAAGCTTTTCATACTGCTCAAGCACAACCGGCAGGTCGTCCTCGGTCAGCGAGGACGGCTCGTCCGGCGCACCGACGACGGGCTCCATGCTCAGCTCGGTGAAGCCGAGGTCGAGCATCGCCTCGATGTCCCTGAGAAAATCGGGGTTGGCGTGTGTAAAGGTGCCGCGCATATAATAATTCCTTCCGCCGCGCGCCTCGACCAGCTTTTGGAACTTGGGGACGATCCGTTCCCAGCTCCCATTACCTGTGTAATCGACGCGGTAGCGGTCGTGGACCGCCTTCCGGCCGTCCAGGCTCAGGACCACGTTACTGCATTCGCGGTTGGCAAATTCGATCACGTCGTCGTCGATGAGCAGGCCGTTGGTGGTCAGCGTGAAGCGGAAATTTTTTCCCGCGTCCTTCTCGATGCTGCGCGCGTAGGCGACGAGGTCCTTGACGACCTGAAAGTTCATCAGCGGCTCGCCGCCGAAGAAATCCACCTCCAGGTTCCGGCGGCCCCCGGAATGGGCAACGAGATAGTCCAGCGCGCGCCTGCCGACCTCAAAGGACATCAGCGCGCGGTCGCCGTGGTACTTTCCCTGGCTGGCAAAGCAATAGGCGCAGTTGAGGTTGCAGGTGTGGGCGACATGCAGGCAGAGCGCCTTGACCACCCCGGCGCTGCGCGTTTTCAGCTCGCCGGCCATGTCCGCGAATGTATCGGGCGCGAACAGCTTGCCCGCTGCGCGGAGCGCCTCGAGCTGCTCGAAGCACGCCTCGATCTCCGGTGCGGTAACTTCGCCGTCAGACGCGTATTTATGCAGGATGAAGTCGGAAATCTCCGCGCGGGACTCCGTCTCGTATCTTTCGATGATGTCGAAGGTCGGGTCGTCCACCACATGGACGGCGCCCGAGCAGACGTCCAGCACGATGTTCAGCCCGCCGAGCTTATAACAGTGTGTCATTTGAAATTCCTCCGGAATCCAGAATCCGTTCTATGTAAAAATGCCGCCCGATTCCGGCGGCATTTTCGGTTGTTATTTGCTGTCCTTCTTGTTTTCGCACTGCTGGTTTGCGATGCCGCAGCTCGTTTTGCAGGCGGACTGGCAGGAAGTCTGGCATTCGCCGCAGCCGCCCTTCTTGGCGCTTTCGCAAAGGTTCTTGGTTTCCAGTGTCTTAATGGGCTTCATAAACTCTATCCTCCAAATTTACGTACTTTCGTTCTGTCGGCCTGCCGTCTTTGCGATGCGGGCACAGCAAGAGACATATATATTTTAGCACAACCGGAAGCGGATGTCAATGCCTGTCCAAAAGATTTTGACGCAGCGCAAGGGCTCATAATATGAATGAAGGGTTCAGCAGCCTATTGCGGCTATTTTTCCGGAATTTTTCAATCGGGAAAGGAGTAAAAATGATTTACAGACACCTTTTGATAGAAAAACCTTTGAGGCGCCATACGCGGCGGGCGTAAAATTATCGGCTCATGACCGGCGCGCGGCTGGACGTTCTCATCGAGCCGGACGCCGCGGACAGCCCGGCGGACTGTTTAACGGCTGCCCGAACTTCGCGAGGGAAACTTACAGCCTATACCCGCCGACGGAAAAACACGGCGTTTTTACAGCAAACGCACCGTGGCGCTGCTTCTGATGCTGCTTATCGCAAAGAATTCGGCTTCCGGCTGTATTTCCATAGCCAGCCATTCAAGAGCGGGAAACAATAATGTATGTCATCGTACGGTCGAAGGCCAATCCAATCACAAACAATCGGATAAAATCCACGGGAAGACTTCTCGGACTGTCAATGCCCGCCGGCCTTGTGCTGCTGACCAGCTCGGCGGGAACGCTCGGCTGCGGCGCCCTCCCAACCGGCGGAAGCCTTTGCGCAGGCTTCCGCCGGACTGACGCTGTTCAAAGGCCGCGGACTGGTGTTGCGCCGCCTGGAAAACCGTGGCCGGCAGGCGTTCGGCCGTTGGCCGAATCCCCCACCTTGTACAGCAACGCCGAAAACAAATCAACGCAATCCACGATGCGAACGCTGCGTTTTTTTCTGCGAAGGGCGGCAGGCACGTTTCAAGACAATCGTTGTATTTCTCTTTTCTAAACCATTCTCCGGCCTAATAATCCGTCCTCTCATGTCAGATATGCTTCGCAGGTCGGAGATGAAAAGCCGCAGTTTTTCTGCTCTTTGTCTGGAAAAGAAAAATTGCATCTGCAAACCATATTGCTCAATCATGCAAAACATAAAAAGATGGTTAATGCAGCAATCGAATAGCTGATTACAGTGGTTAAGTTTTGATCCTTTATGATCTCCGTAAGAGTCGAAAGGATTACGGGAATCAGTACAAGACGCAGCATATCATCCATTCGTTTTTGGCTTTTTTCTTCCTTCTGTTTTTCATCCTCCGCCAAACGCTCGAGCCTTGGAATAAGACGTTCGAGCAGATTATTATCCAGCTCAATTTCACAGTTTTCGAGCATCCAGTCAACAAGTGCGCGACAATTTGCTTTGTATATGCTAAGCCTTGCAACGCTTTTGTCCATTCTGATGTAATCGGTATATCGTGATAGCAAAAAGAGACATAGGAACGATGTTAAGGCAAAATAGATTGTATAATCGGAACGTAAAAATGACAATAACACAAAAATGAAAACAAAGCAAAGTCCAAGTACCAGCAAAACGATATATGATGATGACATTTTGAAAAGGCCAAAACGACCAAACAAATTAGACTTGTCCTTTTTCATCTCTTTTAAGTATTTCAAATAACACTGAAACAAGAATTCCTCCAATACGATTCCCCCCCTTTTGGTAATGTACCGCGCGGCAAACTCAAGGCCGCCGGCAACGGCCGCATACCAAGATAAACAAGAAATCCGTACCTGCAAACGTCCGTGTTCGGGAAAACTGCCGCCGGCATCGCGTGGTCGGGAAGCGGCGTACGCCGCCCCCTCGGAGACGTCCGCTGCGCGGTGTTTTTTTCGAACAGCTTGCGCTATTCTTATGAAAAGAGATACAGGATGTTCCAAACAGCCACCACAATACAAAAAAGCACCCACCCTGCCAGACCGGCATACAGGCCCCGTTTGGCGGACCTCGCCCGGAGCGGCAGCACGCCGTCCAGCGCGCAATACAGCGCTAATCCAACAAGCGGGAAAAGAAGCAGAGCAGTGCAACCGCCGCAGAGGGCGCGTCGGCCGATTCCTTTGTCCGTGCGCCGCAATGGATGCAGGCCATCGCTTCGTCAACGAGTTCTCCTTTGCACTTTCGACAACGTTTCATATGCTTTTACCCTTCTTTCCGTGTTTTTTCAATCTTCGTCATTTTTATTATATCTTTTTATCGATAAAAGTCAATCCTTTTATGGCTGCATTTGAATCACGCAGCCCGCACAGAACGCGCGACGGGTGGTGCAGCGCATACAAACAGCCGGCTTCCGGCTTCTTTACAGCGCACGCCGGACGCGGCTTTGCCGACGCATGCATTCCGCTGACGGAAAGCGGCGCTCCGGCAGACTGATTCTGCACCGACAGCGGCAAAGGCGTCCGGACTGCCTTCCGCTGCCGAACACGCAAGAGAGACACGGACAAGCGTATGAAAAGCGATAGTATCCCCGTTGCGCGCACCGTCCGGCGTTCAAAAAAGCTCCCGCATAGAGCGCGGACTTTACCGCGCTCTATGCGGGAGCCGATTGCATCGGAATCAAAAAGGCCGGTCGACGGCAGACCCGCGATGGACTTCCGCCCGCCGGGATTTGCCGGTTCAAGGCGGCGGGCCGGCCAAGCCGCGCAGAATAGGCATAGCACCCGCAGCCGTCATGTCATGGCCAACGGACAACGCGCCGCAGCCTGTGCAAAGCTGTCCTTCAGCCGTCTTTTTCGCCGAGCTGCTTGCGGTACAGACGCACTTCCTTGCCGAAGCTTCCGATATAGCGGAGCTCTTCCCAGCCGCGTCGCAGAAGCTCGGCATTCGGTTTTATATCCCATTCGCTGTCGCCGGGGCAGTCGAGCAGCCAACCGCCCGGCTTGCAGACCCTGCTCAATTCCGCAATTTCCCTCTCATAGTCGTCGCCGACGACATGACCGGACATGACGACGTCGAACGTATCGTCCGGGAAAGCGAGCGCGTCGGCAAAGCCGTCCAGCACCCGGACGTTTCGTATTCCCTCGCGCTCGGACTTCTCGCGCATAAACGCACGAAGCGTTTCGACCGGCTCGCTCGCGTAAACCCACGCCGCCTTCTCGGCAGCCGCGAAGGTCAGACGGCCGGAACCGGCGCCGACGTCGAGAACGGTTTTCCCCGTCAAATCAACGGCTTCAAACAGCCGTTCCTTCTGCCAGCCGCGGATGAAATCGCAGTTTGTTTCCATTTTCTCCGGCGTCGTATACATCACGAAGTCCTCCACGCTGCCCAGAACGTATTCCTCGGCGGCGCGGATCCGCGCGCTGTCGGTCACAGCAGGCGCCTGCGCGGTCAGTGCGTCGACAACAGACGCGCATTCCGGGCAGCGATGCGCCAAGTACCACCTGACGGCAGGATTCGCGTTCAGCGCGATGCCCATATTCTCCTTCCACTGGGCATCCGAGCGGTACCCCACCAACATCAAACGGATTTGGAACCGTTCAAAAAGCAGCAGGCTGTTCAGCGAATACGCCTTCGGGTCGATCCAATTCAATTGCAAAGCCATAAAATCCTCCTGTTTGTCCGAATGATGAGAATACTGTGCCTGTGAAAAATGCGCATAAAAATGCCCAAACACCATAAATCGTTCTTCCAAATCGATTTTACAGGATTTCGCTGCGATGAACACAAATGCCTTCGACACAGGCCAAAACGGCCTTACCGTCCGCGAACAGCCGATCCATACCGACTCAACAGATGTTCCGCAGCGGTTTATTCCCGTATTTCCAAACAACGCTCATAGATTCGTACTGCGCCGTACGCGGCGGCATGCTCGGTCACGGCGTCCGGAACGACTTCGATGTTTTTCTCCGAATGCATACGCAGGAGCGCCGCCATCGGCAATTTAAGCTGCGCCTTGCCGCCGAGAACAATCGTTCCGACCGGCAAAGCAAGCATATGCTCGATTTCAGGCGCAAGCGCTGCGCCGACAAAGAAGCTGAAAAGCCGGTCATCGCGGATACCGAAGCTGTTTTTCAGCACCCGTACCTTAAAGAACGCCGCGCTGACACCGTTCCGGCAAGCATACGCATAGCCGTTTTCCAGATATTCCGCATCGGCTGCTTGCCGCGACAGGGAAACCGCTTCCTTCAGGATTGTATCGCTCGCAACGGCATGAATCAGCTCGCCGGTGAGCTGGGTGGAAAAATCCGCAATCCGGCCGGCCTCGTCGGTATGAATCCATTTGGAATGCGAGCCGGGGAGCACATAGAGCGCATTCGGCAGCGGCCGTTCGCAAAGCCCGAAAAGCTCGGTTTCCTCCCCGCGCATCATATCCGCCGTCTGCCACGAATCGCCGCCCGTCTTTACGCCCCGAAGGAACGCAAAGGGGACGGACGAAATGTCCTCCAGCCGCGTCGGATACAGGCCTGCGGCCAGCTCATCAAGACCGCAGGGGGTATTCAGATGTTCAAGCGGGCAGAGTCCGTATTCCGATGTGATCATACCGGAAGCCAAAATACACCGAAGCGCAGTCTCGGAGACGCCGGTCTGCCGCAGCAGCTCGCGGATTCCGTCGCGGACCGCGCCGGCCAAAACGGCTCTGTCCCGAACCGCGTCGGAAACGCCGACGGCATATTTCGCCGTTCCCTGCACGGTATGGCCGCTGACAAGCGTCAGCCGCGTATTGGTCGTTCCGCCGTCAATGGCGATATAGCTATTCTGCATTCCCGATCACCGCCGTATATTCCGAAGCAAGTCTGGTAATGCCGGCATAATCGCCCCGCTCGATACAGGCGCGGTCGATGATGTTTGTTCCGATGCCGAAGCCGCAGACACCAGCGCGCAGATAGTCGCGCAGATTGCCCAGATGGACGCCGCCGACCGCCAGAAGCCGGATATGGGAAAGCGGCGCGCAGACAGCCCGTACATAATCAACGCCCATAGAAACGACAGGGAACAGCTTCACAAAATCGGCGCCGGCTTGATGCGCCCTCTGGATTTCGGTCGGCGTAAGCGCGCCGGGGATCGAAACCAGCCCGAGCTCGACGCTCCGGCGGATCACGGCTTCATTCGTATCCGGCGATATGATAAATTCGCCGCCGGCTTCTCGGGTCAAACGCACCTGCTCCTCGGTGAGAACCGTCCCTGCACCGATGTGCATACTTGTGCCGAAAGCATCGGTAAGCATAGCGATGCTTTCGGCAGTCTGCCCGTCCGTGACGGCGCCGGACGCGCTGTATGTAATTTCAAGGAACCGAATCCCGCCGTCATACAAAGCCTGCGCCGTTTTCCGAAGCTGCTGCCGGGGCAGCCCCCGCACGATCACAATGAGCTTTTTTTGCAAAATCTCCGCAATCCGCTCGTTTTTGGATTCCATAAAACCCTCTCCTTTCAAAATCCGGCCGGGGAAAGACTGACGCTTCTTTGACCATCCGGGCCATAACGTCCGGTATTGCGCAAAACAAAACGCAGCGTTCAGACTCCGCCCCCTGTTTTATATTATACAGTAAAATATGCAGAATGCAATGCGTTTTTCAAGCTCCTCGCTCCCCTTCGGATTCAAGGCAGACAAAGCAGAATAGCCAGAAGCACAAGCGCCGCTGCGCCGAGCAAGACAAACGGCCATACCGGCTTCCGGTTAGGCGTCTCGCTCTGCGGCGCCTCGCTCCAATGATAAGGAACAGTGGTATGCAAAGGATGCTTTTCCCGCTCGGAAGGACGATGCGCCTCTTCCGCGCTCCGCAGCAGATGAAGTACGGCCAGCGGATCCTGCCGGTTCAGAATTCGGGCGTGGAACGTCTGAAGTTTTCGGACGTCCTCGTCGGTACAGCCGGGCGCAGACGGATTGTGCACAAGCTGGTTCCGAAGCCACCGCAGGTGCTTCAAGGTGTAAAAGTCGTCCTTCCACCCGGGTACCTTGCGCTGCCAAATATCCGGCGTGCGCTCCATTTCCACTATGTACGCGCTTACGCCGTGCCGGCATGAAAACAGGTCGTCGCACAGAGCCTCGAAGCGCTTGTAAGTCTCCAAAAGTATACTCTCTGTCAACTGCAAAACCGTCACTCCCCTTGTTTGCAACAGCAGATTTTATTTTTCTCCCTCCGTGTCCAACGCGCATCCGCAGTACCTGCACTTTGCGGGATACCCCGTCATCACCTCCGCTGCGGCACCGCAGCTCGGACAGTGAACGGTCCGCAGCGCGCCGAAAGCAGAGTCGTTCGGGAACAGCAGAAGCCCGTTTGCCTCATCGATATAAGCGTCCGGGAACAGACCGTGGCTCATCGCTTCGCGTATATTCTTGACGGCTTTTTCTCTGGTGCAATCCATTTCCTGCGCAAGCCACTCGAGGGATATGCGCTTTTGATTGCCGATCAGGGCCGCGTATCGGCCGAACCTTTTATCGCGCCGATTCAAAAGAAAAAGCTTCGTAAAGCAAAGGATTCCCACAGCGGTGCAAACAGAGCCGAAAATGACGAGCGGCCAGCGGCTTGCGCCTTCCGTCATCTCGCCGAATAAAGAAAGCGGCAGCATCAGGCCGCCGATAAACAGGGCCATACCGCCGCCCATTCCAAGCGCAATCTTTGCACCCATTCCAAGCGCGAGCTTCACAACGTGATTTTTACCGAACTGCATAAAATACTCCCTTCTTACCGTCCGCCGCTCCCATTCTGCGCCTTTCCCTCTGCTGCGCCCGTTCTCTCCCGCAAGCGGGCAGACAGAAGCAGGCCGCAGACGATACACCAGCCGAATACGGCAATTATTTCCAGCGCGTCTCCGCCTCGTCCTTCGGAAGGAAGCGGACCGCCGCGCGCAAAACTGCAAAGCCGCACGAAGCCTGCCGCCGCACCCAACACCGAAAGCGCCATTGGAACGGCTGCCCGCCGCTTTTCCGGCTGCATCAGAGCTGCCGCAAACAGCAGAAGAAAACCGACCGCAGCGCAGAGATAGAACTGCGCCGCCCAGCCGTTATAGGCACCGGCCGTCTCCGGCCATACACGCCCGAACAGAGCCGCCGCACAGAAGGAAATTCCGCCCGCCATCAGTGCCAGCCAAAGGCGGTATGCCGTCGTATCCTTCACGGAAAAAGCGGCAAGCAGCAGTCCGGCTCCAAGCGCACCCGCCGCAAAACAGGCCAAGGCGCGCACAGAGGGGGGCGAAACAAAGGTATACAGGAACAGCACAAAAAGCGGTGTGAACAGCGCCGCACCAACGGCAAAGACCGACTTCGCGATATGCCGCGCGGCGTAAAAAACAAACAGCGCAAACAACGCCGCGCAATACGGCAGCGCCGCCTGAAACGCAAAACCTGGCCACCAAAGCATGTCTTCCTCTCCCTCCCCACAGCTTGAAGCGGACAGCAGGAATCCACTCCAAACAAATACCGTTATATTTCCCTTTGTACCCATTATAAAACAACGTTTCAGCTTGTCGGTAAAGCCCGATTGGAGCCTTGCCCCCGAACCTGATTTATACCCTCTGAAAAACTTCCCTAAAAAAGGATTTTAAGTGCGATAGCCTTTAAGATGATTTCCCGCAAATCGCTTTCCCGACAGCAAAACAGAAAGCCGTCATCTCGTGCCGGCGATG
Source organism: Candidatus Woodwardiibium gallinarum (assembly GCA_904419545.1). GTDB lineage: Bacteria > Bacillota > Clostridia > Oscillospirales > CAG-382 > Woodwardiibium > Woodwardiibium gallinarum. The sequence continues at coordinate 28,240 of CAJFRY010000017.1, forward strand.
GTGTTGAGCAGGACGGGATCCATATCCGACTTCAGGATGATTTTGACTACGGTGTTTTCCTCGGTCAGAATCGGATAACCGAAAGCCGTTTCCATTGTCCGAAGAGAATCTGCCCCGCATTAAGGTTGTCCCGCCGCGCCAAAGGAAATAACAATTCTCATTAAGCTTTTCGTTCTCCTGCTTCAATGAACTTCTGCGGTAGCTTAAAAAGCTCTCCAAAGCATCTTCATCTTCGGTCAACCAAAAAACAAATGCATAGCCGTCTGTTTGATCTTCATTTATAAATGTTATCTCAAAATATTGGCGTGTGCAGTGGTAGTTTAGCATATACGGTTGGAATGCAAAAAAATCATTGATAACAGTACGTTCCTCCTCATTGAACCATCGCAACTTTGATTTGTCATAAGGCGACATTAAAAACACATCGTCATATTCCGAATCACGGTCGTTGCAAAAATTCTCGTTATGAATGATGACATCGACTACTTCTCTAAACAGCGTCTCGTTTTTTTCATAAACGGTAAGCAGTTCTTCTTTTTCATACAATTTACGAGTATAGCCGTCGGATATTATACAACTATGCAAAACAATGACCGATACTAAGATAAAGCAGAGTAGATAAATTGGTTTTCTCATTTTCTCCCTCTCCTTCGCAAATCATTTCCGAATGGTTTTGTCAAATCCGCACGAATCCGCCATGCGGTCAAGTGAAGCAGCAATCTCCGCCGAAACCGTCCTGAGCGCGTTCCGTTCGCCCGGCGAACGCGCGCTTCTCGAAGCGGGCGGCGCCGTGATTTCGTTTCGGATCTGCACGCACGTCTGTCTGATCTCAGCCGTAATCCAGCCCCGTTCGCAAAACAGGGCCAAAGCGCGGTCATTCAGAAAAGATAAGGCGTCGATATCCAAATCGCCCGGCTCAACTGCATCCGCTTTCATAAACTGCATGCCGAAAGCCCGCAGGGTCTGACGGTAAAAGAAAAACATCGTTTCGGGAGAATCGCCGTCACCTTCATTTACGTAGCAAATAAAAACAGAAGCGGACACTTCCCCGAAGGCGAACTGCCTTGGCTTTCCCCGAAGCTGAACCTCACAAATCTGCATCCGCTGCGGCTGACCGTAATACGGGTCTTCCAGAACGACGCCCGTATGCGCGCCCCGCAGCGCAGACAGAGGCACGGCTTCCCCTTCCACGTAAAATACATCCCGCACGGCTGTCGTCACATAGCGCCACTCGGACGGATACGGCCGGCCGCAGACATAGCGATGCACATACCCCCGCACCCGGTCATACAAATCCGCGCAGGCGTGCTCCTCGTCCGCGTAGAATTTTCGGTTGTGCTGCCTTCCGTAAAAGCAATAGGAGACCTCCCATCCGTCTGCGGACTGTCCAAGGACAAACCTTCCTTCGTGATAGCCGCCCTCCAGCGAATAGGGATTCGGAAAAATGCCGGACCGGTCCGGCTCCGCCACAGGTCCTCTCTCCGCATCTGTTCACCGCCCTTCCTTCCGCATTTCGCGCAGCGTGTCTGCATACCCTCCCGCTGCACGGAAGGCATCCGTCAGCAAAACACTCAGCGAATAAAATTCATCGGTGCAAACGGTTCTTTTTCCGGGATGCCGTACCGGTCTTTTCCGAGCGCAATGCTTTTCATCAGGAACGCCATATTCCTTGCCAGCGTCCGCATCCCCTGCAAGCCCTCCGTATCCCGTTCGGCCTCTCCGGCTTCCCTGCCGTGGATGCTGTTCCAATACTGTCCGGAAGCAACGGGCATACCGGAAATGGTAAAAAACTTATTTAATTCATCAAAGGTGGAGGACAGTCCGCCCCTGCGCGCCGCGACGACGGCCGCCCCAACCTTCATCGTTTTATCAAAATGCGTACTGTAAAACAACCGGGTCAGGAAGGCGACCAGCGTTGCGTTTGCGGACGCATAATAGACGGGGCTCCCCACGACAAGACCGTCGCAGGCTTCAAACTTCGGTGCAACCGCATTGACCGCGTCATCGAATACGCACTTCCCGTTTTTTGCGCAAAGCCGACAGGCGATGCAGCCCCGAATGTCCTTATTGCCGATATGCACGATTTCGGTGTCTATCTTTTCCGCAGCAAAAATCTTATCCATTTCCTGCAGTGCGATATACGTGTTCCCCTTCTCGTGCGGGCTCCCGTTTATAAATAATACTTTCATCATCATTCCCCTTTTCCCATATGCGATTTCTGTTTCAAACGGACGATATGCACAATGTCCTGCGCCTACGCGGCGCGCGATCGGTCGGTGCGGTTTACGGGATTCGGTGCATCATTACTTCAGAGCGGCGCCGTCCGAAAATGCCTTGCCCGCCGTTTCTCCCATTTTTACATAAACGTTACGGATGGGGTCAAAGGAGAGCGGGCTGAGCTTCTCGGGGTCGATCATACCGTCTCCGTTCAGTATACTTTCATCGGCACTGATATTGACGATCTCACCGATGATATTACCGTCTTCATTCTGTTTGACAAGCCTGCATTCGAGCGTCATAGGCAGTTCCTTGATGAGAGGCGCGTCTACAAACTCGCTCTGCATTGCATGGAACCCGGCCTTCGTTACCTTGTCCGGCTCTTTGTTGCCGGACACGATTCCCACATAGTCCGCCTCCGTTACATGTGCGACATCCGCAAAGCTGACGGTGAACGCCTTCTTTTTCAAAATATTTTTCGTTGTTTTATGTCCTGCGGACAGGCACAGAATCACTTGGTTTTCGTCATACAAGCCGCCCCAGGCCGCATTCATCAAATCCGCGCTTCCATTCTCGTCATAGGTCCCGACAAGCAGCACGGGCAGTGGATAAACCCACGGTTTTGCTCCAAAATTTTTTCTCATTCCAATCCATCCTTTCATCCTTTTGTTCGGGGCGAAGCGGACCATAGAAATGGGACGCCGCCGCACCGCCGTCAATCAAAAAATCCGCTCCGGTGATAAACTGTGCGCGTTCGCTCATCAAAAGCTGCACGCCGTCCGCCACCTCATCCGCCGTTCCGGGTCTTCCGGCAGGACATTTTGCAAAATACTCTTATAAAACGCTCCGCGCGGCCGTTGAATTCATCCATAGCCAATGGCGTTAATGACAGAAAGCGCTATGGAGCCGTCAGCGCAGGACCTGCTTTAAAAAAACACATTCGGGAAAAGGATAAAGCCTTTTTGCGCCCGAAATGCAACCTCCGACAGTCTCTTTGCCCTCTCCCCCCTCAAACCGTTACGGCCTCACCATCGTGCGCTTCTTTCCCCTGCGGACAGGCTGTAAAATACGGCCGTCATCAAAATACGCCCGTTCCTTGCCGCCGCCGGCAGCCCGCTTCCGGCAAACAGAATGGCGGTCGCCACGTCGTGCAGATACGTTGTTTTTTCCGTTGCGTTCTCCCCGTATATCCCTGCCGCAGCAATCGCACGTCAAAGCAAACGGAAACAATGCTTTCAGTATGGATATGCCTTCGGCAATTTCCGGATATGTTCTCACACCATAGGCCGAGAGGGTGTCCGGATACGGACTGCAAATATCCATCAGCTCTGATTCCCGAAGCGGCGGCTGTATTTGATCCGAAAGAGGGCCGAAAAGCTTGTAAAGGATGGCGGCAAGGAATGTCATATTGCTCAGGTGACGCAAAATAATAAAATTGCCTTTTGGATTAAGCAGAGACCGATTTGACGAAAAAACCTTGCCTTCAAAGCATAAAGCTATAAACTGCGAAAGCAAAATGCTAAGAATCCAAAAAATCACAAATAACGTCCGCTCAGACCAGGCCGCAAGGATAAAACATACGCCGAACCCGAAACAAATCGGCTCCGGCGTCACTTTGAAAAGCAGAATATAAATAAAATTCCGTTCGAAATGCGAGCGGTAAGATCGGAGTAAAACGCTTGCTCCGCGCGCAAGGGCTCCCCGATTGTTTTCTGCCGCCCGGAGCCAAATATGCTTTCACCCTGTGCTTAAGAGCATATATTTTCCGACTGCTTACAGAAATGGAGCCGGCATCACGCTGTCAAGAGGCAGCAAAAAAAGATGCCGACGCAAAATTCTGATGTGGAGTTGAACCGACAAGAAAATATATGCAATGAAATATCGCTGACACGATATGATATACGGTTATGCCGTATGGTATACTTGCAAAGCAAGTATACCATACCCGCAGGGTAAATAACCCATTCCGACAGGAACGGATATCGTTGTAAAAAACCACTCTTACCTTGGTAGACAAAAGAGGTTCCTTTCGTGTCTAGGAGGCCTAAAAGTGCACCAGCTTGATACCTTTTCACACAAACACCCAACTATCATTTGAGGCGCCCAACTAAAAAACAACTATACGGTTATTGTTTTTCCTTTTCGCGCATTTTATAATATAATTGTGGCCACGAAAACAACAAGAGAGGTTTTATTATGAATATCTATTTTGCGGAAAAGCTGAAAAAGCTTCGAGCAGAGAAAAAAGTATCACAGGAAAAACTGGCACAGTATCTGGATGTTTCATCTCAGGCGGTAAGTAAATGGGAGACAGGAAACGCATACCCTGACATCACACTGCTTCCAGACCTGGCGCGCTTTTTCGGAGTTACGGTTGACGAGCTACTTTGCGTTGAGAAAATTGATGAAAAACGACTGTTCGACGAGTATTCTGAAAAGGCGGCGGACTTGTTCAGATCCGGTAACACCGCAGGCGCGCTCGCGCTATGGCAACAGGCGTACCGAAGTATGCCCAATAATATCGACGTTAAGGAAATGCTGATGTCTTCATACTTTGATACGGATCGTAAAAAGTATTTTAATGAGTTTTACGATCTTGCAATAGATATCTGCAACGAAAACGCTGAGGGAAAAGCATGGGCAATGTATTACAAAGGTCAGGCGATTTCACAACTCGCTCGTGTTTTTGCGGAACGTGGAGAAACGGAGGAGGCGCAAAAATGGGCAAGAGAGTCGATCTCGATTTTCAATTCTACGGAAATCATCGCTTCGATGATCGACATAGGCGAAGATTTGATCAACGATGTTGCATTCTGTACCTATTGGTTTTTGGAAGAACTATTTTATTTGGCATGTCGCATAGACGGAGATGACAGCATTGACCTTGGCATTGAATATAAGCAAAACTGCTTTAAGACCGTGGCAAAGATATTTGAAACAGTCTATGAAAATGATGATACAGGTTTTGAACAGCTGCAGCATTTGTTTAATCTTCATCAAGGAATTGCTGAATACGAAGCAACAAAACAAGGCAACGAGTGTGTTATTAAGCATCACCTTGAACGTGCATTTGAGTGTTGCAAAAAGTCTATGGCAGTAAAAAAGCACAAACTGATTCATCCAATGCTGTACGGTTGGCAGACTTCTGATACTCCGAGCGATAACAAAAGTAATATTCGGTATTTGTCAGAACGCTTAAAACAGGATGTATATGATCCATATCGTCAGATAGATTGGTTTAAGACTATTGAAGTTGATACAGCAAAACTTCTTTGACCTTATCAAGGTCTGAATACGACAAACCCCTCTACGAAAACCTCTTTTGCCTTAGTAGACAAAAGAGGTTTTTTACATGGTGCGGGCGGCGGGACTTGAACCCGCACGCGTAAAGCACTGGTTTCTAAGACCAGCTTGTCTGCCATTCCAACACGCCCGCACAGGATGCTTTTATTGTAACACCCAAAGCCCCGTTTGTCAATACGGATGACATTTTGACCGCTATTTTTCCTTCTTTGTTGCTTGCAATTTAACGTAATTTGTGCTATAATGTAAATATAAGATTTCGCAATTTCTCCATATGGTTTCCGAAAGGACGGTTGTTCTATGAAGTGTCCCGCCTGCGCGCATCCTGAAAGCAAGGTAATCGATTCGCGCCCGTCTGCGGACGGCTCCTCCATCCGCCGGCGCCGCGAATGCCTGCACTGTCAAAAGCGCTTCACCACTTACGAAACGATCGAGACTGTGCCGATTACTGTTGTAAAAAAAGACAAATCACGCGAGAGCTTTGACCGCAACAAGGTGCTCAACAGCATCATCCGCGCCTGTGACAAGCGTCTGGTGACCCGCGGTGAAATGGATTCGGTGGTTTCTTCCATCGAGATGCAGCTTCAGAATTCCCTGCAGACCGAGATCCCCTCCTCCCGCATCGGTGAGATGGTGATGGAACGGCTCAAGGATGTCGACGAAGTGGCCTACGTTCGATTCGCGTCGGTATACAGGCAGTTCAAGGATATCGACGCGTTTATGGATGAGTTGAACAGGCTGTTGGCCGAGAAGAAATAACGCACTTTAACGGTACCATTGCGAGACGGTAAGAAAGAGAGGTCGACGGTGATGTTTTTCAAGGGCGATACGATCGTATACGCCACCACGGGTGTCTGCGTGATTGACGACATCCGCGAACAGGCCTGCACCGGTGAGGTGCACACCTATTATGTGCTGCAGCCGGTATTCGACAGCAGCTCGAAGGTCTTTGCGCCGGTCGGCTCCTCCGAGCAAAAGATGCGCGCCGTGCTTACGGCCGGCGAAGCAGACGAGCTTGTCCGTACGCTTCCCGACGCTCCCGCCGAATGGATTGACAACGACAGCCGCCGCAAGGAGACGTTTTCTGCCATGCTGCGCTCGGGTGACCGCAGCGAGCTGGTGCGGCTGGTCAAAACGCTGCATACGCACCGTTTGGAGCTGCAGCAGTGCGGCAGAAAGTTCCATCTGGCCGACGAACGTATGCTGCGTGACGCGGAACGCGTTTTGTTCGAGGAATTGGCCTATGCGCTGTCTATCCCGCCGGAAAGCGTGGGCGATTACCTGCGCGAGCACGCGAAAACGGCTGCGGTCGGCTGATATTGCCGAATCGCCGGCCAAAGCCGACCAATGGCACACGCAGAAAAAATTTCAAAAAGGGCTTGATTTTATCACGCGGCTGGTGTATAATAACGCCAGTCGCCCGCTATGGCGATAAAACGGAAAAACCAAGATAAGCGGAGGCATAGCTCAGTTGGTCAGAGCGCACGGTTCACATCCGTGAGGTCGCAGGTTCGAGCCCTGCTGTCTCCACCATAGGAAAACACCATCGCAATCCGAACCCATAAAGTTTGGTTTGGGCGGTGTTTTTGTTATAACCTCCGCATTCAAGCGGTTGGATAGACTTTGAAATCATAAAGTTTGTTCGGATGCAAAATCTTAAAAGGTTGAAAAACAAATGATCCGAACTGCCTGATTTGATTGATGATACGATACATCAAATGCGATTGATATTCGATATCATAAGAGGTAGGTACCGCTATGACTATTGAAACAGAAAGACTGTACCTGCGTCCTTTTCTTGAAAGCGATGCGGCGGATGTATTTGAATATTTAAGCAAACCGGCGGCAAACTGTTTTTCCGATATGAAATTGCACTCGATTGAGGAAGCCAAAGAAGAAATGAAGCGGAGAGCCGGCGAAACCGAATATTATTTTGCCATCGTTTTGAAAGATTCAAATAAAGTTATCGGTGAAATAGTTGCTTATCCGGAACATAGTGAAGCTCACGATAAACGCTCACCCTCAGACACTTTCAGTCCTTGCTGGATGCTGAATGCTGCCTATCGGGGAAAAGGTTATGCGTATGAAGCGGCTCGCGCTTTTTTCGATTACCTGTTTGAGGTGAAAGAAGCAAGACGCATATATGCTTATACCGAGGATTATAATCTATCGAGCCAACGTCTTTGTGAAAAGCTGGGTATGCGTCGGGAAGGACTGTTTAAGGAGTTTGTATCCTTTGTAAAGAACCCGAACGGCACGCCTCACTATGAAAATACCATCCAGTATGCCATTCTGAAAAAGGAATGGTCTTGACGGATTTCAGTTTTTGAACCATATACAATTCAAATCTTCCTTGGTCCCCAAAAGTATTTTCGTTATCCCCGCTTTTGCTCTGATTTGAATACACGAGACATCTCGCATAATCCCGTGATTAACCGTTGCAGGATGCATAAAAATCTTGTTCGATGCAGGGGCGTTACGACGGAGGTATTATACTGTTTTTTCCCCCGAAGCTCTTAAAAGAGAAGACGTATATCGCCACAGCGACCATTTTCGGACAGATTGTCCGGTGCAATCCGGATAGCTGCACATCCGCCTTTCAAACGGTAATTCCCTGAAATTGGAGGCAGAATATAATGATTAAACCGAAGAAGTTGAAATACGGCGACACAATCGGTATCCTCGCGCCCTGTTTGTCGTGCAGTCCGGAGCAGATACAGGCGCCGGCCGAAACACTGCGCGGACTGGGCTTTCAGGTCCGGCTGTCCGAGCACCTGTTTTCCAACACCTGCGGATTCGCCGGCAGCATCGAGGAACGCGCGGCGGATTTCAACGCCATGATTGCGGACGACAGCGTTCAAATGCTGCTGTTCGGCGGCGGCGAGGTCAGCAACGAGCTTTTGCCGTACATTGACTATGCCCTTATACGGGAGCACCCGAAGCTCATTTGCAGCTACAGCGACAGCACGACGCTGCTCAACGCAATCCATTTTATGTGCGGACTGCCCGTGTTTTACGGTGCATCGGTCCGCACGTTCGGAAATCTTACCGACTACAACCGGCAGGCATTTGAAAGCATCCTGATGGATACCGGACATACATATCGAAAATCCGCCCCGTGGAAAACCATCTGCGCCGGAAAATGCGAGGGCGTGTTGGCCGGCGGCTATTTGGCGAATTACGCGGCACTGTATGGTCTGGATTATTACCGTGAGACGCCGGAGGATGCCTGTCTCCTGTTCATCGAAGACCACGAAATGTTCAGCTCGCCCGCAATTGTAGCCAAATGGTTTGCCAATCTGGAGCATCGGGGTGTATTTCGCAAAGCGGTCGGATTGCTGTTCGGGCATTATTCGGAAAGCGTTCCGGACGCAGTTGATGAAATCCTGTACAGAACCGGCAGGAAATACGGCATTCCCGTCGTCCGGTGCGAAGATTTCGGACACGGGCTGAACAACGCCATTCTGCCCATCGGCATCCCTGCAAGGCTGGACACGGAGCAGGACACTTTTGAATTGCTGGAAAGCGGCGTCAGCGAATAAAGCGGCAGCCGTTCCCGACAGCTTTGCAAACGAAGCTGCATAAATATTGTGCAGACGGCAATCCGAGCTTGGCTTTTCGCCGGAAGCCTGTTTCAGCAGGAGCCGGACGACACGCATGAGCGGCTCGGCGTGAAACGGTACGAGCTGCTGCATACCATTTTGAACGTGCCGAACCGTGCGGCAAAAGCCGCGGAAAAGGATATCAGGGAATCCATTAAAAGCGGTGCAGAATCAAAACTTTCGATGCTTTCGGAGAATTCGCAAAGCAAATATGAATCGCTGACCGCCCTGCCGCGTTTGACGCGTTTTTGAATGGAGCCGTTCAAGCAGAAATGGAATGAAAAACGTCTTTGATTCAACGACCGCTTGCTGTTCCGGCAGACGATTTTACGGTATACTATTCGCACAAACGGAAACGAAAGGCGGATATGAAATGTTTGATATGCAGCAGGTAGGAAGCCGTATTTCCAAGCTGAGAAAATCGATCGGTATCACGCAGACCGGGCTGGCGGACCGGCTGGGGATCAGCTTTCAAGCGGTCTCCAACTGGGAAAGAGGCGTCAGTATGCCGGACATTTCCAAGCTGAAGGAGCTCTCGGAAATCTTCGGTGTCACCGTCGACGAAATCCTCGGAGGCGGAACGCACAGCGAGCTCGTGCGGGAACTGATTGAAAAGCAGCCTGTAAGGAAAGCCACCCGCGAGGAGATTGAGGAAATTGCCCCGATCCTGCACGAAGCTCAAGTGGAAACGCTTTTGAACGGCTCGGACAGATGCGAAGCGGACATAGACATGGTCGCTTCGCTCGCTCCGTATTTAAGTCAGGCATATATCGACCGATACGCCCTGTCACTACTGAACAAATACAACACATTCCGGGCAATCGGAAGAATCGCCCCCTTTGTCAGCACCTCCGTATTGGAGGAAAAGGCGGCAGAGCTCGTAAAACGGTCCGGCAGCCTGGATGTCTTAGAGCCTGTTATGCCATTTCTCAGCAGCGAGCTGCTTGACCGGCTTGCAGATGCCTTCTATGAAAAAAACGGCAGCCTGTCTTCTCTGTCGCCGATTCTCCCCTTTATCAGCACCGCAAAATGCAACGCGTTCACAGAACTGGCTTATCGGGAGCACGGGCCGGCTGGCGCCGCACAACTTGCGCCGTTCGCCGGCACGGAGACACTGAACCGCATCGCCGCAGAAACGCTGGAAAAAGAAGGAATTGCCGCTCTGACGCCCCTCCTGCCCTTTATCGACAGCCGGATACTCGAGGATTTCCTGAACAACCGCACCCATTAAAGAATTGTTTATCGGCAAAAAAACAAAAAACGCCTGTGGGCGGGAAGCGCTGAGCTGCCCGACCACAGGCATTTTTAAGCTCCAAAGCGGCGCGCAACAATCCATTGCTTGCTTTTTCATTCCTTTTGTGTTACACTCACGCACAGGAAAGGTCGGGAATACGTCTGATGGACAGCCGTTTTGCCGTCGTATTCCCGACCATCGAAATCAACCGCAGCCCCGCATCTCCAAACATCCATCGCGGAAGGCGGGGATCGTCTCCTCAGCAAAAAGAACCAGCTAAGAAAATATTGAAAGGTGTGAATGAAATGATAGGTAAGCTGTTCAAACTGCTGCTCGGCATTCTTCTTTTGCCGTTCCTGTTCGCAGCCGGCGTCGTGCTGTCGCTTATGGTTCTGTTTTCCGTTATGGGATTCACAGGAATCGTATTCGGCCTTCTGCTGACAATCGCCTGTATTGCATTGGCAGGCGCCCTTTTTGTCGCGCCGGTCGCCGTTTTTTTCAAAGCTTTCAGGAACAAAAAGAAAGCCTGAACACAGCCGCGCCCTCTGTACAACGGCTCGCAGCGCCCAGCAAGCGTGGCGTTGCACGTTGTGCGAAAGCCGTCTGCACTTAAAAAGCAGCGCCTGCTTTTCACTCCTCTCTACGATATAATAAAAACAAACCCACATAGAAACGGCGTAAAACTTATGCTTGAAAAGAAGCTGCTCGCCGGCGTTCCTCCGCTGCGTTACGGCGACCCGTCGGCTGTCTGTTATATCGGCGCGGCGCAGCGGCTATTGGAAGCGCTCGGCGAGACGGTCGGACAGGACGAGCTGTTCGCCCTATGCGGCGCCGGCTTATGTTTTCCGTGGGGCTTCGGCACCTGCTGCGACGAAGTTGGTATCATCCCGGAAATTCCCACGCGCACGTTCGCGGCTTTTGGCTATGAGAGCGAATATCTGACCGGCGGGACGCTGGCGGACAAATCGGCGGTCCTTGCTAAAATCCGTGCTTCCATCGACGCGGGACGGCCGGTGATCGGCTTCGGCATCACGGTCAAAACGCCGATGGCCTGTCTGATCGTCGGCTGCGACGGCAACGGCCTGTATACGCGCGCCTTCCGGCCGCCGGCAAGACAGACCGAAAGCGGCGAGATGCCGTTTTATTCCGCTGACTGGTATGAAAACTGCGCGGGACTGCTGTTCGCCGGCGCGAAAACCGGGGACCGGCTGACCGGCGGCGCGGCCTATGCATGCGTCACCGACTGGGCACGGATATTCCGCAGTTACAGCCTGCCGGTCATGGCGGCGGGGAAGCCCGTCTACGTCGGGCAGCGCGCATTCGGCCGAATGACCGAATGGCTCCTGGACGACACGCAGTGGCAGACCCCGCAGCAGGACGGCAAAGAGATGTTCCTCAAGCAATGCGGTCTGCTGCTGTTCGCGCATTACCGTTGGCAGCTCGGCCTTTACCTGCGCCGGCTGGAGGATGGATGTCCCGGGACAGTGCCTGCCGCGGTATTCGAAACGCTCGAGCGCATCGGAGCCGCCGTTCCGGGCGCGCACGTATCCGATTTGTGGCTGCACGAGGCGGTCGACCCTGCGCTGGTAGATTTTTCGGCAATGCGCAGCCGTCCTTTGCGCGAAAAGACGGCTGAATATGTCCAGCGTCTCAAGGCGCTGGACGACGAGCTGCTCTGGTCGTTTGTCCCGCCCGCCACGGCGCAGGACAGGCCGCCGGATGCACTTGTATGCGAATCCTTTGCATACCGCCGCATCGGAAAAGTACGTTTTATCGGCATTGACGCCTGGCGCACCAACGAGGAATGGGACGCACTTTGGGCACGCAGCGACGCATTTTTTACAACGCTGGACGCGATGACGCCGAGATACGGCGCCGGTATCTCCGAGCCGTGCGCGATGATGCACCACAACGGACGCGAGGTGGACAGCGAAAATCACTACCTTGTCGGCCGCTTTTTCCGTGCGGATACGCCCGTACCCGAGGGATTCGATTTCTACGACGTGCCGACCGAGCGGGCAGCCTATGCGATTTTCACCTGCGAGGGCTTCGACGGTGACCGCTGGGCGGCCTACTACCGGACACGCGACCGGGTCCTCCGCGACGGGGTGCCCATCCCCTACCCGCAGCGCTACTGGCACGCGGAAGTCTGCACCGACGGCATACCGCGCAAGGGACGTTTTCGAATGGGATATCTATTTTCCGTAAGCGAATAGCAATCGACGGTGACGCAAAGGAAAATTCGATTTTCAAAGCAAGATTGCATTTACTTATACGCAATTCCAATCTGTACAAAAACCTTCGCATAATCAGATTTTGAAAACTTTTGCCGATAAGGGTTTTTTCGCTTACGTGTTTATGCGTTTTCGCAATAAACGTCGGAGCTCGGAAAAACAGGCTCCGCTTGATTTTGAAGCGGAGTCTGCTTGATTTACGCTCTGCATATCAGCCCACAGGCCCGGAAACGGAACAACCAGCCGTCTTTTGCCACAGCGCCGGGCCGGCAGAGCCTGATAAAAAAACCGATGCGAAGGATCGCATCGGTTTTTTACTTATGAAAAGCTCAGCGTGCTTTCTTCACCACGACAGCACCTGCCAGCGCAAGCAGCGCAAGGACGGCAAACGCGGCAATGCCGGCGTCGCCCGTCGAAGGCGTAGAGGAAGCGGCGGAAGAAACGGAAGAAGATGCGGGCGCCTCAGCCGAGGAATCGACAGGCGCTTCGGAGGAAGCCGGCGCTTCACTGGACGCATCGTCGGACGTATCGTCCGAGTCGCCGTCGCCGAATACGACCTCTGCCTGATCCGCAGCGTAGTTCTGCGCGACCTCATCGGCCGTCAGCGCACGGTCATAGAAGCGGAATTTGATATACTCAGTGGTATGAGATTTCGACGAGTCTTCGTGGCCGAAAAAGAAATCCGCCACATTCAGCACGCCGGTCGCAGCTTCGGGCGCCGTTGCGGCCAGTTCGCCGTTGATATAGATCTTGGAAGGCTCGCCGACCTTGAACACGACGGTGACCGTCGAATCGGAAAGCGCGTCCTTGCCGCCGATGGCCGATTTGGTCGGTCTTTTGTTGGGGTCATTCTTGAACTCGACGGCGTCGTCAGAAAGTCTGTAGAACAGCGAGTACGCGTCGGTCGTAGCGTTCAGATAGGTTCCCCACCTGTCACCGGTGACTTCGGTGGCGCCGAGCTGCATTTCGGTCGTGAACTCCTGCCCCTTGATCAGATCCACGATGCCCTGCGGGAAGTTGACCTGCGTAGCGGTGTTGAGATACGCGCCGTCCTTGAACTCGTTCTGCCCGGCTGTGTTGGGAACGTCAGCAATATCATTGTCGCCGGCCAAATCCGTCCATGTCGTGTCGCCGGCCTTCTGCTGCCCGGCGTCGTAGAACGCGACCAGCCCGTTGGTGACATACGACTCATCCGCAGCAAAAGCGCCGACAGCCGCAAAGCAGCCGACCAGCAGCAGCGCCGCGAGAAAGAGCGCAACTGTCTTTTTCATAACAAAATCTCCTTTTTATACAAATTTTGAATTTTCTGCATGATGTTTTAATCATACCATCATAAATCGGATTTGTCAATAGGTTTTACACAATTTAATCCAATTTGAACGAAGCGGGAAGGTATGCAATTCCGAAAAAAACGTTGCAAAGCGCTCGACGAAGTGGTATACTGGTGCAGGACAACATCTGTATCCGAACGAATCTGAAAGGAACGGTTTGACAAATGGCATTCACGTATACAATCGGCTGCGGCGTAACCAAATCGGCGCTGGCGGCCTTTATCCGGCGCGCGCACGCGGGCGGCGTGGATATCCACGCACTCTCCTACCGCAAGAACGGAAAGCCGGCCGCAGAGCTGGCGCTGCCGCCCTATTCGTTCGACCAGCGCGCACAGCTCTACTCTCTGTCAAAGTCCTTCACCTCGATTGCCGTCGGCATCGCCGCCGACGAGGGACTGCTGCGCGAGGACGAAAAGATTGCCGATATCTTTCCCGACAAGCTGCCGGCAGACGCGCCCGAAGCGGTGCGCGAAGCGCGGCTGTGCGACCTGCTCTCGATGCAGAGCGGACACGGCGTCTGCGCGCTGGCGGACATGCTGGAGGGAGACCCGATCGTCAAGTTCCTGCAGGCGCCGATGCCGCACAAGCCGGGCACGACCTTTCTGTACAGCACCGGTGCAACCTGTATCTGCGCGGCGGCAGTGGAACGCCGTGCGGGCGTATCGCTGACCGATTATTTGGAGGAACGCCTTTTCCGCCCGCTTGGGATTGCGAAGCCGTTCTGGAAAACCTTGAACGGCGTCACGCTCGGCGGCGTGGGGCTGTACCTTTCGGCGGCCGACCTCGTGCCCTTCGCCGAAATGCTGCGCTGCGGCGGCGTCTACGGCGGCAAACGCATCGTGAGCGAGCAATGGATCAAGAAAGCCACCTCGCGCCACTCGCTTGATGTCAACAACGGTTCGCACGACTGGACGGCGGGATACGGCTATCAGTTCTGGCTCAACGACAACGGCAAGGGCTACCGCGGCGACGGCGCGTTCGGACAGCTCTGCATCGTCATCCCCGATCGGGAAATCACCTTTATTATGCTTGCCGAAGCGACGAACATGCAAACCGAAATGGATATCATTATGGACTTTATTGAGCACGACAGCACACCGGACGGTCCCGACGAGCTGCCGGAGGATCTTTACGCGCCTGCGCCGACGGCCAAGACGGCTTTCTCGTACGCTTGGCATTGCGAGGAGAACGCTGCCGGCATCCGCGCGCTTCGGCTCGACTGCGACGGCGAGGTCCTGCGCATCACCAGAACCGACGCACGCGGCGAGGAAACAATCCGTGCCGGCAACGGACGTTATGCGGTGTCGGATTACACGATGACCAAGCTCTACCCCTGCATCTCGCAGCTCGAAGCCTACGCGCCGTTTGAAAAGCTGAAAGCGGCGGCGTTCTACACGCTGGAGGACGGTGCGGTCACTGTTACGCTGCGGCATCTCGAGTCGCCGCACACCGAGTACTGGCACTTCTCGCTCGGGGAGGAGCCGGAGTGGAGTCTCGCCGCGCGGACGGGGACCTTCACGCCTGCTTTGCGGCAGCCCATCCGCGGACGGGCGTGATCGGGGCGCACTGCCGCAAGCCCTACATAGGAAGCAGAGAGGCCGTCAATGACGGCCTCCCGTTTAAGAAACAGCCTGCTTTCGGCCGGTCAAAACGTGTTATGATTTTTTCCGCGCACCGCGCTTTTTACGGCAGGCAGGCTGCATCGCGGCCTGCCTATCTGTAAGCCCCATTTTCATAGCGGGAAGGACAAGCAGCCAACTAAGCAGAAGCATACAAATTGTTTCCGTTTATCCTTTTGCAGCACAAAAGTCGTTTTCCATTCCGACCCGCCGCCAAGCATGGCATCCGAAGGTTCCGTCGCCGCTCCACAGCCATTGCGTAAGCCGCCGCGCGGCGCACAAAAAAGCCCGTCCCACTTGGGACGGGCTTTTACCACACACATTTCCCTATGAAATCACTTGAAAGCCGTTATAGGCACTGATATCCGCCTGACGTCGGAAGTAGATGAGCTTACTGCCCATCTGTGCGTCGGTCTTACAGAACCGCGTATAGGTATTGACACCGCCGGCGCGGTCGGTGATATTCGCCTCGACCTGCACGTCGAAGGTATACAGCGTGCCGTTGATGCGGACGTTGTTCCAGATATGGCCGGAATAACCGCCGGAGATGTTGTTCGTTTTCCCCTCGACATAGAAGCATTCCAGACCGATCGCACGGGTCATAACCATGAACGCGGCGGAATAGTCATTGCAGACGCCGACATCGGAGATGAGGATATCATACGCGCGGAGGATGACCTCGCGGTCCTGCGACGCATAGGTTTTGCCGCCGAGAAGGCTGATGTAATCGGTCCAGTATTTGCTGCCGCGGCCGTAGGTGATGTTCTCCACCAGATAATCGTAGACGGCGCGGGTCTTATCATACGTCGTCATACCGGGCGTGAAAATCTCATCGAAAATCCGGTCGACCAGCTCGTCCACCGCGGCCACACCGGTACGCGTGGGATTGAGCGGGGCGCTGTTGAGGATGGCCCGCACATCGCCGGACGCACTGGAGCCTGCGGAAACGAATACGGTGCAGGCCGCTGTGCTGCCGTCGGCGGCACGCGCGGTGATGGTGGCGGTGCCGGGCTTTTTGGCCTCAACGCGGCCGCTGTCCGAAACGCCCGCGACACTGCTGTCGGACGACGACCAGCTCACGGCGGCATTCGCCGTAAGCTTGGCGGAATTCCCCTCCGTCAGCGACAGTTCCCTGCTGCTGAGCCTGAGCGTACCGCTCGACGTGCTGCCGCGGACCTCGAGCCGACAGGACGCCTGTTTGCCGTTCGCGGTCGATGCGGTGATCGTGGCCTTACCCGCGCTTACGGCGGTGACCAGCCCGTCGCGGACGGTGACGACAGCTTCGTCCGAGCTTGTCCACGTGACGGCGGCGTCGGCTGCGTCCGCAGGCGTGACGGTGGCCGAGAGCTTGAAGGTCTTGCCTGCGTCGAGCAGGACGGTGCGATAGTTGAGCGCAACACTCTCCACGCCGGCGGCGGAAACTTCTATTTTGCAGACGGCTGTTTTGCCGTTGGGAGACGCGGCGGTGACGGTCGCACTGCCGGCGCGCAGCGCGGTAACGACGCCGTCCTCTACGCGGACGACCGACTCATCCGAGCTTGCCCACTGCAGGGTCATATCCGCAGCGGAAGCGGGCAGGACGGCGGGCGTCAGCGTAAGCGATTCGCCGGCCTTCAACGCGGCTTCGGTACGGTCAAGCGTAACGCTCTCAACCTCCGCAGGTTTGATTTCAAACGCGCAGGAGGCGCTTTTTCCGTTGACGTCGATGGCATAGACGCGCGCCAGCCCGGGGCCGACGGCGGTGACGACACCATCCTCCACACGGACGACCGACTCGTCGGTGCTTGTCCACGTAACGGCGTCCGCGTCGGCCACGCCGGTGGCGGAAAGCGTGAATTTCTTCTCGGGCGCGAGGATGACGGTGCGGTAATTGAGCTTGATGTCCGCAAGCGCACCCGTTTCGGGCACGGCGGCGGGCAGGTCGTCCGTCAAAACGGAATGGATGCCCGCGCCCGGCACCAGCGGTGCGGACGCGTTGCTTTCGGTTATGGAATATGTATCTTCAGACGCGCCGTCCGCACTGCAAGAAGCGAGCGCGGCGGCTGCAAAAAACGCGGAAAACGCCAGCACGGCGAGCTTTTTCATCAAACGGAGGACCTCACTTTCGGGATTCCGACGGCATGACAGAGGATTCGGCTTTTATAAGAATACCATAATTCCGCCGATTTGTAAACCCCTTTTCGGCAATTTTAACAATTACGGCCGAAAGGACACATACAGCACGACCGAGCTGACACAGAACAACACCACCGCCGCCTGCAAAACAGCGTCGATAGCGCGCGAAACCGTCGAATGCCCGTCATGCGGCTCCGACAGGCGCATCCCGAGGAAAACAGCGCCGACAACGGCCAGCGGGACGACATAGCGGAAATCCTGCGTACAATTATAAGGATAATCAAAGCAGAACTTGAAGTACATCCCCAGCATCGAGGCAATCAGCACACCGAAGAAGGCGCGCAGCCCGCCGCAGAGGAAACGGCTTTTGGCAAACACATAACGCAGCAGAAGCACAAACGCCGAAACCGCCAGAAGAAGGTTGGAAACCGAGAGCGTATATGCAAAGACCGAGAGCAGCGGCTCGTTCTTGCCGATATAATATTCGCCGAACATCGAGCTTTTCAGCATCGCCAGCGGGATGTTGTATTCAAAATACGTATACCCATAGTTTTTACCGCGTGCGACCCACACGTCGGTCGTGCGGAGATCGAAGAAGCGGCGCCAGACCGGGTAGTCGCCCAGATACTGAACATTATTCCTGCCGATGTCGGGAACATAGGTCAGCGGCGTTTTGGTGAGGATATAGTTGCGCACGCCCCACCACAGGCCGAGCGGGAAGCAGACGGCGGCAAACGCGGCAAACTGCCCGATAAGCCGCTTATAAGCCTTCGACCGGAAAAACCGGACCGCGAAGAGCACGGCAATAGCGGGCGCGACCATCGCAACCGAGAGCTTGGTCATCATCCCCAGTCCCACGCATAGGGCGACCGTCAAAATACCCTTGAGCGACGGTGCGCGGTACCAGCGGCCAGCGGTCAGGATAGACAGCAGCGAAAAAAGCACGCTGAGCATATCGTTGTTGACGCTGCCCGCAAGGATAAAGAACGTCGGGTGGAAAGCGACAATCGCTACTGCCGCGACAAGCCCGCGGCCCTTCAGGCCGAGCAGGCGGAACAGACTGCGCGAGACGAGCATTGCCGCCGAGGAATAGAACAGCGTGAGGATCTGTATGTTTTCAACCGCACAGGCGTAGAACCCCTCACCGCCGAGAAGGGTCTGCAGCTTCAGCCACGCCGCGCAGAGGATGTAGTGCAGCGGCGGATGGTAGTTCTGGTTCACGCCGGTCATTGTGACCTTGGGCAGCGAAAGGTTGTTGTAGATGTATTCCATATACGGGATGTGCCCGTTGGTACCGCCGGCGTCGTGCTGGCGTACAAGGTGGCCGGTAAGCAGGACATAAGCCGCACGCACGGCGAAGCCCGCAATGATCAGCAGCAGGACGATACGCTCGGCATCGAGCTTGTCCAGTGTGCGCCAATAACTGCAAAGCGCCAAAGCGACGCACAAACCCGTCGCGGCGACGCACAGGCCGGGGTTTTTATAAACAAACCAAAGCATCCACGGAAGCGCGGCGTAAACGATGCACAGCGGTACAAAGAGGACGGCAAACGAACGGCCGCAGTCGGCATACCCGCGGTAGGCCAGACAAACATAGAAAGCCGTGACCGCCAGCAGCAGCACCAGCGAAACAAACATACTCGGATCAATGCCGGAGGGTCGGTTGAGCGCGGCGAAGGGCAGACAGGCCGCGGCGAGCAAAAGGTAGGGGTGACGGCGCAGCGCGGCAAGCGTGCCTTCCGGCTGCGCGGGCTGAGATTGCGTCATTGGAAAAGCGCCTCCTTTTTTCCGGGGAAACTCTGAGGATGTCCGCACGAACCGTGAGCGAGAGATTTTGTCCCGGACGGAAGTTGAAAAACAACGGATTTTTCGGTGCATTTCCTATTTTTCAACCGAACAGCCGGAGCGAAAGCGCCGCGCACGGTCAACGGCGACGGATGCAGAGGTTCCCTTATATCCGTCAAAGACAAAAGCCGCCCGCAAAGACGGCGGGCGGCAAGCGGCTTACGACTCTTTTTTCTCGTGATATTCCTTTTCCGCGTTCACGTTCCAAACCGCATCCTTGCTGCCGTCGCCGATGATGGCGCGCACCGCCTCCATGGCCGTGAGCATCGAATGATCCATATTGTTGTACTTATGCTGGCCGTTCCGGCCGATACAGTAAAGGTTGTCGAACGTGTCGAGATATGCGCGCACCTTGTCAAATTCCGCGTAGGTGCCGAAGTAAGCCGGATACGCTTTTTTCACGCGGACACGCACCGCATCGCGGACGTCGGAAGCGCTGATGATGCCGATGTGCTCCAGCTCCTTCTTGGCGAAATCGATAAAGGCCTCGTCGCTCATCTCCCACATCGCGTCGCCCTCGTTGCAGAAATATTCCAGCCCGATCCAGACCGTATGCTCGGGATCCTCCACCATATAGGGCGACCAGTTGTTGAAAATCTGGAGCCGGCCGATGCGGACGTCGCGCTCCTGCACATAAATCCAGCAGTCGGGCACGATATTGGCCAGCGTTTTCATCTTCGTCTTATTCCGGATCAGCAGCTTGTCCACCAGCAGGCCGACGGTGATGAAGTCGCGGTAGGGCAGCGCCGAAGCGATGTCCGAAACCTCCTGCGGGACGCCGCCGTCGAACGCAGCGACGAGATCCTTGATCGGCATTGAGGACAGGTAATACTCGCCCTTATATGTCTTCTCGCCGTCCTTCTCCTCGGCAACGACGCCGGTCACGCGGCCGTTCTCGGTCAGGACCTGCTTGACGCGCGCGTTCTTCACGATCACGCCGCCGCGGGCAACGACCTCGTCCGCGAGCGTCTCCCAGAGCTGCCCGGGGCCCTTCTTCGGATAGATGAACTGCTCGATGAGCGAAGTCTCGACTTTTTTACCGTCTGTATTGCGGACAAAGGGCTTCTTGACCATCGTCCAGAGCGCCTTGAAAAGCGACAGCCCCTTCACGCGCTGCGCGCCCCAGTCCGCCGAAATCGAATCGGGATTGACGCCCCAGACCTTTTCCGTGTAATCTTCAAAGAACATTTTATACAGCGGCGCGCCGAAGCGGTTGATATAAAAGTTTTTGAGATTGGTCTCCTTTTTCTTGAAAACGGCCGACCAGACATAGCCGAAGCCCGCCTTGAGCGTGTTGGCCACGCCCATATTGCGGATGGTTTCACCACTTAAGGAGATGGGATACGCAAAGAATTTGCGGCGGAAGAAAATGCGCGACACGCGTGTGCGCACAAGCATCACGCGGTCGGTCTTTTCGGGGTCGGGACCGCCGGGAGCAAGAGGCTTTTCACGGCCGAGCAGCGCATCGTCCTTTGAGGGTGCGCCCTGAATGGGCATCAGGGTTCGCCAGAAATCCATTACCTCATCGTTTTTTGAGAAAAAGCGATGGCCGCCGATGTCCATACGGTTGCCGTTATAGCGCACGGTGCGCGATATGCCGCCGATAAAGTCCTCCTCCTCGAGGATAATCGGACGGATGTCCGTTTTCGTCAGCAGCTCATAGGCGGCGGTCAGTCCCGCGGGACCGGCGCCGATGATGACGGCCGTCTTCTGCGCTTCGCTCATTGTATATCTTCCCCTTTTCCGGTATTTTTACTGTCCTTTCCGCCATAGACGAAAATTTTGCGGCCCAGATAATTCCAGACCATCACAAGCCCTGCGACTACAATCTTGATCGGCAGAAGAAACGCATCACCCAGCAGCGCCACGCCCAGCATCATCCCCAGCTCGGTCAAAGCCAGCCCGATGAGGCCGACGACAGCGAAAATGAGGAACGCACCCAGACTTTTTCCCTTTTCCTGCTGGCCGGGACGATTGAACACGAACAGAACCGACAAAACATAGTTTGCAACCAGACCGAAGAGAAAGCCGACCGCCGTCGCCGCAGCGGTGCGCCCGTCCGCGATATGAAGGAAAAGGAAATCAAAGCTGAAATCACCGAACACAAAATGGTAAAACAACATCAGCGAAGCCGTGTCCACCACGAAGGCGATGCCGCCGACGATGCAATATTTCAAAAACTCGATCACCTGCTCGGAGCGAAGAAGCCTTTTGAGCTTATGCAATGGAATCCCTTCCCTTTTCCGTAGTTATCGGAGCCTGTCCCCCTTCGGAGGCCGAAAAGCCTTGATAGGGGTTTTGACTATGATAGCATTTTTCAGTCCACATGTCAACCGTTAAGTGGTCATCTTGTCGAAAAAGATATTTTTGACAGGTCTTCGGACACACAAATCCACCAAATGACGGGCAATTCATGCCTATATTGAATAGATTTCATATCCGTTTGCCGGTGCGGTGCGGCCAAAAGCAAAAAAACAAGCCGCCGCAGAATCCGCAAGGCACTCAAAGTTTCACCCGTTCTTTCATCCGCCGTCCGGACCGATGCCGTCCAAACGAACCTGCGCAGGCCTCGGTTTTTGCAAACAAGTCCGCAGCGCACGGACAGGCAATTCGGCATATTCAGGGCTCCGCCGCTGCAATTTTTGTTCTCCCTGTGCCGCGCGCCGTGCTTTTTCCCGGCTGAAAATCATTTCTTTCGCCCTTTCGGCATATGGTTTACAAAGCGAGAGGAAGGGAAATCGTTATGAACAAAGCGATCACGATGAAAAAGACCATTCGGGACGACGACGGGCGCGACCTGCTGCGGATCGCCTCCGATACGCTGCCCGACGCCGGTCATAAGGCGATTGAAGCGTTTTACGCCAAAAACGACCGCGATTTCCAGCAGTCCTGCGAAAAGCTGCTGCTGCCGCGCGCCAAACGCGACGTTTCCGACGAGCGCTTCAAGACCTACGGCGCGGTGCGGCGGCTGACCGTCGCCTGCGATACGCCGGAGCTGCTTTCAATCGTCTGCGATGTATCGGTCTACGACGGACGGCGGCGCAGCGCTTCGCGCCACAGCGAAAACTGGGACCGGGAGAACGGAATTCTGCTGTCTTTTACCGACGTTTTTGTCAAGGGTGCAGAAAAGACGCTGCTGGCGCTGCTTCGCGAGCAGGCGGTCGAAATGCAGGAAAACGGCAAGCGGAGTCATTATTCCAACTACGGGACGCTGCTGCGGCGCCATTTCTCCAAAAACGCGTTTTTTTTCACGCCCGAGGCCATAGGCTTCTTCTATCAGCCGAACACACTGGGCATCTCCGACAAGCCGTTCGTCTACCTTCTGCCGCGCAAGACGCTTCGCGAACGCGAATTGTTGAAAAGTACAACCTTTTGAGCGAAAAACACCTTGACAGCGGCGGCGGAACGCGTATAATGAAAGGCAAAGGAAGCGCGCCGCAGAGGCTTCGCTTTTGCGGCGGGAAAGGATGAACACAAAAATGAAACAGATTAGAGTTGCAATCCTCGGGCAGGGACGCTCCGGACGTGACATCCACGGCCTGCATCTGAAAAAGGACACCGAGCGCTTCAAGGTCGCCGCCGTTGTCGAGCCGTTCGACATCCGCCGCGAGCGCGCCGCAAAGGAATACCCGGGCTGTGACACGTACTCGGATTACAGGGCGCTATTGGAGCGCAGGGACATCGACCTGATCATCAACGCCACGCCGAGCTATCTCCATTTCCCGATCACGAAGGAATTTCTCTCTGCGGGCTTCAACGTGCTGACCGAAAAGCCGTTCGTGCCCACCGTCGCGGAATGCGACGAGCTGACCGCGCTGGCCAGGGAAAAGGGCGTGCATATGCTGGTGTTCCAGCAGAGCCGGTTCGCCAACTATTTCCAGAAAGTCAAGGAGGTCATTGCCAGCGGCGTCCTCGGGCGCATCGCGCACATTTCCATCCAGTTCAACGGCTTCGCCCGCCGCTGGGACTGGCAGTGCTGCCTGGACTTCAACGGCGGCAACCTCGCCAACACCGGCCCGCACCCGCTGGATCAGGCGCTGAATCTGATGGACAACTACGGCGAGATGCCCAACGTGTTCTGCCATATGGACCGGCTGAACACCTTCGGCAACGCGGAGGACTATTGCAAGCTGATCCTGACGGCGAAGGACCGTCCGCTCGTCGACCTCGAAATTTCGTCGGCGGACGCGTATCCGCTTTACACCTACAAAATCCACGGCACCAACGGCACGCTTAAGGGCACGATGGCGCACATCGACTGGAAGTACTTCAAGAGCGAGGAAGCGCCCAAGCAGGTGCTCATCCGCGAGACACTGACCGCAGGCGAGGAAAAGCTGCCCGCCTACTGCTCTGAGACGCTCAAATGGTATGAGGAGAGCTGGGACGGCGACCCGCAGGCCCCGTTCATCGCTGCGGTAGAGGAATACTACACACAGATTTACCGCCTGTTCACCGAGAACCGGCCGCACGACATCCGTATCGAGCAGGTGCGGCAGCAGCTTGCCGTTATCGAAGAGGCGCACAGACAAAATCCGCAGATTTGCTGAACACACACAACGCCGGCGCCGTTTTTCGAGCGCCGGTGTTTTTCTATGGACAGAGCCTTCTTGAATCCCTCCGAGAAACTTTGAAGATGCTTTGAAGGCTCCGTCAAAAGCGCTTGCCGCCCGCTGCCTTTGCGGGCAAGCCGAAAGTCGTGTTTGATTTCGGCTACCGATATCAAAAGAGGCGTTTTTTTACAATTTGATGGTTGCAAGCATTCAAAGGGTTATACTATAATTATGTTTATACGGCATAGTGCGCGATTGTGAAAAAATTCGGCGATTGTCGCACTGCGTCCACCGCAGGAAGTGCGAACTTTTCTGCGGTTACGGCCAAAAGCCTTGCGCCTGAATATGGCTCGACACGCATTGTAAAAATTCAGACTTTACGGGCACCGGCGCTTTCACGGCAGAGGTGCAAAATCTCCCATTTTGCCGCGCCCTTGTTTTTTGTGCCGGTCGGGAAGCCGACCCGAACCGCCTGTACGCACGCTTTTGCATGCGCGCACACTTGCGGGCATCGCTTAAACAACGCCCCGTTTTTCGGGGCTTTCCGTTCAGATAACCATCCGGGAAAGGAATTGATCTGCTTGGCACTGACCTTCGTCGGCGGACTGACGCTCGAATCAAGAAGGAAAAACATCGTGCTGCCGATAGAGGATGCATCTCTGCCCGCCGTGGTCCGGCTGAAGCTGCAAGATAACTGCATACCGGTCGTGTGCGCAGGCGAAAAAGTTGCCGAAGGCGAAAAAGTCGCCGCAAACGCCGACGGGTTCTGCCTCCTGTCATCGGTCTGCGGAACCGTTATGTCGGCCGGCGACGGCTTTGTGACGGTACGCAGCGAACGCAGCGGCGAACCGGTCGGCCTTCCGCCGGTCGAATCGCCGGTGGTTTCGCTCAGCTACGAGGATGTGTCCGAGCGTCTCAAACAGGCGGGAATCGTCGGCGCAATGAGCGGTATACCGATCTATCAGAAGCTCGCGCGCGCCAAAGGAAAAGCCAAGCGCATCGTCATCAACTGTCTGGAGAGCGATCCCTATTCCGCGCACATCTCGCGGCTGGTCACCGACCACGCGGAGGAGATCGTCAACGGCGCAAAAATTCTGATGCACGCCGTCTGTGTCAAACGCTCGGTCATCGCCATCGAAGAAAACCGCACCGAAGCCATCCGCGCGCTGCGGAACGCCGTATATGACAAAACGCTTGTCAGCACCGCGCTGTTCAAGCCGAAATATCCCGCCGGCAACGAGCTGCTGGCCATCAACGCCATATACGGGCGCGAGGTGCGGAGCGGACGCACGGCCGAGGAATCGGGCTATCTGGTACTGTCGGCCGAAACGCTGCTGAACGTGTTCCATGCCTTCGCCTACGGAACGCCGCAAACACGCAAGGTCATAACCGTTTCGGGCAACGCTGTGAACCGAAAAAAGATCCTGCGCGTGCGCAACGGCACGACGGCCGACGAGATTTTCGCCAACTGCGACGGATTTGCCGTTCAGCCGGGCGCGGTAATCGAGGGCGGGATTATGCGCGGGAAGGCCATCACGCTGGACGAATGCGCCACCCTTTCGACCAACGTGCTCGTCGCGCTGCCAAAGCGGCCGCTCGATGTGGACGGAGACTGCATACGCTGCGGACGCTGCGTGCGCGTCTGTCCGATGCACTTGGCACCGCTCAAGCTGGCTTCACAATCCAAGGATGGGCAGATCGAGGATTGTCTGGCCATCGGGCTGGACGCCTGCATCGAATGCGGCTGTTGTGCGTATGTCTGTCTGGGCAAAGTGAACCTGCTGCGCCATATCCGTGCCGCGAAAGCGCAGGCGCACCCGCCTGCCGGCGAACAGCCGCAAGCATCCCCAAGCACCAAGGAAGGCGCGGAGAACACCAAGGCACGCCGGCTTGAAACAGCAGAACCGTCAAGCGCCGCAACGGGTGAACCGCCTGCTCCGCAGCAGCCCGCCGTCAGGACGGAACTCCCCGCCGACGAAAGGTCCGGCACGGAAGCAGAAGCCGCGTCTGCAGCACCGGCGGAGGCACCGGAAGCTGCCGATCCCGTCAAAGCATTCTACGACGCATTCGGTCCCGCTGCCGAAGCGCACAGACAGTCGGCGCCAGACAGGGAGACGAAGGATTAAAGGCCTTACCTGCGGTTTTGCTTTTACGAAAAGCAGAGCCCTGTCGGAGCGGCTCGCCGCGCTCAACCGGTTTTCTGCCCGCGAACGGCATACTTCCGACGCCGGCCGCGGAAGAGCCGGTCCGAATTCAAGTTTAAGGAGCCTGAACGTATGCCAGAGGAGAAAATGATCTGTCCGCCGTTCATCCGGCATGGCGAAAAATCCCGCACGGTGATGCTGGACGTGCTGCTCGCTCTCGTGCCTGCGCTGATCTGGTCTATTTACATCTTCGGGGCGCGCGCGGCGGTGCTTTGCGCCATAGGGATCGCGTTTGCCGTTGCGGCGGAATTCTGCTGTGATCTGGCCGCGAGGAGGAGGCGCAGTGTTGTTGACTTTTCCGCTGCGGTGACAGGACTGCTGATTGCATTCGGCCTGCCGGTGTCAGCGCCGCTTTGGATGCCGGCGCTTTTGTCGGTATTTGCCGTCGTCGTCGTCAAAAAGCTGTGCGGCGGCATCGGCAGGAATTTGTTCAACCCGGCTGCGGCCGCACTTTGTCTGGCACATGTCGTTTTTCCCGAAACAATGGAAAAATTCACCCGGCCGTTCGCCTATTTCAGCTCCTATGTCATCCGACTGACCGAGGCCTCGATTGCAACGGCGCGTGTGAACACCTCGCTGGATAAGCTGGCCGTCGGGAGCGTGGACATCCCGAACATCTGGAACGAATTCTACGGCCTGACCGCAGGCAACCTTGGCGAAATCAGCGTACTGATGCTGCTTTTGGGATTCCTGTACCTTGCATTCCGAAAAAACATCAAGCCGCTGCCCCCGCTGCTGTACGTCGCGACGGTGTTCATCGTCACCTTTTTCTTTGCCAACGGCGACAGCGAGCCAATCTACTTTGCACTGATGCACACTTTTTCCGGCAGCGTATTTCTGGCGGCCGTTTTTATGTGCTCGGACTATACGACTACGCCCTACACCAAGCTCGGCGGGGCGGTATTTGCCGTCGGCAGCGCGTTGCTGACGGTTCTGCTCCGCTACTTTGGAGACTACGGCGCAAGTTCTTACTTCGCTGTTCTGCTGATGAACGCGCTGACACCAGTAATCGAAAAATACACGCTGACAATGCCATTCGGCCGCGCCGGTATGACGGCGAAGTCTAAAAAAGCCAAGAAAGGCGGTGCTCGCGGATGACGCTGCTGCTCATCGTACTGACGTTGGCACTGGCCGCCGAAGACCTGCTTTTCCATTTTGTCATCAGGCCCAAGCGCGGTGCATTTCTCAGAGGCGGCAAACAAAACGATAACACCGCGGCCGTAGCGCTCCTTTCAGGACTGTCGGTCCTTGCCGGTTATCTGCTTGCCTTTCTGCTGACCGGCGGCTGCGCACTCCTGCCGAGCGCAGGGTTCGCCCTGCTGCTTTCGGGAGGCGGGTTCGCAATCGCAAAATTTGTTTTGAAATCCGAATCGGGTATCTTTCTCGCCGCCGCACCGGTCAATGCGCTGCTGACCATGCTGATGAACGCCTCCCGCATCACGGCGGAGACACTGGAGGACGCTGCCATCGGCGGAGCGGCCGCCGCTCTCGCCTGCGCGCTGACGGTAATGGTCTACGCTTCCCTGCTGAGCAAGCTGTCCTACCTGCGCGCACAAGGGGTCAAAAAAGCGGCCGCACCGATTGCCGTAACCGCTCTTCTGCTGTTATTGGCCTATTCCGGATTCTCGCTGTAATGCCTTTGCCGACGCGCACGGCGCATAGAGAACGGACAAGCTCCGGAGCATGCTTCAATTTGTTAACGCAGCCATTGACGCAGCATCAAAATCAAATGATGCAGAGTCCGTCTTGCGGGAAACATCCATTGCAATGGTTTCGCCGTCGCAGACGACACGGATCGTGCCGTTTCGGTCGGTGCGGTAGATTTCCGCGCCGACGGCTTCCAGCCGGTCAAGCACAGCCTGTTCGGGATGGCCGTAGCTGTTATCCTCGCCGCAGGAAATGAGCGCATACGCCGGCCGGACTGCCGAAAGGAAGTCCTCGCTCGAAGAAGTGGACGAACCGTGGTGCCCGACCTTGAGCAAATCAGCCCGCAGCGCGCACCCGGATTCAAGCAGCGCTTGTTCGTTCGGCTGTTCGGCGTCGCCCATCAGCAGAAAACGCTTTTCCCCGTATGTCGCACGCAGGACGACGCTGTACAGGTTCAAATCCGAATACTTTTCCTCGATCGGGGACAGGATGTCAAACGTCACCTCGCCGATCGAAAAGGATTCACCCGCTATTGCGCGCCGAACCGCGACCGACTCGTCGGCTTCGAGTGCATCGAGCAGGTCGAGATAGGTCTTGGAGGTGTGCGTGACATCGGGCATATACACGTTTTTCACGCGGAAGTTGCGCACCACGTCCGCCGCTGCACCGATGTGGTCGGCATGCGGATGGGTGAATATGGCATATTCGATCTCCTCTACGCCTTTTTCGTGCAGGAAATCGGTAACGGCGTTCTTGTTGGTGTTAACGCCGCTGTCAACAAGCACAAACTCGCCCGTCGGCATCCGGAGCAGCAGTCCGTCGCCCTGTCCGACGTCAATCATCCACAGGATCAATACGCCTTCCGGATCCTCCGACGGAGCAGCGGCCGCCGAAACCGCGCTTTCGTTTGAAACAGCCGGCGCATCGGCCGGCGGTGTGCCGAACAGGCCCGAAAGCGACGCGGCCAGCAGCGCCGCCAACAGCAACAGCAGCGACGGGAGACCGATTTTCACAAGCCTTTTGGCTCTCTTCGTTTTCATAGATATCCCTCCTTCGGGTCGCAGCTTATGGCTTTCAGTATAACACAAACCGCGTCGGAAAGCAAAGGAAAAAGATGAAGAAAAACAAAAAAAGCGAAAACCTGAAAAATACATATGTCGAACTGGACGTCACCGATATGACGCCCGACGGCAACGGCGTCGGCCGCACGGCGGCGGGCGTCGTGGTTTTCGTGCCCGGCGCGCTGACCGGCGACCGCGTGCGCGCCAAGCTCATCAAATCCACCGTCGGCTACTGCGTCGGACGTTTGGAAGCGCTGCTTTCGCCGTCGCCCGAACGGGTAGAATCCGACTGTCCGCACAGCGTAAAATGCGGCGGCTGCGTTTTCTCCGAGCTGCGCCCGGAGGCGGAGGCGCGCTTTAAGCAAAAGCTCGTCAACGACGCACTGCGCCGCATCGGCGGGCTGGCCCTCGAATGCGAGGACATAGAAACCGGCGCACGGACGCATTACCGCAACAAGGCGGTCTACCCGGTAGCCGAGGACGAAGCCGGCGCGCTCTGCACCGGCTTTTTCGCGCGGCGCTCGCACCGCATTGTCAGACAGGATAGCTGTCTGCTGGAGGACCCCGCCTTCCCCGCCGTCCGTGAGGCGATCACCGAGCTGCTGACGGCGCGCCGCATGCGCGCCTACGATGAGACGAGCGGCAGGGGACTGTTGCGCCATATCTTCCTGCGCAGCGCACAGAACGGCGATATCTGCGCCGTTCTGGTCGTGACGTCGGGCGACAAATCCGCCTTCGACGGGTTCGCGGACGAGCTGACGGCACGCTGTCCGGCCGTCAAAAGCGTGTGGCTGAACATCAACGCTGCGCGGACAAACGTCATCCTCGGTAAAACCTGCATTTTGCTCAAGGGCGAAGAACGGCTGACCGACACGCTCTGCGGCAGGGTTTTCGGCATCAGCCCGCTGTCCTTCTATCAGGTCAACCCGAAAATGGCTGAACGTCTCTACGCGCAGGCAGCCGCATATGCGTCCCCCGCGCCCGGCGACGTACTGCTCGACCTCTACTGCGGCGCAGGCACCATCGGTCTGTGCGCGGCCGGCGCCGGCGTGCGCCTGTTCGGTACGGAGATCGTACCCGAGGCGGTGGAAAACGCCCGGGAGAACGCGCTGCTGAACGGCCGCACCGAAGACGACACCCGCTTTTTCTGCGGCGACGCTGCCGAAGGCATTGAAGCCTGTAAAGCGGCGTTCGGACGGGTAGATACGATTTTCGTCGACCCGCCGCGCAAGGGTCTTTCCCCCGGGGTGATCGCGGCGCTGACCGGAAGCGGCGCCGAACGGGTCGTGTACATCTCCTGCAACCCCGCCACGCTCGCGCGCGACCTCGCGCTGCTCGAAAAGGAGGGCTACCGCGCCGTCCGCTGCCGCGCGTTCGACCTCTTCCCGCGCACCGGACACGTGGAGACGGTAGTATTGATGTCACGGGTGAAAGACTAACCGCTGAAAAAGTGCCGTATTTCTGGGCTTTTCGGGCATCTGACCATCAGCGGCGGGGAACGAAAATGGCCGCAAAAATCGCTCCTTGGGAACATATCAAAGGAAATGTTCGGAGGGTTGAGTAGGCGGTTTAGATGTCATGGGGTTGAGTTAGTGGTTTAGATGTTTTTGCAGTAGGGTTGAAGCTGTGGTTTGGATGTTGATTCAGAAGTGAGGACTGAGTATGATCCTTGAAACAGAAAGACTTATCGCAACCGACGAAAATTATGTTGCAAGGATACATTGTCTGGGTACGATCAAGGCAACGACATCAAAATAGTCATTAGACAGACCAAGGCTCCCACACTGCCAGCAGCGGCAGTATGCAGATGCCAAAACATCAATAGTACAGGAGATTATGGAACGAGCAAATGCAATTAAGTAGTACGACAAACATACTTTTTATATTACTGAGGAGAAGATATGATTAGGTTTAATAATATATTAGAAAAACAATATAGTATAAATTGCATCAATATTACAGCTCAAGCAGGTGGCTGGTCGGCTCTTGCATATAAAGTATTCGATGGTGAGAAGGACTATTTTCTAAAAGTCTACGAAAAAAGTAGAGCTTCAACACCAAAACTGACAGCCCTTATTGATACCTATGTACCAATTACCATGTGGCTGAATGAGAATACGGATATGAAAGGAAAACTCTCTGTTCCATTGCTAACCAAAGATGGCAAGTCTAAGTGCGAAGATGATAATGGAATTTATTTGCTTTACGAATATATTGATGGCACAACCGTAGGTAGCAGCGAATTGACGGAGAAGCAGGTGCAGCAACTTGCAAAAATAATCGCAACTCTTCATTCATATAATGATAAAATACCTGTCAATACGAAGACTATCAGGGAAGATTTTAGCTTGCCATTTCTGAACCAGCTAAAACAAGTATTGCTTAAAGAATGCGCCAGTCTTCCCATGGACATAAAAGGTTTGCTTGGGGCACACATAAAACCCCTTGAACAATCTATTGACAGAGTTGAAGGACTGTCGGAGATTCTAAGACAAAGTAATCCTAAAATGGTCCTATGCCATACAGATATTCATAATTGGAACTTGATGCAGCGGGATGAGCAGTTAGTTCTAATTGACTGGGAAGGCTTGAAATTGGCTCCAGTAGAAGCTGATCTCATGTTTTTTGTAGATAAGTCATATTATGATGTATTTATGAACATATACCTGAAATTACACAAAGACTTTGTAATCAATACGGATGCTTTATTATTCTATCATATTAGACGTAAACTAGAAGATATATGGGAATTTATTGAACAACTTTTATATGACAATCAAGAGGATAAAGAAAGAAATCAAACTATAAAAGTTCTTGATGGTGAACTGAATAACTTAGTGTTTTGAAAAAAGAATAACGTATTATTAAGATAATAATATTGGAGAATAAAATGGGAGATTCAACAAGCGAGGATTTCTTCAATGATGGGTATATGGATAGAGAAAAATTAAGGACATTAACAAATTTAATAGAAAGTATCGACTGTAAATATTGTATTTTAAGTCATGCAGACCCTCTAACTAAATCAGATTTATTAGATTATTTAAAATCCATCCTAAAATAATAATCCATGAGGTATATTGATATGTTTCCGTCTACCGATAGCCTCAAAAAAGCAGTAGATATGTTTCCGAGAACGGGCAGATTCAAATGACATTCATTCTGTCCTCTCAAGCCATGTGGAAGCCTGCGTCCTGCTTTCCCGTGAAAGGGAGATTTTTCAATGAAAACATTGTTGCAAGATATGTCGGGAGAATTCCCACAGATTATCCGACACTTAGCTTGCCTTGCTGTACAAACCCTAACCCCACACCATCTGTTTATATATCGATATAGGCTTTATCACTTGCGGTCAAACAAAAAACGGCTCGGCATCCAGAACGTTTTCTCGACATATACAGCAGATACAGGGCAAATGCGTCCTATAAACATCATTGCCGCAGCAAAAGAATTCGGCTGAGCAAACGGCAAAGGAGGTCATCGTATCGACAGCAGTGCAGCAATCATCGCCTCTCTCCTGCTCTTTTTACTTTTGTTTTGGATTCCGGAGAGGAACAGGCGCATTATGGGCATTATTCGGAAAAAGAAAGGAAGAAACGGAACCATGCCTACCGAAATGCTTAAGGAGTTCATCGGCAAGACATGCTGCATCGGCATGCTCGGCGGCTTTTCCGATGTAACAGGTATGATTGTCGCAGCAGAGGAAAACTGGATCAAAGTGGAGGAAAAAAAGAATCTTCGCATCATCAATGCCGATTATATCCGCGATATTACCATCAAAAAGGAAAACTGAGCCCTCTTCGGCTGCGGCGCTGTCGAAGAGGGAACGATCTTTTTCCGCCCGATATTCTTCAACGTCAAATTCCCGAGACATTTATCAGAAGAAGGCATTCGTGTACATAACGGAATAATCCCGTATATCTGCATCGTAACCGATTGTCACCGCTCTATATTTTCCGATTCTATCTGCATACAAGAGGTTCTATCTATGCACCGATTCGCTCAAGGCAGAACCACCGTCGTTTACGACCTCGGAGACGGGACGGTCTGCAAGCTGTTCCCGGCCGGCTATCCGCGCGCATACATCGAGCACGAATACCGAAACGCCGTACGCTTCCGCCAAATCGGACTTCCCGCGCCCAAGGCATTCGGGCTGATCGAACGGGACGGCCGGACAGGCATCCTGTACGAAAAGCTCTCGGGCCGGACGCTGCGGCAATGCACGGACGAAGCGGCGGTTTCCCCGGACGACGCGCTGCGGCTGCTTGCCGGTCTGCACGCGCGTATCCTGCGCGCCGAGGGCAGGGGCGGGATGGATTACAGGGACGTCCTGCTGCTTGTGAACGGCGACGGCCTGCGCGGGGAGATTGAGGCGCTGCCGGACGGCGACAGGCTGCTGCACGGCGATCTGCACCCCGGAAACATCATCCTTGACGAGCGGGGCGAACCGCATATCATCGATTTTATGAATGTCTGCTGCGGCCCGGCCCTGTACGACATCGCACGGACCTATTTTCTCACCGGCGCGAAAAGCTATCTGACCCATATGCACGCGACGAAAAACCAAATCGAGCCGTTCCTCGCGGTCCTCCGAAAGGCCAGGGAAAGAACGGGCTTTTAGAAAGGCTGCAACGATATGAGCGACGCCATCCCCTTCCGCCCGATTGGGCGCATCCATACCGACTTCCCCGCCAAGTTCGGCGTGCCGCGCCAGAGCGCGCCCGACTCGGCGCTGACGGGCCGGATCGTTTTCGAGCCGGAATACCGGGTGCCCGAGGCGTTCCGCGGACTGGAGGACTTCTCGCACATCTGGGTGCTCTGGCTGTTTTCCGAATCCCTGCGGGAAGGCTGGTCGCCGACGGTACGGCCGCCGCGCCTGGGCGGAAACCGGCGGTTCGGCGTGTTCGCCACACGATCGCCTTACCGACCGAACCCGATCGCGCTGTCCTGCCTGAAGCTGGAAGCGGTCGATACAAACGCGCGCGATGGGCCGGTGCTGTGCGTCTCGGGCATCGATATGCAGAACGGCACGCCGGTGCTGGACATCAAGCCCTACCTGCCGTACGCCGATTCGCGGCCGGACGCATGCGGCGGCTTTAGCGAGCAGGTGAAGGAAAAGCGGCTGACGGTAGACTTCCCTTCCGCACTGCTGAACGGCCTTGCACCCGACAAGCGGGACGGCGCGCTGGAGTTTCTCGCGCAGGATCCGCGGCCGGGCTACCACGACGACCCTGCGCGGGTCTACCGCATCGCCTATGCAGGAAAAGACATCCATTTTACGGTCGCCGGCAACGTCCTGACGGTGACCGGCATAACGGAAATCCACAACGACAGATAAAGAAAGAGGAGTACAACACATATGGGCGGATTTTTCGGGGTCGCCTCCAAGAGCGACTGTGTATTTGATCTGTTTTTCGGTACCGACTACCATTCCCACCTCGGCACCAAGCGCGGCGGGATGGCCGTCTACGGCAAGGACGGGTTTGAGCGCGCGATCCACAACATCGAGAACGCGCCGTTCCGTACCAAATTCGAGCGCGACGTCGAAGAAATGAAAGGGAACCTGGGCATCGGCTGCATTTCCGACACCGAGCCGCAGCCGCTCATCGTGCGTTCGCACCTCGGGAACTTCGCCATCAGCACGGTCGGGCGCATCAACAACGTCGACACGCTCGTCCAAGAGGCGTTCACCAACGGAACGACGCACTTTCTGGAGATGAGCGGCGGCGACATCAATCCCACCGAGCTGACGGCCGCGCTCATCAACCGGCGCGACTCGATCCCTGAGGGCATCCGCTACGCGCAGAGCATAATCGACGGGTCGATGTCGATGCTCATCCTCACGCCGGAAGGCATCTACGCCGCACGTGACCGGCTCGGGCGCACGCCGGTCATCATCGGCAAGAAGAAGGGCGCCTACTGCGCGTCGTTTGAATCGTTCGCCTACCTCAATCTGGGATACGACGACTGCCGCGAGCTGGGGCCGGGCGAGGTGGTGTTCATCACCCCCGAATCGGTCGAGGTCGTCGTCCCGCCGGCAGACAAAATGAAAATCTGCACCTTCCTTTGGGTGTACTTCGGCTACCCTTCCTCCACCTATGAAAAAGTAAATGTGGAACAGATGCGCTACAACTGCGGCGACATGCTCGCCCGCCGTGACAACGTAGAAGCGGACAGTGTGGCCGGCGTGCCGGATTCGGGCACCGCGCACGCAATCGGCTACGCCAATCGGGCTGGCATCCCCTTCACGCGTCCGTTTATCAAGTACACACCGACGTGGCCGCGCTCGTTTATGCCGCAGAACCAGTCCAAGCGCAACCTCATTGCGCGGATGAAGCTGATTCCGGTCGACGCGCTCATCCGCGGCAAGCGGCTGATTTTGATCGACGATTCGATCGTGCGCGGCACGCAGCTCCGCGAGACGACTGAGTTCCTCTACCACAGCGGCGCAAAGGAGGTCCACATCCGTCCCGCCTGCCCGCCGCTGCTGTTCGGCTGTAAATACCTCAATTTCTCGCGTTCGACCTCGGATATGGATCTCATCACGCGCCGCGTGATCGCCTCGCTGGAAGGCGGCGACGGCAGCACGAACCTCGCCGCCTACACCGACCCCGACTCGCCGCAGTACGCGGAGATGGTCGAGTGCATCCGCCGTGAGCTGAAATTCACTACGCTCAAGTACCACCGACTGGACGATATGCTCGCAGCAGCAGGCGGCGACCCCTGCCGGTTCTGCACCTACTGCTGGACAGGAAAAGAAGAATGATTTGCCGCGCCGTCGCGCCGGACGAATTGGAGCTCGGTCTGTTTGACGGGTTTGTCCGTCGGCAGGAGGTCAACCTCTGTTACCGGCGTGAGCATGGGCGATGGGTAGTGCGTTCCGACCCGTTCGTAGACGACTGGAGCGAGGCAGATTATCGTTTTCTCATTGAATGTCTGCATAACACGCTGAAAACCGGCGGCGCGTTGTTCGGCGTGTTCGACGGCAGCGTCCTGAAAGGCTTCGCGTCGGTCGAATCAAAGCCGATGGGCTCGCGGGGGCAGTACCGTGACCTGTCCGCCCTGCATGTGTCCGCCGACTGCCGGCGCCGCGGGCTGGGCCGCGTTCTGTTTGCGAAGGCGGCCGGATGGGCCCGCGCACAGGGCGCTGAAAAGCTCTATATCTCATCGCACTCCGCGCTGGAGACGCAGCGGTTCTACCGCGCGCTCGGCTGTACAGACGCCGCAGAGCCGGATAAAGCGCACGCCGCACGCGAGCCGTTCGACTGTCAGCTCGAATACAAGCTATAGCCGATTGTAAAACTGCGTTTTACAATCGAGAACCGCGCGGCGGGGATACGCGCGCTTATCGCCGCCTGCCAAAATCAGCGATTTTGGCGGCTCCCCAAACGGATTCTATTTAAAATTGCTGACTTTTACAATTGGCAAGGAATATAAGCTATAAAAGGAGAGATACACAATGACCGAGGAACAGAAAATCTTTGCAGGCAAGCTGTTCTGCCCGGGCGACCCCGCCCTGCGCGCGCTGAAGCTGAAGGCGCACAACCTGTGTACACGCTACAACGCCACCTTCGAAGACGAAACGGAGATCCGTACCGTCCTGCTGTCCGAGCTGTTCGGCAGTTTGGGTGCAGGCAGCTTCCTACAGGGGCCGATTTATGTGCACTACGGCTGCCATACGACCATCGGCGAGCGGTTTTTCGGCAATTTCAATCTAACCATCCAGGACGATGCGCGCGTCACCATCGGCAACGACTGTAATTTTGGACCGGGTGCGACAATCGTCACGCCGGTCCATCCGATGCTGCCCGACGAACGGAAGCTGCTGAAACTGCCCGACGGCAGCGAAAAACGCGTCTGCTACGCAAAACCCGTCATCATCGGCGACAACTGCTGGTTCGGCGCAAACGTGACGGTTTGTCCGGGCGTAACGATCGGTGACAACTGCGTCATCGGCGCGGGCAGCGTGGTCACGCGCGACATTCCGTCCGACAGCTTTGCCGCCGGCGTGCCCTGCCGCGTGATCCGCGGGATCACCGAATCCGACCGGATGGCAAACCGTCCCGAACTGTTCTGAACGCAAAGCCGGCCGTCTATGTAAACGACGCCTTTACAGCGCAACAACGAATGCATCATTGTTTTCCTCCGATTTTCCGTTATACTATGGGTGTAGGGCCTACAGAACAACAGAGAGGAGTTCCCGAATGAACCTGGAAATCGGAGCAATCATCAAAAGCCTTCGGGCAAAGCATAAATACACGCAGGAGCAGCTTTCCGCCTTCCTCGGCGTGACGCCGCAGGCGGTCTCGCGCTGGGAGGCGGGGAACGGCTATCCGGACATCGAGCTGCTGCCCGCCATCGCCCGTTTTTTTGAAGTCAGCACCGACGAGCTGCTCGGTCTGGACCGCACAGAGCGGGAGAAGCGGCGCGACGAGATCCTGCTCGACATCCAGAAGCAGGCCGAAACCGGCGCCGCCGACCCGGAAACGCTCCAAACGGCCAGGCGCTACGCCGCCGAATACCCGTCCGACGAACGCATCCAGATGCATGTGGCCGACACGCTGTGCCGTATGCATATGTGGGAGGACCGGCCGTCTCTGGACGCGCTTGAGGAAGCGGAAAAGCTCTACCTGACGCTCGCAGACACAACGCAGGACGACGAATTCCGCTATGAGGTGCTGGAATCGCTCGCAGCGCTGTACGCGGTCGGCTACAAGGACGCGTTTCGGGTCGAGCAGGTGCTGCGCAGGCTGCCGACGATGAAATACTGCCGCGAATCGGTCGCCTCTTCGATGTCGAATATGATGAAAAGTGACCCCGCGCCCGCGCAGGATTACATCGAGAAGCTGACTGCCTCGCTCGCGTCGGCGCTGGAGCGATATATCGTCGACAGAATCCCGAACGGCCCGGAGCGCTGGGACGAAAAGGTTATGATGCTGGAGAACGTCATCTCGCTGTACCATTTTGTGTTCGGCGACGACCTGGTGTATTATCATGCGAATGCGGCAGTTCTGTACCGCATCATCGCCACCTACAGGATCGCGCAGAAGCGATACGACGACGCACTGGATTGTCTGGAGCACATGTGCGTTCATCTTCAGGCGGACAGCCGCGTCAAAGCCGGCGACACATTTACCTCGCCGTTTGCGGACGCGATGTCCTATCCCGAGCAGGTACAGCCGTTCGGCACGTTCCATACACTGCTTGCACACAACAGCGCATGGTATGTCCTGCACGACAAGCTCCCGCAGGAGCGGTACGACCCTATCCGCGAAACGCCGCGGTTCCAAAAGATCGTAAAAGCGCTTACGGAGATCGCGGAATAACAAAAAAACGCCGTAAAACGGATGAAAAATCCATTTTACGGCGTTTTGCCGCGCATAAGAGGAAATCTTCCCTTTGATTGGCTCCCCTTCCGGCAGAAAACAGCAAATCACTGTGTCGGAAACACGAATGCAATCCGCCGCGCAAAGAAATGTCCCTGCCGCAGATAAGACAGGGACATTCCGTCTGTATTTCGGTCATCTTATCGCAGCCAGAAATAGGCGATCATAAACACAGCGGCGACACAGAGCATCACACCCAGCGCAACAGGAAGCATAACAGAGAGTGCGCCTTTGATCATCGCGCGGCGTTCACGCGGGGTGATATTCAGCTCGCGGAGCTTTTTCCGCTCTGCCTCATAGGTGTCATTTTTCGGTCGATACCATTTGAAGCCCTCGACGTTCATATCCGCAACTGTGCGGCCATCATCCTCCGGCGGCAGCTTTTTCAGATCTGCCATAGCGCTCAACTCTGCGGGTAGAGGTGGCAGGCCACACTGTGACCCGGCTCATACTCGCGGAACACAGGCGTCTGCTCACGGCAAATCTGCCTGCATTCTGGGCAGCGGGTGCAAAATTTGCAGCCCTTGGGCGGATTGGAGGGGGACGGCAGGTCTCCCTGAAGGATAGTACGGTTCATCTTCACGGTCGGGTCGGGCATCGGAACAGCGGAAAGCAACGCGCGGGTATAGGGATGCATCGGATTGTCGAAGATCTGCTTTTTGTTGCCCAGCTCGACAATATTTCCGAGATACATCACGCCGACACGGTGCGAGATATGCTCGACGACCGAGAGGTCGTGCGAAATGAACAGATAGGAAAAGCCAAACTTCTCCTGAAAATCGGTCAGCAGGTTGATAATCTGCGCCTGCACCGAGACGTCCAGCGCACTGACCGGCTCGTCACAGACGATGAACTCGGGTTTAAGCGCGAGCGCACGCGCGATGCAGATGCGCTGCCGTTGACCGCCGGAAAACTCGTGCGGATAGCGGTCGTAATACTGGCGCTGCAAGCCGCAGGACTGCATCACGCCGAGAATATAGTCCTCAAACTCCTTTTTAGGGACGATCTTATGCGCCTTAACCGCTTCGCCGATGATTGCACCGACCGGCATACGGGGGCTGAGGCTGGAATAGGGGTCCTGAAAGATGATCTGCATCTGCGGGCGCATCCGGCGCAGCTCCTTTTTGGAGACGGTAGCCAGATCCAGCCCCTTGAAGAGCACCTGACCGCCCGTCACTTCGTGCAGGCGGAGGATGGAGCGGCCGACCGTCGTCTTGCCGCAGCCCGACTCGCCGACAAGGCCGAGCGTGGTTCCCTTCTCGATGGTAAACGAGATATCGTCCACCGCCTTTAGGAACGCGTTCGGCTTGCCGAAAAAATTTTTGCCGACAGGGAAATATTTTTTAAGGTTTTTGACCTCAAGACACAAATTATTTTCCATCGGTCACTCACCCGCCTTCCTGACGTTTTCGAGCCGGCAGGCTACGAAATGGGTATCACTGTACTGGCGCAGGCAGGGATATTCCCCGGCGCATTCGTGGACGCGCATTTCACAGCGGTCCCGGAAATAGCAGTAGTTCGGCAAGTTGATCGGGTTTGGCACCTGTCCGGGGATGCTGTAAAGTCGTCCGCCGGTCTTACCGACGACAGGCTTGCTTTTCATCAAGCCAATGGTATACGGATGCTTAGGGTCCAGAAAAATCTCCTGAACCGTGCCCTTTTCAATGATCCGTCCGGCATACATCACGACGACATAGTCCGCCATTTCCGCAACAACACCGAGGTCGTGCGTGATAAGCATGATGCTGCCGTTGATTTTGGCGCGCACCTCACGCAGCAGGTCGAGAATCTGCGCCTGAATCGTGACGTCCAGTGCGGTTGTCGGCTCGTCGGCGATAATCAGCTTGGGATTGCAGGCCAGCGCCATCGCAATCATGACGCGTTGCCGCATACCGCCGGACAGCTCGTGCGGATAGCTTTTATAGACCTCCGCTGCACGGGCGATACCGACAAGGTCGAGCATTTCGATGGATTTCTCCTTTGCCTGCTGTTTATCAAAGCCCAGATGCAACGCCGAAACCTCGTCAAGCTGGCTGCCGATGGTGAAAATGGGGTTCAAACTCGTCATCGGCTCCTGAAAGATCATCGTGATGTCCTTGCCGCGGATCTTGCGCATCGCCTCGGTCGGCATTTTCGCGACATTGTACGCTTTGTCGCCCGCGTTATAGCGAATTTCGCCCGCAGTGATCTGTCCCTGGGGTGCCTGAACGAGCTGCATCAGCGACAGCGAGGTAACACTCTTGCCGCAACCCGATTCGCCCACGACACAGACGGTGCTGCCACGTGGGATATCGAAACTGACACCGTCGACAGCCTTGACCACACCGGCATCGGTATAGAAATAGGTGTGCAGGTTATCGAACTCGACGATGTTGTTCGGATCGCGCATCTCAGTGAGATATTCGGATTCCTTAACATTTTTGCGCGCCTTGAGTGCCTCGTAGTGCTTCATTGCGCGGCGGTTTTCCTTGGCGATGGCACGCTCCTCCGCGCGGGTAAGGGTATATTTCTTTTTCTGTTTTACGTCTTTTTCCTTCCGCATAACGCACTACCTCTTCATCTTCGGGTCGAACGCGTCGCGCAGTCCGTCTCCGACAAAGTTAAACGCCAAGACGGCCAACACAATGAGCACGCCGGGCGCAACCCACAAATTCGGATAGTAGGAAAGAATCTCCTGCCCGCCGTTAGCCGGTGACGCCATTGAAATCATACTGCCCCAAGCGGCCAGCGGATATTGCACGCCGAGCCCGAGGTAAGACAGGGTGGATTCATACAGGATGATCGAGCCGAGGCCGAGCGTCATCGAAACAATAAGCTGCGGCATCACGTTCGGGATCAGATGCTTGAAAATTTTGCTGAACGAGGATATACCCGTCGCCTCCGCGGCGGTCATATATTCCTGCTCACGCAGGTAGAGGATCTGCCCGCGAACCAGCCGCGCGGTGCCCGACCAGCCGAACACGGTCAGAATGCCCATCAACCAATAAATGCGTGCGTCGGGGCTAATGGCCGGAATCGCCTTGATAAGCTGCGAGGAGATAAGCAGAATCGGCATCCCCGGCAGACAGATGAACACGTCGACCACGCGCATAATAACCATATCGACCCAGCCGCCGAAGAAGCCGGCCAAACCGCCGAAAATGACGCCGAGGATCGTCTCGAGAAAAACGACAAGGAACGCCAGCGTCAGCGAAACACGGCCGCCGTACATCAGGCGGACAAGGACGTCCATGCGGTTGTTGTCGGTCCCGAGCGGATGCTCAAGCGAGGGCGGCGCTTTATCGGTTGAAATACCCTCGGTCACATCGTATAGCTCGTATGCAACGCCGTCTGCGCCGGTAAAGGTCTCCTTAGCGGACATCTTGACGGTGCGCTCAATATAAAAGGTCTGGTCCTGCGCATAAGGAACGAACAGCGGACCGACAAAGCTGAACAGGAACAGCAGCACGATGATCGCCAGTCCGACGATTGAGAGTCGGCTGCGGAAGAAGCGCTTGAGCACCAAACGCATCGGAGAGATGACCTTTACGCTGTCATAGAGGCTCTCACCGGCAAATTCATCGGTTTCAAAAGTGGTTTGGTTCTTGTTTTCATCCATAGCGGCGTTCCCTCCTTCCTCTACTTGATCTTGACGCGAGGATCGACGACGATGTACAGCAGGTCGGACAGCAGAATGCCGAACACCGTCAGAACCGCAATGAACATATTATAGCCCATTACGAACGGGATATCGGCCTGGATAACCGCTTTATACGCCACATAGCCGATGCCGTCAAGCGCAAAAACGCTCTCGGTAATCATCGCACCGCCGAACAGGCTGGGGATGATGCCC
Source organism: Candidatus Woodwardiibium gallinarum (assembly GCA_904419545.1). GTDB lineage: Bacteria > Bacillota > Clostridia > Oscillospirales > CAG-382 > Woodwardiibium > Woodwardiibium gallinarum. The sequence continues at coordinate 70,420 of CAJFRY010000017.1, forward strand.
GCAACCATCGTCACCAGCGGAATGAGCGTATTACGAAACGCATGCTTATAGATCACCGTATGTTCAGACAAACCCTTAGCCCGCGCAGTACGGATGTACTCCGAATTCATCACCTCGAGCATATTCGTGCGGGTGTAGCGCATCATACCGCCGATGGAGAGGATCACGAGCGTGACCATCGGCAGCACGAGGTGCTTGCAAAGATCCACGAATGCCGGCCAGCCGGTCAGAATCTGGGTGGCATCGCGAAGGCCCATCAGTGGCAGCCAACCCAATTCGATAGAAAATACCCGCATCAGCAGCGCACCAAGGAAGAAGGATGGCAGGGATATCCCCATCATCGCCAGCACGGTAACAGTATAATCGGCTATTCCGTACTGCTTGGTCGCCGCGTAAATGCCCAGCGGAATGGAGATGATAATCTGGAAAAACAGCGCCACAAGTGATATACCGAACGATATCCACATATACTTCGAAATCACCTGCGCCACAGGCTGTCCGTAGATGAACGATATGCCCAAATCGCCTTGAATAAGGTTGCCGAGCCACTCAAAATAGCCCTTGACCAGACCGCCGAATGACGAGTCTCCGATGCCGTACAGGTCTTTCATCCGCTGCACATCCTCTTGCGTCAGCAAGCCCTGCTGGACCTGCGCCGCCGTCTGGTTATCAATGTAATCGGCGGGCATGTTGCGCACGAGGAAATATATGATAATCGAAGTGCCGAAAAGTATGAGGATCGCCAGAAGGATCCGCTTGATGATGTATTTTGCCATCTTCGCTGTCTCTCCCTGAAAAAATAGATGATGAACGCCGCCGGACGCGCGTCTATTTCAAGCGACGGCGCAGCTTTTTCGAAACGCCGGCGTTCATCATCCATCTTTAATTCAAATGCTTGTCCGAAGGCGGAAAGGGGATATCCGCATGGGGCAGCAAGAGCTGCTCCCCCATGCGGCATTCTCCGATACAGGAATACTTACTTCAGGCTGACGTTCCAGATCTCGGCAATCGGTCCCTTATAAGGGGTGATATTCTGGAAGAACGTGGAATCATCGAGCACATCGCTGTTGTATGCGTACATATTCTTGCGCTGATAGGTCGGAATTTCCACAGCCATTTCCATCACAAGATCACACGCCTCAGCGTAAACCGGCTTTCGTTCGGCTACATTCAGCGAATTGCGGCCCTGTTCGATCAGCTCGTTCAATCTGGTGAGGATTTCCTTTTCTTCAGCACTGCCGTCGGTAAACTTATAGTACAGCCCGAAAGCCTTCGGTGAACCGGCGGTATTCTTGGACGGATCGGAGCAGTAGATCTGATGCATATCCGGATCGATGGTCGAACTCCATGCAGCAGCCCAAACGGCTATGGTGTCGGTTTCCAGCTTATTAAGAACATTGGCGTCTACATCAATGATTATCTCCACGCCGATCTTTGCCAGTGTAGCCTGTGCCTCGGTAAACACGGCGCCGGCCGGATGCGTTGCAGCCTCCGACGGGAGAGTGAAGGTAAAGGTGACCGGACTACCGTCCTTATTGACGATTTTCCCGTCAACCTCCTTATAATTGTCGGACATCAGGAACATTTCCTTCGATTTTTCTCCAGTACCGTCAAAAGGATACATATCCTCCGCGTCCTGCGGATACGCCCACGAAACCTTCGACATAGGTCTGTAAATGACCTCCGCCAAGCCGCCGGGATACATATCGAGCGTCAGCTCAACATTCATCGCGTAAGCAAGCGCTCTTCTTGCATACAGATCGGGTATGAGCTTGGCATTGATGCCGATATAGCCATAGCCGAGATTATCGACGAGCACATGGCTGATATTCGTTCCGGAGAGCTTATTGATGTTCTCGGTGCCGGCCTGCGGATCGGAATAGTGAACCTCGCCGTTAAGAAGGTTGTCGATCTCCGACCCCATTGTAATGGTCTTATAGCGAAGATACTTGATATTCGGCGCGCCGAGCATAAAGTTATCGTTCGCCACAAAGTAAACGATGCCATCCGAATAGAACTTGGAGAAATCGGTCGTCACATTGCCGGCGCTGTCGCAGGCGACATAGGGACCGGCGCCCATCGGGACAACGTTCTTTTTGATATGCTCCTGGAACTCGGTGCTGTTGAACTCTACGCCGAAATTCTCCTTGCCGTCCGCCGCGGCGGTCAGCTCAGGAGTAGAATAGTAATGCATCGGCGCAATTTGAATTGAAAAATTCCAGATAGCCTTGGGATCAACGCCATTAAGGACGACAGTCAGTCTCTCGCGGGTGACGCCGTCGGTTTCTACCGTGTCCAGCGTAATGCCGGAGATGGATTTAACCGTTCCCTTGTTCTCTTCAAGATAGGCAGCGGCAATCTCCTTTTTCAGCGCAGCGGCGAGCTGGCTGACACCGGCGTCGGTATCGGTGACAACATCGTAGCCATAGGCTTCATCATACTCGGCAACGGTCATATTGGCGTTGACGTAAGCATAGGCAAGATCGATGCATTCTTCTTCGGTATAGCTTTCGAGCTTGGATACATCGACGTTGCTGCCCTCTGCGGCGACCCAAGCACCGTCGGTATATTCAATAAGCCCCATATAGCTGAGAAGAATGGTCTTGGAATACTTTTCCGCATAATCGTCAGGCTGTGCCAGTGCAAAATCAGCAGGCGTATAGCCCGAAGAAATCAGAACGCCGCTGTCGGCAGCGATGCAGGCCTTAACCAGCTCCCAGGCGAGCGCAACATCGGCCTCGGTGCCGGTACCGTCGATGACAGCCTGCACACGCTCCTGCGCCGCTGCGGCAAACTCGGCATCCTTACCCGCGGCAGCATCATCACCCAGCACCTGATTGCGGTAAGAGGTCAGCCCCTGAATGTCCATAGAATACAACGTACCGGAACCGCTATAGGCGGGATCCAGATACTCATAAAGCGTGAACAGCAGGTCCTTGCCGGTGACAGGCGTGCCGTCGCTGAAGGTCAGGCCGTTCTTGAGAATGAATTGGTAAGTGGATGTGGACTGGTCCTCTGCCACCGTCATCGTGTAGGAGAGCGCATAGGTGTTCTCGTTCAGACCCGCTACCGGCTCGGCATTCTCATTCGAGGTGATAAGCGTTAGCTGCGTCATTTCAACGATGGCATCGTCGTAGCCGCTCGTCGCGTAGAACGGGTTGAACTTACCGTCCAACTGCAAAGTACTGATGACGAAAGGATTGGTGGCATTGCTGCCGGTTCTCGACGACGCGTCGCGTCTGTCAGAGGGAACGTCAGCGCCCCCCCCGGATCCGGACTCCGACGGCGCGGCGGACGGATCGTTCTCCGTTTTTGCGCAGGCCGCAGCGGCGACCAGCAGCAGAAGACAGAGCAAAAGAGCCAAAATTCTCTTGACTGCTTTCATACGTTTACCTCCTGAAAAAATTTTTCAGTTTTCTATCAATAAAGCGGCAATTTCAGCCGTTTATTGTCAGTTTTCCGTCAGCGACGGTCAGCCTCTCGGTATTCAGGGCATCGAACGCGCAGTTCTCAAAGATGCAGCTCCCGTCGTCGAAAGCAGCGCCGGCGGCAAATACAGGCACATCCAGTTCGGCGGTAGAGACGGCGGAAACATTCCGCACGGCACAGCCGGAAAACACCGTATTCTTCGCGCGTCCGCCGAACGCGCCCACACAGATGGCCACGTTTGTGCCGGAGGCGATTTCCAGCGTCACGTTATACAACGTAATGTTTTCGAACCGCGCGCCGTCCAGCGACCCGAATAGGCCGAAGGATTTTTCCGGTGCGGTCGCCGCCGCGATGCCGCCGACGCGGTTCGAAGCACTGACCGTCATATTCCGGATCGAATACCCGGCAGAGATGAATTCTCCCGTAAAAACGGCAGGGTTTCCGTCGGCATCCCGCAGGGCGGTCCAATCGATACCGGCAAGATCAATATCGTTTGCAAGTATATATTTTCCCGAAAAATCGGTAATTTTCGAGAGCGCATCCGCACCTTTGATACGGGTATAATTCCCCTCGATGAATTTGCAGTAAATGTTGATGACATTGCTGCCGCTTTTTTCCATCAGTTCGCCGATGGTGGGCGAATCGGCCTCCCAGCGCGCCTGCTCGGTGCAAGCGGCGTCGTAGTAGTAGTCCAGCAGCGACCAGCCGGCCTTTTTCGGTTCGGTCGTGGTGGGACGCGAAAGGCGGGCGGAATCATCGCTGTTTGTCCAGGTCAGCAGCGCTTCAGACGGATTGTCCGCATCGACGAAACGGATGGTGGGCGGGTCGGACCAATGTGCATAAAGCGTAAGCGTGTGCAGAGTGACGTCCCCGCGCTCGCTGGGAACGGTATTCGACGCATTCAGGCGGTCGTTGTCGAAATCCCAGCGATACTGCTCGTCAAACACATAGACAGGATTCTCCTCAGTACCGGTATTTTCCACCTGCGTATACCAGCCGAGAACAACCTGATTGCCGTTGACCGGCTCAATAAGCATGCCAGACTGCCCCGAGGGCTTTTTGACAAGTGAATTCTCTTTATAATATGCCACGCGCGTGGGCAACGTATTGATCGTTCCGCCGAGCGCGTCATATGTCACTTCATAGACAAAGTCGGGATCCGCGACCCACGGGTCGGTAAACGAATCCGAACCGACACTGCAGCCTGCCAGCACGGGCAGCAGGAACGCCGCCGCCAGCACGAGCAGGAACGCTTTCTGTCTTTTCCATTTCTTCATAACGACCCCTGCCTATCCGAAATGCTCCGTGTTTGAAAAACGGAGCTTAACAAATCTTTACATTTTGCATACGCGTTTCATGTATTTTAGCACAACAGGCAACGCTTGTCAATTTCCAATTGAAATTTGAGCGCATGCGTAGGTTTTCACACACTGTTGTGCATTTATTTTGTATAAATTGCGCGTAAAAAGTGAAAAAAGGCAACTTTTTCTCCCTATCCCTGCGTACAATACAATCTCCGAGGCTGCCGCTCGGCAAACCCTGCGGATTTTCGGAAAAGCAGTCATGAAAAGGCGAATTTTTATGCCGGACGACAATAGGACGACTCGAATTCAGCAAGAAACGATCAAGGGGAAAACCGCAACCCGGTTTTCCCCTTAATCATAGGCATTTAGTAAAAATGAGTCCTTAACTGCGGTCACGGCACCGAATAAGGTCCGACACTGAGATAAAAGCCGATCAGCGGATAAACGCCATCGCTGTTCTCCGCCGTTCCAAAGCTCGCCCCGGCATAAATGATATCCTCTTGTCCGGCGAATCGGATTTCCGCCATCAGATACGCGCCGTCCCCGCCCAAATCGACGGTCTCCCAGTAAGCGATCCCCGGCATCGAAACGTAACGGGCGTTTTTCAGCAGCCACGCCATGTATTTATTGCCGCTTTGCTCCGTCAACGGTTTTTCATAGTCTTGACAAGGCTCATAATCCGATTCGAGGGTATCAATAAGCGCGACCGCCTCTTCATACTTTTCCTCGCCGATAACGGCTTCTATTCCCGAACGGTCGCCGATCCGCAGTGCGTCGAAGAACGGATCCAGCACCCGCATCATCCGGTCAACCACATATCCGCTTGAAAGGTTCTCCGCGCTCGGCTTCGGATGCTCGGGTTCCTCCGACAGCTCGCCTTCGGACGAGACGCGCACGCTGAACGTTCCGCCGTCGGTTCCGACGATATGCAGCAGGTTCGTGCCGTCCGCATAGCCGGTCGAATCCCGGCAGACCTCGACGGACGCATAGCGCTCCGAGACCCGCTCGCCCGTCCCGTCAAGGAGATACGCCTCATCCCCGCTTACTGCAGCGGCGATGCGCGGCGCAGACGAGATCAGCTCGAGCCGTTCGTATTCCCCGAAGGGCAAAATCTCTTCGCCCTCCGCGTCCAGCAGCGCGCAGGGACGCTCCTGCGTCAGCTCGGCCGTTTTGCCGTCCCGGCCGGTGACGCTTGCCGGGCTTCCGTCGGTGAACAGCGTGACGACGGCATTGCCGTCGTTTTTCGCAACGCCGTAGACATAAGTCCCCTCGCCCAAGGTGTACAGGCAGGTCTCGCCCCACCAGAGCTTCCAACGCTCGTTGTCCGTGTATGGATTTTCGACCGTCACCGTAATCGGCGACGCCTTTTCCCAGATCGCAAACGGCTCGTCAAGCTGCGAGGCCAGAAAGTCGGGGTCGGCATAATCTATGCTGTCCTCCGAGGAAGCGTCGCTTGTGTCGGAGGAGGTGTCGCTCGCATCGGAGAAAGCATCGCTTGCGTCGGCGGACGGCGCGGCGCTGTTCTCTTCGGAAGCGTCGCTTTCCGCAGAGGGCATATTCGACGAGACATCGCCGGAGGAAGCCGCAGCGAGGTCGGACGACTCGGACGAGATATCCGACGGCGCGGCGGGATTGCCGTCGCAGCCCGCAAAGACCAAAGCCGCTGCAAGAAGCAAAAATAGAAACAGAACAAACAATCTTGTACGCATAATCGTTACCGCCTTTCCGTCAGGAATTAAGGTAATTGTCGATCGCGGCCGCCTCAGCAACTGCCAAAGCCTGCAAATTGCTGTCAATCATCAACCAACCGGCAACCGCCGGATTGGTGTGAAAGGAGTGTTCGACAATATAATACAGAGGGCAATCCGTCTCGGCCGCAGCGCGCAAAACACCGTAGAAATTTTCCTTCAAACCCTGATCATTTGCGTTTGAATGCTTTTCCTTTTCATTATTGTTCCCCTTTCTGATCGTACGGTCTTCGGCGTCGGTGAAACCGATGCTTATGCTTGTTTCTATTCTATTGGATTTTAAAGAAATTGTCAATATACATATTTCACTATATTTTCATTCACATTTTGTTATATATATACAAATATGGGCGTCAAATCAGACGCCCATATTGCTTTTATTGTACAATCAAGCGCAAACGAATCAGCCGAAAAGCTCGTCCAGCAGCGCATAGATTTCCCCCAGCGCGGAAACGGTATTGATGCGGCTGCGGAAGGCAGCCGCGCCCGGCATTCCCTTGGTATACCACGCGAGATGCTTGCGCGACTCGGGCAGCGCCCAAGCACCCTTAGTCTCAACCAGCCGCGTAAGATGTTCGCGGACGACGGCCTTCTTCTCTTCGTTGGTCGGCGGCGTGAAGGGGACACCCTCCCGCGCACAGGCAAGCTCGCGGAACACCCACGGATTCCCGAGCGCGCCGCGGCCGACCATCACCGCCGCGCAGCCGGTCAATTCGTACATCCGCGCGGCGGACGAAGCGTCGGTAACGTCGCCGTTGCCGACGACGGGGATGGAAACCGCCCGCACCACCTCGGCAATCCCGGCGAGGTCGGCCTTCCCGGCGTACATCTGGGCACGCGTGCGGCCATGCACAGTCAGGAAAGCAGCGCCGGCGCGCTCGACGGCCTCAGCCAGCGCGGGCGCGTTGCGCGACGCGTCATCTACGCCCAAGCGCATCTTCACGCCGACAGGGATATCGGTCGCACCGGCGACGGCGCGGACGATCTCGGCAGCTTTAGGGATGTCCTTCATCAGCGCGCTTCCCTCACCGTTGGCAAAGACCTTGTGCACGGGGCAGCCCATATTGATATCGATATACAGCGGGCGGTAGACGGCGACCCGCTCGGCAGCTTTTGCCATCACGTCAGGCTCGGAGCCGAAAAGCTGGATGCCGGCCGGCCGCTCGTCGTCGCGCAGGTATGCAAGCTCGGCCGACTTGCGGTCGCCGTAGAGCGTCGCCTTGGCCGAAACCATCTCCGAGCAGACGATATCCGCACCGAGGCGGCGGCAAATCACGCGGAAGGCATAATCTGCCGTACCGGCAAGCGGCGCAAGAAAAATCTTATTCCGGATGTCCATAATCCCTTCCTCCAAAAATCGAAGCCGGAGCTGCCTATGCAAAACAACGGAACACCAGGCGCGAGGGACGGCCTTTCTCAATTCAAAGTATTGCGCGCGGCTTCTGCTTCGAGCCGGTCGCGTGCGGCACGGCGCAGCGGCGCATAAGCCCCGTCCTGCGACAAAGGACCGTCCCAGAGCCGGTCGGCGAGCGCGCGTGTCTGGCCGATGAGCGCCATATCGGCGAACGAAGCGCATTTGAAGCGTATCTCTCCGCTCTGACGCGAGCCGAAGAAGTCGCCCGGCCCGCGTTGCGCAAGGTCGGCGTTGGCAATCTCGAAGCCGTCGTTCGTTTCGGTCATAATCTTCAAGCGCGATCGTGATTTTTCGCTTTTGCTGTCCGACATCAGGATGCAATAGCTCTTGTGCTTCCCGCGGCCGACACGTCCGCGGAGCTGGTGGAGCTGCGAGAGACCGAAGCACTCCGCGTTCTCGACGAGCATCACCGCAGCGTTGGGGACATCCACACCGACCTCAACGACGGTGGTCGAGACGAGAACGTGCAGCTCCCCGGCGGAAAAGGCGGCCATCACCGCGTCCTTTTCCGCCGGCTTCTGCCGGCCGTGGACGCAGCCGACGGTATAGGGGGCATAGACCGGCTTGACGCGCTCGGCATATTCGGTGACAGCCTTTTTGTCGTCCGACTCGCCGTTTTCCTCGACAAGCGGGCAGATGATAAACGCCTGACGGCCCGCGTCGAGCTGCTTCCGGATGAAGGTCTGGATGCGCACGCGGTAGCTTTCGTCCACAAGGAAGGTGTCGACCTTCATCCGGCCGGGCGGCATCTCGTCCAGCACGGAGACGTCCAGATCGCCGTACAAAATCAGCGACAGCGTGCGCGGGATGGGTGTGGCGGACATGACGAGCGTGTGCGTCTGCGGGCTGTCGGCGTCCGCTTCGGTACTCTTGTTTACCAGTGCCGCGCGCTGGATGACGCCGAAGCGGTGCTGTTCGTCGGTGACGGCCAATCCGAGCCGCCGGTAGTGCACGTCCGGCTGAATGAGCGCGTTGGTGCCGACGATGACGTCGATCCCGCCGCTGCGCAGCCGTTCGTGAACGCCGTTCTTCTGTGCCTTCGTCAGCGAGCCGGACAGCAGCTCCACCCGAAAACCGAACGGCGCAAGCAACGCCGTCAGTGAACGGTAATGCTGCGCGGCAAGGACCTCGGTCGGGGCCATCATCGCCGCCTGACAGCCGTTTTTTACGGCGAAATAGATGGCGGCGGCGGCCACGGCCGTCTTGCCGCTGCCGACGTCGCCCTGAACGAGCCGCATCATCGCCTGCCCGCTCGTCATATCGCCGAAGATGTCCTTCACCGCCCGCTCCTGCGCGCCGGTGAGCTGAAAAGGCAGCGCGCGGAAAAAAGCCGCCGCACCCGCGCCCTTGAGCTGCATCGGATAAGCGGGTTTTGCGCGGCTGCCTGCGCGCAGCTCGCGCATGGCAAGCTGAAAGACGAGCATTTCGGAAAAGGCGACCGTGCGGCGCGCCTGCTCAAGCACCTCGAGCGACGGCGGAAAATGCAGTCCCCGCACGGCCGCGGCGACCGGCAGCAGGCCGTATTCTTCGCGCAGCGGCTCAGGCAGAAGCTCGGGCAGTGCGTCGGCCAGCGGCAGGGCGCGGCGGACCGTATCCGCCACAGCCTTTCCGGTCAAACCCTTCGTCAGCGGATAGACCGGAACTATGTCGGGCAGATGTCCGCCGGGCAGCAGCGCCTCAGCGACAGGGTTGGTCATCTCCCGTCCATACATGCCAAATACGACACGGCCGTAAAAACGGTAATGCATCCCCTGCCGCAGCGATTTGGTCAGCCACGGCTGATTGAAGAAGGTCAGATTGATCGCGCCCGTGTTGTCGGAGGCCGAGAGCTTGGTCACCGTCAGCCCGGTGCGCGTGCGCCCCTCGGGCGCCTTCGCGTCGATTTGCAGTACGAGCGAACAGAGCTGCCCGTCCTGCGTCTCGGCGACGGCGCGGACGTCCCCGCGGTTCTCATAGGCGCGCGGGAAAAACAGCAGCAGGTCCCGAATGTCGCAAAGCCCCAGACGGGCGAACGCGGCCGCGCGCGCTTCGCCGACGCCGTGCAGTGTATGCAGCGGCGATTGCAGCGTAAGCTCCATATCCAATCTCCTTCCTATATAATAATTAGCCGATTGTAAAACTGCGTTTTACAATCGAGAACCGCGCGGCGGGGATACGCGCGCTTATCGCCGCCTGCCAAAATCAGCGATTTTGACGGCTCCCCTCGGCGCGCGGACTCGCTTCGCTCGTCAAAGAGGTGTTTTTTCGAAGGCAAAGCCTCCGAAAAAACGGATTCTATTTAAAATTGCTGACT
>CAJFRY010000018.1 GCA_904419545.1 Candidatus Woodwardiibium gallinarum
GCCAGAAGCGCCTCGTACTGCGCCCTGTCGTCCAGAAAGATCGTCAGCGCCGGTTCATAGTACACAAATACGTCATTCGGGTTCGGTATGCGGTACTTCTTCGCAATCATTTTGCTAAGCTCCTCTGCGGAATGACCGTAAACATACCCCAATACAGATTCTGTGTAGTCGTATATATACACACAGATTGGCGGGGCATCTGAATGTGCATATCTGGATATGATTTCTGCACGTGTATAGCCGTGGGCATCCATCAGTATATCCCCGATTTGTTCGGCGAGATCGGATATTTCCTTTCCGAACATTTTGGGATCGTTCAAAGGATAGCCTGCTCCATTGTGCAAAACCGTATTCAACAGCTTTTGGGCCGTTTCACTTGGATCGTTTTTCAAATCCAGCCATACATTGAACCAACCCTGCCATTTGCCGACAACAAAATCCGCAGTCAATGCTCTCAAGCCGATTTGAGTTCGCACGTTTTGAATGAATCGCAAGGTTTCCGAGGTGTTTTCAAGCGTTCCTTTTTCAATCGAAAGTTCATTATGCATCACGTAAAGTCCTCCTTGCCGCCATACATGAAATCGAAAGGCTTCTTTTCGGCGCAAAAATCCGGCAAAAAGACAACGCTGATATTTTTCTGCCAGCGCGATCCGTAAAGGCAAAACGTGCAAGCATGGACGGAAGCCTGTTTACGTCGGGTCGACCTCGTAGAGGGTCCAGTCGAATTCAATATCATGATAGGGCTGAACGACTTCGCCGCGCGCGATCTCCCGTAACCCACCGAAAGCGCTCTGCAAACCATCATAGATCGAATAACGGCCGTTCTCGCCGACGATCCAAACACGTCCGGCGAGCGTACCGATTTCTGCCAAATCGTTCACACAGTCCCGAAGTTTGGGTGCAAACGCCTGATACGCTTCATCTACCGGCCACCATCCGGGGTTGTAGAAATAGAATTCGCCTTCCACCGCAGTAACCATCAGCGGACCGAATATATTGATATTCTCAGAAATGACGACATCGCCCGGTAAAATCGCGGATGCAAAAGTCTGCATCACATCACGATCGGGCGCATAACGATCCTGATACAACGGTATGACACGCAGCACCAGCAGCACGCACAGCAGCAGCGGAAACACGGCACGCAGCGCGGGAAAGCGCATCCGTCCCACTGCGAAAGCAAGAAAAAAGGCGACCGGCGCAATTAAAACGCCCAAATAACGAACATGATACACCGGACTGAACAGCTCCGAGACAATCAGATACAGGGCAATAACGCAGACGACAATGCCCAGTGCATAACCGGACGGCCGCCAGCCGTCCACATCATTCTTACGAGAGACGATATGGAACAACAGGCAAAAAGCGAAAATGAACCCGACAACAATCAGTGCGAGCATCCGCAAGCTGTCCGACGCCGGTTCTACGCCCAATGCAAAAAAACGGAGCGTATCGAACAAAATATCGGGGTAGCTGAAGCTGATCCAAAACCCGCCCGCGACACGCGTGGCCTGTGTATAGAAAATAAAAAAGCCCGGGATATACAGCCCCAACAGGAACGCCGCGTCCACGAACCAGCGCAAAAGGCGGCCGGACTTCCAATAAGGATAAATCAAAAACAACGCCGTAACAACGGCGGCAGCAAGCGCATACCAATGCGTATAAGCGGCCAGCAGGGCAAACAGGATATAAAGCACACGAGCGTGCGTGTCCGTGAACCCGCTGCGCCAATAACGGCAGCAGTAAATAAACATCAGCGCAACCAAAAGCGGTGCGAGCGTATACATCCGAATATCCGAAGCGCTGATGAACAGCGCACCGAAGAGGAAAAGAAACAGAGAAAAATACAGACCCGTGCGAGCGCCGAAATCCTTTCGGATATGCGTATAACCGAGCACGCCCAGCGCGGATGCACAAAGCGCGGAAAACAGGCGCATCGCTACAGCTGAGCAGCCGAACACGCGCGTAAACAGCCAGAGCGCAATATAATAAAACGGCGGATGGACATCAGCCACCGAGATGCGCAGCATATCGCCGAAGGACTGGTTCATCATCCCGACGGTATAGCTCTCGTCAAACCAAACAGCGCTGTGAAAGCAACCCGAAAACATCAGTGCCGTGCCCAGCACGAGAACGACAAGATGCAGACAAGCTATGTGCTCTGATTTGACAAAACGTCTTACGGATTCAACCATATCTTTCAAACTTCCTCTCTTACGGTGTTAGGGGAACGCCGGTGCAGGACATACTTCATACATAACAGGCAACAGAGCAATATTCGGCATACGGGCCGTGTACGGATTTTCAGACTGAAAGGGCAAATCCACGCTGCATAAGTAAGAAGGAACAGTATACTGCCTTCAAGTCTCGGATTCCTTCGAATGCAGAACAACGTGCCTGGCAAACTGCACGCAGCCGCCGAGCACAGCAGTGCAGGCTTCCGCAGCCGCCGCGTCGGCAAAGATACCGAAGGCAGCGCTGCCGCTGCCGGTGAGCATCGCACCCAGCGCACCATGTGTACGCAGCAGCTCCGCGAGCGGCGAGGAAGTGAGCGCATCGAAATCATTGGAAAGCGCTGCGGCAATTGCACGCGGATCGCCTGCGGCAACAGCGCGAACAGCCGCGTCGTGATCATGCGCAGGGCGTGCGCCGATGAATGCGTCCAGCCGGCGGTACATCTCGCCCGTGTCAGCCGCCAGCCCGTCAAACACGACGACTGCATGCACCCCTCCGGCGGTCGGAAGCGGCGTAACATGCTCGCCGACACCCCGGCAACGCGCCGCGCCGCCGAGAAGACAGAAAGGAACATCCGCCCCCAGTCCGGCGGCAAGCGCAAGCAGCGCGTCCGTATCCAGCGGGCTGTTGTTCATCGCATTCAATCCGCGAAGCACGGCGGCCGCATCAGCGCTGCCGCCTCCCAGCCCCGCGCCGACGGGAATGCCTTTGGAAATATCGATCCGCACGCCGCCGGACAAGCCCGTTCGTGTAAAAAAGGCGCGCGCGGCCTTATAGGCGATGTTGTCCTGCGCATCGCAGTCAAGCCCGGCGCAGGTGACCTCGACCGATGCACTTGCACCGAGTGTTACAACATCGCAGAGAGAGATGCTGTGCATCACCGTATCAATGTTATGGTAACCGTCTGCCCGTCGTCCGCCGACCTCAAGAGTGAGGTTGAGCTTGGCATTTGCAAGCAGCTTCATTTCAGCCTCTGGACAAAGCGTGCAATCCGCTCCAGGGCTTTTTCGATATGACGAACCGAATACGCATAGGATACGCGGGCAAACCCCTCGCCCGATTCGCCAAAGGCCGAGCCGGGGACGAGCGCCACATTTTCCTCGTCGATCAGACGGGTACAGAATTCCTCGCTGGACAGGCCGAACGTACCGATTTCCGGAAATACGTAAAACGCCCCCTTGGGCGGGAAGCACGCAATGCCGCAAGCGGCCAAGCCGTCCAAGATCAGCCTGCGACGGCGGTTATATTCGTTTTTCATCTGCTCAATGTCCGCATCGCCATGCGCCAGCGCATCAACAGCGGCAAACTGGCTGGTTGTAGGCGCGCACATAATGCCGTACTGGTGGATTTTGAACATCTGCGCAGTCAATTCGGACGGCGCGAGCAGATAGCCGAGCCGCCAGCCCGTCATCGCATGGGATTTGGAAAAGCCCCCGACGACAATGGTGCGCTCGCGCATCCCGTCCAGCAGGGCGATGGAGGTATGGACGCCCTCATAAGTCAATTCGCCATAGATTTCGTCGCTGATAACCGCAATATTCGTACCGCGCAGCACATCCGCGACCGCCTCCAGATCGGATTTTTCCATCACAGCTCCGGTCGGGTTATTCGGAAACGCGAGAATCAACGCTTTGGTGCGCGGCGTAATGGCACGCCGCAGCTCATCGGCGGTTAGGCGGAATTCGTTTTCCGCCTTCAACGGCAAATGCACGGGAACGCCGCCCGCCATCTCTGTCAGCGGCGAATAGCAGACGAAGCAAGGCTCAGGCACAATGACTTCATCACCCGGCTCGACGAGCGCACGAAGCGCAAGATCAATCGCCTCGCTTCCGCCTACGGTGACAATGATCTCGTTCGCAGGATCGTAGGAAAGTCCGAACCGGCGCTGCTGATACTGCGCAATCTGCTCGCGCAGCTCCATCAAACCGTTATTGGAGGTATAATAGGTGCGCCCTTCCTCCAGCGAGCGTATGCCCGCTTCACGGATGTGCCAAGGCGTTACGAAATCGGGCTGCCCCACCGTGAGCGAAATAACGTCCTTCTTGTCACCGAGGATATCGAAGAATTTACGGATCCCGGACGGCTTGAGGCTGACGGCACGGCCGGAAAGCATTTTAGAGTAATCAACCATTACCAGTCGTTCCCTCTCTTGTCTGTCTCCTCGTTGTCAAATACGATATCGCTGTCCTTATAACGCTGAAGCACGAAATGTGTCGCCGTAGAGGCAACGCCGTCAATCGTAGCCAGCTTCTCAGCCACGAAATACGCCACATCGCGCATCGTGTGCCCCTCGACGATCAGGCAAAGGTCGAAGCCTCCGCTCATCAGATATACGCTCTTGACCTCAGGATAATTGCAGACACGCTCGGCGACAGCATCGAACCCACGGTCACGCACGGGCGTGATCTTCAGCTCGATGAGCGCGCTGACCGCGCTGCGCCCCACCTTATCCCAATTGATGACCGTGCGGTAGCCAAGGATAGTGCCGTCCTTTTCGCACGCCTCGATCTCTTTGCGGACGTCCTCTTCCGCACGCGAAAACATCACGCTCAATTCGCGCGGCGTCAGCCGCGCGTCCTGTTCCAATGCCGAAAGCATTTCATTTTCCATACCGATTCACACTCCCATTCCGTAAAACAAATTGTCAAAGCGTTAAAAGCGTTTCCCGCCCGCCTTCAAAAGTAGAAAGCGTTGTAAAGCCCATTCCGCGCAGCTTCTCACAGACCTCGGGGATCGAGGCGCCGACGTCACGCAGAAAATGCGCGTCCGAGCCGATGGTCAGCTTACGTCCGCCAAGCTCGAAATAATAAGCCAGCAGATCATAATCGGGCAGCGGACAGCCCATTCCCTGCCGCAGACCGGAGGTATTGACCTCCAGCGGCTTATCCGAAGCGATGAGCGCACGCAGAACGCCGTCAAACATCGCAAGCTCAGCCTCCCGACCCTGCGGGAGAAGATACGCGCGGTTATGCTTTCGAAAATAGCGATAAGGATACGTGATATGTGCGAGCGTGGAAAAATGCCCCCACTCGATCAGCTCAAAAAGCTCCTCGATATACTGATCAAGCAGCCCCCGAAGCTGCCCATCGGTCATCTGATCATATGCAGTGCTGGCAAAATCAATGATGCCGCGCACCGCGTGTACGGAGCCTATGACATATTCAAAATCATACCGCGCCAGCGTTTCCTCCGCCTGCGCTTTCATATGCGGCCCCTGCCCCAGTTCCAGCCCGTACAGCAGCGTCAGCTTGCCTGCGTATTTTTCCTTGGCAGCAAAAACGTCGCGGCGCACGCCTTCAAAATCCAGCGGCGGAAAATAACCTTCGTAAATCCCGTCGATGTCAAAATGATCGGTAACGGCTACGGTTGAAAACCCCCGCTCGACGGCGCGTGCACACAGCTCGTCGACCGACGCGCCCTCACCCGGGGCGATGTCCCCCGAATATTGCGAATGCATATGAAGATCCTGCAAAGCGATAACCTCTTTTATCTTGGAATATCCGTGTCAGATCCGCAGAGCATATGCAAATCCGGCATATCGGCAAGAGCGTCGATCCTTTTGAAATGGCTCTGCGTATCGCACCTTCAAGTCCGTTTCACGACGCGAATGCACATACGCGCGCAGACAAATATGTAAAGCGACGAAAAACCGACACGCTGCAACGTATCTCGTATGTTGCTGCTGCTTTGTTCGTACGGGCTTGCGGCGGTTTTTGTGAAGATGCCCGTGCTTTGTTCGTACAAACTTTATGGCATCTTCAGTATAACACATCGACGCGCATTTTGCAAGCGCTCAGGTGTTATGGTCAACAACCTTCATCTGCTTGAGATTGCCAATCTTTTGGCTGCGCGCTTCCAGCTCGGCGTAGATATCTGCCACGGGCAGGTTCTGATTCTCGCAGAGGACAAGCAGGTGGAACAACAAGTCGCAGACCTCCATGCACAGCTCGTCATTTGCGCCGTTTTTGGCGGCGATGATAACCTCAGACGCCTCCTCGCCCACCTTTTTGAGAATCTTGTCCAATCCCTTCTCAAACAGATAGCAGGTATACGAGCCCTCGGCAGGGTTCTTCTTTCTGTCCCGAATGACGGCGGCAAGCGCGTCAAAGGTTTCGTTTTTCATATTTCGTTCTCCCTTTCCGTACAATCGTTTTCGTCCAGCCGGCGGTAGAAGCAGGTGCGGTTGCCGGTATGACAGGCGGGGCCGGCGGGATTCGCTTTTACAAGCAGGGTATCACAATCACAGTCGTAAAATATCTCGACGACGTTCATAAAATGTCCGCTCGTCTCCCCCTTCGTCCAGAGGCGTCCGCGGCTGCGGCTGAAAAAGGTGCACTTGCGCGTCTCCAGCGTCAGGCGCAGCGACTCGGCGTTCATATACGCCAGCATCAGCACCTCTCCGTTTGAAGCGTCCTGCACAATGGCGGGGATCAGCTCGCTTTTCTCGAAAAAACGGTTCAAATCGGTCATAACCGCACAGGCACCCCCTGTCCGGCAAGATAGCGCTTCAGATCGCAGATGCGCATTTCGCGGTAATGGAACAGAGAAGCAGCCAACGCCGCGTCCGCACCCGCGCGGAAGGTCTCGGCAAAGTGCTCCATCGTTCCGCCGCCGCCCGAGGCGATGACGGGGATACGCACGCGCGAGGAAATCTGCGCGATCAGTTCGTTGTCGAACCCGGCTCTGGTGCCGTCGGCGTCCATCGAGGTGACCAGCAGTTCGCCCGCGCCGCAGCGCTCGGCCTCGGCCGCCCACTCGACGGCGTCGATGCCGGTATCGATCCGGCCGCCGTTGAGAAAGACGGAATAGCCGTTCACCGTGCGCTTTGCGTCGATGGCGCAGACCACGCACTGGCTGCCGAAGCGGTCGGCAGCGCGGCTGAGCAGCGTCTTGTCGCGCACGGCGGCGGAATTAACCGAAATTTTGTCCGCGCCCGCCAGCAACAGCGTGCGGAAGTCCTCCACCGAGGAGATACCGCCGCCGACCGTCAGCGGAATGAACAGCTCGCGCGCTGCGCGCTCGACGAGAGAAGCGAAGGTTTTACGCCCCTCGTGTGAGGCAGTGATATCGAGGAACACCAGCTCGTCGGCGCCCTCATCGTTGTAATAACGCGCGTTTTCGACGATATCACCCGCGTCAATGAGCGAAACGAAGTTCACGCCCTTGACCACGCGGCCGTCCTTGACGTCCAGACAGGGGATGATGCGCTTGCACAGCTTATTCTGCATGGTCCCTGCCCGCCTTTATCGCCGCCGCCAGATCAAGCGTGCCGGCGTAGATGCTTTTGCCGCAGATGGCACCGTACATGCCCATCGCAGCCAGCTTTTCGATGTCTGTAATATCCGCAATGCCGCCCGACGCGGTGATGTCGGCGTCCACCGCCCGCGATAACGCCTCCAGTTGTCCGAAATTCGGATGCGAGAGCGTGCCGTCGCAATCAATATCGGTGAAAATAATGTTGCGGACACCGAGGTCTACCGCGCGCGAAGCGAAAGCGATATAGTCCTCGCCCGAATCCTGCGTCCAGCCGTTGAAGGCGACGCGGCCGTTCCGCGCGTCTACGCCCACGGCCAGGCGGCCGCCGTAAGCAGCCGCGGCGCGGGCAAGAAAGTCCGCGTCGGCTGCGGCCGAGCCGAGGATCACGCGCGAAACGCCGCCGTTCAGCAGCTCCTCGATGTCCTCCAGACGGCGGATACCGCCGCCCAGTTCGACAGGGATATCCAGTGCCTTGGCAACGGCGAGCGCCGTATCGCGGTTCAGGCGGCTCGCACGGCCGTCCCGCGCACCGTCAAGATCGACCATATGCAGGTATTCCGCGCCCGCTTTTTGGAACGCGCGTGCCGTTTCCAGCGCGTCCGCAGCGACCTTGGAGGCGGTGTCATACGCGCCGCGGACCAGCCGCACGCAATTTCCGCCGAGCAGGTCGATTGCCGGTAAAATGATCATTTCCGCGTCCCTCCGTTCTCTATCATTCTGCAAAAATTGGAAAGCAGTCTCAAACCGACGTCGTGGCTCTTTTCGGGGTGGAACTGCATCCCGTAGACCTTCCCCATCCCCTTGACCACGGCGGGGATTTCCTCGCCGTAGAAGGTATGCGCAAGCAGATGGGCCGGGGCCGTCTGCGCGCGGAAGGAGTGGACGAAGTAAACGAACGCGCCGTCCGGGACGCCCGCAAAAATCGGATCGTCTGCATCAAGCGTCAGACTGTTCCAGCCGATGTGGGGAATCTTCTCGCCGTGGCCGTCAATGGGAACGACCTCGCCGGCAATCAGCCCCAGCCCCTCCGTCGGCATATGCTCCAGCCCGGTTTCAAACAAAAGCTGCATCCCCAGACAAATGCCCAGCAGCGGCGTTCCGGCCGCCGCGCGGGCACGGATGGGCCCAAAGAGGCCCTTCTCCTTCAGGCAGCGCACCGCATCGGGAAACGCGCCGACGCCGGGCAGGATCAGCCCGTCGGCGTTCTTGATCGCCTCCGGCGAAGCGCTGACGGTATACGGTACGCCCAGCCGGTCGAGCGCGTTGCCGACCGAGTGGAGATTGCCCATCGAATAGTCAATGATCGTCAGCATAAGATCCCCTTTGTCGAAAGCACGCCGCCCGTGCGCAGCCGCGAGGCCGCGTTGAGCGCACGCGCGAAGGATTTGAACAGCGCCTCGGCCTTGTGGTGGTCATTTTCGCCGTACAGAAGCGCCATATGCAGCGTCACGCCCGCCGAATAAGAAAAAGCATAAAAAAACTCCCGGATCATACACAGGTCCAACTCGCCGACACGCTCGTTTTTCCATTCGCAGTCGAACACGAGGTACGGCCGGCCGGAGATATCCAGCACGGTACGCGCAAGGCTCTCATCCATCGGAACGAAGGACTCCCCGTAACGGCACAAGGACGCCTTATCCCCCGCCGCCTGCCGGAACGCCTGCCCGAAGGCGATGCCCAGGTCCTCGGCGGAATGATGGCAGTCCACCTCAAGGTCGCCCTTCATAGTCAATTCAATTTCCATCCCGCCGTGGACGCATACCGCGCGCAGCATATGATCGAGGAATCCGATCCCGCAGCTTCCGGCAAGACTGCCCGGCTCGCCCTCGGTCAGCTGGAGCGCGAGGCGAATCTGCGTTTCGGAGGTGTTGCGTTCTACAAACGACTGTCTGACGATTGGCATATACATCTCGTCCCTTTCCGTATCCTTTATTTTGCGAAATAATCCCGCAGCGCCGCAAGCAAAGCGTCATTCTCCGCACTGCTGCCGGCGGTGATGCGCAGCGCATGTTCGAAATGACGTATGGCGATGCCGTTCGATTTCAAAAACGCAGCAATTTCGGGTGCGTTCTCTGTCTCTATATACACGAAATTTGTCACGGTCTCCGATATATCGGGGAAGTACCGCAGCAGTGCCTTCCGCAGCTCCCGCGCTTTTCCCGCCAGTTCGGCGCTGAGATTGGCGTCCTGCCGTTCAAGCAGCAGCCGTCCGAAGGCCTGCGAAACGGCATTGACGTTATACGGGCTTTTCGCCGTGCGCAGCGCGCACGTGAGCTGAGTATTGGCCACAGCAAAGCCCAGCCGCAGCGCGGCACCTCCGAAGACTTTGGACATCGTTCGCAGCACAAACACATTCGGAAGCCATGGCGCGTCAGCAAGAATGCTCTGATCCCAAAAGTCCATATATGCTTCGTCGACGATGCAAAGCGCGTCCGTGCCCAGAACGAACTGCAGCACTTGCTCACGGTCATAGCCCTGTCCTGTCGGATTACAGGGATTGGAAAAGATCACTGCCGCGCTGCCGTTCTCGCGGACAAACCGCCGCAGACCATCGAGCGTGGGCGCACCATCCCGCTTATATATATGCAGCTTCTCCTCATACAGCGATGCATAAAACGCATACATGGAGAAATCCGGCATGGCAACGGTAACGCTTTCCCCTTTTTCCAAAAAAGAGGAAAGAATCAGACTGATAAGCTCGTCCGAGCCGTTGCCGGCGGTCACAAACGACGCGTCGATGCCGTAAGCCTTGGCAAACGCGCCGCAAAGGTCGACAGCCAGCGGGTCGGGATACCGGTTGAATTCAATCGAATCCAGTGCCTGCTTCATCTGCTCGCGGAGCTCACCGGCGACGTTATACGGACTTTCATTTGCGTCCAGCCGAATCGGAAACGTATCCGTTACCGGCGTATACGGTTCCTTGCTGCGCAGCTTTTCAGGAATACGCGGTTCTTTCATTCTGACACCTCCCCACGTTTGGACGGCTCCTCACGCTTGGACGGCTCCCCACGCACGGACGACTCCTTGCGCGCGCGGACACGGATACTCTCGGCGTGCGCGTCCAGGCCCTCACACTCGGCGAAGCGGACGATGTCCTCCGCCGCGTCCAGCAGCGCCCCGCAGTCGTATTGCAGATAACTCATTTTTTTAACGAAATCGTCCACCGACAACGGCGAGGAAAAACGCGCGGTGCCGTTGGTCGGCAGGACATGGTTGGTGCCCGCAAAATAATCGCCGAGCGGCTCGGGCGTATAGGCGCCGAGGAACACACTGCCCGCGTTGCGCACGCGCGACAGGTCATGCAGCGGGTCTTCGGTGAGGATTTCCAGATGCTCGGGCGCGATTGCATTGGCGACGGAGAAGGCTTCGTCCAAATCGCCGCAGAGCACGGCCGCGCAGTACGCGCCGAGCGACTGCGAAACAATCTCGGCGCGCGACAGCCGTGCCGCCTGCGCCTGCAGCGCCGTTTCGACCCGTTCGACCAGCGCTTCGGAGGTCGTGACGAGGATGGCGGAGGCAAACGCATCGTGCTCAAGCTGGGACAGCAGGTCGGCGGCAGCAAAATCCGCATCCGCCGAATCGTCGGCAACGATCAGCACCTCGCTGGGGCCGGCGATCATATCGATATCCACACGGCCGAAGAGCTGCTTTTTCGCCTCTGCAACATAAATATTGCCCGGGCCGACGATCTTATCCACCTGCGGCAGGGACTCGGTCCCGTAAGCGAGCGCCGCGACCGCCTGCGCGCCGCCGACCGTGACCACACGGCTGACGCCGGCAATCTTTGCCGCCGCCGCGACCGCCGGTGAGATGCCCTCGCGCTTAGGCGGGGTAGCGATGATGATCTCCTCCACTCCGGCAACCGAGGCGGGGATGCAGTTCATCAGCACCGTAGACGGATACGCAGCCGTGCCGCCCGGGACGTACACGCCGACGCGCCTGAGCGGGCGGACGATGCGGCCGAGCAGGCGGCCCGGCTCACGCAGCTCATAACCTTCGCTTTTCTGTTTTTCATGATAGCGGCGGATGTTCGCCGCAGCTTTTTCCATCGTTTCGCAAAGCGCCGGCGGCGTCTGCGCCGCCAGCCGGTCCAGCTCTGCCGCAGACAGCTCGAGCGCGCCGAGCGAAACGCCGTCCGTTTCTTCTGTGACGGCGCGCACTGCCGCGTCACCGCCTTCGGCCACGCGTGCAATAATCGAGGCTACGCGGCCGCTGATCTCCGCGTTGCTCCGTTTGGTGCGATTTTCCAGCAGGGCATACAGCGCCTGCACGTCATTATACGCAAACCTTTTCATCCGTTTTTGATCCCTTCCCTTCCGATTTTATCTGCCCTTCGCTTCCTCAATACGGCGCAGAAACGCGCTGATTTCCGCATTTTTCAGCTTGATGGAGACGGCATTGACGATACAGCGCGTCGAGACGGGGAGGATATCCTCGTAAACCTCCAGCCCGTTCTCACGCAGGGTCGCCCCCGTCTCAACGATATCAACAATCGCGTCGGCCAATCCGAGCAGCGGCGCCAGCTCAACCGAGCCATCAATGCGGACAATCTCACAGTCCACGCCCTTCTCGCTGAAATACTTGCGTGCGACGACGGGATACTTCGTCGCCACAACCTTATGCCGGTAACCGCTGTAAAAATCCTGTCCGCGCAGGCCGGCGAGCGCAAACCGGCAGACGCCGAAGCCGAGGTCGAGCATCTCGTAAAAATTTCCGCCGTGCTCGTTGATGGTGTCGCTGCCGACAAAGCCGACGTCGCAAACGCCGCGGTCAATATAGGTGATGACATCAGCGGCCTTCACCAGCACGATTTCGAGGTTGCCGGTGCGAAAAATGAGCTTACGGCCCTTCGTCTCCAGCTCGCTGACGTCATAGCCGCAGGCTTTCAGGATTTCGAGCGCGCTTTTTTCGATACGCCCCTTGGTCAATGCAATTCGAATCACCGGCGCCGTCCTCCTTTCTCCAAGCACGCTTTGGCCGCCGAAATGCTGGCAGCACCCTTTGAAAAATCAAGCGGCGGCGCAGGTTTCCCGCGGGGCGCGGCCTGCGAGGCGGCGACGTCCGAGACGTCCAGCGCAAAGCCGCAGGCGGTCAGCTCACGGCCGAAACCGGAATAAAGCTGGTCATACCGCCCGCCCGAGAGCACCGGCGCGCCGATGCCGCCGATATACCCCTTGAACACGATGCCTGTGTAGTATTCAATGCGCTGAACGATGCCCATATCGATAATGATGCGGTCCGCGTACCCGCTTTCAATAAAAGCGTTGTACACGCTTTCCACATAATCGACAATTGCAGCCGCACGGCCGCTGCTTCCGGCAAGACGGCGCGATTCCGCCAAAATTTCAGCGCCGCCGCACAGCCGCGGCAGCTCGCGGGCGATGTCCAGCGCACGGCTCTGCCCAGCCGAGACGCCGAAGGGCATCATCGACGAATTCTTAGCCGCAAGGTAAGCCTTAACCGATTTTTTTTCGTCGGCGGAAAGCGCAAGCGTATCGATGAGCGCGTCGAAGAACTGTGCATGGCCGATTTCGATTTTATAATCCCCGCCGCAGAGCGAAAGCGTCTCAAACGCCGTAAAAAGGACGCGCAGGTCCTCGCTCTGCCGATCGCCGCCGATGACCTCCACCCCGGCCTGCAGCACCTCGTTGCGCAGCGCGTTATAAGCCGCGCTGTTGCGAAAGACGCGCTGGTCGTAACGAATGAGCAGCGGAAACGACTCGGCATGCAGCTTTGAGCAGACCAGCCGCGCAATGGGTGCGGTGTTGTCGGGCCGCAGAACAATCAGCCGTCCGTCGCCGTCGGTAAGTTTATACATCTGCGTTTCATCTATATAGCGGTTGCTCTGGTCAAACAGATCATAATATTCAACGGCGGGCGTGCGTACCGGGCGATAGCCCAGCTCATCGAGCAGCCCGTTGATCCGGCCCTCCAACTCGCGCTCAGCCGTGACCTCCTCAAAGATCAGGTCCCGCATACCGTTGGGAACGGTTATTTTTTTCTTTTCCATCATCAGATTCACCGGCTTTTCACTTTAGTATGATATCATATTATCACATTTGCGCGCTGTTGTCAAGAGGGAACACAAGTCGAAACAAGCATTTTAACAAAGTACATCTCGATTTTTCGCGTATGTCTGTTCCAACCCTTTCAGGCTACCGACACGTTTGTTTTACCATTGCTGCCGGCTTTCAGAACAGCGTCATCTGGTCCGACTCGGGCAGACCGCCGAGGCAGTCATTGCTGCGGAGAATCTCGACGACGTTCTTTGTCAGCGAGGCGACGGTCTTGAGTTCCTCAAGTGTGGTGGCGCGGCCGGTGCGGATGGCGTCATAGATGTTCTGCGCGGCCGTCTCGCCCAGACCGACCAGCGCGGAGAAGGGCATACGGATCTTCCCGTCCTCGGGAATAAACCGATACGCGTGCGACTTGAAGATATCGACCGGCAGAAAGGCGTAGCCGCGCGCGTACATCTCGCGGACGACCTGTAAGCAGACGAGCGTATCGGCATCCTTTTTATTGGTATCCTCACTGTTTTCCAGCTCGACAATCCGTTTGCGCACCGCCTTCATCCCGCCGGCGACAATGGATGCATCAAAGCCCTCGGGCTTAACGGTGAAATAGGTCGCGTAATACTCGACCGGGCGGTGGACCTTGCACCAGCCGAGCCGCAGCGTACCCATCATATAGGCGGCGGCGTGGGATTTGGGGAACATGTACCGAATCTTCTTGCAGGACTCGATATACCACTCGGGGACGCTGCCCGCGCGCATATCCTTCTCCATCTCCTCGGTCAGGCCCTTGCCCTTGCGGACCGATTCCATGATCTTGAACGCCATCGAGTAGTCGACGCCCTTCTGGATGAGGTAAAGCATGATCGAGTCGCGTGTTCCGATGATCTCCTTGATGGTGCAGGTGCCGTTTTTGATAAGCTCCTCACCGTTGCCCAACCAGATGCCCGTTCCGTGGGACAGGCCGGAAATCTGTAAAAGGTCGGCGAAGGTCTTGGGCTTGGCCGTCTGCATCATCTGCATCACGTACGGCGTGATTTCGGGCAGCGCGTGCGCGCCGAGCTCGCAGCCGGTGTCCTCCAACGGCTTGAGCGGTTTCGTAGAGTTGAAAAGCTCCATCACGTCGGGATCGTTCATCGGCACGGTACGGATATCGATGCCGGTATAGTCCTCGAACACCTTGTAAAAGGTCGGCACATCGTGGCCGAGGATATCCAGCTTGAGCAGCGTATCATGCAGATATTCAAACGCGAAGTGGGTGGTGATGACGCCGCTGCTGTCCTTGTCCGCCGGGTGCTGGATGGGCGTAAAGTCGTAAATCTGGTATTCCTTCGGGATGACGACGATGCCGCCCGGGTGCTGCCCCGTCGTCCGCTTGATGCCGACACAGCCGCTGATGAGGCGGTTTTCCTCGGCCTTGGTCAGCGTCATCCCCTTCTCCTCCAGAAACTTCTTGACAAAACCGTAGGCCGTCTTGGAGGCGATGGTGCCGACGGTGCCGGCGCGGAAGATGTTCTCCTTCCCGAAGAGCACCTCGGTGTATTTATGCGCGTCGGCCTGGTTGTCGCCGGAGAAGTTAAGGTCGATGTCCGGCGCCTTCTCGCCGTGGAAGCCGAGGAAGGTCTCGAACGGGATGTCGTGCCCGTCCATCAGCATCGGCGCGCCGCACTCGGGGCAGTTTTTCGGCGGCAGGTCGAAGCCGCTGCCCACCTCGCCGTGGGTGAAGAATTCCGAATGGCGGCATTCCGGGCAGCGGTAGTGCGGCGGCAGCGGGTTGACCTCCGACACGCCGCAGAGCGTGGCGATGACCGACGAGCCGACCGACCCGCGCGAGCCGACGAGATAGCCATGGCTCTCGCTGTTTTTGACGAGCTTGCGCGCAATGATGTACAGCACGGCGAAACCGTTCTTGATGATGGAGGAAAGCTCCTTCTCAGTCCGCTCGGCGACAATCTGCGGCAGCGGGTCGCCGTACATCTCCTTGGCACGCTCGTAGCAGCAGGTGGTCAGCTCCTCCTCCGCGCCCTCGATCTTCGGCGTGTACTGCCCGTCTGGGATCGGCTTGACGTCGCCGTCGATGCGGTCGGCGATGGCGCGGGGATTGGTCACGACCACCTCGAACGCCTTCTCCGCGCCGAGGTAGGAGAATTCCTCGAGCATCTCGTCGGTCGTTTTCAGGTACAGCGAGGTTTCGCGCATCGCGTCGCCGAATTTCATCCCGAATTGGAGGATCTGGCGGTAAATTTCGTCTTCCTTATCTAAAAAGTGCACGTCGCCGGTGGCAACGACCGGCTTGTTCAGCCTTTCCCCCAGCTCGACGATTTTCCGGTTGAGCCGCTCCAGCTCGGCCATGCCGCTGGCCTGGTCGTTCCCGACGCGCTTTTCATCGATCAGGAACTGGTTGTTGCAGCGCGGCATGATTTCAAAATAGTCGTAAAAGGCGGCGATCTTCTCCAGCTCGCTGTCGGGCTTTCCGTCGAGCACGGCCTGATACAGCTCGCCCGCCTCGCATGCCGAACCGATGAGCAGGCCGTCGCGATTCTCGGCGATGAGCGTTTTCGGCAGTCTCGGATAGCGGTAGTAATAGCTGAGATAAGAATCCGAGATCATTTTATACAGATTTTTCAGGCCCGTGGAATTGACCACGAGAAGGCACACGTGATAGGGACGCAGCCGCTTGGGGTCGGCGCTGCCGGCCATAGCGTTGAGCATCTCGTCGACGGTCTTGACGCCGTCCTTTTCGAGCTGGCCGACCATACAGGCGAAGATTTTCGCCAGCATCCGCGTATCGTCGCTGGCGCGGTGGTGGTTAAATTCGCCCAGCTTATAGTGGTCGCGCAGCGAATCGAGGGTGTGGCGCGCCAGACTGCGGTTGAGGTAGCGCGAAAGCGAAACGGTGTCCAGATAAGTATTTGCAAACCGCAGCCCGTTCTTCTCGCTCACGGAACGAATGAACCCAACGTCGAAGTTGGCGTTGTGCGCAATAAGCATACGATCCCCGGCGAACGCCAGGAATGACTGCACCGCCTCGGCCTCCGACGGGGCGCCGGCGACCATCTCATCGGTGATGCCGGTCAGCTTGACGATGTTCTCCGGGATGGGCATACCGGGGTTGACATAGGTCTCGAACACCGATTCGACCTCGCCGTTTTTGTAGACGACCGCACCGATTTCGGTGATGCCGCAGGTCTTGGCCGACAAACCTGTCGTCTCAATATCGAACACGACGAACTCGGTGTCGGTCAGCGCGAGGTTGGTGCCCATCCGATAGCCAAACACGGCGCGGGCGGTGTCGTCCACCAGATAGCCCTCCATACCGTAGATGGGCTTGACGTTCTTATATTTCTTGCGCGCCTTCATTACCTCGGGATAGGCCTGCACATTGCCGTGGTCGGTGATGGCGACGGCGGGCATGCCGCGGCTCTCCGCAACGCGCAGCACCTCTGCGGGATCGCAGAGCGCGTCGACGGCGGACATATTCGTGTGCAGGTGCAGCTCCACGCGCGGCGTTGGATGCCCGTCAGCGCGTATGATGTTTTTCACGCGCGACAGCGATTGGACGCGCACCACCGTCTCGCCCTCGTATTGGTCATAGCCCGCCTTTCCCTCGACGAGGTAATACGCTGGCGTTTTGGACACGTCGAGCGGTTCGGTGCTGGGAACGCTGAAGCGGGCAATGACCGACGACTCAAGGTCGGTCAGATACAGCTTAATCGTGCGCTTGGTATAATCGCGGCTCTCGCGCTCCTCCTCCATAAAGGCGCGCCCGAGGAAAGCGCAGGAAGCGTTGTCGCGGATATCCTTGATCGGGCGCAGCGTCAGGCAGGGCGCGCGGCCGTAAAGCATCTCCGCGCCTTCCAAGTCAAACACCAGCCGTCCGCTGCGGACGACCGTCTTTTCGTCGTTGAGATATTCAAAATCCGACTCGCCCTCGACGAGGGAAAAGGACCTGTCCTTCTCGACCCGCGGTTCGTCGCTTCCTGCATTCGCGGACGGCGCGGCGACCGTCGAGCGGACAGCCTCGGCGTATTGCCTGCTGAGCGCACGGCGGGTCTCTTCCACCTGTGCCAGCTCAGTGATATCGCCGACCTCGCCGAGGAGGACGAAGCGGATGTCCAGCCCGAACTCCGACTGCACGCAGTCGTGCAGGAAGCGGTCGGCGCCGTCGCTGTTGAGGATGGCGGCGTTCATCCCGTCGCGCAGATGGATGGTGACGGTGGCCGAAGGCGCGTCATACTCGTATGTACAATCGTCAAAAAAGCCGCGTCCGATCTTTTCGGTGCTGCGGCAGAGCGTCTCGATCAGATCGTCGATGCAGGACGCGGAGAACAGGCAACTGTTATATTTGGGGAACAGGCGGCATTCCGTCAGCTCATAGGCTTCCTTGATGCCGTCGGCAATTTCAAACAGAACGCTCTTCTTCACCAATCCCGAAAGCTTCATCTCACAGGTGACGCGACGGTTCTCGACGTCCGACCGAAGCGTATAGTCGAGCAGCGCGTCCAGCGCCTCCGCCGCTGCGGCGCTCGCTTCATAGCGCCTGAGCTGTTTTAAAAATTTTTCCTTCATTATTTTGATTCCGCCTGATTCGCCAGCCATTTTTTCACTTCCGTCAGCAGCGTTTCCTCGATTTCGTCTTCTGCGATCCGTCCGACCGTTTTTCCGCCGACAAACAACAGCGCATCGCCATCCCCGCAGGCGCAGCCGAGGTCCGCGCCTGCAGCCTCGCCCGGGCCGTTAACCGCGCAGCCCATCAACGCCACGTTAACTACGCGGTCGGTTTTGACGGCGGCCAGTTTTTGTTCCAGCGACCGTGCCCTGGCGATCAGGTCCGTCCGGCAGCGGCCGCAGGTCGGGCAGGAGATGAGATTGATCCCGCCGGAAAGGCCGAGCGCGCGGAGGATGCTTTTCCCCGCCTCGACCTCCTCGGTCACGTCGTCGGATAGCGATACGCGGATGGTGTCGCCGATGCCGTCGGCCAGCAGCGCGCCGATGCCGATGGCGCCTTTGACCAGCCCCGTGCGGCGCGGTCCGGCCTCGGTAACGCCGAGATGGAGCGGATACGGGCATTCCCGCGCGAGAATACGGTTGGCCTCAATCATCATCCTGACGTCGGAGGATTTGACCGAGACGACCAGGTCGTCGAAATCGAACCGCTCCAGCAGCCGGATGCTTTCCAGCGCGCTCTCGGCCAGCGCTTCGGCCGTCGGCGCGCCGTATTTCTCTGCGATTTTTTTTGCCAGCGAACCACCGTTGACGCCCACGCGCACCGGCACGCCCAGCCGCGCGCAGGTTTTGGCGACCGCGCGCACACGGTCGTCGCCTCCGATGTT
Source organism: Candidatus Woodwardiibium gallinarum (assembly GCA_904419545.1). Classification (GTDB taxonomy): domain Bacteria; phylum Bacillota; class Clostridia; order Oscillospirales; family CAG-382; genus Woodwardiibium; species Woodwardiibium gallinarum. The sequence goes on from CAJFRY010000018.1 coordinate 18,836, forward strand.
GCCGGGATTGATGCGGAGCTTTGAGATACCCGCCTCGGCAGCGTCGATTGCAAGCTTATAGTCAAAATGAATATCCGCTACCAGCGGCAGCTTCGTATGCTCCAAAAAATAGGGGATGTTGGCGACCGCCTCGGCGGAATTCACCGTAAACCGCACAATATCACCCCCACAGCGCTCCAGCGCACGGATCTGCGCAAGCGTTGCATCGCGGTCGGCGGTATCGGCGTTCGTCATCGACTGCACTGTGATACGGCTGCCGCCGCCGATGGTGACACCGCGCACCGTAACCGTTTTGCTTTCCCTTCTCATCGATGTGTCGTCTCCCCTTTTTCAATCAGAACAGCCCGATGATGTCCTTAAATGCAACCACAGCCATCAGCACCAGCAGAAAGAGCATAAAGATCGCGCTGACGGCATTTTCATACTTCGGATCCATCGGCTTGCGGCGAATTCCTTCAATGATATAAAACAGGATACGGCCGCCGTCGAGCACCGGTATGGGCAGGAGGTTGAACACCCCCAGGCTCATCGAAATCAGCACCGTCATGCTTCCCAGGCTCCGCAGGGTGGCGGCAGCGCCGTCGGCACTCTGGATCACCTCGCCGACCTGCTCGCCGATGCCGATCGGACCGGAAAGCGCACTCATCCCGTAACGGCCGCGGAAGGTATCGACCAGCGAATCGACAGTCAGTTCCATCGTCGCAACCGACTGCCAGAAAGCCTGATAAATCACCTCGCCTGCGGTTTTCTCCGCGCGGTAAACGGCAAAATCGACATTGGCCAGCGTCACGCCATCCGCTTCCGAAACCGGGAAATTGACGCCGCGCAGCAATACCTCCTCCCCGTCCCGCTCGACAAGCACGTCTACCGGCGCGATGCCGTCGACGGCAATGAAGTAATTGAGTTCAATAATAACGTGGATTTTTTGCCCGGCAACTTCAAGAATCTTGTCCCCGGGCTGTAAGCCGGACGCGTTGCTTGTGCTGCCGTCCACAAAACCGGCCACCGTCGTCGAGCCAAGAACCGGCGTGCTGACGACAACAATGCTCATGATCAGCATCCCGAGCAGAATATTCATCAGCGGTCCGGCAAGGCAGATGACAATACGGCGCCAGACGGGAATTGTATTCAGCGGTGTTTTGCCGCGGTCGGCTTCGTCCAAGTCTTCCTCGCGGTCGTCTGCATATTCGCCGATCATCGATACAAAGCCGCCGATCGGCAGCGCGCGGACCGAAAACAGGTTATGCTTCCCTCGGCGGGAGAACAGCTTCGGCCCCATGCCGATGGCGAACTCCTTGATGCCGACGCCGAAGGCGCGCGCGGCGATATAATGCCCCAGCTCGTGAATAAAAATCAGCAGTCCGAAGATGAGGACCGTTACCAGAATCGTTACAACAGTATTCAACAGCAGCCTCCGTTCACAAATGCGCGCGCGGCGCGGTCGGTCTCCAAAATATCTTCCAGCGACGGAGCGGCAACATACGGCACCGCGTCCATCGCACGGGCAACAAGCGCAAACAGCTCCAGATAGCCGAGCTTACCTGCCAGGAAAGCGGCGACGGCGGCTTCGTTGGCGCCGTTGAGTGCCGCACAGGCGTTCCCGCCTCGGTCAAAGGCCTCGCGCGCCTTCTTCAGCAGGAAAAACGTGTCCGTGTCCGGCGCCTCAAAGCCGAGCGTCAGTCCCGTAAAGGAAAGCGGTTCGACCGGCGAAGGACAGCGCGACGGATAGGTCAGCGCGTACTGGATGCACAGCCGCATGTCGGGCTTGGAGAGCTGCGCCTTGACGGCGCCGTCCTCAAACTCGACCATCGAATGCACCACGCTCTCACGGTGGATGAGCACCTCGACCTTCTCCTGCGGCAGACCGAACAGGTGCGCGGCCTCGATGATTTCAAAGCCCTTGTTCATCATCGTCGACGAATCGACCGTGATCTTCGGCCCCATCCGCCAGCTCGGGTGTGCCAGCGCCAGCGCGGGCGTGACGGCGCGCAGCTCGTCGCGCGTTTTGCCGTAAAACGGCCCGCCGGAGGCGGTCAGCAGCAGTCGGCGCACGCGGTTTCCGTCCTCGCCGCGCAGGCATTGGAAGACGGCCGAATGCTCGCTGTCCACCGGCAGAATGGGCACGCCGTTTTCGCGCGCTTCGCGCATCACCTGCGTGCCGTAAACGACGAGCGTCTCCTTATTCGCCAGCGCGACGGTGTTCCCCGTGCGGACGGCGGCCAGCGTAGGCAGCAGTCCGCCGATGCCGACGATCGCATTCAGCACGACCGGACGGCCGGGCAGCGCCGCCGCAGCGCAGAGCGCGTCGGGTCCGGCGGAAACACGCACCGGCGTATCGGCCAGCAGCAGCTTGAGTTCGTTATATTTTTCGTCTGCGATCACGCACGCTTCGGGCAGGAATTCCCGGCAGAGCGCGGCCAGCCCCGCAGCGTCCCTGTGCGCGGTCAGGACGCGTGGACGCTCGCCCCGCGCGCGCAGGACGTCCAGCGCCTGACGGCCGACCGAGCCGGTCGCGCCGAGGACGACGACCCCGCCCGTCACAGCACAGTCACCGCCAGCAGCGCCGCAGCCGTAATGCCGAGCGGCAGGATGCTGTCAAACCGGTCGAGCACGCCGCCGTGCCCGGGGAAGATATTCCCATAATCTTTCACACCGAACGCGCGCTTGATGACCGAAGCCGCAAGGTCGCCCAGCATCGATACGGCCGAGCCGCAGACAGCCAGCAGCGCCAGCAGCAGGTAATTTTCCCGGATGCCGTACAGCATGTCGACGGCCAGCGCATAGACCGCGAACGCCGCGACGCAGCCGATCACGCCGCCGACGGCGCCCGCAACCGTTTTTTTTGGACTGATATGCTCGCAGAGCTTGCGGCGTCCGAAAAATTTGCCGGCGAAAAGCGCGAAGGTATCCGTGGACCAGGCGGCGATGAAAATGAGCAGATAGCGCAGCGGCTCCGCGTCGCGCACGAGCACGAGCGAAGCGAAGCCGAAGGTCACAAACAGCATAGTAAACGCGGTCTTGGAAAGCGCGGCGAAATCGGTTTTATGATAGAACAGCACCGATGCAAACAGCAAATACAGCCCGTAAACGAGATACAGCGGATACAGCGCGGCCGGGCAGGCACGCGACAGCAGCGGCGCGGCGGCCGCCAGCAGCGCCGATGGAAAAAAGAGAAACAGGCTTGCCCGCACGCCGATGCAGCCGAGCATCTCGTAAACAGCGACAACGCTCAGCAGCGCGACGGCAGCCGGATAGACCCATGTGCCTGAAAAATACAGCACGGGCACGAACAGCGCCAGCGCGACGATGGCGGTGACAATCCTTTTGGTCATAGCAATCCAATCCCTTATCATTTAAGATACGCACACAATTGTTCGCTGCGCAGCCGCCGGACCAACCGGCCAAACGCCTGCTTGGCTAACCGATAAAACGCCGTCTGCAATTTCATATCTGTGCAGTCGTTCACGCAAAGGACAAACTTCCACTTGCCCCAAAGAGTCGTGTTCCAACTCGGCCAATCAACATAAGCCGCCTGGCTTTCATACCCAATTTCCGTTTAATCTCCAGACCGAAGCGCCGCTCAGCTATTATGCTGATCCCACTGCCGCCCCTTCATTTATGTGGGCGGTTTTTCGTCTTATACTTATACTTGATGAAACGGTTGAAAGCGGTTTTCATCCGTCATTCGCTTTTGCGTATGATACCCCGGGCAATGCGTTAGGGAAATATGCCGTACAAATATCTATTTCTTACAAATTCATTTGGATTTGCAAGCAGCGGCATTTGACGCAGTTTGCAAAACGGTTTGAAACCGTTTTGTCCGGAAATCGTATTATATCTGCTGTCTGCCTTTTACCAGACCCGTAAAAAAACACAAACCGCAGCCATTTTTGTATTTGCCACGATTCCGGTTCGAGCAAGCGAATTTCCAATCGCAAGCGTTTTTTACGCACGTCCGAAGCGGCGCTTGCGGGTGCTGTAATCCCACAATGCACGGCAAAGCTCCTTCCGTCCGAAATCGGGCCAGAGGGTAGAGGTAAAATAGTACTCACTGTACGCGCTCTGCCAAAGCAGAAAGTTGGAAATACGCAGCTCGCCGCTGGTGCGGATAATGAGGTCCGGGTCGGGCAGCCCGGCGGTGTAAAGGTGCGCCGAGAGCGTTTCCGCCGTGATATCCCCCTCTGCGGCTGCTTGCCTTGCGGCGGCGACAATCTCATCCCGTCCGCCGTAGGAGAGCGCGACAGACAGTGTCATCCCCGTGCTGCCGGAAAGCGCTTCGACGCTGCTTTCCAGCCCTGCACGGGACTCGGAATCAAAACGCGAAAGGTCGCCGAGGATGCGCAGACGGATGTTCCGTTCACGGAGCGTAGGCACATATTCGGTAATGGCCTCGTTCATAATGCGCAGCAGCGCGCGGACCTCGTCGTCACTGCGGTTCCAATTCTCTGTAGAGAACGCATAGACCGTCAGAAAACCGATGCCGGCACCCGCACAGAGTTCAACGGTTCTGACAAAATTGTCAAAGCCCGCCTTATGTCCGGCGCTGCGCGGCAGCCCGCGGTTCGCCGCCCAGCGGCCGTTGCCGTCCATAATAACGGCAAGGTGCGCGGGAAGTACGGGCGGGAAACGATACTTCCGGAAAAACGGCAGACGCATTACAGCTCCATGATCTCCTTGTTCTTCTTTTCGACCGCAGCGTCCACCTCTTTAATGTAGCGGTCGACGAGGTCCTGTACGAGCTTTTCACTGGCTTTCTGCTCGTCCTCCGTCATCTCGGAATTTTTCTTCATTTCCTTGGCCTTATCGTTGGCCTCGCGGCGAATGTTGCGAAGGGCAACCTTTGCATCTTCGCCCATCTTGGCTGTCTGCTTGGTCAGCTCCTTACGGCGCTCCTCGGTAAGCGCAGGGAACACCAGCCGCAGGCATTTCCCGTCGTTCTGCGGCGTGATACCGATATCCGACGCCTGAATGGCCTTTTCCAGCTCCTTAAGAACATTCGTCTCCCACGGAGTGATGACGAGCGTGCGCGCATCCACGGTCTTGACGGTCGCCACACCGTCCACAGCCGTCGGCGTGCCGTAATAGGGAACGGTGATCTTATCCAGCACGCGGGCGCTGGCGCGGCCGACACGGATGCAGGCAAACTCCTCCTCCAGAACGGCGATGGTCTTTTTCATTTTTTCCTCGAAGGCTTTTGTCTCCAGCTTCATTTCGGTTGCTCCTTTTTTATTTTTTCATTTCACGATGGACGTATTTTACCATAAGCAGAAATAAGACACAGGCGGTCCGGCTTGTCTTTCGCGTTTCAGTTCGTGATAACGGTGCCGACCCGCTCACCCGAAGCGGCTTTATACAGGTTTTCCGGCTCGGCGAGCGAGAAAAGCAGAATGCGCAGGTCATTGTCGCGCGCAAACGCGCCGGCCGCGCCGTCGATAACCTGTAGGTTTTTTTCGATCAACTCAGCGTAGGTCAGCGATTCATAGCGCTTGGCGTCAGGATATTTTTTCGGGTCTTTATCGTACACATAATCTACAGCCTTGGCGGAGAGTACCGCATCGGCCTTCAGCTCGGCAGCGCGCAGCACCATCCCCGTATCGGTCGAAAAATAGGGATAGCCCACGCCGCAGGCGATGATGACCGCCTTCCCCGCGCACAGCAGTGCATCGGCTTTATACTGGGCGTATTCGCCGCACACCTGCGCCATCGGGATAGCCGAGAGCACCTCCGTCTCCAGCCCGGCTTTGATCAGATAATCCTGCACCGCAAGCGAATTGATGACGGTGGCAAGCATCCCCATATGGTCGCCGCGCACGCGGTCAATGTGCAGCCCCGCCTGCCGCGCGCCGCGCCAGATATTTCCCGCACCGATGACGACGGCAACCTCTGTCCCAAGGTCCGCGACACGCTTAAGCTGGGCACAGATTGCCTCCAATCGGTCGTTATCGAAAATACCGTCCTTTCCGCCGAGCGCTTCGCCGCTGAGCTTGACGAGCACCCGCTTATAAACCGGCTGTGTTTCCATACGCCTTTCAACCTCCGTTTTCCCGCCGCGGCAGCCGCAGCCGTTTTTTCGCCTTCTCAGTCCGAGAAGGCGGCAAACTGTCTGTCCAACCGACTGCGCCAGCCGATGCGGAACATCGTGTACGGCGACAGTGCGGTCTCCTGTATATCCACCGGCACATAGCGCATCAGCTCGTTGGGACAATAGGCCTCGATGCGCTTGGCCGCGCTTGCAGAAAGATAGGGCGCATAAAGATCGTCCGCTCCGAAGAGATGCAGCATCTCATGCATGTACATACTCACGTTCGGCGCATATTCATAGGTATTGTCGGCCGTAAAGTACATCACACTGCGCTCGGCCGTATACATCTCATAATCGTAATACGCACTGTTGCAGGAAAGCGCATAGCTGCGCCCCTGCTTGTTCACGTGCAGCATTATACAATAGTTATCATAGCTGCCGGCATCGCTGTTCCGAAGCACAAACGCTTCCAGCCCTTCGTCAAAGATCGTGCCTGTCCAGCCGAAATCCCTATAATCCACTGGCAGCACCGTATCCGTCCGGTAATGCAGGGAATCCGCCTCGCCGGTACAGAAAAGCTCCAGCTCCACGCCCTCGGACGCCGCCAGAGCGCCTAAGTATTCCGCGCCCTCACCGACCATTTGCAGCACACGGGCGGTTTCTTCGCCGCTCCAAGTGCTTTCTGGATCGGAGAGAAAGATGCTGACAATCAGACAGCGGCCGGTCAGACGCTTCGCGCTGCCCTCGTCCATACCGGTAGCAAAATCCGGCGACGCATGCCAGTCCGCAGCCTGCTCGAATTCGCGCAGCGCATCGCTGTATGCGAAATAGGTGCCGCGCCGCAGGAACCAGCCGCTGCCGGTGCGGACGGCGCCGAAACGCACGCCCAGTCCGCTTGGCGTCACCGCATAAAGCGAAGCGCCCGCAGCATTGATGTCCAGCACCTGTACGTCATCAGCGACAAAAAAATCCGTAAAATCCAACATAAAATGCGAGGTGATATAGGTCTTCCCGTCCCGCTCGCTGACTGCAGGGCGTCCATAATCGGGATAAGACAGGAATTCCTCCCGTCCGGCGCCGTCCACGCCGAACACCCTGTCAAACAACGCGGTCACGGCAGAAAAATCTGCGTATTTGCTTCCTTCCTCGGCAGGAAAGGGCGTATACGGATCAACCGCACCGTAATCCCCTTCAAGATAGATACGGCCGCAGACAAAGATTTCTGTCAGCTCACGGTCCGCCTCCAGCAGTGCGGGCAGCGCTTCGGTCAGCTCACCGATATAAAATAGCTGTTCCTCGGTAGCATGCTCGAGGTCAATGGCGCTGACAGCCGGCGCCGGCGCCGGCATATCCGTCCGCGACGGCGCGCTCCCGCTTTCCTCAGACGTCGGTATGCGGACACAGCCTGCCGCCAGAAGTACGGCCAGCAGCGAAAAGAGCGCGCAAATCCGTCCTATACACGTCCGTTTCATAGCCCGCCCCTTTCTTTCCGTTTCATTTATCCGACAATCCGCAAAGCACACCAAACGCGCTGCCGGGCCGTTCGGTTTCCGCTATGTTTTATCATTATAACACCAATCAGCGTATCGCGCAAGTCCTTTTCTATTAACAAAATGCGCTGCCGTCTGCCTGCAGGAAGCGCAGGCGCATCACACGGACGTCGTCGGCCGTCGGGTCGAGGAACGACGCGATATACGACGGATTGAGATAGCTCTCACCCGAAGCATCCACCGTCGCTTCGAGAGTCAGGCCGTCCGCCGTCTGCGCGACCGAACAGTCGCGGATGAGCGGGCGGATGTCCAGCGTGCGGACGCCGGATTTGCCGCGCTTTTCCACAGGCATCGGGCCGGACAGCGCCGCCGTGACCTCCGCCGCCGTACGGGCCGTAACCATACCTATTCGATAAGCCGCGTATTTTATGCGCTTGATGGGAAAAACCGGTTCCGACGCGGACGTCACGCGCAGTCCGGGCGGAAAGGCCGCCGCCAGCCGGGCGGTGATTTCGGCATAATCGGCACCGCCGATCTGCATATCCACAAACTCGCAGACGCTCTCCTGATAAAGGGAAAGGGGCATGGAAAAGACCATCTTCGGATGCGGGTTGAACCCCTCGGTCTGCCGAACCGAAAGTCCGCTGCGTTCGACGGCGCGCCGAACGGCGCGCTGGAGATCGAGGTGCGAAATGTACCGCGCCAACCCTGTTTTTTCAAAGAACACTCTTACGGGCAGCATGAACGTTTCCCTCCCAGACGATTTGCACCGCAGCCGGAACATTGGGTACGGCAATCGGGCGTGGTTTCAGCCGCGCGCGCCTTTTCGGATTCACGAACCAAAAACGCGCGGCTGACGCCGCAGTCGATGTGGTCCCACGGCAGCAGCTCGTCGTACGCCCGGCGGCGCGCCGCGTAGAAATCCGGATCGATGCCGGCGGCGGCAAATGCTTCCATCCACGTATCGAAGCGGAAGAACTCATCCCAGCCGTCCAGACGCTGCCCGCGTTCGACCGCCTCTAAAATCGCGCGCGACAGCCGCCGGTCGCCGCGCGCGAACACGGCTTCTATGTATGACACGTGCGCGTCATGGTAATGGTAGGTGATTTTGCGGGTACGAATGGCGTCTCTGAGAAGCTGCTGCTTGCGCTCGAGCTCGGCGATCGAATCCTGCGGCTCCCACTGGAACGGCGTAAACGGCTTGGGCACGAAGCAGGACACGCTCACCGTCACGTTGAAGCCCTTGCCGTTGCGCTTGGTCTCGTAAAACGCATCCACAATCCGCTGCGCGAGCACTGCGATGCCCTCGACATCCGCGTCGGTCTCGGTGGGCAGCCCGTTCATAAAATAGAGCTTGAGCGACGTGCGGCCGTTGGCGAACGCCTCGCGGCAGCCCGCAAGGATTTCATCCTCCGTGATATTTTTATTGATAACGTCGCGCAGCCGCTGGGTTCCCGCCTCAGGCGCAAAAGTCAGCCCGCTCTTGCGCACGCTCATCACCTTGCGCATCAGCTCGCCGTAAAAGGCGTCAATGCGCATCGACGGCAGCGAAAGGCTGATGCTGCGCGGCTCGGTCCAGCCGAGCAGCGTGTCGATCAGCCGGCGAATCTCCGAATAGTCGCTGATCGAAAGCGAGGAGAGTGAAATCTCCGAATAGCCGCTGTAGCGGATACAATCGGCGGCGCAGGCATTGATCTTCTCCACCGATTTTTCACGGTAGGGGCGGTAAACAATCCCCGCCTGGCAGAAGCGGCAGCCGCGGATGCAGCCGCGCGAGGTTTCCATCGTCACGCGGTCGTGCACCGTCTCGAGGAAGGGCACGGCGGCGTCGGCCGGGAAATAGGCCGTGTCCAGATCGTGGATGACGCGCTTGGTGATGCGCGCGGGGACGCCCTCGCAGTTGGGCGTGAAGGAAGCGAGCGTACCGTCCCCGTTGTACGCCACATCATAAAGCGAGGGGACGTAAAAGCCGTCCAGCTTCGCGGCGCGGAGGAGAAACTCGCGCTTCGTCAGGCCCTTTTCGCGGCACTCGTGATAGAGCGTAAGCAGCTCGGGCAGCGCCTCCTCCCCCTCTCCGATGGAAAAGACATCGAAGAAGTCGGCCATCGGCTCGGGGTTATAGGTACAGGGACCGCCGCCGAGGATAAGCGGCGCATCCTCGCCGCGTTCGCGCGCCAGCGGCGGAATGCCGGACAGCAGCAGCATATTGACCACGTTGGTATAACACAGCTCGTACTGCATCGTAAAGGCCACGACATCGAAGGTATCCAGCGGGTCGCCGCTTTCGAGCGCGTACAGCTTTGTACCGGTCTCGCGCAGCGCGCGTTCCATGTCCGCCCAGGGCGCGAAACAGCGCTCGCAGCCGAGGAAGTCCAGCTTGTTCAGCACGCCGGTGAGGATCTTCATCCCCAGATTGGACATGCCGATCTCGTACGTGTCGGGGAAGCAGAAGCACATCCGCACGGATGCGTTTTCCTTTAAGGTCTCGCCGAACTCGCCTCCGGTATAGCGTCCCGGCTTCTCCACCCGCCGCAGCAGGCTTGCGTAGCGGTCGGTTTTCACTGTTTTGTCCCCTCCTTTGCCGCCTCTAAGACAGCTTTGAGATACTGGCCGGTGTAGGAGTTGGGGTTGGCCGCCAGTTCCTCCGGCGTGCCGGTGCCGACGACCGTACCGCCCTTGTCGCCGCCCTCCGGGCCCATATCGATGATATAATCGGCGTTTTTGATCAGGTCAAGATTATGCTCGATGACGACGACGGTATTTCCCGCGTCCACAAGACGATTGAGCACCTCGCGCAGCTTGTCCACGTCTGCGGTGTGCAGGCCTGTGGTCGGCTCGTCGAGCACGTAGAGCGTGCGGCCGGTGGCAACCTTGGACAGCTCGGTGGACAGCTTCACGCGCTGCGCCTCGCCGCCCGACAGCGTGGTGGAAGCCTGTCCGATTTTGATATAGCCCAAGCCCACCTCGGAGAGCGTCTTCAGCTTGCGGTAAATGCGTTTATAATTGGAAAAGAATTCGCAGCCCTCGTCCACGGTCATTTCGAGCACGTCGTAGATGCTCTTGCCCTTATACTTGACCTCGAGCGTCTCGCGGTTATAGCGGCGTCCCTTACAGACATCGCAGGTGACGTAGACGTCGGGCAGGAAGTGCATCTCGATGACAAGCGTGCCGTCGCCCTGGCAGGCTTCGCAGCGGCCGCCCTTGACGTTGAAGGAGAACCTTCCCTCCTTATACCCGCGCGCCTTCGCCTCGGGCGTGGCGGCGAACACGGCGCGGATGTCCGAAAACAGGCCCGTGTAGGTCGCCGGATTCGAGCGCGGCGTGCGGCCGATGGGCGACTGGTCGATGGCGACGATTTTGTCGATCTCCTCTGCCCCGAGGATGTCGGTATGCTTGCCGGGCGTGGGCATCTGCCGGCCGAGCCGGCGGCCGACGCCGTTGAGCAGAATCGAATTGACCAGCGACGACTTCCCCGAGCCGGAAACGCCGGTGACGCACACAAAGCAGCCGAGCGGAAAACGGACGTCGATATTTTTGAGGTTGTTTTCCCGCGCGCCGACAACGGTGATAAACTTGCCGTTGCCCGGACGGCGTACAGCAGGCACCTCGACGCGGCGGCGTCCGGACAGGTAGTCGCCGGTGATCGAGCCTTCAAAGTTCATCAGCTCCTGCGGGGTGCCGGAAAAAATGACATTGCCGCCGTTCACGCCGGCCGCCGGTCCGATATCGACAATATAGTCCGCCTCGCGCATCGTCTCCTCGTCATGCTCGACGACGATGAGGGTATTGCCGAGATCGCGCAGACGCTTGAGCGTGTCGATGAGCTTGCCGTTGTCGCGCTGGTGGAGACCGATGCTCGGCTCGTCGAGGATATAAAGCACGCCGACGAGCGAGGACCCGATCTGCGTGGCCAGCCGGATGCGCTGCGCCTCGCCGCCCGACAGCGTTCCGGCCTTACGGGCGAGTGTGAGGTATTCCAGCCCCACGCTTTTGAGGAAGCCGAGACGCGAACGGATTTCCTTGCGGATTTCCTTGGCGATCAGCTCCTCGGTCTTGCTCAGCTTCAATTCCTCGAAGAAATCGACCAGCGCGCTGACCGAAAGCGAACAGAGCTCACTGATATTCATCCCGCCGACGGTAACGGCGAGCGATTCCTTTTTCAACCGCTTTCCGCCGCAGGTCGGACAGGGTACGTCCTTCATAAACGCCTGATAGTACTCGCGCTGCTCGAAATCGGTCTGCGCGTCGTAACGACGCTTGACCGCTTCCAGCACGCCCTCAAAGCGCGGCTCGGTATAGTCGCGGTTTTTCTTATCCTTGATATTGCCGTAAAGCAGCACGTGAAGCGCCTCGTCGGAGAAGTCCTTGATCGGCGTATGGAGCGTAAACCCATACTTCTTTCCGAGCGCTGCGAACAGCGTACCGGAATAGCTGCCCGGCTCGATCGTTTTGAAGCCGTTGACTGCAATGGCGCCGCCATAGAGCGACAGGCTTTTATCGGGGATGACCAGATCGGGCGAGACAACGAAGGATTCGCCCAGCCCGTCGCAGTCGGGGCAGGCGCCGAACGGGCTGTTGAACGAAAACATGCGCGGCGCCAGCTCACCGAGCGAAATCCCATGTGTCTTACAGGCATAGTTCTGCGAGAAGGTCAGCTCCTCTTCCGTCCCGTCCGGGTGGAGGATGACCACACGAATCATCCCGCCGGACAGCGACGCAGCGGTTTCGATGCTGTCGGTCAGGCGGGTGCCGATGGTTTCCTTCTGCATCACGAGGCGGTCCACAACGATATCGATGGAATGCTTGATGTTCTTATCCAACTCGATTTTTTCAGACAGATCGTACATGCTTCCGTCCACACGGACGCGGACATAGCCGCTCTTGGCCGCGTCCTCGAAGACCTTCTCGTGCATACCCTTCTTCGCACTGACCACCGGCGCGAGGACCATAAAGCGCTCGCCGTTCTCCAGCTCCATCAGCTGCGAGACAATCTCGTCGACCGACTGCTGCTTGATGATCTCGCCGCAGACCGGGCAGTGGGGAACGCCGATGCGCGCATAGAGCAGACGCAGATAGTCGTAAATTTCCGTAACGGTACCGACGGTCGAGCGCGGGTTCTTCGAGGTGGTTTTCTGATCGATGGAAATCGCCGGTGACAGCCCTTCGATGGAATCGACGTCGGGCTTGTCCAGCTGCCCCAGAAACATCCGCGCGTAGGACGAGAGCGACTCGACAAACCGCCGGTGTCCCTCGGCATACAATGTATCGAAGGCCAGCGATGACTTTCCGGAGCCGGAAAGTCCCGTAAACACGATGAATTTATCGCGCGGAATGGTGAGCGAGACGTTTTTCAGGTTGTGCACCCGCGCGCCCTTGATGATGATATCGGTTGATGCCATTTCTTTTTCTCCTTCGTAAATACAATACGCAATCAGACCAGCGGCGCGAACAGCCGCATGATGCGGCCCGCGATCCGTTTGAAAACACCGTAGCTCTTATAGGTCGCTTCCGTAATGGGACGGCAGAGGCCGAACGTCTCCTCGAAATCCGCGCGGACGGTTCCGACAGCGGGGTGGCGGCAGAGATAAACGGCGTTCTCGAAGGTCAAAAACAGGCTGCGGTAATCGAGGTTGACCGTTCCGACGACCGCCTTCTCATCATCGGACAAAAACACCTTGCTGTGCAGCATCCCGGGCGCGTAGGCGTACAGCTTGACGCCGCCGGACAGCAACTCTCGGTAGTAGGTGATGCCGATGGTTTTTGCGATCGGCTCGTCGCACTGCCCGGGCAGGAGGATGCGCACATCCACGCCGCGCTGTGCCGCATAAACCAATGCGCTCTTGAGCTCGCTGTCAATGACGAGGTAAGGCGTCATAATATACACATAGCTGCGGGCGGTATTGAGGATATCGAGATATACTGCGCGGCAGACGTTATACGCATCAAAAGGCTGATCGGTATAAGGGACGACGAAGCCGCCCGAAGGGACAAAATATTTTTTAAGGAACGGCTCAAACGCCTCCTGCCGGCGTTCGGTCAGATTCCACATTTGCAGATAAGAAACCGTCATCGAATCGACGGCCTCGCCGGTCACGCGCAGGCCGCAGTCCTTCCAGTGCCCGCACTTGCGGGTAACGGCATTGATATATTCGTCGGCGATGTTGATGCCGCCGGTGAAAGCGACCGTCCCGTCAACGATACAGACCTTGCGGTGGTCGCGGTTGTTCTGGTGAGTGGAGAGGATGGGCGACATCGGGGAAAACACCTTACAGCGGATGCCCGCCGCACGGATGACTTTATAATAGCCGGGCGGCGCCTTGGACAAGCTGCCGACCGCATCGTACATCAAGCGGACGTCCAGCCCCTCTGCCGCCTTTTCCCGAAGCAGGGCAAACAGCGCGTCCCACATCTCGCCCTCCTCCAAAATGAAGTATTCGAGGAAGATGAATTCCCGCGCGCCTTCAACGGCACGCAGGATATCGGGGAACATCTCGTCCCCGAGCCGGTAATAGGTACAGTCGGTATTGATATAGGCCGGAAAGCCGCGCTTCTCCAGATAGCCGGTGACATCCGCCCCGCCCGCCAGCGCACGGACGGCCGCTACGGCGCTTTCGTCCCGCGGACGCACCTCGGCGGCAGCCGCGTCGGAAGCGGCGATGCGGCGGCGGATCAGCCGCGTGCCGAGCTGCAGACGGACGAACAGGTAAATAACAGCGCCCACGACGGGCAGGGCCGCGACCGGAACCATCCAGACGAGCCTGAAGTCCGGATTGTCATCACGATTGACAATACAGAGGATGACGAGCGCCGACAGCACCAGAAAACCCGCATAAACATAAGCGGCGTATTGCGACAAGTCGATGACCAGCCAAATCAGCAGCACGGCCTGCGCAACCAGCGCCAAAATCACAATCGTGGTCTTGGAAAGCAGCAGCTTGCCCAGCGTGCCCCAAAAGCTTTTCTGAACGGCTTTTGGCCGGCCCATAATTCCTCTCCCCTTTTCCCGTCTACATCAGACGCCGTATACGGTCACGCAGTGCGGCGGCAGTCTCGAAGTCCAGTTCCTTTGCTGCGCGCTTCATTTCGGCGGTCAGCTTTTCGACCAGCTTCTTTTTCTTTTCCTTCGGTAGCTTTTCGACGTCGGACACATGCGCGGCGTCATCCTTCAGTGTGACCTCAATCGGGTCGCGGATCTCCTTGACGATTGTTTTCGGCACGATGCCGTTGGCACGGTTGTATGCGTCCTGCGCGGTGCGGCGGCGCTCGGTTTCGTCGATGGCGCGGCGCATCGAGCCGGTGACTTTATCGGCATACATAATGACCTTACCGTGCGCGTTGCGCGCGGCGCGGCCGATGGTCTGGATGAGCGAGCCCTCACTGCGGAGGAAGCCTTCTTTGTCCGCATCGAGAATGGCCACCAGCGACACCTCCGGCAGGTCCAGCCCCTCGCGCAGCAGGTTGATGCCGACGAGCACGTCGAACTCACCCGCGCGCAGGCCGCGCAACAGTTCGATGCGGTCGATGGTCTCGATATCGTAATGCATATACTTGCACCGGACGCCGTTGTTCTGCAGATATTCGCTCAAATCCTCGGCCATTTTTTTCGTCAGCGTAGTAACGAGCACGCGCTCGTTCGCTTCCGTACAGCGACGGATTTCGCCGAGAAGGTCGTCGATCTGTCCGCCGACGGGACGCACCTCGACCTCAGGGTCCAGCAGGCCGGTCGGACGGATGATCTGTTCGACAGTCTGCTCGGCCCGCTCCTTCTCAAAGGGACCGGGCGTAGCGCTGACATAAATGGTTTGTCCCTTCTTCCGCAGGAACTCGTCAAATTTCAGCGGCCGGTTGTCATATGCCGACGGCAGCCGGAAGCCATAGTCGATCAGGTTCTTCTTCCGCGCCGTGTCACCGCCGCTCATCCCGCGCACCTGCGGAATGGTAACGTGGCTTTCATCAATAAACATCAGAAAATCCGGCGGGAAATAGTCCAGCAGCGTATACGGCTCGCTGCCCGGCTCGCGGCCGGCGAGCACGCGGGAGTAGTTCTCCACCCCATTGCAGAAGCCGATCTCGCGAATCTGCTCAATGTCGAACAGCACCCGCTCGCGGATGCGCTGCGCCTCAATGAGCTTGCCGCTCTTTTCAAAGAAAGCGATGCGCTCGGACAGCTCGTCCTCGATTTCGCGCAGCGCCTGCTCACGCTTCTGCTCGCTCGTCACATAATGAGACGCCGGAAAGATCGGCATATAGAGCAGCCGTGCCTCGACCTCACCGGTAACGGTATTGATGCGGCTGAGACGCTCGATCTCGTCGCCGAACAGCTCGACCCGCACCGCGGTGCTGTCCTCATTGGACGGGAAGATTTCCACCACGTCGCCGCGGACGCGGAAGTTGTTGCGCTCAAAGCCGATGTCGCTGCGGCTGTACTGCATTCCGACCAGCCGCTTGATGAGCTGCTCGCGCGGGAAGTGCATCCCGGGGCGCAGCGAGAGCGTCTGCTCGCGGTATTCCTCCGGGTCGCCGAGCGAGAAAATGCAGGAAACCGACGCAACGATGATGACGTCCCGCCGCTCGAAGAGCGCGCTGGTCGCCGAATGGCGCAGCTTGTCGATCTCGGCGTTGACGGCCGAATCTTTCTCGATATATACGTCCTTGCCCGGGACATACGCCTCGGGTTGGTAATAGTCGTAGTAGGAAACAAAATATTCGACCGCATTGTTCGGGAAAAACTCTCGAAATTCACTGCACAATTGAGCCGCCAGAGTTTTGTTGTGCGCCAGGACGAGCGTAGGCCGATTTATATTGGCGATGATGTTCGCCATCGTGAAGGTTTTGCCCGAACCCGTAACGCCCAATAAAACCTGCTCTTTCAAGCCGTTTTCGACGCCTTCCGTCAGTTTTGCAATCGCTTCCGGCTGGTCTCCGGTCGGCGCATAAGGGGCAACCAATTCGAAATGATCCACAGCAAGAACCTCCCTTTTTCCGAATTTATTACAGCTCCTATAGGGTAAAAAAACCGTCAACACGCATATTCTGTTTCAACGCAAAAATCGCTAAAAATGTCTGTTGACGAATTCAGTTA
>CAJFRY010000019.1 GCA_904419545.1 Candidatus Woodwardiibium gallinarum
CGTGACGGGCTTCCCGTCGACCGCGGCGGGGATAATGACATGTTCGGCGTCTCCGAGATACTTGACGACGGTCATACCGGTGTCGTTTTCGGCGAACTCAAAGTCGGACAAGGGACTCTCGGCGGGGGCGCTTTCTTCGGCGGAAGCGGTGCTTTCAGAGACTTCCGCTTCGGAGGCTGCCGCTTCGGACGCGGCACCGCTTGCGGGGGCGGAGGACTCGTCTCCGACGACGCCGCAGGCCGTCAGCGACGCCGCCAGCAGTGCCGCAAGCAGGATGGTTATGGCGCGTTTCATTGCTTCTCTCCTTTTGTTGTGGTGTTGGATTGTGAACCGGTCGTTTGCACTTCCGTAAACATCATTCAGTATACAGGAATGATTTGGTTTTGTCAACAACAGTTCTTTTTCGTTATGGTCGTTAATTTTCGTCGGCCGTGACGACAATGCTGCTGTTTTGCCGATTTGAGGACTTTTTGCCGTGGTTTTTTGTGTGTCTGTAAATGGCAGAAAAATTCCGAACAAAAGTTCTGGTTTCCTGTTGACAAATTCTGGAATATGGTGTATCATTTTAGTACGGATGCAAACAAATGTTCGAATCGGAACGGATTTGCGTCGGCATAGATTAAATTGTGCAAAGGATAGGGAAATGAAAGAAAAAAAGTTATTTATGGCGAGTTGTCCGGTCTGCGGACGGGGACTGTTTAAGGGTGCTGCGGATTCCTATGTTGAAAGCGGGTGTCCGAAATGTAAGAGTTTTTTGAAAATTCAGTTTACGGCTTCGGGTTTTGAAGCGCACGTGGCAGAGAACATATCCCACAGTCCCGCAGCCGAGGAAAAGAAATAGGATTGCCGAAGAGATTCGTCGGACTTGTCGAGAAATCAAGAGGGACCTGGCAAATGGAAGTGCGTTTGGCGCACAAAATTTGTCAGCCCCTCTTTTTTTGTTAAATATTTTTAAACCGGACATGAAGTGTCCGGTTTAACCTGTATAGTATGAGCAGAAAGGGGGCGAATACGGATGGACACAGTCGAACGGCGCGGCGAGCTTGTCAAAACGCTGTGCCGGCGCAGATATGAGCGTGTGGAAAATCTTGCGGCGGACTTCGGCGTTTCTGAGCGGACGATCCGCCGGGACATCGAAGCACTGAGCCGGACTGTGCCCATTTATACGCAGAGTGGTCGATATGGCGGCGGAGTATACGTCGCCGAAGGGTTCACGATGGACCGGATGTATATGACCGACCGTGAGCTGCGTGTGCTGCACAAGCTCGCCGAATCGCCGGACGGCCGCCGGACCGTGGCGCCGACGTCGGAGGACCGTGCGGTGCTGGATGCGATCATTACGCAGTACACTCGCCCTCAAAAACCAAAACGGAAAGGAAGAAAACAATGAAAGAACAGGAAAAAAAGTTTTTCCTCGCGCTTTGCCGGTTTGCCGGCAAAGACCTCGAGCCATCGCTGACGGCTTATGCGACGCCGGGCGTTCTCGGGCAGCTGTTTTACAACCGCTTAGCGGGTGTTGCGCACGAGACGCTGCGACGGCAACGGCTGCTCGATGGTCTGCCGCGGGAATTCCGAAACGCGTTGGAAAATGCGGCGGAGCAAAACGCCGTCCGTAATCGCAGCTATTATCGCTGCGTCAAAGAACTGGCCGGGCTGCTGGAACGGGGGAACAGCGGCGCCGTGATGCTTAAGGGCGCGCTGCTGTGCGCTCTGTACCCGGAGGGCTGCCGCACCTCCAACGATATTGATTTGCTCGCCGCGCCCGAGGAAGTGACCGCACTGGGCGGCCTGCTGACCGAAAACGGCTTTCGCCAGGGAACTCTGCGCGGCGGCGCCTTCGTGCCCGCGTCACGGGAGGAAATCATCGCTTCCAAAATGCTGCGCGGCGAAACGGTACCGTATTTTCGGGAGGTCGCCCTGCCCGGACTGCGCTGGCTGGAGGTGGATGTCAATTTTTCGCTCGGCTACACGTACGGCGAGCCCGACGTCCTGCGGAGACTTCTGGCTTCAAAAACGACGGCTGAGGTAAACGGGTTGCAACTGCCCGTCCCGGCGCGCGCGGATTTTTTCGTACATCTCTGCGCGCATCTATATAAGGAAGCGGCCACGCTTCCATGGGTGCGGATGAAGCGGGATATGACGCTTTATAAATACGCCGATTTGTATTTGCTGCTGTCGGGTATGTCGGCAGCGGAGAAAGAGGACTGCTTTGTACGCAGCCGCGAGCTGGGCCTTGCAGGCTGCTGCGGGTTTGCCGTTTTGCAGACGGCCGCGCTGTTCGGCCTGACGGACGCCGAACTGTTCAGCGCTGCAACGGATGCGCTGGACGGAAACGTTGAAATGCTGCACCGCGTTGCCGCGCCGTCGGAAAAGAAGATTTACCGTTACCGCACGGAGGACGTCGCCGCGCGCTTTTTCCTCGATGACCGGCTTGCGGATCTGGAGGAGGTGCCGGCATGAAGCATCTGGAATTCCGTCCCAACCCGTATCCCGGGCTGTTGGTTACATTCTGCGGGCTGGACGGCAGCGGCAAATCGACGCTGCTGCGCCGGCTGGCCGCAGAGCTGGAGGGGAAGAGGCCGGTGCTGGTCACAAAACAGCCGACCGACGCGGTGCGGCGCGCGGATGGCTTCCGTGCATATATGGACACGCCCGCGCCCGATGTGTTTGACTACCGTGCCGTCTCGCTGCAGGCTGCCGGCGACCGGCTGCAGCACGGGCGTGCCGTGATCGAGCCGGCGCTTCGGGAGGGGAAGGTCGTCCTGTGCGACCGCTATTTTTATTCCTGCCTGGCAAACCTGCGCGCAAGGGGATATACAGGCGACCGCTGGATTTATGAAATCGCAGAAAGCGTGCTGCGTCCGGACATTGCGTTTTTCTGCGATGTCCCCGTCGAACTGGCTGTTGCGCGTGTGCGGCAGCGGCCCGAGGAGCGCTGCCGTTACATTGATTTGCCTCTGCAATATAAGTTGCGCAGCGCATTTTTGAATATTTGTGAGAGCAACGGCGGTATCCTGCTCTCCACGGCCGGGCCGGAGGAGACGTGCTTTGCCGCCGTCAAACGTGAATGGGAAAGGAGAAGCTGAAAAATGGATATGAAGGAAACAATCCGCGAACTGCTGCGTTCGCTCAGCGGCTGCGGTGAATTCCGTGACACCGACGGCCTGCAGGACGTGCTGGGACTGGACAGTCTGGCTATGGTCACGCTGCTGGTCCGGCTGGAGGATGCCTTCGGCATTCGGCTGGACGAGTCGGATATGAACCCCTATGAGCTGTATGCCGCGCAGGATGTAATGCGGCTGGTCGAAAAATATTTGGAGAAAGCCGATGGATACCCGGGTTGAGCTGCCGCTTGTACAGCCGTTTTACAGCACCTATCATTATCAGGCGCCGGGTCTGGCTGTGGCGGTTGACAATCCTACAATCCGCAATTTTTTCCTCAACGACCTGATGCTGCTGCAATGTGAGACGCGTTTTTTGTCCGGTTATACCGGGCTGGAGCTGACGGTTGACGGAACCTACTGGACAATCAGCCCGCACCTGGAAAAGCATGGATACGACACCTGCTTTCTTCACGGCAGCCTTCATACTGTTATCCGGGAAATGCTGGACGCGGGTTATTATGTCTGTTTTGCGGGTGTGGACGATTATTATGTGCCCGGCAAGAGCTGGTATCGGGAGAGGCATTTCGCGCATGACGGACTCATTCATGGTTACGACCGCGCGGACAAGACCTATCTGCTGTACGCTTATGACCAAAACTGGCGTTATCGCAGCTTTTGGACGCCGCAGGCTGCGTTTGGCCGCGCACATGCAGCGGCGGCACGGAACGGGGCCAACGGTGAGCTTTGGGCGATCAGGGCTTTGCCGGGGAAGGTGCCCTTTTTGCCGGAACGGGCGCTGCGGGGAATCGCCGCTTATCTCGATTGTGCGTCCTCACCGTCGGGGATGGTTCGCGGTGCTGCGGCGCAGGCGTGCACGGCATTGTATCTCGAGAAGCTGCAAAGCGGCGTCATTCCCCTTGAAAAGCTCGACCGCCGCGTGTTGCATGTGATTTGGGAGCACAAGCGTGGGATGTATGAGCGCATTGTTCGCGTCGAGGACGCGTTTGGCTGGGGACATATGTGCAGTGAGCGGTATGCGCCGCTTGTCGAACAGGCGGAAAGGCTGCGGATGCTGTACGCCGCACACGTCATGCGGCCGCGTGAGGGTGCGCTGACGGTCATCCGAAAAGAGCTGCTTGCGCTCTCGGACGATGAACGGACAATCCTGCGCGCACTGCTTGAACGGTCGAAGGAGGTGCTTGCGTATGGAGCTGTGGCGGAGATTGAAGCGGAAGCTGCTCGCCCGTCCTGAACAGACCGTCTGTGAGGGAGAGGCAAATATGACCTACGCCGCGCTGGCCGGCTGCGCGGAGGCGCTTGCCGTGCGTTTGACCCCCTTTCGCTGCTGCGCAATTCTCTGCGGCTCCGAGCGGCTGGCCGCCGTTTCTTTGCTCGGCTGCTTTGCGGCGGGCGTGACGGCCGTGCCTTTGTCGGCGCGCTACGGAGAGACGCATTGCCGGCGGGTTCTGGGCGCGCTTCGGCCTGATGCGGTGATTACGGATGAAGGAGGCGAGCTTCGTGTTCAGCCCTTTCCGGATGCGGGTTACCGGATTCCCGAGCGGCATCCGGCGGTGATTCTGTACACCTCCGGCACGACCGGCGTCCCGAAGGGCGTTATGCTCGGTGAAGACGGACTGCTGGCAAACGTGACAGATATCGCCGCTTATCTTGCCGTCGGTGAGCGGGACACCATCCTTATCGTTCGTCCGCTTTATCATGGCGCGGTGCTGACAGGCGAGTTCCTTACTGCGCTCTGGAAGGGGCTGCGGGTCTGTTTTGACTCGGGTGTATTCCATCCGTCGCTGCTGCCGGGGCTGCTGCGCGAGAGCGGCGCGACGGTTGTCTGCGGTACGCCGACACTGCTTTCTTTGGCTGCGCGTTTTCTGCGGGGGCCGCAGCAAAAGCTGCGGGCGGTTTGCGTCAGCGGCGAGTGTATGGACGCGCGGACCGGTCTGCGGCTGGCGGAGGCTTTCCCGGCTGCGGATATCTACCATGTCTATGGGCTGACCGAGGCCGGCCCGCGCGTCAGTTATCTGCCGCCGGCTCTTTTTCGTGACCATCCGGACAGCGTGGGCATTCCGCTGCGCACGGCTGCGGTACAGATCCGCCGCCGCGACGGCCGTCCCGCCGCCCCGGGCGAGATCGGAAGCCTGTACGTCCGCGGACGGAGCATCATGCTCGGCTATTACGGCGCGCCGGAGGCAACGGACGCCGTACTGCAAAACGGCTGGCTGTATACCGGCGACGCGGCTCTGCTGGACGAAAACGGTCTTCTGTACATCAAGGGCCGCGAGGATGATATGATCAACAAGGCGGGGATGAACATTTATCCGCAGGAACTGGAAAGCGCGCTGCTGGCCGACCCGCGCGTGCGCGAGGTGACGGCCTACGGCTTCCGCTCGCCGTCAGGCGTGCAGATCGGCCTGAAACTGGCCGGAGATTTCGGTTCGGTGCGCGAGGTTCGCGCGCTCTGCCGTGACGTGCTGCCGGCGTATGCAATGCCGGCGAAAATCGAATGTCTGCTGGAGCTTGACAAAAACGGCTCGGGCAAGCTGAAAAGAGGAGAAGAACATGCTGGAATTTGAAAAAAAGGCGCTGCTTAGCGCAGAAGCTTATGCGCTGCTGCGCAGATCCGCCGTGTCGGAGCCGCAGATGCAGACCAATTACTATTACGACACGGAAAATTTTCTGCTGCACCGGCTGGATGTCACCTGCAGGGTCCGTGAAAAGGAGGGCAAATGCGTCGCTGCGCTCAAGCTGTACCGCCAAGGCTCCGATTGCTGTGTAGAGCATTGCGGAGCCGCCGAAAATCCTTATGACATCCGCTTTTTTAACTGCGGCGGCCTGTGTCTCCAGGGGACGCTGACGACCGAGCGGCTGCTGCTGTACAGGGGCGAAGGCATAACGGCGGTGCTGGACCGAAGCACCTATCTCGACCGCACCGACTATGAGCTGGAATTGGAATACACACCCGAGATTGAACGTCGCGCAGACGCACTGCTGCGGCATTACGAGGATGATTTGCGGCGCTGCGGCCTGCGCTTCGCATCGTCCGGCGGCAGGCATAAATCCGCACGCTTTTTTGAGCGTAAGCAGGAGCTGCTGTGGAAATGGGGATGAGCGCTCTGCTTTACATATGGTGTCGTAGCCGCAAAACCGGGAAAGGAGAGAGCAAATGGAGGAAACGGAGCTCGTATTGGAGCGGCACGCGCAGCTTCTGCGGGCACTGGAGAGGGATGTCGCCGACCTGAAGGCAGTGCAGGCGGAAATTCGCTCCATGAATGAAACACTTGTTACGCTGGCGACCGAACTGAAATACGCAAATGCGCATCTGACCCGTCACGAACAAAAGCTGGACGAGCTCGAACGGCGTCCGGGCGCGCGGCTTGGGCAGCTTATAACGGCACTTGTCGCCGCATTGGCCGGCGGGCTGGTATCCGTGACCCTTGAACGCCTCTTTGCCTAAGATTACAGTGTGAAAGGAAGGGAGGTGAACGGCTTTGAATTACGGGGAATATATCCGCAGCGAGCTTCTGCTGCTCATTCCCGTTCTGAACATTGTCGGCGCCGTGCTGAAAAAAAGCCGCTTGCCGGACCGATGGATTCCCTTGCTGCTGGGCGGCCTTGGCATCCTGCTGTCGGCGGTCCGGGTGCTTTCGACGACGTCGGTCCGCACGGCGCAGGAGACGGCGGGCGCCGTTTTTACGGCGGTCACGCAGGGCATTCTGCTTGCAGGGGCGAGCGTGTACGTCCATCAGCTTTATGTGCAGTCTCAAAAGAAAACATAAAGCGCTTTGCGGCTTGAGCCGTCGGGTCGGAGCGGAAAGGAAAGCTCTTGCCGCTCCGGCCCGGCCGGGCGCCCGCCGCCGATTGGAAAGCTTTTTTGTGTTGCCAAATGGTACGTTCTGCATGCCGGGCCGCTTTGCTGCGCTTCGGAAAAGTCAACGCGGCTTTTCATATGAAAGGGGATGTGTGTAAACACCGCAAAACGCATTCCGTATGTCAAGTCGACGTATTGCCTCTTCCGCAGGCGGCTCAGCAGTCGGCAGAATGCGGAGAACCGTGCAGGAGAGATTCTCAGCTGTCTTATGGTATGCTGGGCGAAACCGCTGCGCATCTCCGGTTTCTATGGAGGTGACCGGCTTCGGCAGGATATGCTGTGCGGCGGGATTTTCGGCGCTTTGGTGCTGCCGGCCTCCGAACGGATCAACCGGCCGGTATGGCGCGTCTGAGCTACCTGCGTGCCGGGCACAGAAGCATTTCGGCGAAAGCCTGCCGTTTTTTCCGGCGCTGTCTTGCTTTTCCCATTTTTCTGCGATATAATAAAGAAGCTGTGCTCGGGCAGCGGCTTCGCTTTTCGCCGCCGAAATGCAGAATATCCGGGGCGCAGAAATACAGTCGTACAACGAAAGGACGGAAACCGTATGATGACTATAGGCGTCTGTGTATCGCTTTCCCGCAAGCCGGTCGCGGAATGCTTTGAAAGCATCACAAAGATGGGCTTTCACCACTGCCAGCTAATGAGCTGGGACCGTTCGCTGCGCACGCCCGAGAAGGCGGAGGAGATCAAAGCGGCGTGTAAAAAATATGAGGTGACGGTCACCGCGCTTTGGTGCGGCTGGAGCGGCCCGACCGCGTGGAACTTTTACGCCGGGCAGGAAACGCTCGGGCTTGTGCCGCCCGCTTATCGCTTTGCGCGGATGCAGGACCTGACCGACGGCGCCGACTTTGCCGAATCGCTGGGCATCACCGACGTCGTGACGCATATGGGCTTTGTTCCCGAAAACCCCTACGATGCGCTTTATCCCGGGTTCGTGGCCGCGGTGCGGAGTGTGGCCGCGCATTTGCAGGCAAACGGCCAGTATCTGCTGTTCGAAACCGGGCAGGAGACACCCGTCACCCTGCTGCGTCTGTTTGAGGACGTGGGACTGCCCAACCTTGCTGTCAATCTCGACCCCGCCAATCTGATCCTGTACGGCAAGGCCAATCCCGTGGATGCGCTTGACGTAATCGGAAAATATGTCCGCGGGATTCATGGCAAGGATGGCTGTTATCCTACCAACGGACATGATCTCGGACTTGAAACGCCGATGGGGCAGGGAAAGGTGGATTTTCCCGCGCTGCTGAAGGGGCTCCATGCGCTCGGCTATGACGGCTGCATCACCATTGAACGTGAAATTGAAGGCGATCAGCAGACGGCCGATATTCTCGCCGCGCGCGATATGCTGCGTTCTATCCTCGAAACGCTGTAGCGTCGGCACGGAAAACAGGCGGAATTCTTTTTGCAAGGCAAACGCCGTTTATGCGTGTTTCGGGCTGCTGCATCGCCCTGTGCGTTTTTCTTATGAAAGTCAGAAAAGGCGCCGCTGTGCTCTTCTTGCACGGCGGCGTTTTTGCGGCTGCGGGGCGGAAGGCCGTATGCCGTTGGAAAAAGCGTCTATTTCCGGCGCGGCTGTTCCGTTGCGGAAGCGTTTGTTTTTCTCTCCGCTGTTTTTATGACGTCCGGTATGTAAGAGAGAACCGTAAACGGCTTTAGCTCGAACGCCGATGCGCTGCGGGTCATTCCATGTGGTTTTCGTGCTTCGTCCCGCTTCCCTCTATGCCCAACGCCGCTTTGCGTCGTTGGGCATAGAGGCTTATATTTCGCCCGAACGGGGATATGTCCTTTATCTCTTTCCTTTGGTTTCTGTATCGAATGCCAATCTCGACGCTTCAATCGTGCTTATAGAAATAGCTGACCCCTGCGGCTCTCGAGAGATTTTCCTGCGCCAATCCTCTTATTTTCCGGCATGTTGAGATCATAATTCCCAATTCGGGCAGTCGGTTTCATCTCGTCCCTGTCATTCCGGTTTCCGTTCCTCTCATCTTCTGCTGCGGGCTTTGCGGTATTTTTTTCCCGTAACGAACGATGTACGGTTTTGGCTTTTGAAATCCTTGCGGTTCCTGTAGCGCATATGGGATATGCCGAAACGTCAGCGCTGACGCACACCGCCGCGAGATATGTGCCCGCTTGCGCATGAAAAGCAGTTTTACAGGCTTTATTTCAACATTTTCGGATTATCGGTTCTTTCCAAAAGATAGTCGACCGACACTTGAAAGTAATCGGCGATTTTGATAAGATCGCCGAGCGCCGGTTCGCGTTCGCCGGTTTCGTAGCGGCTGATCGTGTTCTGGTTCATATGCAGCGATAACGCCAGTTGCACCTGCGATATGCCCTTCGCCTTGCGAATTTCTTTCAATCTCATCGTTGATTCCCCCTTGACATTATTATCCCACAATGGTATAATGAAAATATCCCGATATGGTATAATATGCAATGGAGGTCAAAAATGAAAAATAAGCTTTCTTTTTTACTGCTCATCGCAGGCGGCGTGCTTGCTGCGCTTCGGTTATCCGCGTTTGCGGCGCTGCCGGCGCCTGCAGTCGCTGTCGCCGGCGGCTTTTTGCTCGGGTTTTCGTATCTTTTGTTCAACTCCGTTTATGCGGGAACCGTTTGGGGGGTCCGCATCAAAAGCTCCGGCGCGGGCAGCTTTAAGCAGATTTTCGGCGCGGTTGGCTTGGTGATCGGCGGCTTCTCGCTTGTGCACACGGGTCTGGAACTGTTTGTGTCGCTGTTTGCGGGGGAGATTGTATACTGTCTCGTGCTTTTGCTCTGCTTTGCCGTACCGTTGGCCGTCGGTCCTTTGCTCGGGAAGGTCTTTTCGGAAAGGACGCTTGCGCGCGACCGCAACGCGCTGGTTTTGGGGAATTATCCGCTTTTTCAGGAGCTGGATGCCGAGCTCGGGCGGGCGGCGTATTTTGTCGTCAGCTTTGAGGGCGTGGCGCTGTTCTCGGAGGCCGACTACTGCTATGCCGTTTATCCGTATGAGGACTATCAACTCGGCACGTTGACGACGCCCGCGCAGGTAGCGCTGGTCGGGACTTATTTTGTGCAGCGGTACAGCAAAACGTATACATATAAGGTGGATGTTGAAATCATCCCCGGCGAGCCCGGCAGAACTGTCGTTGCGGTCGGAACAGGCGGCATCGGCGTTGCACGCGTACAGGGGACGCCCGATAAGCGGCTGTTTCGAAGTTATATATTTCAAAGAAAACGTTCCTGAAGCTCTTTCGCCCATACAGCAGGGCGATGTATGAGCGTGCCATAAAAAAGGATGGAGGGGAGATATATATGTTTTGTACGAAATGCGGGAAGGAGCTTCGGGATGGTTCTGCCTTTTGTGACGCCTGCGGCGCGGTGCAGGGGACGCGGGAGGCGGCTTCGCCCGCCGGGAAAGCGATAAACACGAATGATTTTACAGTAAAAGGTGTACATGCGAGCCTGCTTTGCGGGTTGAGCTACTTGCTTTTCACGGTAGCGGCTGTTTGCTGGCCTCTCGTGTATGTTGCGTCATGGGCGAAAGCGGGCATGATCATTGCTTCGCTGTGCGGCATTCTGTTCGGTGTTTTAGGCTTTGTAAAACTGCGCGGTGAGTTCAAACGAACCGGTTTGGTTAAGCTGTATTCGGAACAGATAATGTCTGTCGTTGCCGCAGCGCTTTGCGGCTTGATGATGGTTGTTGGCATTGTGATTGCATTTGCGAATTGAAGCTCTGTGCGTTCGGCGAGAAATATTTTGAGCGTAAGCCGAATCGTTCGGGAAGAATACAAAAGGAGCTTGGCGGGCTGGCCAAGCTCCTTTTGTATTTATGCCCGGAGAAGGCGCTTCCGTTTTATTTTTTTCCGAACAAGTTTGGCTGGGATACGTTTTTAACGTTTTGGGATAATAATGATAATTGCAATAATAATGAAAAAATTTCCATTCCCTGCAAGGCACACAATTACGGCTGCCGATTTTTGGCGCGTGCCGAAATGCGATGTTTGTACATATATTTTACCCGAATCGCGCAAATTAGTAACGTTGCAAAGAATCAAAATGACGCGAACAAAACGAAAAAAGCAAATGAAAAGGGAAAGGCAAAACTCTGTATGAAAAAGAGACTTTTTAGTCCGATCCTGCTGTTGTTCCTTGTTTTTCTCCTGCTGCAGAGCGGTATGCAGACGGCGTTCGCCGCCTCCGACGCCGCGCTTGAGACAGCCGTCCGGCCCGGCGAGCTGCTGATCCCCGGCGGCAATGCCTTCGGAATCAAGCTGTTCACGAAAGGCGTGGTCGTGATCGGCGTAACCGACGTGCAGACCGCCTCCGGCCTGACCACGCCTGCGGCCGACGCGGGACTGGAGGTCGGCGACGTAATCGTGGAGATTGACGGCCGCGAGGTCAATACAGCCGAGGAAACAAAGGCGCTTATCGGCGCCTGCGAGGGCCGTTCGCTTTCGGTCGTGTATGAGCGCGACGGCGAGCGGGTCAGCACCGTGCTTACGCCGCAGCTTGACGCGGCGGAGAACGAGTACCGCGGCGGCGTGTGGGTCCGCGACTCGACTGCCGGCATCGGCACCGTGACCTATGTCAACGCGGCCGACGGCAGCTTCGGGGGATTGGGGCATGGCATCTGTGACGTCGAGACCGGCGAACTGCTGCCGATGCTGCGCGGCGTCGTCGTCGACGTGGAGATTACCGGCGTGGAAAAGGGACGCAAGAATGACCCCGGCGAACTGCGCGGCAGCCTGTCGCCCTTTCGCTGCGGCCTGCTGGCGCAAAACACGGGCGTAGGCGTGTTCGGCAGCTTTGACGAGCTTCCGGCGGATTTGGGTGAAGCGATTCCCGCTGCGGCCGACAGCGAGGTGGAGACCGGAAAGGCTTACATCCTCAGCACATTGGACGGGCATACCCGTGAGCAGTTTGAGATCGAAATCACAAAGTTATCCACCGATACGGAATCAAAGAATATGGTGCTTAAGGTCACGGACGAGCGGCTGCTTGAAAAGACCGGCGGCATCGTGCAGGGGATGAGCGGCAGCCCGATCATCCAGAACGGACGGCTGGTCGGCGCAGTGACGCACGTGATGGTCAACGATCCCACGCGCGGCTACGGCATCCTCATTTCACGGATGCTTGCCGCCGCCGGATAAGCGGATTCGGAACGGAATAAGAGCGTATATCTGCGGGAAAGGAACGCGGTCGACGGCGAAGCTGTCGGCCGCGCTGTTTTTTGAGGCCGGAATCGCCCGCCGAACGCCGGAACCGCAGTGTGCGCCATCCCGGGGAAAGCGAGATTTTATACAAATGCTCTGTGCCGCTATGCGGCGCAGGGCATTTGGGGGGGGAATGGAGTTATTTTGCGTATTTTTTTTCTTAATTTAATATACGGGCAACGCCGCTATGCGGCGTTGCCCGTAGAGGGGAGGATGCGGTGATTTTTGAATGTGTACCAGGGGGATTGCACGAAATTGGCTCTGTGTATGACAAGTCAAATTTTTTGTGTATGCCGCACGCTCCGGATGCCCTGCGCCGCTATGCGGCGCAGGGCATCTGAAAGGAAAAAGCGAATTTTTATATCAATGCCCCGCGCCGCACAGCGGCGCAGGGCATTTGGGGAAATGGAGCTATTTGGCGTTTTCTTTCTTAAATATACGGGCAACGCCGCATAGCGGCGTTGCCCGTATAGAAGGGAGAGAATGCGATAATTTTTGAATGCGCGGCGTTGCGGATTATTTCTTGTGTTCCGGTGCGTTGAGAAATGCATCGGGAAAAATGGATGCGCGCAGCAAGGCTGCCGAATCGATTCCCAACGCTTCCGAGATATCGAAAAGTGTTTCTAACGAATCATTTTGCGCCATATTCGGCATTTTGATAGCTTAATTGTTTTTTATTGGTATTTATACTCCAAATGTGCAACGCCGCTGTGCGGCGTTGCACATAGAGAAAGGAAGAAAAGTCAATTTGCTTTTGCGTATGCTGCACACTCCGGATGCCCTGCGCCGCTATGCGGCGCAGGGCATTGATAGTAAAATATTTATATGATGATTGCTTATTGCGCAAGCCATATGACGATTTCTGAAATTATATATTATCCGAAAAAAACATATGTGGCAAAAATATTTATTTGACCAAAAATCGAAAAAGAGATTGCCTGAATCCATCAAATATTTTCAATGCTCACAAAATGCAGCATATGCTCACTACAATTGTTTGATATATAATTATAAATTTTTCCATCTCTCACAAATAATTACATGTGCTCACTATAATTTGCTGAAATAAACGAATGTTTATAGTATAATAAAAATACAATCATTTCGATGGAGAAGGTTTATTATGTCCAAAGAAGTCACGGAAAAGAATAGGGAATTATTTATACGTATGAGTATTATTATTTCGACAAACCGTAAATTAAAAGGCTGGTCGCAGGAGTAACTTGCCGAATTGGTCGGCGTAAGCCGCTCCTTGATTAGCGCAATAGAAGCACCGCGACTTGCCTATAATTTCACGCTGGACGTCTTCTTCAATATCGCCGATGCTTTGGGAATTCCGCCCGGTTTATTGATTCAAGAAGCGTCCAAAAACACATTTTATCAGGATGTTGAAAAGAATAATTTATGAATGAGTTCAACGCCAAAGAAGAAACGCCGCTCTCCCTCCCTCTGGAGCGGGATTATCGCCCTGCCGAGCCGGTGTCCGACGAAAAAGTCGTGGAATTTGTCCGCGACTTGAAAGAGAAGGGGCTTTTCACCCTTTATAAGGAAATGTTCGCCCGCCTGACGCGCGTTGTCGTCCCCGAGTACAAAGAAGCGTTTGAACGCCTTGTCGTCCGGCTCGACAGCCTTGCCCGCGCGCGGGGCGGCCGAATCCGCGCCGATGTGGACACGACGGTTTTTGAAGCCTCCATCGAGGTGATCCTGCCCTTTTTCGAG
Organism: Candidatus Woodwardiibium gallinarum; assembly: GCA_904419545.1. Classification (GTDB taxonomy): domain Bacteria; phylum Bacillota; class Clostridia; order Oscillospirales; family CAG-382; genus Woodwardiibium; species Woodwardiibium gallinarum. Next base: position 13,896 of record CAJFRY010000019.1, read on the forward strand.
TTCGGCAATTTCAATGAAAAAGAACTGCTGCGGCAGCTCACCGACGCGTACAGCATCAGCTTCGAGCCGACCGACGACGGCTGCGTGCGGCTGCAGATCATTGCGCCCTATTTCGACATAGTCATTCCCGGCGCGCTGCCGATGGACGAAAAAATGATCGCGCTGCTCGAAGAGCTGTTCGGCGACGATTTTTGATCTGCGGGAAGGAGTATGACGATGAACGCGTATGAACGCAGCTACAAGCGCGCCGGTGCGGACGGCGAAGCGAATTCCGCCCTGATTGAAACGCTGCGCGCGGACGGAATTTTCCGCGTCCTTGCGCCCCAACAGCAGCCGCTTGTCGAGGAGCTGGTCGCGCAGCTTGACCGGCAGGCGCAGCGGCGGCGGGGACGCATCCGCGTGCTGCTGACGCCCGGCCGGCTCTATATGTCCGTCGAGGTTGTCCTGCGGCGGTGCGAGTTTGAGACGCCCGAATCCGAATACCTGTTCGACGCGATCGCGCAGAACGCCGTCCGCGTCAGCATTGATGCGGAGTCCGACGGCATCCACCTGTTTGTGGCTATCCGCAACCGTGACGAGGAAGCGGAGGCGCGCTCGAAAAGCTACAAGATGGACGACGATTTTCTGCGTATGCTGCAAGACTTTTTCGAAGAATAGCGCGGCCCGCGCAAGCGGCAGCCGTCCCCGAACGGACGGTTGCCTGCCGGCATACGTTCCGGCAGCGGCGGGCGCAGCGCTTATGAAGGCCGCGCGTGAAGCAATCCGCACGCTTGGAAATCCGACAGCCGTTTCCGCAGAAGCACAGCGCCGCCGTGCGGCATACAGTGTGGGAAAACGGGGCGGCTATCCCTTGCGCAGAACCGCGGCGGGAATAAAGCTGCGCGCTCTCCCGCCTGTGTGTACCGCCTCACACTCAAAACTTGCCGCAAGCGCTCCCGTCTTATGCGCGCCGTGCCGCACGTATAAGACTGTCAAAAAAGGGATTTGCGGGATTCCGCCTAAGGGCCGGCGCCGTCGGGAATGTCCTTTTCCGGAAGGCTTTGAGGGGATATATAGGGTTTTGGGGCAAATCCCAATTGGATTTTATCGGCAAGCGGACACGTGCAGCGCCGCGCAGGGACGCCGCACGTATATGTTAAAGGCAGGAAGGGATGCGCAGGCCCTGCGGTCTGTGCCGCTGTGCAGCGCAGGCCGTTTGTATAAAAGTCCGCGTTGTTTCTCGTCTTGCAATGAAAAGCGGTTCGGTTTTCATACCTTCAAAAGTATGCCGGCAACACAAGGGATGCGCATTTGTCTGCGGCGCTTATGCGCAACGTTCCACAAGGGAATCGAGGTTGAAAAAAACATCATTTTTGTACAGAAAAAGGCTCGTTCCCCCTGCGCCGCTCGTCCCGTTTGATTAAGTGTCTACCTTATATAAAACGGTGCAAGCTCTGCGGCGCACGCTTTGCCGCGACATTCAGCGGGTTCTGCGGCGGATGTCTCCGGCTGCCTTTCCCGCACGGCGCGGACGCCTTCTTCGGGCGGCGGTTCGGGGGCGTTTATTCACGCAGGATGTCGATGTAATAGTTGAGCATCAGCAGATTTTGCTCGTTTCGGCGCATCAGGTTCCAGTACAGCGCGCCGCGCAGGCCGTACTCGGGAAGCAGGAGCAGCTTGGCGCGTATGCTGCGCGCGTCCTCGAAATAGACCTGATGCTGCACGCCTGCTTCGGTGTAAAAGAAGAAGGGCGCCATCGCCGTTTCGTCGTATTGGATTTCGGCGCCTACGCGAACGGCCAGGTCGACTGCTTCCTTTGTCGAAAGCGACTGCGCGCGCGACTCGCCCGCGACGTAGGGCAGTGTGAAGTCGTAGCCGTAATTGGAGATGCCCAAAAACAGCTTTGACGGGTCGATTTCGGTCACAGCGTAATCGAGCACGCGCCGCATCGACGGCAGCGGCGAGACGGGCAGCGGCGGCCCGTAGGTATAGCCCCATTCGTAGGTCATCAGCAGCAGCGCGTCGGCCGCTTCGCCGAGCAGCCGGTAATCGTGTCCTTCGTAGTGTACGCCGGGCTGGTCCGCGCGCGTTTTCGGTGCCAGCGCAACGATCACCTGCTTGCCGTAGCCCGAGAGGAAATTACGCATGTATGCGACGAATTCGGCATAGCGCTCGGCGTTCTCCGCGCCTAAAAATTCGAAGTCGATGTCCAGTCCGGCATAGTTTTTATCGTACATGGTTTGCAGGATGTTGTCCGCCAGCGTCGGCCAGATTGCCGGGTCGGCCAGCAGCGCCGTCCCCGCTTCGGTGGAAAAATTGCCGTTTTCGGTCAGCGTGGACAGGTGCATGTATGCCTTCGTGCCGTAGTTGCGGGCGTAGAGCAGCAGCCGCTCGTCGTCCAGCGGCACGAGCGTGCCTTCTTCGGGATTGATGCCGTAGGTGAAGGGCATCAGATAGGTCATGAACGGCAGCGCCGCAGTGAGCAGGTCGTCGCTGATGAACGGATAGGCATAGCCTCCTATGCGGTATGTCCCCAGCGGGTCCCGCTCGTACCGGATGACCAGCACCATCCCCGGCAGCAGCAGGTCACGGCCGTTGAGAAAGAGGTTGTTGCGCAGAAGCTGCAGCACCGTTGTGCCGTAAGCGTCGGCGATGGAATAGAGCGTCTCGCCGGGGCGCACGACGTGCGTCACCTGCGGGAACAGCACCGCCACGCATTGTCCCACGGCGAGCTGCGCCTCCGGCCCGATGCCGTTGTTCGTCCGCAGCCGTTCGGGCGAAACGCCGTACTGCCGTGCGATGGAATAGAGCGTCTGTCCCGCTTCCACGATATGTAAAACCATTGGGAGCCCCCGTTTCATGTTCGTTTGTCATCAGTATATGCGGCTGTGGCGGCGCTCGCAGACGCAATTGGAAATAAAATTTCTTTTTTCTATTGACATATGAATATTTTTGCGTTATAATGAGTCTACAAAATAACGAGCAAAGCGTCCGCTTTTCAAACGGTTGGCTTTGCGCCAAAAAGTTGAAAGGATGACAAGAGAAGATGAAAAAGTTCATTGCAACTCTTCTTGCCGTCGCGCTTGTGGCAGTCGCCTGCTGCGTGTTCGCCTCGGCGGAGGACGTCAATCTTACACAGGGTAAAACCTACACGGCTGTCGGCATTTTTACAGAAAAGACCGAAACGCAGCCGGATTATCCGGATGAAGGGGGCGTTACCCTGACCGACGGCGTGAAGGCGCCCGCGGAAGTCAAGTATAACGATGCGCTTTGGGTCGGCTTCAATAAGAATGTTTCGGCAGTCGCCGAGATCGTGGTGGATCTCACTGCTTCCTCTAAAGTAAGCAAGTTCTCGATCGAGACGCTGAACGACACAACTGTCGGTATTGAAGCGCCTACGGAAGTTGAGTTCTTTTACAGCGCCGACGGCGAGACCTGGACCTCTGCCGGCAAGGGCACGGAATCGGGCGAGGGCAACGTCAGCGAATTTGCGCTGTCGCTGGACAGCGCCGTCGATGCGAATTATGTGAAGGTCAGCGCTACTTGCAGCGGACCGTGGCTTTTCATTTCAGAGTTTGAGGCGTTCGGCACGGCCGGTTCGGGCAGCACGGATGAGTCCGAGGCTGTATCTGAGGCCGAGTCCGAGACCGCATCGTCTGCGGCTCCCGTCGAGTCGTCTGCGGCTGCTTCCTCCGCCGGTACTTCGTCTACGCCTTCGACCTCTGACGCCGGCATCGTAGCCGTCGTCGTGCTCGCGGTCGTCGCCGTGATCGGTGCTGCGGTTGTCGTGAAGAAGAGAGCATAACGTATAGCGGATAAAAGAAGTTTTCCGAAGGAGAACGGTAAAAAGGGAAGTTCCCCGAAAAGTGGGTTCTTCCCTTTTTTGTCCGCCGGTATGGATTGCCGGCCTGAAACATTGTTTTCTCGTGGAAAAACGCGAGATGTATATATCAGAGGAGAGACAATTATGAAAAAGACAGGATTCATTTCGATGTTGCTGGTATTGCTGCTGGGCGTATGTTTGCTGGCAGGCTGCGGCGGGGAAGGGACGGGAAATGACTCTGCCGGCCGAACCGAAGAGACGGAAAGCCGCACGGATATCGAGAAAGACGAAACGGACGGTGAGGAAAACTCCGAAGAAGGCTCTGGCCAACCGCAGCCGGTGGAGCTGGAAAACTTTACTTCCGGCACTCTCTATGAAGAGGGGGAGTATCTGTTCAGCATTGACTCTATGGAGATGACGGAGGATGCGTATGTGATTACTTACCGGGCTTCTACGGATGCTCGGAACTATTCCGGCTATTACGATATGCAGCTCATCATCAACGGAGTGGCTTTCCATTACAATGATTTTACGTTTACTGACGAGAACAGGGAGAGCAACAGTATGATAGGCGGCGGGCCGGATCGCGCTATTCGGGTGACGCTGCCCCGAACATTGCTGGCTCACGCAGGTATCCGGGAGGTTACGTCAGTGCAATTCGATGTAACCTTGGGATATTCGGCACACAGCAGCGTTTATGAGGAAGTGGAAATTCGAGCCACTGTCTATCCCGGCGCCAAGCCGGCCGAGGTCGATCCGTTCCCGACGCCGAAGCAGGATTCCTGGGTGCTGTTGGACAATGAAGAAGGCAAGGTGCAGATCGTGGATGCCAACTACTGGGTTTCCGCTGCGGACGGACATATTATGGGCGTAACTTTTCATATTCTGACACAGGGTAAAGGCAACGGCTATATTGCGCTCCGTAACCTGAACGTCGGTGACTGGACTTCCGGCAAACAGATGGGAGACGTCAACTGTCTGCTATCTCCGGGTGTCCGTTATTGCCGGATCACCCTTATGGGAGGAGGCGATCCCGCAGAGGATGCGGATTATTCCCAGAGCATTCTGTCATACTATGCTTACTATAATGAAGGCGGAACGGTGGAAGAGTTGTCCGCGACACTGGATTTGAGCGGTCTGGCGAATCAGTAAGCGTTTTCCGGCATGTCGGGGTCTGCTCATATCGGGACTGGCGCGTTCCGCGGCCGGCGGGGGATTGGCCGGCGTTTGTATTTGCCTGACCTGCATATAAACAGCTGTCCCTGCCGGACTTTTGATAAAAGCAGTTCTCCTTTTGCCGATTTTGGCAGAATTGCTTAAAATTATTGGGGATTTGTGAAAAGAAATCGACTTTTTCTATTGACATCGGCATTCCTATGCGTTATAATAAAAACTCAATAGGAGTATCACATAAGAAAATTTGGAAGTTTAAGAAAGGAAGGAATCTGAAATGAGAAAATTTGTTTCAGTGTTCTTGGCCGTCGCGCTTGTAGCGGTCGCCTGCTGCGTGTTCGCCTCGGCGGAGGACACCAATCTTGCGCTTGGCAAGAGCTATACCACGGTCGGGATTTATACCGAAGAGGGTGCGGCTGCACCTCAGTACCCTGACGAAGAGAACAAATCGCTCACCGACGGGCAGAAAGCGGCTGCGGAAACCGGCTACGGCGATGCTGCCTGGGTCGGATTCAACAGAATGGATGCTACGATGCAGACCAACGGTTCGATCGGTATCATCACGGTGGATCTCGGCGCCGCTTCGAGCGTCAGCGGATTTGCCATTGAAGTATTCGAAGATTCTGCTGCGGGCATCACTTTCCCGAGCAAGGTGGAATTTTTCTACAGCACGGATAACGAAACCTGGACTTCTGCCGGCGAAGGTACGAAGTCGGGCGAGGGCAGCGTCGCTGAGTTTGCTTTGACGCTGGACAGCGCTGTCAATGCAAGCTATGTGAAGGTGGAAATGACCTGCGGTGCAAGCAACTGGGTATTTGTTTCCGAGTTTGAGGCGTTCGGCACGGCCGGTTCGGGCGGCACGGATGAGTCCGAGGCTGTGTCTGAGGCCGAGTCCGAGACCGCGTCTTCTGCGGCTCCCGCCGAGTCGTCTACAGCTGCTTCCTCCGCCGGTACTTCGTCTACGCCTTCGACCTCTGACGCCGGCATTGTAGCCGTCGTCGTGCTCGCGGTCGTCGCCGTGATCGGTGCTGCGGTTGTCGTGAAGAAGAGAGCATAACGTATAGCGGATAAAAAGGGGTTTGCCGAAGAGCAAACCCCTTTTGCCTTTTTGGCGAAATCGCCTCAAAGTATATTGCTTTTGTGAAAAGAAATTGACTTTATCTATTGACATCGGCGTTTCCATGCGTTATAATAAAAACTCACTGGGAGACCGCATAAGAAACCTGAGAAGACAAGAAAGGAAGTAAACTGAAATGAAAAAATTTATTTCGGTGTTTTTGGCCGTCGCGCTCGTAGCAGTCGCCTGCTGCGTGTTTGCTTCGGCGGAGGACACCAACCTCGCGCTTGGCAAGTCCTACACGATCGACGGCTACGATTATGATGCAAGTGTTGAAAACTATGTCGATAACGAAACACATAGTAAATTGACTGACGGTATTGTTGAAGATGTTGCTCCTTGGGATGCTGGCGCGCCTTTTATCGGCATTTCCGGTGCGGAAAAAGAAACCCCTGCGGAAGAGCATAACGGTCTGACCACCGCGATTGTGCTGGACCTCGGCGCGGTTTCTACCGTGAATAAGTTCGCTGTTCAGCTGTTCGGCGGCGGCAACGGCGGCATTTATTTCCCCACGAGCGTGAAATATTCTTACAGCACCGACAACGAGACCTGGACGGAAGCCGGTGCGGGATCGCAGGTGAGCGATTCGTCCGTTGAGACCGGGGGAAGCGTATGGGACGCATCTACGCTGGAGCTGGATTCGGCCGTTCAGGCGCGTTATATCAAAGTTGAGTTTGTGCAGAATCGGAGAAGTGTTTTCATCTCCGAATTTGAAGTGTATGGCACGGCCGGTGCGGCAGGAACGGATGAGTCCGAGGCCGTTTCCGAGGCAGAGTCCGAGACTGTGTCTGCTGCAGAGTCCGAGACCGCGTCCTCTGCGGCTCCCGTCGAGTCGTCTGCGGCCGCTTCCTCCAACGCTTCGTCTACGCCTTCGACCTCTGACGCCGGCATCGTGGCCGTCGTCGTGCTCGCGGTTGTCGCTGTGATCGGCGCTGCGGTTGTCGTGAAGAAGAGAGCATAAAATACGCACAAGAATAAAAAGGAGCCTGTTTTCAAACAGGCTCCTTTTTGCGCAGGTATTTTTCATTTCTTTATGACAAGGTCCGCCGCTGCGCCGCTTTTTGATATGTGGTGCAAATCGGAAGATATACCGTTTTTCAACAGCCGCGCAGCCGTAAAAATCCGATATTGGCCGGTCAATCCCCTGCATTTTATACGGCGGATCCCCCGTGCAGCCGTCAAATAAAAACGTGGGGATCGTTTCTGTGCCCGTTCCGGCACAACTCCGGGACTTCGGGCTTGGAACAAGAGGCTTGGAATACCTCGGTCGCTGTCTTGCGAAAGCAACGAGCGCGTCTTCAATGAATCGCCGTCGTGGAGGGGGCCGTTTTATGTCACGGCGCGGGACGGCCACCAGCGGCCGGAGCGGTAACGGAGGAAAAACACAACCGAGCGGAACAGCCAATCCACGACCATCGCTGCAAAAACGCCGATTGCACCGTAGTTCAGCTGCATGGCGAGCACCAAGCTCAGCCCGATGCGGAAGGCCGCCATCGAAGAAACCGATACGATCATTGTGAACCGCGCGTCGTCGGCGGCGCGCAGGGCGTTCGGCAGCGTAAAGGCGGCCGGCCACAGCAGCATTGCAAAACCGTTGTGGATGAAGATCAGCACCCGTGCCAGCGCCAGCGATTCGTCCGAAAGCGAATAAAGCCGCAGTGTCAACGGCAGGGAGAGCAGAATAAGCGTGTTGACGGCGACGGTAAATAAATAAGTCACGGTCATCAGCCGACGGGTGTAATGCCGCGCCTGTACACGGCTTCCGGCGCCGACGCATTGCCCGACGACGGTGATCATCGCCAGATTCATTGCCTGCCCGGGGATGCAGCCGAGCGCGCTGAGGTTGTTGGCCACACCGTTGGCTGCAATCTGCACGACGCCGAACAGGGTGATGATGCGCAGCACCATGATCCGTCCAAGCTGGAATACGCCGTTTTCCAGACTGTTCGGCAGACCGATGCGGAAGATCTTGCGCAGCACCCGTCCGTTGAAGACGAATTTTTCACGAAGCGAAATGTAAACGGCATTCCTCCGGTCGGTCAGCAGCAGAATCAGCAGCAGCATAGAAGAAAAACGCGAGAGAAAGCTGCCCCATGCGGCGCCGGCGGGACCCATGTCCATTCCGTAGATAAATAGCGCGTTGAAGCCGATGTTGACGACATTGGCCAGCAAACCGCTGTACATGGACACTTTGGAGTTGCCCATTGCGCGGAACAATGCAGCGCAGCAGCTATAAACGCCGATAAAGGGATAGGAATACGCAGAAATGCGGAAATACACCGAGGCGGATTCCATCACCGCCGGCTCGATCTCGCCGAACAGCAGCCGGATGATGGGTTCGCCCTGCCAAAGGCAGACGCCCATCACCGCCAGTGAGATCAGCAGCGTAGAGACAATGACCTGCCCGGCCGTCTCTCGCGCGTTCTTCTCCTTCTGCGCGCCCAGAAACTGCGCTGCGACAACCGCACCGCCTGTGGCGAACGCGGCAAAAATGTTGATGATGAGCGTGTTAATGTTGTCCACCAGCGAAACGCCGCTCATCGCAGCGTCGCCCAGTGAGGAAACCATTACCGTATCGGCCATGCCGACGGTTATGGTCAGCGTCTGTTCGATGATCAGCGGCAGGATCAGCTTCTTCAGCGCGCCGCCGGTGAACAGGGGCGTTTCCTCCTCCGGCAGGGCATTCCCTGCCAGTGCGGCGCGCAAACGCTTTGAAAATCGCATCCTTTGCTCCGGGTCTCCTCTCTATTCGCTGCGCAGCGCGTCCACCGCGTTCTTACGCGAGGCCATACGCGCCGGAATGTGGCCGCCGAGCATTGTCAGCAGTGTGCTGATGACAATCAGCAGCAGTGCGTGCAGCGGCTGGAGCTGCGCGACGTTCTCCAGCTCCGATACGTTATAAATCAGCGTGTTGACCGGAAAGGTCAGCAGCCACGCAATCACGATGCCCAGCACGCCCGAGAACACGCCGAGGATGCAGGTCTCAGCGTCGAATACGCGGGCGATGTCCTTCTTCCGCGCGCCCAGCGACTTGAGTATGCCGATTTCCTTGGTGCGCTCGAGCACCGAGGTGTAGGTGATGATGCAGATCATAATCAGGCTCACCACCAAGCTCACCGCAGCAAACGCAATCAGCACGAAGGTGATGCCGTCGATAATGCTGCCGGTCATCTCCGAAATCGAGGCGGCCAGGTCGGTGTAGACGATCTGCTGCTCGACCGGAAGGCCTTCATTGTAAGCGTCCAGATATTCCAGCAGGCGGTCCTTGGACTCGAAATCGTTCGGGTACAGGAAGATCATATACGGGATTTTGCTGCCGCCGAGGACGGCGAGCGTCTGCTCCTTCTGCTCCTCCGTCAGGGCCTGCAGGGTGAAGACGCTTTTGTCGGAGGCCTGCTGGTCGGCGACGATCTGCGAGGAAAGGCTGTTCTCGATGATTTCCTCCATCAGCTCCTCGCTGTAGCAGATGCCCGTGTTCAGCAGCCCGATGGAGGCCGATTCCTTCAGCCGCACCACACCGCAGACACGCAGTGTGACGTTGTTTTCGTTTTCATACAGCGTCCCGTAGTCGCGGTTGGGCATATACACGCCCTGCTCGGTTTTTATGTAATAATCGTCGTTGAACACAATGCGGTATTCCTTGCCGACAATCTCGTCGAAGCCGATCTCGCTGCGTCCTGCCGCGTCAAAGCCAAGCGCATCGAAAAGGGATTCGTCCAGCCGGTTGCGGGTGTCCACGACAAGCACGACGTCATGCTTGCCGGACGGATAAGCGCCGGACAGCAGGTCATAATTCTTTTCAAGATAGCTTTCGCCGCTGCTCTTGGGGTAGGTCGAAAGCCCGACCATACGCATACTCATCACATTGGCCATCGAGCCGGTCGTATCCGACGAGGACATCCCGAAGCTGACCGGCACGATGGCGCCGTTTTTATCGGTAAGCGTGTTCATGTTTGCCAAATAGGCGCTGCCGACCGATGCGCAGAGCGACGGGTCAACGGCGTTGATGTAATCGATGTAATCCTGTGTGATGATGTTTTCGTGGACAAACCGGCTCTCGGTCGAATCGTACAGCAGCACACGGTCGGTGTCGGGGAACTGCTCGGGCAGCGACGCCTGCATGCCGCCGGCGTCCATCATATCCTCCATTTCAAGCTGCTGCGCCGCCGGGGAGATGTAGACGGGGAACTCGGCCAGCGCGTCCGACTGGAACTGGTCGATCTGGAGCTGAAAGCCTGTTGAAAGGCTCAGGATCAAGGCAATGCCGATGATGCCGATGCTCGATGCGAAACTGGTCAGGAAGGTGCGCCCCTTCTTCGTGCGCAGGTTGTTGAACGAGAGCGAGAGCGCGGTGAAAAAGCTCATGCTCGTCTTTTTCAGAGAAAAGCCGTCCGGACGGTCGACAGCCTCGCAGGGGTTGCTGTCAGCGGTGATGCGGCCGTCGGCGAAGCGGATGATGCGGTCGGCATATTTTTCGGCCAGCGCGGGGTTGTGCGTGACCATGATGACCAGCCGGTTGGCGGAGAGTGATTTGATCAGTTCCATAATCTGCACGCTCGTCTCCGAATCGAGCGCGCCGGTCGGCTCGTCACAGAGCAGGATTTCGGGGTCGTTGGCCAGCGCGCGGGCGATGGCTACGCGCTGCATCTGTCCGCCGGAAAGCTGGTTGGGCTTCTTGTGCAGATGCTCCTTCAGCCCTACCTGCTCCAGCACTTCGATGGCCCGTCTGTGCTTTTCCTCGCGTGAGACGCCGGAAAGCGTCATCCCCAGCTCGACATTGGTCACGATGGACAGGTGCGAAATGAGGTTATAGCTCTGGAAAACAAAGCCTACCGAGTTATTGCGGTAGGCGTCCCACTCGCGTTCCTTGAAGTTCTTTGTGCTTTTTCCCTTGATGATCAGCTCGCCCTCGTCGTAGCGGTCGAGTCCGCCGATGATGTTGAGGAAGGTCGTTTTGCCCGAGCCGCTTTCCCCCAGCACGGCGACGAACTCCTGCTCGCGGAAGGAAACGGTGATGCCGTCGACGGCGCGCGTCTCGACCTCACCGATGCGGTACACCTTTCTTATGTTTTTTAATTCTAACAATGTCTGTCCCCCAATCTGCAAATTCCGTCTGTTTCAAAGGGAAAGCAGCCGCAGCAGGTTACTCTGCGGGACCGTTATGCGGCGCCCGCAGCGCTTCATCCGCGCAATTCGGGAAAACGCTTGCCTTTGCCCGCCCCTGCACGTACATGTCCGTACTGCACGTAAAGGAAGACATAAGCTGACGCTGCGCATATCCGCAGGGGTTCATACGCAGGGCGTCCGTCGTTCGGGCGGCAGGCTTCCTTTGTATCCGAGTTGTCGGGGCAAATCTCTCCCGACAAATGCTCCCTGCGGGAAAAGACAGCGTCGGGCCGTTCGCCGTCCGAATGCGCGGAGGCGGAAACGCCGTCCCTGCCGCTTATACATTCTTCGTTTTTTGAAAAATTTCAAAAAACGTTTGTTTCCTAACTGTAACATTATAGCAAGCATATGTGAATATTTCTATCGCAAAGCATAAAAGCGAAAATTTCGGGGGATACTAAAGGCAGCCGCTCTTCTGCGGCTTTATATAAATTCGGCAAAAAGGGAAAAACGGAATGAAAAAACAATCAAAAAGGCGCTTTCTGCGCTGGCGGCGCTTGTCCTGGCCGTCTGCCTGACTGCCGTCACCGCGCCGGCCTACACCGACGTTTATACGGTGGTCAAGGGCGACAGCCTGTGGAAGATCGCCGTCAGATATAAGGTCGGGCTCGACGAAATCATCGCCGCCAATCCGCAGTTCGCGGACCCGAACCTGATTTATCCCGGACAGAAGGTCTACGTCCCGCTGGACGACCCCGCGACGCTTTCTTTCGAGGAACAGGTCGTCGAGCTGGTCAACGCCTATCGCGCGCAGTACGGCCTGTCCGCACTGACGGCCGACTGGGAGCTTGCCCGCGTGGCGCGGTATAAGTCACAGGATATGCACGACCGCGGCTATTTTGCGCACAACAGCCCCACGTATGGTTCGCCCTTCGATATGATCAAAAGCTTCGGCCTCAGCTACCGCACGGCGGGTGAGAACATTGCCAAGGGCTATGCAACGCCGCAGGCGGTTGTCAACGGCTGGATGAATTCGAGCGGCCACCGCGCGAATATCCTCAACGCCTCGTTCACCAAAATCGGCGTCGGCTACGTAGCGGACGGCCATATTTGGACGCAGCTTTTCATCGGCTGACAGCGGGAGAGCCTGCACTTTTCTTTGAAAAAAAGAAAAAAGGGCTTGACAAAACCCCCGTGTTCTTATATAATACAAAGGCAGACCGCGCAGAGCGGCGGAATACGGGGGTATAGCTCAGCTGGGAGAGCGCTTGAATGGCATTCAAGAGGTCAGCGGTTCGATCCCGCTTATCTCCACCAGAAAAAAAGGCAAATCCGTTTCCTTTGGGAGACGGATTTGCCTTTTTATATTTTGAATTCCTCTCACATTGAAATTGCAGGCGGAACCGGCTGCTTCAATGTGCTTTTTTGCCGTTGCGGATGTTTGAAACGCGGATTTGGCTTGTGCCGCTTTATGAAGCTTCGGCAGCAAAAGCTGTGTGCGCCGCTTCGGAGCCTGGTCCGGTTTCGACGCAAAATGCCTGGAAGGCGTTGCGCGGTCCCGGTTTCGGACAAACGGCAAAGATATCAGATGGAGCTATGGCGGCCTTTAGCAGCAGAAAGTGATGCGAGGCCGAAAAAATCAGCCTGAGCGGCCGTCCTTTGCCGGGCGAAAGAAACCGGAAAAAATTTTCACTCGAAAAAGCCCGTAAAATCAGCAATCGTTACCGCGCGCAGGGCTTAGTTACAAAAAAGTGCCTTCTTTACAGCCGTGGCCGCCCCGTGTATACTATGGGCAAGAGCTGCGGAGGACAGCCGCTCCGAAGCCGAACGCAAAAATACATCCGACGAGAGATGCAGGAGGAATGCAGAATGAAAATCGCAGTCATATGTGCAAACGGCAGGGCGGGCAGGCGCATCGTGCAGGAAGCGCTGTCCAGAGGAATAGACGTGACCGCCGTTGTGCGTGAAAGCAATCAGACAGAGGCAAAACAGGTATTGAAAAAGGACCTTTTCGACCTCACCGCCGACGACCTGAAGGGCTTCGATGCGGTAATCGACGCCTTCGGCGCCTGGACGGAGGACACTCTCCCGCAGCACAGTACGTCTTTGAAGCATCTTTGCGACGTTCTCAGCGGTACGGAGACCCGCCTTCTGGTTGTCGGCGGCGCGGGCAGCCTGTATGTCAACCCCGAGCACACCGTCTGCCTGGCGGACAGTCCGGATTTCCCCGACGCGTTCAAGCCGTTGGCTGCTGCTATGGCAAGGGCGCTCGGAGAGCTTCGCCGCAGAGAGGACGTCAGGTGGACATACGTCAGCCCTGCGGGAGATTTCCGCGCTGACGGCGAACGCACCGGCAGATATATTCTGGGCGGCGAGGAATTGACGCTTAACTCCAAGGGCGAAAGCACCGTCAGTTATGCGGATTATGCCGTCGCTATGGTGGATGAGGCCGAAAAAGGCACACATATCCGGCAGCGCATCAGCGTTGTGGCGGAATAAAAGCACAACAGAAATAAGGAGGCATTTAAAATGAATAAGAATACCTGTAAAACCGTCAGGCTTTCCAAGGGGGAAATGCATATTTACGACTTCGGCGCCGTCAAACTGCACGCATACCGAACGAACGACCCCATCTGTGACGAGGTGTTTGTCCTTGAGAAGAACGGCAAAGCGGTCATCATCGAGTCGCCCTGCTTTTTTGACAACAACTCGGAGCTTGCCGAATATGTAAGGGATGTCGAGGTTGCGGGCATGCTGATCGCTTATCACGCCGCAGGCGGCTCATTCCTGCCCGATGTGCCCAAATATGCCACGCAGAACGCCGTTGATTATTCTGTCAGCGGCGGCGGAAAGGCGCTGATCGATCAGTTTGCAGGCGCGTTCGGGAAAGCCTTCGACAGCGACGTCCACAGGATTACTCATGTGGTCGGCGAAGGCCGGCTGACGGTCGGCGGCATCGATTTCGTCATTCGGCGGACCGCAGAGGCCTTCGATGTCGAAATCCCCGAGGTCAACGCCGTCTACACCCATATGCTCGGGCATGACTGCCATTCCATCGTCGCAGGTGCGGCGCACGCCGACGCTATGATTGCCGGGCTGCGGGAGTACATCCGTAAGGGATACGATTTGATTCTGACCTCGCACTATACGCCCGAGGACCTGAAGGACGCCGAGACGAAAATCGCGTATCTGGAAAATCTGAAGCGGATCGCGGCCGGCCGCACCGACGCCGAGTCGTTCAAGGCTGAGGTCGGCAGACAGTATCCGCAGTACAGCGGGCAGAATTATCTCGATATGACGGCGGGCTTCTTCTTCGCCTAACGGCGGATGCATAAACCGGGGCTGTCCATAAGACGGCCCCGGAACCGGTTCAAAACCGGGAAGGGAGGGCGGACAACGATGGATGCGGGAGCGTGTCTGCGGTATTTGCAGCGGGAAATCCACACTGCGGTTGCGGCGACTATAGATACGGACGGCCTGCCCGTCACCTGCGCCGTCGACATAATGGACGCCGACGAAGGCGGGCTGTACTTTCTTACCGCCAGAGGCAAGGGCTTTTACGGCCGTCTGAAAGCGACCGGCTATCTGTCGCTGACCGGCATAAAAGGCGAAAATACGATGTCCCGCACGGCCATATCCGTGCGCGGTAAGGTACGGGAGCTTGGCGGCGCACCGCTGCCCCGACTGTTTGATATGAATCCGTATATGCGGGAAATCTATCCCACTCCGGCATCCCAAAGGGCGCTGACGGTGTTCCGTCTGTACGCGGGAGAAGGCGAGTGGTTTGACCTGTCCAAAAAGCCCATTGAGCGTTTTTCCTTTTCGTTTGGGCAGGCTGTGCTTAACCCGGAAGGCTATTTTATTACGGAAGCTTGCACCGGCTGCCGCATCTGTGAAGCGGTCTGCCCGCAGGGGTGCATCGATTTTTCCGCCGTGCCGGCGGTGATTCGGCAGGCGCATTGTCTGCGCTGCGGAAATTGTATGGAGGTCTGCCCGCAGAGTGCGGTGATTCGGGAGGACGAAAAATGACACAGAAGGAAAGACGGCTGTATCTCATTCGGGAATTGCTGAAGGAGCAGCCGCAATATCGGGAAACGGAAATCCCGGAGGACGAGGACGGTCAAAGGCGTCTGCTTCGTTCCCTGTTCAATGTCCGCATGCCGCGTCCCGCCGCCCGGGCGTTCATCGAAGTGCAGGACGCGTATTTACGGGAGGAAATCCGCCGTAAGGGGATTACCGAGCTTGCCGACCTGCGGCAGGTGCAGGAAGGCGTCTATCTTTGGAAGGGAGATATTACCACCCTGCGCTGCGATGCGATCGTCAATGCGGCCAACAGTCAGATGCTGGGATGCTTCGTCCCCTGCCACGGCTGCATCGACAATGCCATCCATACCTTCGCCGGTGTACAGCTTCGGCTGGCCTGCGCGGAACTGATGCGGGCGCAGGGGCACGAGGAGGAAGCCGGCGGGGCAAAAATCACGCCGGCCTTCAACCTGCCCTGCCGCTATGTCCTGCATACCGTCGGGCCTGTCGTGGGCGGGCTGCTCACGCAAAAGGATCGGGATTTGTTGGCTTCCTGCTATCGCTCCTGCCTGGAGCTTGCCGGACGGAACGGCATCAAAAGCGTTGCTTTTTGCTGTATCTCTACCGGGGAATTCCGTTTTCCGGTTGAGAAAGCGGCTGCAATTGCGATCCAAACTGTAAAAGCGTACAAAGCGCGTACACAAAGCAAGACGGAGGTGATCTTCAATGTTTTTCGGGAAACGGATTACGCCGTCTACCGCGCGCTGCTCGGCGCAGACGGCGCGGCTGAAGGCTGCGCTGCAATCCGCTGATGCCGTTCTCGTCGGCGCGGGCGCGGGGCTGTCCGTATCGGCAGGGTTTGCATACGACGGGGAGCGATTTCGCCGGTACTTTTCGGATTTTGAGGCGCGGTACGGCTTTCATGATATGTACTCCGGCGGGTTTTACCCGTTTCCGACTCCGGAGGAAAGCTGGGCCTACTGGAGCCGGTTCATTTTCCTCAACCGGTACAGCGACCCGCCCCGTCCCGTGTATTCCGAGCTGCTGGAGCTGGTTGAGGACAAGGACTGCTTTGTCCTCACCACCAATGTGGACCATTGCTTTCAAAAGGCCGGATTTGCCAAGAATCGCCTTTTCTACACCCAGGGGGACTACGGCCTGTGGCAATGCTCTGAAGCCTGCCACGACAGGACATATGACAACGGGGAAGCCGTCCGCAGGATGGTAGAGGCGCAGGGATTCAGAATCGGCGAAGGCGGGCTGGAGCCGCCTCCGGACGCCGTTCCGGCGATGGCCGTTCCCGCCGATTTGATTCCGCGCTGTCCGGTCTGCGGCGCGCCGATGGCAATGAATCTGCGCGCGGACGACACCTTCGTACAGGACGAGGGCTGGTACGCGGCGTACCGGCGGTACGATGATTTCGTCCGCCGTCATACACGCGGCGCCGTTCTATATCTGGAGCTGGGCGTTGGAATGAACACACCGGCCATTATCAAATTTCCCTTCTGGCGGATGACGGCGGAAAATCCAAAGGCGGTTTATGCCTGTGTGAATCTCGGGCAGGCGTGCTGTCCCGCCGAGATTGCAGGGCGGGCGGTCTGCATCCGCGCGGACATTTCCGAGGTACTGGCGGCGCTTGCATAAGTGCGCCCGGCTGCAAGTCGGGATAATATGATTTCCCGATCAAACGGTTTGAAGCCGTTTGATCAACCGCGGCACAACATTCTCATCAAATAAGTACGAGAAAACGGTGGGCGGACAAGCGTGCGCTGCGCCGTCCGCCGGCGGTTTTTTTCTCAAGCCTTGTTTTGCCGTTGGGTTGCGGAGGAATTCTTCTCTTTTGCAATACGGCGGGCATTCTGTGCAAAAGGCGGGCAGATGTCTTCCGAACAGGACGTTTTTTTCTTCGGTTGCCTTATAGTTGCTTGCATGCTGCTGATGTTTCGAGTATACTATTCATCGGAAAGGGGCGTGGATATGGCACTGCACGAAAATATTAAGACCCGGCGTACGGCGCTGAAGCTGTCACAGGAATACGTAGCGGAGCGGGTGGGCGTCAGCAGGCAGGCGGTGGCGAAGTGGGAGACGGGAAAAAGCGTTCCGGCTTCCGCACATCTGGCGCGGCTGGCGGAGGTGCTGGAAACATCCGTTGCGGCGCTGGCAGGCGGAGAACATGAGGAGCGGGCGCGCTCCGTCATATGCCGCAACGCCGGTATGCTCGTCGGCCGGTTTGGCGGCTATGTTCTGCTTAACGCCGGGTGGGACGGCTACGCTTCGGGATTGTATACCGATCTGCCTGCGTATTGGCTGTCCATTGCGGCGGCCGGACTGGTACTGCTTCTGATTACATCGCTCGATATGCGGAAGCGGCATGATATGCGGAAGCCACAGTTCGCCGTAGGCGCGCTGCTGCTCTTTTCGATCTTTTTCCTTCCGTCTCTGCTGCCGCTGCCGTCAGTGGGGCTGCGTCAGCTTCTGTCGGATCTGGCCGCTGCCGCCTGCGTCGTGTTTCTGGATTTGCAATATTGGCGGCACATCTGGAAAGTCAAATGACCGGCTCTGCTTTTGGGCAGAAACGGAAAATTGTCCGCAGGTCAGAGCCGCACAGGCGTTGGGTGCGGATGCGCATCAGCGCCGTTCCTTCCGATACCGTGCGCATCGGAAGGAACGGCGTTTGGGACACCCGTTTTGACGATTGCCGTCTGCGCCCGTGACGCGAAAACATACGGGGATCTATCCGAGAGCTGTATACAAAAAGACGGCTGTATATGGGCGGCCGCCTGTTTTTCGGGCGGTTATTTCCATATTGCCTGCGTTTTTATATTGATGATTTCCATTTCAATAGCCACGCTGCGTTCAGAATGACGAGCACCGAGCCGGCGTTATGGACGAGTGCGCCGGCGACCGGATTGAGCAGGCCGGTAATCGCGAGCGCAATGGCAAGGAAATTCAGCCCCATCGAAAAGGCGAGATTGCAGCGGATGGCGGTCATCATCCGTCTGGAAAGTGCCAGCAGATGCGGGAGCGCCGCCAGGTCGTCCTTGACAAGCACGATATCCGAGGCGTCTATGGCGATATCGCTGCCCACGCCGCCCATCGCGATGCCGACATCGGCTTTCCGGAGCGCGGGCGCGTCGTTGACGCCGTCGCCGATCATGCAGACGGCCTTTCCGCTCCTGCGGATGTCATCCAGACGGTTCAGCTTATCCTCGGGCAGGCAGCCGGCGTACACCTCGCGGATTTTGAGCTGCGCCGCGATGGCATTGGCTGCTCCCTCATTGTCTCCGGTGAGCAGAACGGGCTGCACGCCGAGACGGGCAAGCTGTCCGAGCATTTGCGCGCTGTCGTCGCGGACCGTGTCCGACAGTACAATATAGCCGGAGAGGTCGCCGTCCAGCTCAACGAAAATGATCGTGCAGCCCCGCGCGAGGCGGCTTTCTATGCCGTCCGGCGGTGTGCCGCCGATGAATTTCAAGTTCCCTGCGCGGACCCTTTTTCCGTCTGCCGTTGCGGCGACGCCCTGCCCGGGGACCATTCGGAAGTCTGAGGCCGTAAGCGGTTTGCCGGGCACCTGCCGCTGCCGGCAGCGGACAATCGCACGGCCGAGCGGGTGCTCGGAAAATTGCTCGGCTGCTGCTGCGAGCGAAAGCAGTTCCGATTCGCTGCAGCGGGAGATACTGACCACCTCGACAACCTCCGGAACGCCGCGCGTGAGGGTTCCGGTCTTGTCAAAGGCAATTTTTTTCACGTCTGCAAGCCGTTCGAGCGCGTCGCCCTCGCGGACAAGAAAGCCATGGCGGGACGCGTTTCCGATAGCCGCCATGATTGCCGTGGGGGTTGCCAGCACCAGCGCACACGGGCAGAATACCACAAGCACGGTGACGGCACGGATGATCTCGCCCGACAGGATCCACGTGAGCGCCGCAGCGGTCAGCGCGATGACGACGATCCACGTTGCCCACCGGTCGGCCAGCCGCACGATTTTGGCTTTGCCCGCGTCGGCCGACTGCACGAGCCGGATCATCCGCTGAATCGAACTGTCCGCGCCGTCCCGTGTCGCCTGCATTTCAAACGCACCGTACAGGTTGACCGTGCCGCCCGAGACCTCGTCGCCGACGGCCTTGTCCACGGGCAGTGATTCACCCGTCATCACCGCCTGATTCACCGAGGTCTGTCCGGACAGCAGAACGCCGTCCGCCGGGATAGTCTCGCCGGGCAGGACGCGCAGCCGCTCGCCGGTTTTAACCGTCTCAGCCGGCACGACCGTCTCGGTGCCGTCGCGCAGCACCCGCGCCGTCTGCGGGGTCAGACGCACCAGCTTCTCGATGCCCGCCCGCGCCTTGGCGACGGTCAGGTCCTCCAGCAGAGCGCCGAGCTGCATGATAAATGCGACCTCGCCCGCGGCGAAGTCCTCGCCGATGCAGACCGAGGCGACCAGTGCAAGTGACACGAGCACATCTGCCTTGATATCGAAGGCGGTCAGCAGTCCGATCAACGCTTCCGTCAGGATGGGAACGCCGCACAGAATAATGGCCGCCCACGCCATATCGAAGGGAAAAGGGCTCCAGCCGAGCATACTTGCAATCAGCGCCGCGCCGGAAAGCACCAGCAGAGTGACGTCTTTTTTTACGCCGCCCCATTCAAGCAGCGTTTCGATTTTGTGCAGAAAGGATTTCATTCTTTATGCGCCCTCTTTCTATACCTATGGGGGTATATGTATATTATAGGTGCGGAAATATATCCTGTCAAGAGGGATAAGGCAAAAAAACGGTATTTTTGCACCGTTAAAGTAAAAAAGACCGTAACCTTGCGTTGCGGTCGAATGGTTTTTAACGACAGAAATGAAAATGTGCGGCTGCGTGCCGTTGACGCTGTGAAATCCATCCATAACGGCATTGAGACGCCGAAGGCGCGGATGCGGAGGACCGCCGGTGCCGTAGAGGGCGACAGCCCCCTCTACGGCAGGGAAGGCAATATCGGAAAAAATGCGTTTGCGGCATTCCGTAGGAAGCGTGAGCGCCAAAAAGTACCGCGTAAGCGAATCCGCCGGTGCCGTTTTGCAGGGATGGGGCGGCGCAAAGCGAGGGAGGGCTTCGGCACTTGTGCGGCCCGAGAGGGAAACGCGTCCTGCGGTTCGGAAGCATTCCGCCCCTTCGAGCGGCTTATGCGCGATACCGCTATTGCATGTTGGCAAAGCGTTCGACCGCTTTGGTGAAGCTCTCAATTGTTTTCTCCGCGTCGCCGTTGGCGATGCCGTCCCGCACGCAGTGGCGGATGTGGCCTTCCAGCACGACCTGACCGGCCTTGTGCAGTGCTGCCTTTGCAGCGTGGATTTGTGCGAGGATATCTTCACAGGGGACGTCCTCATCCACCATCCGATCGATGGCCTGTACCTGTCCGATGATCTTTTTCAGCCTGCGGTGCAGGTTGTCGGCGTCCATACATTGTTTCATCGCAAAGCCTCCTAAAACGGTGAGAATACGCAGGTTTTCGAATAAAAGCTCCCAAGAGCCGAGCGATAACCGTGTTTTTTGAAAGGAGCCGTGTAATTCGGGCGGTTGGCAGACTGTATTTTGCCCAAAGCATACAGCATTGCCGCTCTGAGAATAAGCCCGCAAAGCTTTCCTGTGTTCGCACCGAACATACAGCGTCTCCGCGTGGAAAAGGACGGGAGATGCTATCCTGCGTTCGCACTGAACTTGCAGCATCTCCGCTTGGGAAAAACTCTGGAAAAAGCGAAGCGGGAGCTTCGGTTTTTCGGGAGATGCTTTCCTGTGTTCGCACTAAACTCTGGAAAAAGCGAAGCGGGAGCTTCGGTTTTTCGGGAGATGCTTTCCTGTGTTCGCACTGAACTTGCAGCATCTCCATTATAACGTATCCGGCGCTGTTTGTCAATCGCGGCGTGTTCCGATGCGCAACCACTGCGTTTGATACCGGCCTTGGCGTGCTTCTGCCTGTTTGACAAAACCCGCGCTTGGGCAGCCGTATCCGACGCTTTGCCGTATGGTTTGAAACGGCGATTTTCCTGCCGCTTTGCGAGGCGGTAAACGCGAGGGAAGCGCACCGTGCCATATGCCGCGCAGAATATCGTCGGTTCGCTCCGTTTTTATTACCTTCCGTGCAAAGGATCATAGAATTTCTCGGAAATGGGCGATGGCATAACCCGAAACGCCGGGCATGCGTTTGGCTTTTCCGGCGTTATCATAAGGCTCGGCCGAGCGGTATGATCTGCGTCCGCTGAATGAAGGCGCGGTTCCCGCGCCTACAGTACGGCGTTTTGCTCACAAACCGTATGTCCTCCGGTGCGGAAACGCCCCGAAAGGGGAAATCCGCGTATGGAAGCGGTATAACGCATCCGGTGTTTGCCGTCAACTGCAGAAATTTTTTGGAGCATATGCGGTCTTGTGCATTTTATATAAATTTTGTTTATGCAATTATGTTTTTAATGGATATAATTTGAATTGAAATTTTTGTACACTTTGCTATACTTATAATGGAAATAAGCGGTGGAGTCTGTCATAGGAATAAATCATTTCTATAATTGTTCCAAAAAAGTTTGCAAAAGAAACGTGTGTCTGGCGGGCGCAGGGGAACGCGTCGCGGGTGACATGCTTCTGCCCGGGGTGCGGCTTTGCGCAAGGGTGAATCCTGTTTGGCGGGGTATCCTTGCTTTCGGCTGTTCTTCGTGCAAAGCTTTCCGTTTGGGATGGGGCCTTTCTGCTTATTTACACATTTTAATACGGAAAGGTTTTGGTGATCTCAGCATGGACAGTCAGCTTTCCCTCTTTTACGGACTCTCCTTTCTAACGGTCGTCATTGCGTTCGCCTTCGCGGTCTATCTTTACCTTTGGGTAAAGAAGCAGAAGACCGTGAACGCGAAGATCCAGACGGTTTCTGCGCTCATTAAAGAAGGCGCGAACACGTTTATGCGGCGCGAGTACAAGATCCTGGCCAAATTCGCCGCTGTTGCCGCCGTTCTGATTCTGCTCTTCCTCCCTTCACCGATCTGGCAGGGCGATCCCGTTCCCAACATCTCGATGGCCGTGGCCTACATCGCAGGTACCGTTCTGTCGGCCATTGCCGGTAAGATCGGCATCCTTGTCGCAACACTTTCCAACGGCCGCGCGGCCGAAGGCGCCCAACAGGGCATCAAGCCTGCGTTCCTCATCGGCTTCCGCGGCGGCGCCGTTATGGGGCTGCTGGTCGTAGGCTGTTCGCTGCTCGGCGTGACCGCCGTTCTGATGATCACCGGCGACTCCAGTATTCTTCTGGGCTTTTCGTTCGGCGCCAGCTCGCTGGCCCTGTTTGCAAAAGCCGGCGGCGGTATTTTCACCAAAACGGCCGACGTTTCGGCGGACCTGACGGGCAAGGTCGAGCTCGGCATTGCCGAGGATGACCCGCGCAATCCTGCGGTCATTGCGGATAACGTCGGCGACAACGTCGGCGATGTGGCCGGTATGGGCGCCGACCTTTTCGATTCCAACGTGGCGGCTATGGCCTCGGCGCTGGTTCTTGCGCAGTCGCTCGGCGGCGGCGTCAACATTTCGATGGTATTCTGCTATGCGATCCTCGGGCTGCTGGCCTCGGTAATCGGCATCGCGACGGCGCGGGTCGGCAAAAACGGCAATCCGACGAGAGCGCTCAACTCCTCTACTTATGTGACGACGGCGATTTTCCTCGTGCTGACCGCCGGCGCAACACTTCTGTTTGAAGGCTTTTCCTGGCGTATCTGGGGCGCATCGGCAGTCGGTCTGCTGGTCGGCGTCGTCATCGGTATTGCCACGGACTATTTTACGGACGATACGAAACCGATCGTGCGCAAGGTCGCGCATGCTTCCGCTTCGGGACCGGCCTTTACGATCCTGTCGGGCGTATCCTATGGTTTTATTTCCGCGCTTCCCGCAATGGTGGGCATCGCTGTCTCGGCGCTGGTTGCTTATCAGCTCTGCGCGCCGATGGGTGACGGGTATGCCATTTTCGGTATTTCGATGGCGGCGGTCGGTATGCTTTCCATCGTCGGCATGATCATTTCCAACGACGCCTACGGGCCGATCGTGGACAACGCGCGGGGCTTGGCTGAAATGGGCGACCTCGGTGAGGAGACCATCCGCACGGCGGATGAGCTGGACAGCGCCGGCAATACGGTTAAGGCTGTCACGAAGGGCTTTTCCATCGGTGCGGCGGGTCTGACCGTCATTTCGCTGCTGGGCGCGTTTATGTCCGAGGCCAACCATGCGCTGGCGGAAGCCGGCAAGGAGCTTATCACGGGCTTCGACATTATGTCTCCGACAGTCTTTTTCGGCATCCTCATCGGCGCCGCCATTCCTGCAGTGTTCTCGGCGATGCTGATTCTGGGCGTGGACAAGAACGCGCAGCGTATGGTTGCGGAGATTCACCGTCAGTTCAATTCTATTCCCGGTCTGAAGGAAGGCAGGGAGGATGCGAAGCCGGAGTATGATAAGTGCATCGACATCGCCACCACCGGTGCGCTGCGTGAGCTGATCCCTGCCGGCCTGATGAGCATCATCGCAACGCTGGTTGTCGGCTTTATCGGCGGTCCGCAGGCCATCGGCGGCTTCCTGCTGGGCAATATTGTCAGCGGTCTGCTGCTGGCGCTGTTCATGTCCAACTCGGGCGGCTTGTGGGATAACTCCAAAAAATATGTTGAGTCCGGCGCAGAAGGCGGCAAGGGCAGTGAAGCGCATAAGTCTGCCGTTATCGGCGATACCGTCGGCGACCCGTTCAAGGACACGGCGGGTCCGTCTATCAATACGCAGATTACGGTTGTCTCGCTGGTTTCCTCGCTTCTGTCGTCGCTGTTCGTTATGTTCAACCTGTTCGGTTGATCGTAAAAAAGATATTTTGTGCGGGGCGGTTAGATCCGCCCCGTGTCTTTTTCAAATACAAATGCCCGTAAGGGTAGGAAAACGCGGACGGCTGAAGTTGACGGAAAATGTATTTTTTTACCTCTCTGTTTTCTGGCCGGAACGCCGGGTTCGGCGCTGTATCTGTATTTGGGAATTCTGAAAGAAAGGGAGCTTTCTCTGCGCGAAAGCTATGGCTGTAAAATATGGAAAACAGGCTTTTGATCCGTCCCGAGACAGAACGGGATTATGAGCGGGTGGAACAGATTACCCGCGAGGCGTTCTACAATGTGTACCGGCCCGGCTGTACGGAGCATTATCTGGTGCACATCATGCGCACGCATGCCGATTTCGTGCCCGAGCTGGCGTTTGTGCTGGAGCTGGACGGTGAACTCATCGGCAATGTTATGTATACCAAGGCGTCCCTGCTTGACGGCGCCGGCGGCGAAAAGCCGATTCTCACCTTCGGGCCGGTCAGCATAGCGCCCGCCTTTCAGCGTCGCGGCTACGGGAAACGTCTTTTAGAGGCTTCGTTTGAGAGGGCGGCTGCGCTTGGTTATGAGGCGATTGTCATCTTCGGCGATCCGAACAACTACGTCGGCTGTGGTTTTGTGAGCTGCAAGCGCCATAACGTCTGTTCCGAACCGGGTGTGTTCCCGGCGTCGATGCTGGTGAAGGAGCTGCGTCCCGGTGCGCTGGACGGCAGGCTGTGGGCGTATCGCGCAAGCTCCGTGATGGAGTTGGACGAAGCGGCCGCGCAGCGCTTCGATGATGCGCTGCCGCCGATGGAGAAGCGCGTCCTACCGTCGCAGGAAACCTTTTATATCCTCAGCCATGCGCTGCTGACTTAAGGAGCGGCCGGAAAAGCCTTTACGGCGCGGTTTATACATTCCGATACGTGATATCCGGATTTCAAAAGGAGGATGCTTTCGCTGCGCGGAAGCTGGTTGTAGGCATGATCTATCTTTCGCATTATCAGTCGCCGCTCGGCGGCATTACGCTGGCGGGCGACGGGAGGTCCGTCTGTGGGCTGTGGTTCGACGGACAAAGGCATTTCGGCGCTGCACTGCCGTCCGGCTGCGCCGAACAGGCGCTGCCTGTGTTTGAGGACGCCGTGCGCTGGCTGGACCGCTATTTCGGCGGCGAGGACCCCGGGCCGCCGCCGCCGCTGGCACCGCTTGGCGCTACGCCGTTTCGAAGTGCCGTTTGGGCGCTGCTGCGCGAGCTTCCTTATGGCAGCACGACGACCTATGGCCGGATCGCGGCGCGTCTCGGCGGTATGTCGGCGCGCGCGGTCGGCGGCGCGGTGGGCCGCAACCCGATTTCACTGATGATCCCCTGCCACCGCGTACTCGGCGCGGACGGCAGCCTGACCGGATATGCCGGCGGCACGGACAGAAAAGCCGCGCTGCTGGCGCTTGAAGGGGTTCCCTGCGGCCGCTGAAGGCGTTGGCCTGATTGCGGGGCAGACGGCCTCGCTGTAAATATGTATGTTTGTTTCGAGGCTTTTTCTGCCGTAAAATGCAGCGGTATAGCGACAGCCGTGCTCTGCATACTTTTTTGCCGCCGTGTGCAAGCGGAAGCGTAAAATGCGTGTTTCCCTCCCTCTGCGGCGCATAAAAACGTCAATTCTTTATGAATAACCGGCAAGATAGATGAGTCACAAGGCAGTTTTTACGTCGCTTTTGGCTTTGAAGGACGGTAATCCGCGCGGCTTTTTGCTCTGAGGGCTTTGCCCCCCGACAGAGGGCCTTACTCTCTCTTCGAGATTCTTTTTTCTTTTGGATAAGCGGCTGTTTTTTGCCGGTTTTATGCAGTGTGGGGCGTAGTCAGCCCATTGGCTTTGTATAAAAACGGTGGGCAGGAACTGTTTTTTTGCTTTTCCCCCTTGACAAACGAGGTGTGTCGTTTTATAATATAACAGCGCTATATAACAGCGTTATAAAAAGGAGCAGGTATGACGACCGAACACACGCCCACACTTGAACGCATCCGTTCGGCTGCGGAAGCCGAATTCCTGAAATACGGTTTTCGTTCCGCATCGCTCCGGCGTATTGTGCGCTCGGTTGGGATGACGACCGGCGCGTTTTACGGGTATTACAAAAGTAAGGAAGAACTGTTCGCGGCGCTGGTGGGCGAGCATTACGATTATGTGCTCGCCCGCTTCCGCGAGGCGCAGGAGGCGTTTGCGGCTTTGCCGCATGAGCGGCAGCCGGAGGAGCTTGGCGAAATTTCGGGAACGTGTATGTTCGATATGCTCCGCTATGCCTACGCACATCTGAACACCTTTAAGCTGATTCTCTGCTGTTCGGAGGGAACGAAGTATTCCGGACTGATCGATACAATGGTAGAGATTGAAACCGAGGCCACACACGCCTATCAGCAGGTGCTGGATTCGCTCGGATGTCCGTCGCCGCCGATCGATCCGCAGTTGGAGCACATCTTGATTACGGGTATGTTCCATACGTTTTTTGAGCTGGTGATTCACGAAATGCCGCTGGATGCCGCCGAGAACTATGTCCGCGAGATGCGGGCCTTTTACACCGCCGGATGGATGAAAATTATGGGGCAATGACGCCCTGTAATTTTTGCGCAGAAGTTAGTTAAAACTAACTAAAATCGGATATGCGGGGACGTACTGCGTCCTCTGTATCATAACAACAAACATAAAGGGGGAAACGGTTTTTGGAAAAAAAGTCCAATCTGTCGCGCCTGCTGGGTTATGCGGGAGGACACAGATATCTGCTCTACGCGTCGTGGCTGCTGTCGGCCGTCAGTGCGCTGGTGGCGCTGGTGCCCTTCCTGTACATCTGGCGCATCATGCAGGAGGTGCTGGAGACGGCGCCTGACTTCGGGAACGCGCAGGGGATGACGCACAACGGCTGGATGGCGGTATTGTTTTCGGTGCTGGCCGTGCTGATTTATATTGCGGGCCTGATGTGCTCGCATATGGGAGCCTTTCGGGTCGCGACCAACCTGCGGCTGGAGACGATGCGGCACATCGTTCGGCTGCCGCTGGGGTATGCGGAACGCTTCGGCACCGGTAAGCTGCGGAAGATCGTCAACGAGTCCAGCGCGGCCACAGAGACCTATCTGGCGCATCAGCTTCCCGACCGTGCGGGAGCGATCGCCACGCCCTGCGGACTGCTGGTGCTGCTGTTCGTCTTTGATTGGCGGCTGGGGCTTTTGAGCCTTGTGCCGGTGCTATTGGGCTTCCTGATCATGATGGCGATGACCGGGGCGAAAATGCAGCAGAAGATGAAGGAATACCAGAACGCGCTCGAGGATATGTCCAATGAGGCCGTGGAATACGTCCGCGGCATCCCGGTGGTCAAGACCTTCGGACAGACGATTTTTTCCTTCAAAAAATTCAGGGATTCCATCGAGCGCTATAAAATATGGGTCATCGCCTACACCAAGCAGCTCCGCGCGCCGATGATGTTCTACACCGCGGCCATCAACGGCGTGTTCGTGTTCCTGATTGCAGGCGGGCTCCTCTTTACGCGTGACGGTGTGACGACGGCGTTCCTGCTGAACCTGATTTTCTATATCATCATCACGCCGATTATCTCGGTCACGCTGACGAAAATCATGTTCCAGAGCGAAAACGCGATGATCGTCGACGACGCGCTTTCGCGCATCGACGGTGTTCTGAACCGGGAGCCGCTGCGTGAGCCGTCGCAGCCGGAATCTCCCGACGGCTGCACTGTCGAGCTGCGGGACGTCTGCTTCAGCTACGACGGCAAAACCGACGTGCTGAAAAACATATCGCTGACCATCCCCGAGGGCCGGAAAGTGGCGTTCGTCGGCCCGTCGGGCGGCGGCAAGACGACGCTGGCCAATCTCATCTGCCGGTTTTTCGACCCGCAGAGCGGGAGCGTGTCCGTCGGCGGAGCCGATGTGCGGGACATCCCGAAGGAACAGCTGATGAACACCGTTTCCTTTGTGTTCCAGAACAGCCGTCTGCTGAAGGCTTCGATCCTGGACAACGTGCGGCTGGGACGGCCCGACGCTTCCCGCGAGGAGGTTTTGGAAGCGCTCGAGAACGCCCGGTGCGCCGACATCCTCCGCAAGCTGCCCGACGGCGTGGACACGGTCATCGGGACGAAGGGCGTCTTCCTCTCCGGCGGCGAGCAGCAGCGCATCGCCATTGCGCGCGTGATGCTCAAGAACGCGCCGATCCTCATCCTTGATGAAGCGACCGCATTTGCCGACCCTGACAACGAGGCCAAGGTGCAGGCGGCGTTCTCCCGCCTGTCCGCAGGAAAGACGGTCATTATGATCGCGCACCGGCTGTCCACCGTCGCCGACGTCGACTGCATCTACGTGATCGACGACGGAAAAGTAGCGGAGAGCGGCACCGGCCGCGAACTGCTCGACCGCGGCGGCCTGTTTGCACAGATGTGGAACGATTACCAGACCTCCGTCCAATGGCGGGTCTCGAAGGAGGCGTGAGGATGATGCTGAAGAACCTGCAAAAAAGATACGCGCTCTCCGAACAGGGCGCGAAGGATCTGATCAAGGGCTGTCTGGCGTGCCTGCTGCAGAACCTATCGTTTATGCTGCCGGTCGGACTGTTGTATTCGTTCGTCTCCGATATGATGGGCGGCGGCGTCACGGGCGGCCGGACGGTGTTTTACATCGCCGGCTGTGCGGTTTGCGTCGGGCTGATCCTGCTGACGACGTATCTCCAGTACAATGCCACCTATTTTGCCACATATGTGGAAAGCGGCGTGCGGCGGATTACGCTGGCGGAGCGGCTGCGGCAGATCCCGCTGTCCTTCTTCGGCAAGAAGGACCTGTCCGATCTGACTTCCACCATTATGGCTGACTGCACGTTTCTGGAGCAGAGCTTTTCCCACTTTATTCCCGAGCTTGCAGGCTCGGTCCTTTCGACAACGCTCGTCGCCGTGAGCCTGCTGTTCTGGGATTGGCGTATGGCGCTCGCGGCGCTGTGGGTGCTGCCGGTTTCGTTTGGTATTGTGGGCTTTTCCGCGCGCGTGCAGGAGCGCCTCTCGCAAAAGGCGATGGACGCGAAGCTCGCATGCGCCGACGGCATTCAGGAGTGCCTTGAAACGCTGCGCGACCTGAAGGCCGACAACGCCGAGCAGTCCTACCTGCGCGGGCTGGAAACGAAGATCCGAGCGGTGGAACGGCGGTCCATCGTCAACGAGTTCGGACTGGCCGCCTTCGTCGTGACCGCCTCGCTCATCCTCAAGCTGGGGATCGCGACCGTCGCGCTCGCCGGCTCGGTGCTGCTGGTGCGGGGGTCGCTGGACGTGCTGACCTTCTTCCTCTTCCTGCTGGTGGCGTCCCGCCTGTACGACCCGCTGCAGGGCGCGCTGCAGAATCTGGCGGCCATCATCAGCACCCGCACCAACATCGCGCGGATGAATGAGATTCTTGACCATCCCATCCAGCAGGGCGACAGCCGTCTGACCAACGAGGGCTGCGACATCGTGTTCGACCATGTCGGATTTTCCTATAACGACGGTGAGGCCGTGCTGCGGGACGTTTCGTTTACGGCAAAGCAGGGTGAGGTCACCGCACTGGTCGGGCCTTCCGGCGGCGGGAAGACCACCGTTTCGCGGTTAGCCGCCCGCTTCTGGGACTGCACCCGCGGGCAGATCACGGTCGGCGGAATGGACGTCTCCAAAACCGACCCTGAAGTGCTGCTGTCGCTCTTTTCCATCGTTTTTCAGGACGTGACGCTGTTCGACAACACGATTCTGGAAAATATCCGCATCGGAAACAAAAACGCGACCGACGAGGAAGTGCTGGCGGCGGCGCGGCTGGCCAACTGCGACGTCTTTGCGGAGCAGCTTCCCGACGGCTGGAACACCAACATCGGGGAAAACGGCTGCGCGCTCTCGGGTGGCGAACGGCAGCGGATCTCCATCGCCCGGGCATTTCTGAAGAACGCGCCTATCCTCCTGCTCGACGAGGCCACAGCGTCGCTGGATGTGGAAAACGAGACGCTGATCCAGAGTGCGCTCTCCCGCCTGATTGCGGACAAAACGGTGCTGGTGATCGCACACCGGATGCGCACCGTCGCAGGTGCGGACAAAATCGTCGTGCTCGACGGCGGCCGCGTGGCGGAGGAGGGCGCGCCTGACGAGCTGCTGCTGCGGAACGGCATTTATGCGCACATGGTCGAATTGCAGAATGAAAGCCGGAATTGGACGCTGAAATAGTACGTTGCCGGCCTCGGACGGCGGGACATCCCGCCGTCCGTTTTTTATGTGAGGGGGCTTGCAATGCCGGGCGCTCTTCTGTATAATGGAAGCATACGCAGAAAAGAGGGATACTTATGAAAAATGCTTCGGCACCGCCTGCCTGTATCATCGTGCGCGGTGCACGGGTACATAATCTGAAGAACATCGATGTGGAGGTTCCGCTGCACCGGATTGTCGGCGTCGCCGGCGTGTCCGGCTCCGGCAAGTCCTCTCTTGCGCTGGGCGTATTGTACGCCGAAGGCTCCCGGCGGTATCTCGACGCGCTTTCCACCTACACGCGGCGGCGGATGACGCAGGCCGCAAAGGCGCAGGTCGACGAGGTGATGTACGTGCCCGCCGCGCTCGCGCTGCGGCAGCGGCCGGGAGTCCCCGGTATCCGCTCCACCTTCGGCACGGGCACCGAGCTGCTCAACAGCCTGCGGCTGATGTTTTCCAGACTCGCTTCGCACTGCTGTCCGAACGGACATTATCTGGAACCGACGCTGGACGTCGCAGCCGAACGGGAACTGATCTGTCCGGTGTGCGGCGCGCATTTCTTCGCTCCCTCGGCAGAGGAGCTTGCCTTCAACAGCCAGGGCGCCTGCCGCTGCTGCGGCGGGACGGGGACCGTCCGCACGGTAGACCGGGACTCGCTTGTCCCCGACGAGTCGCTCACCATCGACGAAGGGGCCGTCGCACCCTGGAATTCGCTGATGTGGTCGCTGATGACCGATGTCTGCAGGGCGATGGGTGTGCGCACAGACGTGCCGTTCCGGGACCTGACTGAGCGGGAGAAGGATATCGTATTCAACGGTCCGGCCGAAAAGAGGCATATTTTATATAAAGCGAAAAATTCCAATCAGGCGGGAGAACTGGATTTTACCTATTATAACGCCGTTTATACCGTGGAAAACGCGCTTGCCAAGGTAAAGGACGAAAAGGGTATGAAGCGCGTGGAAAAATTTCTCAAGGAGGACGTCTGCCCCGACTGCGGCGGTACCCGCCTGTCCGAAGCGGCGCGTCGGCCGAAGCTGCTCGGCCTTTCGCTGGACGAGGTTTGCAAAATGAATCTGACGGCGCTCACGGAATGGGTACGGCGGCTTCCCGCGCGGCTGCCCGGGGAGATGCGCCCGATGGCGGAGAGCATCTGCGAATCCTTTGAGACGGCGGCGAAGCGGCTGATGGAGCTGGGCCTGGGATATCTGACGCTTGACCGCGCCGCGTCCACGCTGTCGACCGGCGAACGGCAGCGGATGCAGCTCGCACGCGCGGTCCGCAACCGCACGACGGGCGTGCTGTATGTGCTGGACGAACCGTCTATCGGGCTGCACCCCTCGAATCTGGAGGGACTCTGCGGCGTGATGCGCGACCTCGTTGCGGACGGCAATTCGGTTCTGCTTGTGGACCATGACACGCAGGTGCTCAAGGAGGCCGACTGGATCATTGAGCTGGGGCCGGAGGCCGGCGCCCGCGGCGGGCGCATAATCGCGCAGGGGACCGTGGAGGACATTCGGACAAGTCCTGATTCTCAAATCGGGCCGTTCCTCGCCTCCCCGCCGGTGATTTCCGGGCGGAAGGAAAGTGCCGGAACGATGTTTGCAGCGGGAAAAATCCGCCTGTCCGCGTCGGCTATCCATACGGTAAAGCCGTTGGAGGCGGAAATTCCGAAGGGCAGGCTCACGGTCGTGACCGGCGTGTCCGGCTCGGGCAAGACGACGCTGATTCTGGAAAGCCTTGTGCCCGGGCTGCAGGCGCATATTGCGGGGACCCGTTTGCCGGCGCATGTCCTTTCGGTCGAGGCCGAGGGGATCGAACAGGTCAAGCTGATCGACGCAACGCCGATCGGCATCAACGTCCGTTCGACCGTTGCGACTTACGCCAATGCGCATGACGAGCTGCGCAAGGTATATGCGGGAACGGCCGACGCAAAGAAAAACGGCCGCAAGGCGGGGGATTTTTCCTATAATACGGGCGGACTGCGCTGCCCGGCGTGTGACGGCACGGGGCAGATCAGCCTCGACGTCCAATTCCTGCCGGATGTGGACATCCCTTGTCCGGAATGCCATGGGTCGCGCTATGCCAAGGCTGCATACGGAATAAAGTTCACCAACAAAGCCGGCGTTTCCCGTTCGCTGCCGGAGCTGATGGCAATGGATGTGCATACTGCGCTGGAATTCTGCAAGGATATGAAAAACGTGCGGGCAAGGCTGCAGGTGCTGCAGAGCCTTGGCCTCGGGTATTTGACGCTGGGGGAGGATACGCCGAACCTCTCGGGCGGCGAAGCGCAAAGGCTGAAGCTGGCAAGCGAGATGGGAAAGGCGCAGTCGGACTCGGTGTTCGTGTTTGACGAGCCGACCGTCGGGCTGCATCCGCTGGACGTCCGGACACTGCTCGGCGTGTTTCGGACGCTTATCGCGAACGGCGCGACGGTCGTTGTGATCGAGCATGACTTGGATGTCATCCGTTCTGCGGATTATATCATCGATATGGGTCCGGGCGGCGGCGAGGAGGGCGGGCGGATCGTCCTGTCGGGCGCGCCGTCGGAGATCGCCGCCTGCGCGGACAGCGTTACGGGGCGGTATCTGCGGGGCTGATGCGTCTTTGTCTGCAAAGCTGCCTGTTTTTCTGCGCGCGTGCGGAAAACGGCAATTGCAGCCGGCGGTTGTTGACGCGTTGCCGTGGGATCTGCCGGTTTGCGTCATCCGGCCGGCCGCAGGAAGGGCTTGCCGCGCGACCGGTCGGGCCGAGTGAGCGGTTCTGCGTTCCGGCTGATGAAAAAAGGCGGCGGCGAAGCGGACGGTAGGGCGCCGCCGGAAGATGCTCCTGCGGCCTGAAACGGAAAAGCGCGCTCGTGTCGGCGGGCGCTGCCGCTGCTGCTGACGGCGGCGCTCGGCGGTAAGAACGCATTTGCGGCCATCGACTCGGTGTGCGGCGCGCTGCTTTCCGCTGCCGACAGGACGGGAAAAACGGCCGGTATACCGTCGTATACCGGCCGTTTTTTGTCTGTTACGCTTCGACGATGATGTCTTTGAGCTCCTCAAAGAGCTGAGGGTCATCCTTTTCCGCAATCAGCTTGATGGGCTGCAGCAGATCGAGGCTGAAGATGCCCATCAGGCTCTTTGCGTCGACAAGGTATCTGCCTTCGCTCAGATCCACGGAAAACGGGTACTTCTCCACGACGCTGACGAGCTTGCGCACATCGTTGATCGTCTGGAGCTTGATGTAGACTTCCTTCATAAAATATATGTTGCCTCCGTTCGTTATTCTTTGGCGATGGAGTAGTGCATATAGGTAATGGTTACCGTATCGTTGGCGGCGATGGCCTTTGTCGAGGAGAGGCTGTCGTCCTCCGCTTCGCCGTCGTTGATGTAGACATACCAGTCGTAGTCCTCCATCGTGGTTTCGGTTTCATCGGTCTTGGGAACAAGGTCGTTGATACCGGTTACGATTACATTGTCCCCGTCCGCCTCGGTTACAAGTCTGATCTGGCCTGCATCCTGCAGCTTGACGAGAAGATCGTTCAGCGTCGGCGTGCTGCTTTCATAGGCAAAATCAGTTTCCAAAATGGTCTCGGTTACTTCGCGGCGGCCACGGTCGTCCTCTTCGGCTACGTTGATGACAACCTTGACCGTAATCGGCTCGACCTTACTGCATGCGGCCAGCGCCGCGACGGATGCAAGCATCAGCAGAGCGAGCAGCAGCGACAGTTTCTTTTTCATTTGAACGTTACCTCCAAAAGAATAGGGTGGATTTTCTTACCGTCTATTATACAGTCCCCGGAGGCGGCTTGTCAAGTGAATTTTAACATTTTTACAATTTGGCGCCGTTGTTTTTTTGTTGAATTTCAACTCCTTCTGCGATCAGCCCAGCAGACGGAAGGCTTGGTCGGTCACCCAGAGCATCAGCGGGATGGTTCCGATGGAAAGCAGCGTTGAAATGCTGATGACCGATGCGGCAGGGGATGCATCGGATGTGTACAGCTCGGCAAACATTGCCGTATTTGCGCCCGCGGGCATCGCGGCCATTGTCACGCAGATGCAGACAATTGTCCGGTCAAGCGGCAGCAGCAGGCAGATGCCGAGCGTCAGCAGCGGGATGGCCAGCAGCTTGACGGCGGAAAAAACAAATGACCGAACGCGCAGCATTCCGGCGATGGATTGGTTGCAGACCAGATTGCCCACCACCAGCATTGAAAGCGGAAAGGTCACGTCGCCCATCGCCGAGAAGGCATTGTAGAGCGGCGCGGGCAGGCGGATGGAAAAGACAAACAGCAGGATGCCGATCACCGAGGCGACCGTGCCCGGGTTGACAAATGCCTTGAACAGACTGCTTTTGCCGCCGCGCGTGAGCAGATGGATGCCGTAGATGCGTATGTAAATGTTGTAGAACAGTGTAAAAAACGCCCCGTAAAACAGTCCTTCCTCCCCGAACACAACCAGCAGCACCGGATAGCCGAGGTAGGCGCAGTTGGCGAACACCGTCCCGAATTCGAGCACACGCGCGTTTTTGACCCGGCCGTAGATCAGCCGCGCCAGCAGCGAGAGCGCCACATGGAACACCGCCGAGACGAGCGCGATGTGCAGTCCCGTGCGCAGCCGTTCCTCCGTGTACGTGATTTGAAGGGAAGTCAGGATCAGAAGGGGCTGCGTGACATTGACCAGAAGCGAGGAGAGGAGCTTGGTCGAATCCTTGGTAAATACCTGAAAAAGCCGCGCCGCGATTCCGACAAGCATCATACAGAACAGCGTCAGAACCTCGGCGGCGACCAGCGAGACGTCGGCGCCCATACGGAAAAACCTCATTCTTATAAGATCAGCGGTGTGCTCCCGATTCCGCATTTGTACGGTGAAGCATTATTATTTTACCATTGCGAAGCGGCGTTTGTCAATCGAGCCGAAGAAATTTGAAGCAAATATCTAAAAAGGTGTTGTTTTGTTAATAAAAATAGTATATAATGATATTCGGTCTCCTGTACCCTGTATGTCCGGCAGCAGTCGGAACTGCTTTGGAAAGGGACGGGCCTCCCTGTTTCTGAGGGGGCGTAAAGCGCCTGGGAAAAGGAAGACGGGGGAGTGTGCCGCGGCGGTATGCCGTTTATAACCGATTTGATATGTTCGGGCGTTTATATGCCCTGCGGCTTTGCTGCCGGGTACGGATCGGGAACGTGCACAGCTTTTTTGCAGGATTGGGAGCATTTTGCCGTTTGCGGATGGCTCTGCCGGCCGTTACGGCGCGTTTTCGGGGAATTCTTTGCGGGTGCCCTGAAACACAGGGCCTGCGGCAGGCGTATGCCGCAGCCGGAGCGTCCTGATTGCGGCGCTGCGGATAGGCCGCGAGAAACATGCATAGGCGGGCGGAATTTCCATGGCAGCCGTTTTGCGCGGAAACATACGATCTGTAAAGGATGCAAATAGACAAATCATATTTTATAAAAGGAGTAACTGTTTATGAAAAGGACACGTAAGGCGCTCATGCTTCTGCTTTCTGCGGCGCTCACGCTGCCGTTTGCTCTTGCTGCGTGCGGCGACCCGGACGACGGCACTTCCGGCCCGTCCGCTGCGTCGGAGTCGTCTTCTGCGGGCGAGGAATCGCAGGAGGTGTTTGTGGATACGGACGCCATCGCGGCCATCGATGCGCTCTATACCGGCGAGGTCGACCGCACGCTGAATAAGGTCAATCTGGCCGCCGGCCGTACCTATACGTTCTCGCGTGACCCCTCGGATCCGTATCTGGACGCCGACGGCAAGAAGCTGACCGACGGCACGACAAATGACGGCTTCAGCAAAACGGATTTTGTCGGCTTTTCCGGCTCGGCGCCGGTTACGATTGATCTGGACCTCGGCGCGGTCGCGGACAATATTGCGGAAATTGACATTGGACTGCTGCGCGTGGTGGATTATGCCATCGGGCTTCCTACCCGCGTGACGTTTTCCGTTTCGGATGACGGAGAAAATTATACCGTCGTCGGCGATATGCTGTCGCCGCAGGGCCTGGCAGATACGGTCAAATATGATTGCGCGGTGCCGCTTTCCGGCACGATCCATGCGCGGTACGTGCGCATTGCGCTTACCGGCATGACGGCCGCATGGCTGTTTGTCGACGAGATCGGCGTTTATAAATACGAAGGCGAGAACACGGGCGAAGAGTCCGAGACCGTTAAGGACTATTATGGCGAGCTGGAACTGGAGAAGAGCGACGAGCCGCTGTACTGGGATTCCTCGGAAAGCGATTACAACGATACGGTCAACCTCATTGCCGGCAAGCCGGTGCAAATCGAGCTTGTAGGGCCTCTGCAGAAGGAGCATGCGACCACTTTTTACAATTCGCCCGAAAGCAATCCCGCTCTTACCGACGGGAAGTATGCTTCGAGCGCGACGTATACGGACAGTGCGTTTTTCCGTTTCACCAACGGCGAGAGCCGCAATCTTTATTTTGATCTCGGCCGTGTGAGCGCGGTCACCTCCATCCGCGCGTCCTTCCTCCGTGAGGACGGTCCCAACGTCAAGCTGCCTGCCGGACTGCTGGTCTACGGCTCGGTCGACGGCGAGGAATGGAAGGTGTTCCATCACGTCGACTCTGTCTATTCCGAAGGCGAGGCGTCTATCGCGAAGGTGGACGAGACCTTTGACAAAGCGTATAAGGCGCGCTATATCCGCATTACCTTCTCGGTGCTGCCGCATGTATACTGCGATGAAATCGAAATTTTGGGACGCAAAAACGTAGACGGCGCCGCCGAGCTGTCCGAGAGCACGGCTGTCAACGACCTGTTCCCGCAGGAATTCATCACGCCCGACCAGTTTGACGGCGTGGAGAATATGCTCCTTGCGTACAACTGCAATCCGACGCTTGAATCCGAAGGCAAGGCGACGGTGGAGGAATACCTGCCGCATGTCGGCTATTACAACCGCGACGGCGAGCTGGTCGATACTTTCTTCGACTCTTTCCTTTACCTGCCCTACGCGGCGTTTACCGGCGTCGAGTACCGCGATTTTGCGGCGTGGAACACCTATGTTGACAATGTCTTTGCCGAGAACGCCAACATCAACGCCCTTACGCAGGCCGTCGACCAGGTCTCGGAGGCGCTCGGGCGCGACGTGCGCGTAAGCGTGTTCTTCTCCATTCTTTACACCTGGCCGGATAAGACGGAGTTCGGAGATGTCGACGGCGACGGCATTGTGGAAGACTTTTCAAAAGTAGAGGACCGCAAGAAAGCCATCAAGTGGATCATCGACGAGCAGATTTCCCGCTTTGAGGCGGGCGGCTACGACAACCTCGACCTGCTCGGCTTCTACTGGTTTGAGGAACAGATCACCTATTCCAATCCGAACGAGACCGAGTTGATCCGCTATGCGAGCGACTATGTGCATTCGCTCGGCTATAAGCTGTTCTGGATTCCCTACAACTATGCCAGCGGCTATTCC
>CAJFRY010000020.1 GCA_904419545.1 Candidatus Woodwardiibium gallinarum
TGCCAGCAGGAAGCCGCTGAGTATTGAGAACATCCCGCTGGACGATATTGAAACAGCGTTCAGCGGGGATACATATACCTCTGCCGAGTGTTCATCTTTAAAGATATCCGCTCCACCAAACGGAGCAAGCTTTGTATCGCTTTGCTCCGATTTTTTATTTTATAAAACAGAGTGCACGAACGCTGCCGCTCCTCCTCTTTTACAAAAGTCAAACGTGGTTCCGGGTCGCTCTCACAAACACACATTGCACGAATACCTGTGACAGAGGTTAATGATCATAGGAAAACGAGAGTTCAGGCGTTCAGGTCTTCGGCTCTCGTTTTAATTCTGTGTATTCCCGGTTTGCGTTTCGCTGTTCTATTCATTCCGTTCGGCGTAATCGTCCGCCTGTAAATACAATCGGTCGTTGATTTCCAAACAATAAATTGATTATTGAAAATACAAACAATGCGGGCTATAATATCATTACACCGGTGATCATCAATACGGAGGCTGAATTATGCAAATTCTGATTGGAAACAAAATTCGAGAATTGCGTCATCGTGACGGACGAAAACAGGAAGATCTGGCGGACGCACTTGGAGTCACCTGTCAAGCGGTTTCCCGGTGGGAGGCGGCCGGCGGTTATCCCGACCTGGAAATCATCCCTGCCATTGCAAATTATTTTCACATATCCATAGACGAGCTTTTCGGATACAATTCCGATCGTGACGAAAGAATCAAGAGCATCCTTGAACGAGCCACAAAAATTTTGACAAATCAAGGCTTTAAAATGTATACCGGCAGTTTGCCTCAAGAGGTTGAAGATTGCGTAAATATGTTACGTGCGGCATCAGAGGAATTTCCGAATGAATCTAAAATATTGCTGAAATTTGCTCAGTCTCTGACTATGTGGGGATGGAACAAATACGGAGCAAAGGGAAGCGTAGATGACGAATCGGGAATGTTTATGGAAGATACGGAATACTGCTCGCAAAACGTTTTTTGGCAGGAAGCCGTACGTGTATATGAGAGGATATTGAAATCCGAACCATCAGCTGATGACCGGGAAACAGCTATCTATCAATTGACAGTGCTGTATTGCAGAATGGGAGAACACGAAAAAGCAAAGGCGCTTGCCAACGAACAAAATTCGCTTATAATTTGTAAGGAAAAGTTATTGTCTGCGGCCACTGTCGGTGCGGAAAAAGCGAGGTATCAGAGCGAGGAGATTATGGCGCTGCTTTCGTGGCTGGACTTTGCGGTTTCGCATGCCATTGCTTCAAATTTTAAGCTTTCCGCCTCTGAATACGGAAAACAGGTTATGTTATCGCTCATAAATGTATATGAAATAATATTCATTGACGGAAAATGCGGAAAATATCATTGGAATATCGCTTACTTGTATCTGACTTTGTCCCATAAAGCTTCTGAAGGAGATGATAGAAAAAACGCACTCTTTTATTTTGATAAAGGATTCGAGCACTGCAAAGAATATAAACGGATTTGCAACGAAGGGAATTACAAATACACCGCCCCTCTGGTTTCAAATCTGGAAAGTCTGAACACCGGAGATCTCGCTCCGATGGAGCAGGGCTTTTGGAAAAAGGAACTGAAATTATACCCGCAAAGTATACTTGACGAAATCCGAAAAAATACGAAATACGCCGAATGTTTTGAATAATATACCAACGCCCCGCCAAAGCGACGGGGCATTTTTTATCCATAAAGCACGGGTTGCGATCAAATCGAACAAATCAAAACAGACAACAACATATGCTCCGTTGGGGAAGCAAAGGAAAATAGAATTGGGAAGTCTGCGGCTTTGCAGCGCCGGTTCAAGATGAGCACTGACGCGGACATTCACAAGAGTTTCAAGCTTGCATTTCGGTTAAAACCGGGACTTACTTAAAGATGAGACAAAGAGAGCCGTTGCAATTCACATGGTTACGGTTATGCACTGCGGTTCCTTGGTTCCTTTTGTAAAACCAAAAGACAGAAGTCGGAGATGTGATGCAGAGAAGGCATACCGTAAAACCGGTTCGCGGCTTAATGGAAAAAACGCGCCTCACGAAAACATGAGGCGCGCTTTTTCAATCCGCGGATTACCGAAGCAGCCCGAGCTGACGCAGATCCCGTCGAACCCGCAGCAGCGAAGTCGGGTGCAGACATTGCTCATCATAGACGAGCATATCCTCGTGGCTGATGTAATACAGCCACGCGTTCCGTTCGACAAAGAACCTCGGATTCATCGGATACGTCGTACCGGACCATGCACGCAGCGACAACGGTACTTTGAGCAGCGCAATTGTATGCCGATTGATGTCATAAAACCGGCGTCCGTTGGTTGGGTCGGCGCCCTTCAGCGCAAATCTCTGCATAAGCTGTAGGTAAGGCAGACAACAGGTGTAGTACTGCAGCATCTCAACAGGCGCACGCGCCAAAGCATCAAGCTGCTGTCCGATGATCCGCTCCTTCATCTCCGGCTCGACATCGGAGCCGAGAACCGTTTCCATAATGATGTTCCTTTTGGTCTGCACCGCTTTTTCGGAAATCGGTTCGTTCATTTCAAAGCTGAAGCGGTCGGAGTACTTTGCGGCAATATCGATGAATGCGAAATATGCCTCATCATTCAAAGCCGCAGTCGCTAAGGTCTTCATCGTTTTGTATACCTCCTTGCTTAATGATCGTCCAAAATCCATTGCATACCC
This sequence comes from Candidatus Woodwardiibium gallinarum, assembly GCA_904419545.1. Taxonomy (GTDB): domain Bacteria; phylum Bacillota; class Clostridia; order Oscillospirales; family CAG-382; genus Woodwardiibium; species Woodwardiibium gallinarum. The sequence continues at coordinate 2,691 of CAJFRY010000020.1, forward strand.
GTACTATTCCGGTATTTCAGAAGCAGCGACATCGCCTCGCCGATTTCCTGTCCGAGCGCATTCGGTTCTTTTTGTTTGTTCATCCCAAAATCAACAAGCGCACGATAAAGTACGCGAATATATTCATCCACCACTACTCGATTCCCGACCAGCCGCGACTCCGAAATTTTTTTGAATTTCATATTTTCAAACCGGTGGCATTCTTCCAGCAGTCCCATCAGATACCTGAAACTCATTTTCGCCATCCCGATACATCCTTTCATGTTTTGTGTGCGGCATTGAATATTTTTTATTATACTTTGAAAATCAACATTTGTCAACAAAATTGGTCAATACAATGCAATTTTCCCTGTCCTTTAACTGTTAAGCGTTTTTTGCAAAAAAACGTTTTGGTATTGACAAACGTAAAAAATTGTGTATTATAAAGTTTATAAAAGAATATCAGGGAAGGATGGATTGTATGTTGAACACGCACAAAACCGTTGCACGTCTGCTTTCGATGCTTCTGGCCTTCTTCCTGCTCGCGGCAGCGCTTGTCGGCTGCGAAAATCCTTCGGAACAAATCGAAAGCGGTCCGGATGAAAGCGAACCCGTTCTGCTCCGAATCGGCAATGCGGAAATAACCGTTGCCGCTTACAACGCAGCGCCTGCGGGCAACGCAGCGGCATTGTTCGATTGCGGCTATCAAAACGACGGTGCCTATGAATACTTTGTCGACGCCGCCGAAGGACGCATCCTTGTCGCCGTCAAATCCGCACTTTCAGAAGATACGCGTACTTTTTCCGTACAGGAAATTTTGCGCGCAGGAGAAGGGGAATCCCTGTACATTCCGGTCAACGGCTTCGTACTCAGCCTGCCGGATGAAAACCTTCCCGACGAGCTCAAAGCCGGATCGAGTGTAACCGTGGACGGCTATCAGCCGCCGGATTATGAGCGTACCGAAATCTGTGCCGTGCTCACAGAGGACCGCGAATATCCGCGCCGTGTCAACCTAATCGATCCGATAGAAACGCCCGACAGTAATTCCGGGATTGTCTACATCACCGGCAAATACAAAACCGAACCGACTGTGCCGGCCGACTCTGTCGCGCTGCTGCTCGACGGCACGACCGGCGGCCGCTTAACAGTCGAAAGCGTTTTGGAAGCAGGCAGTGTATTGGCGGAAAACAGTACTTATCTGCTTTTCTGCGGTGCATATAACGCAGGATTCGCCAAGACAATTTATCATGAAGGAGATAAACTGTATATGACCAGAACCGAAAATCTGTCCCGCTATGCGGACGATACAGCCGTGCGCATCCGCGACAAGGTATATAAGGTCGGCGCAACGGGACTGAATCCGGCCGAAATCACTGAAGACGGCGCCTATCTCTTTGATGGGGCATGCAGCCTGCTGGCTACGTCCGTACCGTCCGGCAAAGCTTTTCGGAGCTATGTTCTTTCGGACGGCAAGGTACTCTATGCTGCGGAACCGAATGAAAACATTATAATTCCGACAAATGCCGCCGTGCTTACACTCGTAGGTGATGCAGCGGCGGATGAAATCTCTGTCGGGTCCGATGCCGAAATGATTTTGTACGAAGCTCCTGAAATTCCAAATGCATTTGTAAAATTCGGCACTGAGATCTGCGCAGTCGATTCGATCAACACGCCGTCCGCAGGCGGTCTGGCGCTGTACGCACCGGGCAATGCCATCCATACGTTTGACGAGGGCAGCCTGTTTCTTGCCATCGAAAACGGAACCGTCGCTTCGGTCGGAACAGAACCGCCCGAAACCGACGGCTATGTGCTTTGCGCAAGCCCGGACGACGGAAGGTGCGCATCATTGGCAGCTAAAGCTGTCGGCGACGGCGCCTGGGCGGTCACGGAGCCTGTCACCTACAGCCTGACGACGCTCCATTACACCCAGATCAACGGCGATCGCTTTACAGATTATTTGGTAATTTACAACGGCGCGACGGGCAGCACGACAAATACGAATATTTACGGATATGAAATCATCGTATCGGCTGACGGCATTGCCGTTTCCGCTTCTCCTGCCGGCAATGCGACAATTCCGGAGGGCGGCTTTGTCGTTTCGGGTCACGGTGTCAATGCGACAGCGCTTCAAAACGCATATCGCCCGCTGGCCAAAGTTACCCTGGACAGAGCCAAAAAAACCGTTACCATTTTAAGTACGCCTGCGGAGACCCTGCAGACGGCAACCATCAATTTGCAAGCCCAGCAAACCAGACTGCAGGAGGCCAAAAACGCGTTTTTAGACCTTTCCTATACCACTATTGACGAACGCATCGCCCGTGCGGAAACACTTCTGGACGAAGCAGCCTCCCTGCAGGAGGAGGGCGATACGGCACGCGCTTACATACGAGCCGTCAACGCGGCAGATCTGATTTCATCTCTCCATTCGGAAATGTATGAATCCCACGCCGTAGAAAACCGTGCTGTATGGTATCGCTCCAACGAAAAAAGCGACGCGGAAGTTGAAGCGACCGTAAAACGTCTCGCTGCGATGAACGTCAATGCCGTATATATTGAAACCTGGTACAACAGCCAAACCATCGGCATGACCGATATTGAGCTTATCAGCCACAATACCGGCGTACACGGCGATTACGACGTGCTGGAGGGATTCATCCGAATCGGACATGAATACGGACTGGAAATCCATGCCTGGGTAGAAAATTTCTTTGTGGGCACAACGGCACAGTCGGAGGATACGCTCGCCGCGAAATCCAAGGATTTGGGCTGGCGCTGCGTCGACAAAAACGGTACTGACAATTTTCCGAACGAATATGGGAATTTTGTGTTTTTGAACCCATATAAACGCGAGTGCCGCGATCTGATTCTGGAAATCTATCGCGAGCTTCTTGAGAATTATGACCTCGACGGGCTGCATCTGGATTACATCCGCTTCAGCGAACCGCAGCGTAGCGATACAACGATCGACTTTGGCTACAACGAGGACATTATTGCGGGGTTTCAGGCTGCATACGATACCGATGTCGATCCGCATACGCTTGCACGCGGCAGTGAAATGTGGGTAAACTGGTGCAAATTCCGCGAGGACATCATCAATTCCTTTGTAAAGGAAGTTTACGACCTCGTGCGGGAGATCAATCCCGAGATCTGGCTCTCCGCCGCCTGCTATCCCGCATTTGAAACCGTGCATCAGTACAATTTCCAGAATTTCCGTAATTGGGTGGCCAATGGCTGGATGGATGAGATTTTTTCTATGTCCTACTCCATTGATCTCGCATATCCAATCGAAAACGCCTCCGCGTTTGTCAGGGCAATCGGAGACGATGCTTTCTATTCTGCCGGTTTATCTGCGTTCAGCACAACGGAATGTGATATTCTGCTCGGGCAGACCGACGGCTGCTTCCGCGCCGGCAGCAACGGCGTCAACTTTTTCTCGTGGGGCAGTCTGTATTCCCATTCGGAGGGCTATGAAGAGGCGTTGTCCGCTTCGGTCTACCGCAACAAGTCGGTACAAACATACTCGCTCAATCATATGCTCAAGGCGGGCGCCGATGAGCTTATCGGCAAGCTGGAACGTGTTTACGGCGTTCTCGCGCCTGAAAACGCGGCGCTTTATGACGCGCTTAAACCGTTGCTGGCAGCGCTCTCCGAGCGTGCGGATACGCTCGAGGAGGATGCGGCATTTGCCGAGCGGCTCTCCTATTGTGAAGTCGAATTGGAAGCGCTTGACGAGCTGCTGAATGTCGTAGACGAACAGGGCGGGGATTCATCCGCTGCCGATTCGCTCCGAGTGGAACTGGAGCGCCTTGCAAAATATCTCAGGCAATCGCAGAACCGATTGAAAGACCGCGTATAATATGTTATCTGTTCCGGCCGCACGGGATAACCGATATGGTTCCCCGCATTTTATGCGGGCGGCAAACAGGGAATCGGCTTCAAGCCGATTCCCTGTTTGTTTTCCCGAAAAAACGCCGCATTTAAGCATTTTTTGCCGCCTGTCACACAGATGGGCGGTTTTCTCTGCCGATTGTACCATTTTCGACAGATTTAACGCATCGGCGCTTTTGAACTTTACAAAGCATCGGTATAATAAACGGCGTAAAAGACAATGAAAAGGTCAAGAATAAGGAAAAAGGAGCAAAAAATGATGATGAAAAAAATCTTTACCCTTGCGCTTGCAGCCGTTTTGGCCGGAACCGCACTGGCTTCCTGCGCCGCCAAGGGCTTTGACAAGGACGGCGCCATTACCGTCATTTCCCGTGAAAAGGGAAGCGGTACAAGAAGCGCATTCATTGAATTGTTCGGCGTGGAAGTGGATGATGAAGACAAAACCGTCGAAACTGCCGACATCACCGACAAGACGAATGTTATGATGACCAGTGTCTCCCAAAATGCCAACGCCATCGGCTACATTTCGCTCGGCTCGCTGAACGACAGCGTCAAAGCGCTGAAAATTGACGGTGCGGCCGCGACGGTGGAAAACATCGAGAACGGCAGCTACAAAATTTCTCGTCCCTTCAACATTGCAACCAAAAGCGACCTTTCCGAGACGGCGAAGGATTTTGTCGATTTTATCCTCTCCGACGAAGGCCAGAAGGTCGTCGAGGATAACGGCTATATCCCTGTGGCGTCCACCGGTGCGTACAGCGGCTCCAAACCTTCCGGAAAAATCAGCATCGGCGGCTCGTCCTCCGTTACGCCGGTGATGGAAAAACTGAAGGAAGCATATAACGCCGTAAATCCCAATGCTACGATTGAAATCAATATGACTGACTCCTCCAGCGGTATGACGAGTGCGGCCGAGGGTGTTTGCGATATCGGCATGGCCAGCCGTGAGGTCAAGCAAAGTGAACTGGATAAGGGGCTTGTCTCCACGACGATTGCAACAGACGGTATCGCCGTCATCGTCAACAATGAAAACACCTACGACGATCTGACCGCCGATCAGGTGCGCCGCATCTACATCGGTGAAATTACAACCTGGAGCGCATTGGAAGAATAAAGAATAGCGACAGAGTTTGGCGGATAGAGATATCCGCCAAACGGAGGTTATATGAAAAAGTTCAAAGAACGTTTTATGCAAGTCCTGTTTCTGCTGTCGGCACTGGTTTCCATTCTTGCCGTTGCGCTCATCTGCATATTCCTGTTCGCCAACGGCATCCCCGCCATTCGTGAAATCGGCCTTTGGGATTTCCTGTCCGGCACTTCCTGGAAACCCGAACAGAACATTTACGGCATCCTGCCGATGATTATCGGCAGCATATACGTCACCGCAGGCGCTATGCTCATCGGCGTTCCGATCGGTATCCTTACGGCTTTGTTTCTCGTCCATTTCTGCCCGCCGAAGCTGTATCGCTTTCTGAAGCCTGCCGTAGACCTTCTCGCAGGCATACCTTCGATTGTATACGGCTTTTTCGGACTGATGGTGATCGTACCTGCTATCCGCAACGGTCTTGGCGGCAGCGGCTCAAGTATGCTGGCCGCGTCGATCGTATTGGGAATCATGATCCTGCCGACAATTATCAATGTATCCGAATCTGCCATTCGCGCGGTTCCGGAAAGCTATTATGAAGGCTCGCTCGCGCTCGGCGCCAGCCATGAGCGCAGTGTGTTTTTTACAGTACTGCCTGCGGCGAAGTCCGGCGTATTTGCCGCCGTAATTTTGGGTATGGGCCGCGCTGTCGGGGAAACGATGGCGGTGATTATGGTTGCCGGCAACCAAACGGCGATGCCGGGAAGTCCGCTGCAGGGGCTGCGAACGCTGACGGCTAACATTGTGATGGAAATGGCCTATGCGGCCGATCTCCACCGCGGAGCCCTGATTGCAACGGCGGTCGTGTTGTTTGTCTTTATTCTGATCATCAACCTTTCCTTCTCTCTGATGAAAAGGAGGGCAAAGCTGTGAGTGACAACCCGAAGAAATCCGCACGGCGCCTGCAGTCACGCATTCTGCGGTTCTGTGTTTATGCCGCGGGCGCCTGTACGCTGTCCGTGCTTTTGATGCTGGTCCTCTATATCCTTGTCAAAGGATTGCCGCATCTTACACCCGAGTTGTTCAGCCTGCATTACAATTCCGAAAACGTTTCGCTTTTTCCGGCGTTGGTCAACACCGTTACGATGACGTTTCTTTCGCTGCTCATCGCCGCGCCGCTGGGTATTTTCTCGGCCATTTATCTGGTCGAATACGCCAAACGCGGGAACAAATTTGTCGGCGTTGTGCGTATTACGGCGGAAACGCTCTCGGGCATTCCGTCGATCGTATACGGACTGTTCGGCTTTCTGATGTTCGTTATTGCGCTGGACTGGGGCTATTCTCTTCTGGCGGGCGCGTTTACGCTGGCGATCATGATCCTTCCCGTCATTATGCGCACGACCGAAGAAGCACTCAAAAGTGTGCCGGACAGCTATCGTGAAGGCAGCTTCGGACTGGGCGCAGGGAAGCTGCGGACAGTGTTCCGCATCGTGCTTCCCGCTGCGATGCCCGGCATCCTCGCCGGGATCATTCTGTCTGTCGGCCGCATCGTAGGCGAAACCGCAGCACTTATCTACACGGCAGGCACCGTTGCACAGGTTCCCGATACCTTATTGGGTTCCGGCCGCACGCTCTCGGTGCATATGTACTCGCTCTGGAGCGAGGGCCTGAATTCCGAGCAATCCTACGCGACGGCGGTTGTACTTCTGGTGATCGTCGCCTCGCTCAACGCCCTGTCGTCAGCTCTTGCCAAACGACTGACGGGACAGAAAAAAGAAAGGAAAAAGCGCGATGCACGCAGCAAAGCTTAAAACCGAACATCTCAACCTGCATTACGGCGCATTCCACGCGCTCAAGGATGTGACCATCGACATTCCGGAAAAGGAAATTACGGCCTTTATCGGCCCGTCAGGCTGCGGAAAATCAACGCTGCTGAAAACGCTCAACCGTATGAACGACCTTGTCGAGGATTGCCGGATCGACGGCCGCGTCCTCTTGGACGGCAGCGACATCTACGCCGATATGGATACAAACGTGCTGCGCAGGCGGGTAGGGATGGTCTTCCAAAAGCCCAACCCGTTCCCGATGAGCGTTTATGACAACATTGCCTACGGTCCGCGCACGCATGGAATCAAATCCAAAGCGATGCTGGACGACATTGTCGAGCGCTCGCTTACCGGCGCGGCGATATGGGACGAACTGAAGGACCGGCTCAAAAAGAGCGCGCTCGCACTCTCGGGCGGACAGCAGCAGCGGCTCTGCATTGCGCGGGCGCTTGCCGTCGAGCCTGAGGTACTGCTGATGGATGAGCCGACCAGCGCGCTCGATCCGATCTCGACCGGTAAAATTGAAGACCTGGCGATGGAACTGAAAAAGCAATACACCATTGTCATTGTCACGCATAATATGCAGCAGGCCTCCCGCATCAGCGACCAAACCGCCTTTTTCCTCCTCGGCGAGGTGATTGAGATGTGCGATACCGACCGTATGTTTTCCGCGCCGTCCGATCAGCGTACAGAAGATTACATTACCGGCCGCTTCGGCTAATCAAGGAGGTATTTTGACGCATGCGCAACAGATTTGACGAGCAGCTCGACCTGCTTAACAACAGCCTCATTTCTATGGGTGCACTCTGTGAAACCGCCATCGCCGGCACAATTAAGGCGCTGCTGTGCCACGACCTTCGTCTGGCGGAAGAGGTAATCGCTACCGACAAGGAAATTGACCAAAAGGAAAAAGAAATTGAAGCGCTCTGCCTGAAGCTGATCCTGCATCAGCAGCCGGTGGCGCGCGATCTGCGGCAGATTTCCGCCGCTCTGAAGATGATTACGGATATGGAGCGCATCGGCGATCAGGCCGCAGACATTGCCGAGATTGTGACCTTTACCGACTTGGCCGAATCCACCAACGGCAGTCATATTGCGGAAATGGGCGCAGCCACGACCAAAATGGTTACAGAGGCCGTGGAGGCCTTTGTTCGCCGCGACAAGGTAATGGCGCAGGCCGTCGTAGATTATGATGATGTCGTTGACGGCTTGTTTTCTTCGGTAAAGCATGATATAATGCATATGATCGCTGCAGACCCCGCACGCGGAGAGCAGGCCGTCGACATCCTGATGATTTCAAAATATCTGGAGCGTATCGGCGACCATGCGGTGAATATTGCGGAATGGGTCATCTTTGCAATCACCGGAAAGCACGAAAACGAGTAAATCGGATTCGGAGGGATATACATTGATCTATTGTGTAGAAGACGACAGCAACATTCGGGAGCTGCTGCTTTATACGCTTCATAATTCCGGCTTCGAGGCCAAGGGAATCGAGGACGGCGAGGCACTGTTTGCGGAAATGGCGCGCGAGAAGCCGTTGTTGATCCTGCTGGATGTCATGCTCCCGGGCGAAAACGGCATCGAAATACTTAAGCGCATCCGGCTGGATATGTCCACACGCAGTATCCCCGTTATTATGCTGACCGCCAAAAGCTCGGAATACGACAAGGTGATCGGTCTGGACTCCGGCGCAGACGATTACGTATGCAAGCCCTTCGGGATGATGGAACTGATTTCGCGCATCAAAGCGGTTCTGCGCCGCACCTCCGCGCCGGAGGTAAGCGATATGCTGGTCTGCGGCAATGTTGTCCTCAACGTCAGGGGACACAGCGTGACCGTGGACGGAAGGCCGGTTGAGTTGACGCTCAAGGAATTCGAGCTTCTCAAGTTGCTGATGAAAAATCCCGGCGTGGTTCTCAACCGCGACACGCTGCTCGGCAGCATTTGGGGCTATGATTTTGACGGCGAAACACGTACGGTGGACGTACATGTCCGCACGCTGCGCAGCAAGCTCGGCGAGAAGGGCGACATCATCGAAACGGTGCGCGGCGTCGGCTATAAAATCGGTAATTCCTGATGAAAAAGCGAATTTTCTGGAGTATTTTGCTTTCCTGCTTCCTCACGCTTCTGGTCACGGCTGCCTTCGTGACCAGTGTGCTCTACGTCAATTCGTGGGAAGAATACAAACGCGAAATCGAGACCGAGGTGTTGTACGTCGGAGAAGCCGTCAACGTGATGGATGCATCGGACGGTGAGGCATCGCGTTATCTGGAAGAAGTCGGCCGCAGCACGAAAAACCGCATCACGCTCATTGCCGCCGACGGTAGCGTGCTCTTTGACAGCTATGCCGACGAGGAGGATTTGGACAACCATCTCAGCCGTCCCGAAATCGCCGCCGCATTAGCCGACGGCAGCGGTCAGGCCGAGCGCCTATCCGATACCTTCGGAGAGCGCAGTTATTACAGCGCGCTGCGCTTAGAGGACGGCAGCGTCCTGCGCATCGGCGGTACCGCCAAAAGCGTGCTGGGCATCGTCGGCAACGCGCTTGCATGGATCGTGATCGTCTCGGTATTTGTTCTGCTGATCACCGTACTCGCCGCCAGCCTGCTTACCGGCACGATTATCAAACCGATCAATAAAATCGACCTCAATGCGCCGCTGGCCGCTCCCGCCTACGACGAACTCTCACCGCTCCTGCTGCGGATGGAAAAGCAAAACGCCCGCATCAACAAGCAAATCCGCGAACTGCGAAAGCAACAGGAGGAATTCAACTATATAACCGGCAATATGGGCGAAGGCCTTGTGATTTTTGACGATCATGGCACAGTTCTCACGCTCAACAGCAGTGCAGAATCGATTCTTGGCTGTGACGGTCCGTCTGCATCCAAAGCAGATACGCTGCCGGACGGCCGGTCCTACCTCAAGCTCAGCCGCGACCTGCATTATATCCGCACGGTGGAAGCTGCGCTGGACGGCAGACCGGCAGTTGTTACGATGGAGCGCAGCGGCAGACAGTACAGGCTTTTCGCCACACCGGTCGAACGCAGGGAGGACAGCCGGTACGCCGCGGTGCTGTTCATCGTCGATATTACCGACCGTGAACGCGCAGAACAGCTCCGCAAAGAGTTTTCGGCCAACGTTTCGCACGAACTGAAAACGCCGCTGACGACGATCATGGGCTACGCCGAGATTATCGGCAACGGCATCGCGCGTGCGGAGGATATCCCGGAATTTGCCGGAAAGATCCGACAGGAGGCTGCGCGGCTGCTGTCGCTGATCGAGGACATCATAAAGCTCTCGCGGCTGGATGAAAACGAATTGACGAGCCGCTTCGAGCGTGTGGATTTGGCCGAGGTGTGCCGCAGTGTGGTCAAGAAGCTTTCCGACAAAGCACGCAATGCGAATGTATCCTTGTCCTTCACCGGGTCGTCGTGTGCCGTCAGCGGCATTGAGAGCATCCTGCACGAGATTATTTTCAATCTGACCGATAACGCCATCATCTACAACCGCGAGGGCGGAGAGGCGCATATCTCTCTGACCGAATCGGACGGACAGGCGACGCTGGTCGTCGAGGATACCGGTATCGGCATCGCACACGAGCATCTCGACCGCATTTTCGAACGCTTTTACCGCGTGGACAAGAGCCATTCGCGTGAGACGGGCGGAACGGGACTGGGGCTGTCCATCGTCAAGCACGGCGCGCTCCTGCACGGCGCCTCGATCCGGCTTGAAAGCGAACCGGGGCAGGGTACGAGAGTCACACTGGTCTTCCCGTGCGCCGAAGCTGAATAAGGAATCCGGAAAAACGCTCTGAAGGGAATACCTGCGGAGCGTTTATTCTTTTCCGGCTTTTTTGGAAAACCACTTGACATCCGAGCGGATTTATAGTAAAATAACACCATTGTAAATACGCAGGTGTGGTTCAATGGCAGAACGTCAGCTTCCCAAGCTGAAAACGAGGGTTCGATTCCCTTCACCTGCTCCAGCGGCGAATCGCCGCGCACAGACCGCGCGCTGCGTTTCGTGCGCGGTTTTATTTTTTTATTTCACGATTAGACTGCATCTTTTTGTAAACGTTGAGATAAGCGAATTTGGACAAACGCGAAAGCATAGAGACACCCCCTGAAGACCTGCCGCCTGTCCATCTTTTTTGAGGAGAATATAAACTATGGATCACGAAAGGCAAACGGAAACGGAAAGCATCACTTTCCCCATCAATCTTTATTTGCATTCGATCAAGCATCTGGACACGCTTGACCTGTGCCGCGGCGATAACGACTATAGGAAAGTATATATTGCCGACGACGGAAATGAAACGATCGTAATCAAACAATATTCGAGCGACTTTATAGATAAAAATAGGATTGAAGGCTGGCGTCGGCTAATGGACGCGTACAGAGCACTGGGGATTTACTGTCCGACGATGCTCCCGAATTTGAATGGAGAATGGATTCACACATACAGCATAGAAAAAAAGACATATTACGTCTTCGCCGAAACATATGCCAAGTATGACACCGCCGAACACATCGGTCAGGAAAAGTGGCAAGACAGGGCCGGAAAGCCCGTTTATCTCGCGGATATGATGCGTTCACTGGGGAAAGTGGCGAATGCGCGGCTGAATGTCGTTGATTTTCCATCTTCCTATTGCCTTTTTGAGCCTTTTTCGCCTTCGGATACAACAGACGAAGTTACCGAGTGCGCTGTCAGATTTGCGGACTATGTAGATAAGGAGCTTCCCCAGTTTCGCGAAAAAACGCAGACATTGTTGTCGTTGTTTCATAAAAACCGAGAGGCGCTGGCAAACGTATATGCGCTTCTTCCCACATCCTGCTTTCAGGGCGATCTCAATGCTTCAAATATTTTGCTGGATAAGGACCACAGGTTTGCCGGTCTGATCGATTTCAATCTCTGCGGACGAGAACCCGTGTTGAATTATGCCGTTCGGGAATCATTATGGAACGCCAAAGAAAACTGCTTATTCGGTGCCAACGGCAGCCGGTTGTATTTCTACAGCCAAGCCCTTGATGACAGAAGAATGGATCTGTTTTATCAAAATATGGCGCATATACAGGAATATTATACCTTCAATGCGATGGAGCAATGGGCATTCCCTTTCCTTTTTCGTTATGTGAATTCTTTTTGGTGGAACCATATCTTTGAAATTGAAATGGTCAAGGATGACGATGAAAAGATTCTTCAAATCTTTAACTGGCTTTCAAGGCAAATGACGCGCGATGACATCCGGCTGCCGTAACCCGGCTGTGCTTCCCATTTTTGTCAAAAACGCAGGGAAATGTTCTTTGTCCGAAATGCCTGCCGGTTCGGAACATCCAACCGAGCAAAAAAAGGGATGCGGAAGCTTTCCGATTTTGCCGGATTTGGTCGCGTGCGGGAACGGAGTCCAAGAGAACGGCTAAGCGGAAATTGGGGATGCCAATTTCGAAAACCGCAAAGCTCTGTTTGAAAAAGGGACGCCCGTGTCGCGGCAATACTTGCCGGAGACGGTGTGTTTCCCTTTAGGCCGACACACGGTAATTTGATATGCTGTCGGACCCAGCGGGATAAAGCCGAAAAAGCGTATCCGGCGCTTTGGCGGACCACAAAATGCAATCGCTTTTTGCCGTCAAAGCCGGAAGACGGGTCATCCGCGGCGGCGAATGCGAAATCCGGCTCTGCGACGGCTTTTTGCTTTCCGGCCAGACGGATTCTCCGAAGAATCCGCAGGATGAGCTGTTCCGATGTTCGCCGGAGAAAGTCCGCAGCGCAGCTATGCATTCGCAGCACACGGTGACATTGTGCTGACGCTTTTGCAAATGCCGAGACGTTCACAGGTCGGCACTGTCGTGCCGCTTGAAGCCCTCTCCGAACACCTCGTTCGCGCTGGAAACAATCATAAACGCCTGCTTGTCTATGCGACGGACGACGTCGCGAACAGCGGGATAAAGCGATTTGCGCATCACGCATAAGATAATCTTCTTTGACCGGCCTGTGAAGGCTCCCTCGCCGTTGAGCAGCGTGATGCCGACCTCCAGCCCGAGCAGCGCTTCGGCAATGTCGCCCTCGCGGTCACTGACGATATAAACCTGCTTGGCTTCGTCCGGTCCATAGAGGACGATGTCCATCAGCGTCGTCGAAACAATCATTGCAATGGCGGCGTATAAAGACAGATTGATATCCGACAGTACGACGCCTGCCGCCAGCAGGATTATAACGTCGGTGTACAGATACGCGCGGCCGGTGCGGATATAGGGATAGCGCTTGCGGATGAGCTTGACGATGATGTCGGTCCCGCCTGTGGTCGCTCCCGCCTTGAAAATCAGACTGATGCCGACGGCGCTCATCGCGCCGCCCGCAAACGCGGCCAACAGAAGATCATCGGTCAACGGAGGCAGCGCGGCAAATACGTCGATGAGCAGCGAAGCGAGTGTCGTCGCCGCAAGCGTCGTCGAGAAGAAACGGAAGCCGAATACTTTGATTGCAATCAGAAACAGCGGTATGTTCAGAATAAACGCCGTGGTACCGGTCGGAAACTCGAACACGCTGTTGAGGATGACCGCAATGCCGGTCACGCCGCCGGGCGCCAGATGGTTGGGACTCAGGAACAAGCCCATACCCGCAGCATAAACCACCGCCCCGGCGGCAATCAGCACGCACTTTTTCACAATCGATTTTCCTTCTGTCTTATCCATCGTGCTTTTTCTCCTTTAATTTTAATAAATATTTTACTGAAAGTGAGGAAAATGAAATGAGAGCTCCGTTTCAAATTTTGGCCATACCGTACCGACGGTCGGGAAATCAAACTTTGTATTGCGTATTCCGCCGCGCGAAACCCGTGCAATGGCAGTTCATTGCAGGCGGCGGCGAGGATGACGAAAAACCGCTTGAAGCGGCAAAGCGGGAAATTTGGGAGGAGAGCGGGATCACCGCGGATACGGTTTTCGCACTCACGTCGACAAGCTGCATTCCAACGTCCATTTTCCCGAACCTCCGCTCGTACAATTGGCCGCCGGATACATATGTGATCCCGGAATATGCCTTCGCGTTCCCGTGCGAAGAGACCGTAAAGCTGTCGGCCGAGCATACAGACTTTGCCTGGCTGTCATATGAGGAAGCGGTCGAACGGCTGACCTGGGACTCCAACAAAACGGCGCTTTATGAGCTGCACTGCAGACTGGCGGACGGAAACGTCGATATCGGAACTGAAGAGCGAGAGCTATGCACACGCTGATTCATCAAGCCGACCGATTGCTGAAGGGCCGGAATTTTGAATATGCATTCTGTGGCGGAATGGCAATCGATTTGTTTTTGGGCCGCGAAACGCGCAGGCACGGCGACGTCGACGTATCGATCTACTGGCCGGACCGTGACGCCGTCCTTGCATATATGCAGTCCGCCGGCTTTGAAGTCTACGAAATGCTCGGCGGCGGCAAGGCGCATCGCATTACCGACCTGCGGGACCAGCGCAGGGTGAAACGAAATTTCTTCTGCTGCACGGCGGACTGCGAGTGGGTGGAATGGAATGAAACAGGGGAAGATGAGGTATTCGCCGTCTGTTTTCAGCCAATCGGGCAGTCTGAACTGAATTTTATCGAATGTATATGCAACAGCAGAACCGATACCGATTTTCTGTATGCGAGGGACAACGGCATCAGGCGCGCCTTAAGCAAAGCCATTCTGCTTCGCGAAGACATACCGTATCTTTCACCTGAACTTTGCTTGCTGTATAAGTCCACCGATACCGAACGAAAGGGATATCAGCAGGATTACGACAACGCCATTTCCCAGATGGACGCAGAACAAAAGCAATGGCTCCGTCAAGCGCTCAATGCCTTATATCCGCAGGGGCATAAATGGGCGCCGTAAAGGATTGTATCAGATACACTGTTTTTTTATAGTATGTGGCGGTCTGACATTTCTTATGTCGATTCCATGCTAAAGATTTGAAATCGGAAGGAAATTTGTATGGGCCGAACTATCGATTTTCTGCTGCATAACGCCTGTGCAGGTATCCGTTACCGGCTGCGTCGCGAGCTGCTCGGCGAACCGGCGGACAGCGCGGCTATGACCGCATTGCAGGAAGAAGTCCAAGCGCAGCCGAACGTACAGCGCCTCCTTGCACGCCGTCACGCGGACGGCTGGTTAGGGAAGGAGTTGCACGGCGGAGAGGGACTCGACGGCAGCGTAGATGCGCTGCTTCGCGCGGGGGTGGAACGGACAAGCCCTATCCTGCAAAACGTCATTCCCGCCGTTCTGCACCCGTCATCGGATCCCGCGTATCGGACGACTTTTCGCGGTGGTGCGGCGCTCGACGACAGCGGACTCGGCGGCGACCGCTCGGTCAAGGCGCAGGTGCTCGCACGTCTCGGTGCGGAAAATAACGATCTTGTCCGCAAAGAACTTGCAGCGGCATTAAGCTGTTTCTCCGAAGCGCTGGAATACTGTTCGATCGATGACATCACACGGAGCGATGCGCAAGGGAGGCGCTACTATCTCCCAAACGTGCGCTTCCCGGGCGCCAACCATCTCTGCCTGCTCGCCTATACGTACCGATGGCGCAGCGATTTGAATCTGCATCTGCTCAAAAGCGCATTTGCACACTGTACGGCGCTGATGCGCGACGTACAGGGCACAATCTTCTGTAAACACGGCCATTTGATCGGTCCGTTCGGCTTCAACTGGCACTTGGACGCGTTTTCCGAGGAACGTATCGGCGTCCCCTACGCATTGCTCTGGTTCGTTCGCGATCTCGAACGGATGGCCGGCCTCGAAATTCTGCACGATGACCTGCGCAGTGCGTACGATAAGCTGTGGAAATTTGCCGAAAGTGGTGCGCTCTGTGAACGGCAGACAGAGGCGTCGCTGCGCTGCCTGCGCCGCTTCGCCGTCGAACCGAGCTGGCAAAAGCCCGAAGCACGCCGCTGTGACCTTCTGTTTCTACCGCTACCCGCCCTGTATGACGCCGGATATGATGTAAATCAATTGTAAAAAATGCTTGACAAAATGAACCAAATCATGTATACTGGTCTTCCTTCGCCTTTGCGGAGGAGAAAGGAAGCATATGTGCCATGATTGAGTTGAAAAACGTCTGTAAGCATTATAAAGTCGCCAAACGCAGCAGCGGCTTGTCCGAAGCTGTCAAGTCACTTTTCAGGCGCGAATACACGAGTATCCAAGCGCTCGACAATATTTCCTTCACCGTTCGCGACGGCGAAGCGGTCGGCTATATCGGTCCGAACGGCGCGGGAAAAAGCAGCACAATCAAAATTATGAGCGGTATCCTCACACCCGACAGCGGCACCTGTTTCATCAATGGCCGCGTCCCGTGGAGGGACCGGACGGCACATGTGCAAGAGATTGGTGTAGTGTTCGGCCAGCGATCCCAGCTCTGGTGGGACGTACCCGTGGCCGACAGCTTCGATCTGCTCCGCGACATCTACCGGGTGGACGGCAGCGCGTATCGCCGCACGCTCGGACGGCTCACCGAGCTGCTGGACCTGGGCGAACTGCTCCGCACGCCGGCGCGGCAGCTTTCGCTGGGGCAGCGGATGCGCTGCGAGATCGCCGCTTCGCTCCTGCATGAACCGAAAATCCTTTTTCTGGACGAGCCCACCATCGGACTGGACGCCGTTTCAAAAGCGGCGGTGCGCAGCTTCATCCGCGCGGTCAACAAGGAACAGGGAACGACCGTCCTGCTTACTACACATGATATGCAGGACATCGAAGCGCTCACCGAACGCATCCTGCTCATCGGAAAAGGGCGCATCCTGCTGGACGGCACACTCGACGAGCTGAAACGCCGCCGCCCGTCACAACGCAAACTTACGGTTGCCTACAACGGGGACAAGCTGCCTGCCATAGAAGGATTATCGATTCTCAAAGACGAGCACAGCCGTGCTGAACTGTTGCTGGACACCGAGCTTCTTTCTGTTTCGGAAGCTATCGCGCGTATCTCCGCGCAGGCGGAAATCAAGGACGTTTCGGTTGCCGGTGAAAGCGTGGAAGAGCTGGTCGTTTCGCTTTATCGGGAATATCGGATATGAAAGCCTATCTTTCCTTTTTCCGCATCCGCTTTCTGGCTGGCCTGCAATACCGAACCGCCGCATGGGCGGGCATCGCGACCCAGTTCGCGTGGGGCGGAATGAACCTTTTGATGTACGCCGCGTTCTACAAGACCGGTGCGGACGCGTTCCCGATGGAATTCGCGGCACTGTCGGACTATATCTGGCTCCAGCAGGCGTTTCTGGCGCTGTTTATGACTTGGTATTTCGACGGCGAAATCCTTGATGCCGTCGTCACCGGCTCGGTGGCCTACGAGCTCTGCCGTCCGGCCGACCTGTATGCGATGTGGTTCGTCAAGGGACTGGCCGTGCGCACCTCAAGGGCGCTGCTGCGCTTTGCGCCCATTCTGCTGGTCGCGGTGTTTCTGCCGGCGCCTTACAGCCTCGGACTGCCGGCCGGTCCGCTTGCCGCGCTGCTGTTCGTGTTTTCTATGGCGCTGGGACTTTGCGTCATTGTCGCACTGTCGATGCTGATCTATATTTCGGCGTTCTATACGGTTTCACCGCTTGGCGTTCGTGTGCTTGCCGGAACACTGATGGAATTTTTCGCCGGCGGTGTGCTGCCGCTGCCCTTTTTCCCGGATGCTTTGCGGACAATTCTGTATGCACTCCCGTTTGCCTCCATACAAAACACGCCGTTCCTGATTTATACAGGTCATCTCCGCAGTCGGGAAGCGCTGCTCGAGCTGCTCCTGCAGGCAGTATGGCTCGTGCTGCTGGTCGCCCTCGGCCGGTTCTGGATGCGGCGGGCGATACGCCGGACCGTTGTCCAAGGAGGTTAAGGACGTGAAGCTGTACGGAAAATACCTTGCAATGCTGCTTAAAAGCCAGCTTACGTATAAAGCGTCCTTCGTGATGACGGCGGTCGGACAGTTTTTTGTTTCGTTCACAGCGTTTCTGGGCGTTTTTTTCCTGTTTTCCCGCTTTCACGAGGTCGAGGGCTTTATCTTCGCCGAAGTCCTTCTCTGTTTTTCGATCATACTGGCAGCTTTCTCGCTCGCCGAATGCTTTGCGCGGGGCTTCGACGTGTTTCCGCGGCTGATCCGCACCGGCGATCTGGACCGCATCCTGCTGCGGCCGCGGAATGTGGTCTTTCAGGTGCTGACCTCAAATATGGATTTCACCCGCCTCGGACGGTTGCTGCAGGCCGGGCTGATGCTGGCCTATGCGCTGCCGGTCAGCGGTATCGTCTGGACGGCAGACAAGCTGTTCGGGCTGGGTATGATGCTGCTCGGAGGGACGGCGACATTCATAGCGCTTTTCATCCTTTATGCCGGTATCAGTTTTTTTACGATCGACGGCATTGAGTTTATGAACATTTTTACCGACGGTGCGCGGGAATTCGGTAAATACCCGTTTTCCATTTACGGTGAAGGGGTGCTGAAGCTGCTGACCTATGTCATCCCGCTCGCGCTGTTCCAGTATTATCCGCTGCTGTACCTGATCGGCCGTTCAGACGACATACGGCTGCTCTTCCTGCCGCTGGCCGGATTCGTGTTTCTTTTGCCCTGCTATGCGGTTTTCCGTTTGGGACTGCGAAAATATAAATCAACCGGCTCGTAAAACGGGCAGGGGAGGCCGCCGAAGCGGCTTCCCCGTTTTTTATGCTTCCAGCGCGCCGATCATCCCGCGGACCGCAGTAAGCACATCCGCATCATTTTTGCGGAGCCGGGCAATTGTCCACTGTGCAAGCATACAGAAGCCCGCTTCCTCGCATTCGAACAGGCGCTTGGACCAGTCGCGGCCGTCCGCTAAGCCGATGAGCGTCCACTGGCAATTGTGCGAGCTATCGTAGGCGGCGTCGATGATGCGGCAGAAGGGATCCAATCTGCTGTCCTGCAGCTCGGTCGTAATGCGGTGTCGGAACACCTCGGCCACGTTGTGACAATGATCAAAATTCCAGCCGATCTGCTTCATCCGCTCAAAACGAGCCCGCAGCTCTTCAAACGGTTTTTCGCGCAGTCCGAGGGGCCAGTAAGCAAACCGGCTTTCCATGTCCTCCCAGACTTCTTCCTCCAAAATAGATTGCAGTACGCCTTCCACCCGCCGCAGTCCGTCCAAAAGGGATCGGCGCCGCGCGGTTTTGCCACGCAGAAGGACGAGGTGGTCGACCTCATCCCACTCGGGCGGCCGGGACGGCGGCTGCTGCGCGCCGCCGGGCTCGGCCATCAGCGGATGGTCGCCGTCATAACCGATGAAGACGACACAATTGTTTTTCGCATACGGCTTCAGGAACGCGATGGCCGGTGTTCCCGCGTCAATCGACTTCCGTAGCGCTGCGGGGAAGTCTGCTGCCGCTTTTTCGTACGCATAACCGGCCAGCTCCAAACAGAAATCTTCTGCAATTGTATAGGGGTTCTGCCGTGTGCCGTCGAAATTTTCGGAGAATGACGCGCGGCCGCAAAGCACTTCAAAATAAAAATACCAGTCTTCCTGAAGGCCGCCGGCCCCCTTACGGCAATTTCCGCACCCGCTACATTTCTCGGAATCCCGCTTTTCACAGTCGTAATCATCAGGCGCGGAGCAATCTTCGAGATACGTATGCACCGCAGCGAGCGCCGAATGAAAGCCAAGATGTGAAAAAACCGTAAATGGCACTTGAAAATCCAGCTTTTTCATTGATAGTTCCCCTCTGTTCTTTCTGTGATGTCCCACTAGAACCTGAATCTAACGCGTCTGCCAATTCCGCCATACCCGCATTTTATGTTGTGGGCTGTTGATCCTTCGTCAGGCAGCTTTGCCATTATACCATAGCAAAACGCAAATTTCAATTATAGGTATCGATAGTTATCGCGCCGAAAAAATGTCAAAGAAACTTTTTTAGATAAATTTGCCGCACCCTCTTGACAAACACATATGAGCGTGCTATCATATGAATAGAAAAACATATGAATGGAGGCGCATCTGAATTGAAGCACGACCACGTCGGCATACTGGAGAAGGTACGGCACGAGCTGCCGACCGACGAACTGCTCTGCGATCTGTCCGATCTGTTCAAGCTGTTCGGCGACACCACGCGCATCAAGATTCTGTATTCGCTGTTCGAATCCGAGATGTGCGTCTGTGCCATAGCCGATCTGCTGGGAATGACGCAGTCGGCCATTTCGCATCAGCTTCGGATTTTAAAGGATGCCAATCTTGTCGGCAACCGTCGGGAGGGCAAAACGGTTTACTATTTCCTCTCTGACGACCATGTGCGTACAATCATTGCACAGGGCTTTGAGCACTTGATCGAAGAATCAAATGAAATCGGCACCATTGAGAGATAGAAAGGGGAATATAAGATGAAAAAAACATTTGCATTGGAGGAGTTGGACTGCGCCAACTGCGCCGCCAAGCTGGAGCGTGCCGTTTCCAAGCTTGAGGGCGTGCAGGGCGTGACGATCAGCTTTCTGACCCAGAAGCTGACGCTTGAAGCGGCCGACGAGGCGTTCGACAGCGTGTTCGAGCAGGTGAAAAAGACCTTCAAGAAGCTTGAGCCGGATTGTCGCATCAAACACTGAAATTTGCGGAAAGAAGCGTGAGCATATGAGCAGAAAGCAAAAACGCACCCTCGCGCGTATTCTCATCGCCGCTGTGCTGGCAGCCGGTGCGTGGCTTGCGCCGCTGGACGGCGTTTGGAAGCTGGCCGCGTTCGCTGTGCCGTATCTGGTCATCGGCTACGATGTCCTGTGGGGGTCGCTGCGCAACATCCTGCACGGACAGGTGTTCGATGAAATGTTTTTGATGTCCGTTGCTACGTTGGGCGCCTTCGCCATAGGCGAATATCCGGAGGCAGCGGCCGTAATGCTTTTTTACCAGGTCGGCGAGCTGTTCCAGAGCATTGCGGTGGGGAAGAGCAGACGCTCCATCGCTGCGCTGATGGACATCCGCCCCGACCACGCCGTCGTCCTGCGCGGCAAAGAAGAGGTAACGCTGCCGCCGGACGAGGTGCAGCTTGGTGAAATTCTGATGATCCGTCCCGGCGACCGCGTACCGCTGGATGGTGAAATCATTGAAGGGAGCACAACAGTCAACACCTCCGCGCTGACTGGCGAAAGCCTGCCGGTCGACAAAAGCGCAGGAGACAAGGTCGTCAGCGGCTCTGTCAATCTGACCGGCGTCGTGCGCGTGCGGGTGGAAAGCATTTATGCCGAAAGCACCGTCGCACGGATTCTCGAACTGGTCGAACGCGCTGCGGAAAAGAAAGCGCGCGCCGAAAACTTCATCACACGGTTTGCTAAATACTATACCCCCTGCGTTGTCATCGGTGCCGTGCTGCTGGCGCTGCTGCCGCCGCTGTTAAATCTGGGCGAATGGAACATCTGGATCGAACGGGCGTTGATCTTTCTGGTCATCTCCTGCCCGTGCGCGCTGGTCATCTCCGTGCCGCTGACTTTTTTCGGAGGGATCGGAGGCGCTTCGCGCGAAGGCATTCTCATCAAAGGGGCCAATGATCTGGAAACGCTTGCGCAGGTCGATACCGTCGTATTTGACAAGACCGGTACGCTGACCAAAGGTGTTTTTGCGGTCAACGCCATCCATCCCGAGCATCTGACCGAAGCAGCGTTGCTGGACATCGCCGCTGCAGCCGAAAGCTATTCCTCGCATCCGGTCGCCGAATCGATCGTCGCGGCGCATCACGGACATATCGACAAATCCCGTGTCGGGAAAATCACCGAGCTTGCCGGATTGGGGCTGGAAGCCGTCATCGACGGTGAACCGCTCTATGTCGGGAACGCCGCGCTGATGGAAAAAGTCGGCGCCGAGTGGCATGAATGCCATCTGAGCGGCACGGTGATCCATCTCGCTCGCAAGGGCGAATATCTCGGCCATATCGTCATCAGCGACGAACTGAAGCCGGATGCGGCGGCAGCCGTCGCCGCGTTGCGCACGCTCGGTGTGAAAAGAACCGTTATGCTGACCGGCGACAATGAAAAAGCAGCACAGGCAGCGGCAAAGGAATCAGGCGTGGACGAATACCACGCCGGCCTTCTGCCCGCGCAGAAGGTCGAGCATGTCGAGGCATTGCTCCGAACCGGCTGTAAGCTCGCGTTTGTCGGCGACGGCATCAACGACGCGCCGGTGCTCACCCGTGCCGATGTCGGTATCGCGATGGGCGCGCTGGGAAGTGACGCCGCCATCGAATCCGCCGACGTGGTCCTGATGGACGACAAGCCCTCCAAGCTGCCTGCCGCCATCCGGCTTTCCAGGCGGACGATGCGCATTGTTAAGCAGAACATTGCGTTCGCACTGTTGGTTAAGGGCGCGCTGCTGCTGCTCGGCGCCGTCGGCATCGCCAATATGTGGACAGCGGTTTTCGGAGATGTCGGCGTGACAGTGCTGGCCATTCTCAACGCGATGCGCGCGATGAAAAAGCTGCCGCCTATGAATGACAAAATACGCCAAAACACTTGACAAAGAATAAAAAAGGCGGTTATAATATAAAAAAGAACAAGGAATCGCGTCCCGCGGCCTGCGGGACGCGCTTCTTCGGTTAAGCCGACAGAATGAAAAGGGCGGACAACAAAACATGCTGACACTTGAAAACATCCGCTGGAGCGCACCGGACGGTAAACCGGTGCTCACCGGCATCCATTATACGTTTGAAGACGGCAAGCTTATCGCCGTCACCGGACCGAACGGCAGCGGCAAGACCACGCTTGCGCGCATCATCGCCGGGTTGGAAAAGCCGCTTTCCGGCCGCATCCTGCTCAATGGCGAGGATATCACAGAGTTGAATGTGACCGAGCGCGCGCGCAAAGGCATTAGCTACGCATTTCAGCAGCCGGTTCGCTTCAAGGGACTGACCGTCCGTCAGCTCATCGAAACAGCGGCCGGCGGTAAGATTGATGAATGTGGGTTGTGCGACGTCCTCAGCAAGGTGGGGCTTTGCGCGCATGAATATTGCAACCGCGAGGCGGACGCTACCCTGTCCGGCGGGGAAATGAAGCGCATAGAGATCGCTACCGTGCTTGCGCGCCATACCAACCTGACGGTATTTGATGAGCCGGAGGCCGGCATCGACCTCTGGAGCTTCTCCAGCCTGATCCAGACCTTTCAGGACATCCGCCGTGAACTGAAGGGAACGATGATCATTATTTCACATCAGGAGCGCATCCTGCGTGCAGCGGACGAGATCCTGCTGGTAGACGGCGGTTCCGTCGCCGAATCGGGGCCGGCAGAGCATATGCTGAACAACGTGCTAAGGGCAGACAGCGCCGTCCGCGCCTGCCACAAACAGGAGGCGGTTTTCCATGAATGAAACAACAAAAAAGCTGCTTCGGCTGATTACCGGCGGCAAAGCCGACTTCGGCGGTGCATACAGCATTCGCGAAAACGGAAAATGCGCGGATATGCGCAGCAGTGAAAACATCAAAATCGAAAAGAAAACCGACAAGCCGGGACTGGATATCCGCATCCGCCCGGGAACAAAGGGCGAAACGCTGGCAATTCCCGCCTGCGTAACGCATGGCGGTGTGGATGATCTGGTCTATAACGACTTTTATATAGGCGAAGGGGCGGACGTCGTCATCGTCGCCGGATGCGGCGTTCATACGGAGCACGGCGAGCCTGCCCGGCACAACGGCATCCATCGTTTCTTCCTCGCGCGCGGCGCACATGTCAAATATGTGGAAAAGCACATCGGCACCGGCGGCGACGGCATCCGCAGCATTGACCCCGTCACCGAGGCGGAACTGGAAAGAGACGCTGTTCTCGAAATGGATACGGTGCAGATCGGCGGCGTAGACCGCTCGGTCCGCAAGACCGAGGCCGCCCTTGAAGCGGGCGCAAAGCTGCTCATCCGCGAACGTATCCTGACCGAGGGACGGCAGGAAGCGACAACGCATTTCCGCGTGGAGCTGAACGGAGCCGGCTCGGGTGTGGATCTCGTTTCACGCTCGGTCGCGCGCGACGATTCCCGCCAGTCCTACGAGTCCGTAATTTTCGGCAACGCTCCCTGTACCGGGCACTCGGCCTGTGATGCGATCATCGCCGGCAACGGAATCGTCGACGCTTCCCCTTCGCTCAATGCGCGCAATGGCGACGCACAGCTTATCCATGAGGCGGCCATCGGGAAAATTGCGGGCGAACAGCTCTTAAAGCTCCAAACGCTCGGTTTGACCGAGCAGGAAGCCGAAGCCAAGATCATCGAAGGCTTTTTGATCTGAAAACCAAGGAAGAGGGAAAGGCATATGACGGCTATGATGTGGAGAGGGATCCTCATCCCGTTCTTAGGTACGGCGCTCGGCGCCGCATGCGTATTTTTTATGCGAAAGGAATTGGGCGATTCACTGCGCCGCGCAATGACCGGCTTTGCCGCCGGCGTAATGACGGCGGCTTCGATCTGGAGTCTGCTGATCCCTTCGCTCGAGCAGTCGGACGGAATGGGTGCGTGGTCTTTTGTGCCGCCGGTGGTTGGATTCTGGATTGGAATCCTGTTTCTTTTGCTGCTCGACCGCGTAATTCCGCACCTGCACCAAAAAAGCGAACAGGCGGAGGGGCCCAAAAACCGACTGCGCCGCACGACGATGCTTACGCTCGCGGTGCTTCTGCATAATATACCGGAGGGAATGGTCATCGGCGTGCTTTACGCGGGACTTGCTTCGGACAGCGCGCAGCTCACTGCAGCCGGCGCGCTGACGCTTTCTCTCGGTATCGCCATCCAGAACTTTCCGGAAGGCGTAATCGTGTCGATGCCGCTGCGTACCGAAGGCTTCAGCAAGCCGAAAGCGTTTGGCTACGGACTGCTGACCGGCGTCGTTGAACCGCTTGGCGCGCTGCTGATGATTCTTGCGGCCCACATCCTTGTGCCCGCGCTGCCTTATTTGCTCGGATTTGCCGCCGGTGCAATGATTTACGTCGTGGTAGAAGAACTGATTCCCGAGATGTCAGCGGGCGGACATTCCGACCTCGGAACACTGTTTTTTGCGCTCGGCTTTACAATGATGATGGTTTTAGATGTGGCTTTCGGTTGACAAAACGTGCAGAAGAGATTATAATAATAAAATTAGTACGTTTGACGATTTCGGCATTTCGGTGAGGTATCCCCCCATGAATATTATGTTTTCCTATCTTCGTCCTTCTTACGGAAGGATGTCGGTCGGCATTGCAATCAAAATACTCGGCACGCTCGTGGAATTGATACTGCCGTACATATTGAGCCATATTCTCAAAAACGTTGTCGTCAAGGAGGACGTCGGGCTGATCGTTTTATGGGGCGCAGTGATGATTCTCTGCGCCGGGGGAGCGCTCTGGTGCAACATCATCGCCAACCGAATCGCAGCGCGTGTAGCCTGCGATTTTTCGCTGAGCATGCGACAGGATCTTTTCGACAAATCCATCCGCATTTCCGCCGCACAAACCGACGCAATTACACTGCCGTCTCTCGAATCACGCATCACAACAGACACCTACAACGTACACAGCTTTGTCAGTATGATGCTGCGGATGGGGATTCGTGCGCCGATGCTGCTGATCGGCGGCATCGCCATCACGTTGCTGATGGACAGCTATCTTGCGCTGGCGATGATAGCCATTCTGCCGTTTATCTTTGTCACGGTTTATTTCATTTCCAAAAAAGGCGTGCCGCTCTACACGAAGGTGCAACGCTCGGTGGATAAGATGATCCGAATTGTTCGCGAGGATGTACAGGGTATCCGCGTTATCAAAGCGCTCTCGAAATCCGATTACGAACACCGCCGATACGACGCCGCCAACAAGGTGCTCATCGGAGACGAAAAATGGGCCGGTATCGTAATGGGGATTGTCAACCCCGTAATGACGTTGCTGATGAATGTAGGCATCGTGGCCGTAGTCGCGTTAAGTGCGTCGCGCGTGGCCAACCATCTTTCCGACCCGGAGACAGTCATCGCGTTTATGCAGTATTTCACGCTGATTTCCATGGCAATGATGTCGGTGACGCGTATTTTCGTGATGCAAACCAAATGCGCCGCCTCTGCCAAGCGTATCGGTGAAGTGCTTGCCGTCGGCGAGGATATGGCGCAGCAGAGCGAAAAAACCTTTCCGCGCACAGAATCGGACGCACATATTGTATTCGATCACGTCAGTTTTTCCTATAAGGGCGCGGGCAACGACCTCACCGATATCAGCTTTTCGGTACCGCGCGGCGGCTCGCTGGGCATAATCGGCGCTACAGGCAGCGGCAAATCCACTGTTGTCCGGCTGCTGCAGCGGTTCTACGATGTCGGCTCCGGCAGCGTGCGCATCAACGGACGTGACGTCCGCACCATTCCGCGCGAGGAGCTTTCCTCGATGTTCGGCGCGGCAATGCAGAATGACTTCTTATATTCCGACACGATTGAAGAAAACATTCGTTTTGGCCGTATGCTTTCACACGAGCAGATCGTCGAAGCTGCCAAAACCGCGCAGGCCGACGATTTTATCACTGCATTTCCGGAAGGGTACGGGCATGTGCTTTCCCAGAAGGGAACCAACGTCTCCGGCGGGCAAAAACAACGCATCCTCATTGCCCGCGCGCTGGCGGCGCACCCGGATATCCTTGTACTGGATGACAGTTCGTCAGCACTCGATTATAAAACAGACGCCTGCCTGCGCCGCGCGCTGGCGGAACAAATGAAAGGAACGACCATTGTCACCGTTGCACAGCGTGTCAGTTCTGTGAAGGACTGCGACGTAATTCTTGTTCTCGAAGAAGGACATATCATCGGTTTGGGCAGTCATGAAGAACTGATGAAGCATTGCAGCGAGTATCGGGAAATCAGCGAATCGCAGATGGGAGGTGCGTTGGTTGAATAAGGGTGGACCGGCACGTGATATACGCGCCAACGGCCCGGCAGGCGCGGGAAACGGCCCCGCTGCGGGCCCGGCAAAAAAACTTGACCGTAAAACAAAGAAGGGCCTCTTGCTCCGGCTTGGAGGTTATATCCTTCAATACTGGCCGCTGTTCCTGCTGGCTGTCTTGCTGACGCTTGCCTCCAACCAGCTTTCGCTGATGGGGCCAAGCTATTCCGGCGAGGCCATTGATGCCATTGCGGCGGAAAGCGGCGTCAATTTTGAAGCAGTCTGGACGAATGTCGGCCGGATGCTGGTCTGCTACGCCGCATCGGCCGTTTTATCCTATGTGCTTGCCATTTTAATGATCCTGCTCAGCCAACGTATTGTTTATACAATGCGAAAACAGCTTTTCGAAAAACTCACCTCGCTGCCAGTCAGTTACTTCGATACACATACCACCGGCGACATCATCAGCCGCATCTCTTACGATATTGATACCGTCAACGCATCGCTTTCAAACGACTTGGTACAGGTGATGACGAGTATTTATACCGTGATTGGATCGCTGATTTTTATGTGGCAGATTTCAAAGCCGCTCATCGCGGTATTTGCCATTACGGTGCCGATTTCCATCTTTTTCACCAGGTTCCGTGCCAAACGTGTGCGTCCGCTGTTTCATCTGCGTTCGCAAAAGCTCGGCGAGCTCAACGGTTACGCGGAAGAGATGCTTTCCGGCGGCGCAACAATCCGGGCTTACGGACGTGAGGATGAAATCAGCAGCCGCTTCGCTGCGCGGAACCGTGAAGCCATGGACGCGTATTACAACGCCGAATATTACGGTGCCGCGCTCGGCCCGTCGGTCAATTTTATCAATAACCTGTCGATCTCTCTGGTGATGATCTTCGGCGGTATGCTTTATATGTTTTCGCAGAGCGGTACAGCCGTTCCCGGCTCACTGTTCTTCATTACGCTCGGCGGCGTGGCGCAGTTCGTACAGTATTCGCGCAAATTCGCCGGCCCGATCAATGAATTTGCCAACATTCTTAATGAATTCCAGTCGGCATTCGCCGCAGCGGAACGCATTTTCCGTATTATCGATGAGCAGCCCGAAATCGCGGATGTTCCGGGTGCGCTTCCGTTGTCCAATGCAGAGGGAAGGGTGGAGGTGGAAGACGTCAACTTCGGTTATACGCCCGAAAAGCCCATCCTCAAATCGCTTTCGGTTCGTGCCAATCCGGGCCAAACAATTGCCATCGTCGGCCCGACAGGCGCAGGCAAAACAACCATCATCAATCTGCTGATGCGTTTTTATGATGTCAACAGCGGCCGTATTCTGGTTGACGGGCACGAAATCCGTGAGGTGCAGCGTGATTCGCTGCGCCGTGCATACACAATGGTTTTACAAGACACTTGGCTGTTCTGCGGCACGATTTTTGAAAATATCGTTTACGGCCGCGAAAATGCGACTATGGAGGAAGTACGTGCAGCAGCCAAATCCGCGCGGATCGATTCATATATCGAACGCCTGCCTGACGGTTATAACACAATGCTGTCCGACGACGGCGTAAACATATCCAAGGGACAGCGCCAGCTTATCACCATTGCGCGCGCCATGCTGTCGAATACGAGCATGCTCATCCTTGATGAGGCGACCTCCAATGTCGACTCGCGGACGGAAATCAAAATCCAGCAGGCGATGAACGAATTGATGCGCGGCCGCACCTGCTTCGTGATTGCACACCGGCTCTCCACAGTGCGGGATGCCGATCTCATCCTTGTTCTAAAAGACGGCCGCGTGATCGAAAGCGGCACGCATGATGATCTGGTTCGTCTCGGCGGATTTTACGGTTCATTGTACAATTCACAGTTTGAATAAAAAATGCCGGGGAAAGCAATTCAGCTGCTATCCCCGGCAATTTTTGTTTGAAGCAACGGTTTATGCGGCTTCTTCCGCCTCATTTTCCGCTTTTTCGTTGACCCTGACAACGATTTCATGCGCCATCAGGTCATCAGCTTTGGTAACGGTTATCGCAAGATTTGCATAATCAAACGTATAGCCCTGCGCAGGGATGCTGCCGATTTGCTCAGTCATCCATCCATTGACAGTCGTCGCTTCAATGTCTTCAACCGGCTCCAAATTGAAAAATTCAAAGAAATCTTCGATATTGGTTGAGCAGAGCACACGGTAAGTGCTTTCATCAATTTGAACGATATCCTCGACAGCCTCATCACGCTCGTCCCAGATCTCACCGACGATCTCTTCGAGAATATCCTCCATCGTAACAATGCCGGCCGTCTCGCCGTACTCGTTGACCACCACGACGATATGGTTGTGCTCCTTCTGCATATCCTTAAACAATGCGTCCAGATGCGCCGTCGTCGGCACAAAGGCAGGCTGGAACATTACGTCCTCGAGCTTAAAATCGGGACGGGTATGCTTGAGCAGATAGTCACGGGTATGCAGTATGCCGATGATGTTGTCCTTCGTGTCGGCATATACGGGAATACGGGAATAGCCTTCGGCCTCAATCGTTTCCAGAATGTCATCGCTGCTCGCGTCCTGAGGAATGAGGACAATGGACCTGCGCGGAGTCATCACGTCTTCAGCGGTCATCCCGTCGAGCTTAAAAACATTTTTGATATACTCAATATCGTTTTGATTCAGGCTTCCTTCATCAGCGCCCGCATCCAGCAAAAGCACGATGTCCTCCTCGGAAACCGGCTCATCTTTCTCATGGGGATCGATACCAAACAGTCGGAGGACACCGTTTGTGGAAACGGTCAGCAGCCATATGATCGGTTTCAGGATAACCGCAAGGGCGGAAATCAGTCCGCATACGGCTTCGGCAAGCTTATCCTTATGCTTCATTGCCACGCGCTTGGGAACAAGCTCACCGAGCACAAGGGTAAAGTAGGAAAGAATAAGCGTAATCACAATAACAGCAGCGGTATTGACCAAACCGGCCTGAGAAGCCGATATATCAAAGGTCTCCACAAAAAAGCCGGAAAGCCTTTCCGCAAAGTTATCCGCCGCAAACGCGGAGCCTAAAAAGCCCGCGAGGGTGATGCCGATTTGAATGGTAGAAAGAAACCGTGTCGGCTCTTCAATCATTTTCAGCATCTTGACGGCTTTCTTGTCACCGTCTTCAGCCCTGGCCTTTACTTTCTTTTCATTCAGGGAAATGACCGCGATTTCTGTCGCGGCAAAGAAAGCGTTTAACAGAATAAGTATAAGCTGCAAAAGCAATTGTCGAACAATATCTGACATAAATCAAGCCTCCAAAATAATCCAAAATGCGTTTGACGACTGCGAATGGTATCAATTCAAAACTGCGATGAAGAGGCGCAGTCTGTCCAAAACACATTTGCCGCATCTGAAAGGCTTTTGCGCAGCAATACACGTACTACTTCGTGGAAGCGGATCCACAAAACCATCTCCTTTCCATTTTAAGAATTATATTATCACAAAAATATCGTTTTGTCAAGATGAGACTGTTTGCTTTTACGGTTGTACTTGTAGGTTTGTCAAACAAGTTGGACAGGGAGAGATTCAAAGAAAGCAGCAAGTTTTTCTTTCGGAGAGAGCCAGCCAAGAGGGCGCAAAGGTAAGTCGTTGGAGCGGTTTTGGCGAGTAGTGAGCTGCGCACCAAAATCGGCAAGAGAGAAGAAACGGTGCGTGTTGTAGAAACGCTTCCGGCCTTCCCGATGGCTGCGTTCTACTTTGCCGTTGTGACGGGGGGATTAGCTTGTGCCGGATTCCAAGCCGTGCAGCGGTCAGTTCAAAGCGTGTGGGCAGCTCTCGTTTACTGTTGGAGAAGCGGTTGGTAAATTCAAATCCGTTGTCTGTCTGCACACACTCTACCCGCACACCGCGGCGCTTGAACCATGCTGCCATTTTTTCCAGGAAATCGGCGGAAGAATAGGTACTCTGTTCCGGGTAGGCGCCCAGATAGCGCAGGCGTGTGTATTCGTCGATTGCGGTATACGGATACAGGCGTTCATCCGGGTTTGCTAAATATTTCAGCGGCACCACTTTCACATCCACCTGTACGCGCTGGCCGGGATACTGCATCTGCTCGTATGGTTTTGCTTTGTAAGGCGTTTTGGGTTTGGGCTGCGGGAACATTCCCAGTTTGCGCATGACCCGGAACGAGCTTTTCGGACAGCGGGTATACCCACGTTTTCGAAGCCGGTTCCAGAGTTCCACCATTCCCGGTGTTGGATTCCGTCTTCGCATATCTCGGATGAGCTTTAGTTCCGCCTCTGTATGCTGGTTTGGATGGTGATGCGGGCGTTTGGACTGACGGGCCAGAGATGCCACGCTTCCATCCCAGCGTGCCTTCCGGAAGTAGATATACGACCGGCTTTTGTTGTATTTCCAGCTCGCACGGCTTACGCCATATTTGGCTGCATACTGCATTAGGGATTGCCGATACCGCATGTCTTGTGTTATACTTTTACTCATAAGGGACAGGGCTCCTTTTTGGGTTATTTGGTGTTGCAACTTAACTATACCCTATGAAGGCTCTGTCCTTCTACTTTTTTATTTTCTATTCTTTCTCTACTGTCCAATTTCTATTGTGGCTCTACAAAATGTTATGCGGAAAATTTGATTTACCTATTGAAATTCGGAAAAGCGTGTGGTATAATAAAAAAAGTATATGATGCCAGCGTTTGGCAGACGAAACAGACTCAAAATCTACTTCGCCGTTTCATACCACTGTGGCGGAACCCCTTGATTTATCAAGGTTTTTGACAACTCAATATGTAAATGGTTTTTAATGTCCCTCCACGATGTCCCTCCGATTTCTCGGACAGGACATCGGGAGTA
>CAJFRY010000021.1 GCA_904419545.1 Candidatus Woodwardiibium gallinarum
GGGATAGAGAAAAGACGAGCAAGAAGCTTAAAGAAAAAAAGAAGTCGGCAAAGTCACCCGCTGCCTAATCCCTTCGGCCTTTTCTCTCCTTTTATGCCCCACGCCGGCAAAGCCGGCGTGGGGCATTGGAGAAAGGCGGCGCATGATAAAATAAGTTCCGTTTTGTGCGAATCCCCGACGCCCGCATAGCGGACGAGGGGGATAGAGAAGAAATAAGCAAAAAGCTTTAAGAAATACGACGGCAAAACAACCCGCCTTTTAATCTCTTTGGCCTTTTCTCTCCTATTATGCCCCACGTCGGCTTTGCCGACGTGGGGCATAAAAGAATAAACAACGCGGCCAAAGCCAACCAATATTCCACCCAATTCAGCGCTATCTCTTTCCTATGCCTTACGCCGGCAAAGCCGGCGTAAGGCATAGAATGAAAATAACGTTGTTTTATAAGTTCCGCTTTACGCGAATGCCCAACGCCCGCTACGCGGGTGTGGGACATACACATAAACCCGTTTACTGTGTTATCCTTTGAATTCGAGCGTCGTCCCGCTGCGCGGGACGACGCTCGAAAAAGAAAAGCGGAATCGCAAACTTTCGTATATTCCCTATGCCTAACGCCGACAAAGCCGGCGTTAGGCATATATATTTGAAATTTCCCGAATAGCATTATGCCTTTTCTCTCCTTTTTATGCCCCACGTCGGCAAAGCCGACGTGGGGCATTGGAGGAGAACGGCGCACAATAAATAAGTTTCGTTTTACACGAATCCTCAACGCCCGCTATGCGGGCGTTGGGCATAAAAGGGAACGCGGCACGCATCAAAAAAGTGCTGTTTTTTACACAAATGTCCTACGCCCGCTATGCGGGCGTAGGACATAAAAAGTAAGAAATGCTTTTAAAGCCGACATTCAACCGATTCAACGCCATTCCCTTTCTACGCCTTACGCCGGCAAAGCCGGCGTAAGGCGTAGAGAAGAGATAAGCAAAAAGCCTAAAGAAATAAAGAAGCCAACAAAGTCACCCGCCGCCTAATCCCTTCGGC
Organism: Candidatus Woodwardiibium gallinarum; assembly: GCA_904419545.1. GTDB lineage: Bacteria > Bacillota > Clostridia > Oscillospirales > CAG-382 > Woodwardiibium > Woodwardiibium gallinarum. Next base: position 1,036 of record CAJFRY010000021.1, read on the forward strand.
TTTTATCGGGCATTCAGCCTGTCGAACAAGGGGTTGCGGGATTTCACCTATGCTTCGCTTACGGGCGCTCGCCCTTCAAAATCCTCTTTTCCAGAACTTTTTGAGGATTTTCAGGGGACTTTTTCCAAAAAGTTCCCTGAATGGGGTTTGGCGCAAAGCCCCAATAGAACTTTTTGACAGTCCGGCATATTGCTTTTCAGTCTGTTTTTTGCTATAATGAGGAGTAGAAAAACGGACGTTTCAGCATATTCGAGGACACAAAACGGAGCGATTGCATAAAGAGGATATTTGTCAAAACGCTCTTCTTCCTTGCGCAAAGGGAAGGCAACCGGCAGCGTTCCGGAATCTGCGGGAGCCGCGACGACGAAGCGCTTTCCAGCAGTCTGAAACCCGCGCAGACACAGCGTACTGCCGGCCGAAAGCGGATTTTATCCCGCAAAACGTCAAGGAGACAAGTCCTTACGAAATGTCTCCCTGACGGCAAGCGCTTTCCTTTTTATTTCTCGCCTGCACGAATGCGGTCGAAAAGTTCCTTATACGCACGGTAGTATTCCACCGAATCGGGATGACCGCAGTAGGCGATGGTGCCGGGGCGGTTCATCATCCCCATGTACTGATAAACGAGGATTTCATCGCAGTAGGGCGAGACGGAAGCAAGCTGGCGTTCGAGACGGTCGATGTTTGACGGAACAAGCGCGCTGCGGTAGACGTCGCCTTCAAAATCGAACAGTTCCATATCCGCCCAGAGCGCGGCGCGGCCGGCCTTATCGTGCGCCCTGCGCAGCGCCTCATAATAAGCGGCGGTGTCTTCGGGCTGCGATTTATGGACGCCGACCTCATCCTGATACGCGATATAATCGGCGTCGATGGTCTCCAGTTGTTTGACGTATTCATCGTCCGCAGCAAGATGGTTGGTGCCGTAGGGTGCGACGAGGATGCGCAAATCCTTGCCGAGACTGCGTCCAAACGCTGAATAGCGGTTGATATAATCAATGAAATCCGGGTCAATGTGGTGCTCGATCCCGCTTTCATCCGGGTAATACCAGCCGAAGAAGCTGTCGTAACGGCCGAAGCGGGCGTACAGCTCCTCCATCGACCGGAATGCGCGCTTCTCAACGTCACGGCTGGTCATATTCTCATGCGTATGCGTCCACGGTCCGTAATAGCCGACCGAGACGAACACCTTCATCCCGCACTTCGACGCCTCATCCATCAGCGCGGCGATGGGGTCGGCGCAGCCGAAGTTTTTTGCAAACGGATAGATGTCGGTCTTGAAATAAGCCTCGGCATAGTCCTCATAGACGAGACTGGTGCAAAGGAGCACGATATATTTCATATCGAGCGATTTCATCTCGCGTACCTTTTCGCGCCACTGTTCCTCTGAGAAGGCGCGGCAGACGGGGTTCCAATACTTCCCCTCCGGCGGGTTGTGGTGCTGGAATTCAAACCAGCTACCGCTGAACGTTTTGAGCATGTCGGTCTCCCTTTCTTATTTCCCTTTGTGAATATACCCTACTATATAACAAAAATAACAAAAAAGCAAGAGTTTCCTGCGGAAATGAGCTTGAAAAAGGAGTCGTTTATGAAAAAAGCATTTTGCCTGCTGCTGGCAATCCTGCTGGCGGCGCCGCTGTGGACGCTTCCCGGAACGGCTGCCGGTGAAAAGCCGGTCATTACGGCGCCGGCCGACGGGAACGTACTGGCGGCGGGTGACGTAACAATCCACTGGACAGCGGTATCCGGCGCGGACTACTACACGGTCAACATCCGCTACATTGAAAATGGGGAGAACGGGCCGCTCGCGGCGAATGCCGTACCCGTGGACGGAACGTCCTACACACTGCCCGAAGAGACGACGGCCGCGTTGGGGAACGGCGCATACCGCATCTGTGTCGCATCGGTCCACGGGACAGAAGTGCGCTATTCGGACACGGTAACGTTCCGGCTTGCGGATGGAAACGAGCCGCTGCTCGGCAAAAAGGCGGTCTTTTTCGGGGACAGTCTGACGGCTTCGTTCGGCTGGTGCCGGCAGCTTGCGCTGCGCTTTGGGCTGGAAGCCGTCAACGCGGGCGTAGGCGGCGAGACGTCGGAGATGGCACGGGCGCGGTTCGAAGCCGACGTGCTGGCGCAGTCGCCCGATTACGTGTTCATCTGCTTCGGGATGAACGACCAGGTGCACGCCGACCACAGGAACCCGCGGGTATCGGTCGAACGCTTTGCGGAGAACATCACCTATTTTGTCACCGAAGCGCAGCGGGCCGATGCAGAGGTAATTCTGATTACGCCAAATTGCGTGGAAGAGTCAGGCTATTATACCAACCCGGTCCATCCGGAAAGCGACTACACGGCTTACGGCGGGGTCAATGCCTATCTCAACCGTTACTGCGCCAAGGTGCGCGAAATCGCCTCCGCATATGGAACAGGGCTTGTCGACCTATTCGCGGAATTCTGGGGCAGGGACCTTACCCTGCTGCTCGAGCCGGCAGGCCTCCATCCGATTCAGGCAGGCTACAACCTCTATGCAGACTGCGCAGGCGCTTATTTACAGGCGCGGTATGTAGAAGACAACGTGGTGGCGACGACGGTGCGGTTCGTATCGATCACAGGCAGAGTCGAACCGGAGCTGTGTCTGCTGACGGCGCCGGGGGCAAGAGTCTGGCTTACCGCTCCAAACGGAACCGGCGGCACAGTCCATACGATGCAGACGACGAAACTCCTGCGCATTCTGCTTGCGGCAGCGAGCGGCGACGTCAATCTGGACGGCGCAACGACGGTGGCGGACTATCTGCTGCTCAAGCGGCACTTTGTGCTTTCTCAAACGCTCGGGCCGGAAAGCCAACGCAACGGCGACGTCAACGGAGACGGAAGGCTGACACCGGCGGACTACCTGGGACTCAAGCGTATGCTGCTCGGCTGAAAGCAAAAAAGAGGGGCGGACTTATGTCCGCCCCGTTTTGCTTAATCAGCTATTTTGTAAAAGTATCGATGGTCGCATCAATCGCCGCCTGGAAGGAATCCCGCTTTGATTCATAAGAAGAGATGATATCCGAGCTTGTCTGCCCGATCATACCGGTGTAGAACTGCAGCATGCCCGCCGTCGGTCCTGCCCAGTCATAAACGGCGCCGAGATCAAAGGTACGGTTTTGGAACAGGAGGTCGAGCATCCGCTCATCCTCGGGGTCTTCCATCCGCTTGAGCTTGAGCGTCTTATCATAATACTCGTACGTACACATTTCCTGCCCATAATAGGCCATGGCTTCGAGCAGGTAGCAGGTCGCATCCAACTTCTCTACATTAGAGGTCGGAATCGAGAAGAAGGTCGCATAGTACACGGTACAGGAGGTTGCATACTCTTCCTGGTTCTCGTCCAGCTTCGGCATCGGCAGGATACCAAAACGGACATCCGAATTGTTCATCGCTTCGCCGTCCAGAACGGTGATGGCGCCGGGCATAAAGGCAGCATTGCCATTTGTAAAGATCTGCGATTCATTTTCATACATATCCGCCCAATTCCCGAACAGGTCGGCCACGCCGACACAGGACTTGTCATACAGCATCTCGCTGATGGTCTGCCAGGCACTGACGTTGCGCTCATCAAGAATACGCATAATGGGCAGGTCATCCTCATCCTTGGTGATCATCGCCTGCTCGGCGCCCCACATAAAGGCCAAGCCGTCATACGCCTGCGCGACCATACCCCAGATATCGCCGTCGCCCGGCTCATAGGACATCGTATCGCCGGAGCTGACCTTGGTGGCTACCGATTTGCACATTTCGTAAAGCGCATCAACGGTCCACGTCCCCGCGTCGACCAGCTCCACGGGGCTGGTGAGACCATAGTCTTCCAGAAGGTCCTTGTTGTAGTACAGCGCCCAGGTCGCCGCGTTGTCGGAAACAACCGCCTCGCCTGTGATGTAATAGAGCTTGTTGGCAATCGCAAGATCTTCAATTGCCGACTGATCCCAGTAATCGGCGTTGAGATCGATATAGCCGTTGTCAATGTCGTAATAATTCCAGAAATACTCCTGTGTGCCGAGCTTGGTCAAGTACGTAATACCGTCGGCCACAAGGTCATATTCGCTCAAGCCGGCAATGATCTGCTGTTCGATCTCATTAGTCGGCGCACCAATGCCGCCTTCCGTAAAATGAACCTGCGTCGTCAGACCGTATTCCTCCTCCAGCAGATTGGTACGCTCCTGAAACGCGGTACTGACATTATCGCTCTCAATCTCGGTTTCCTGAGCAGGCGTGCCGAACTCATAGAGCGCGTAATCGCGTGCGTTATGGGTAAGGATATTAATCGTTACCCCCCCCCAGTCCTGTTTTTCGAGCCGGAAACCTTCCGTTTCGGTACTCGTAGTACCGGAAGCCGCAGCGCTCGAGGTTTCCCCGGTCTCCGTATCGCAGGCCGCAGCGAGCGTCGCAAGCATCAGCACGGCAAGCAGCAGACAGAGAATCTTCGCTGTTTTCTTCATAAAAACGATGTACCCCTTTCTGAATTCATTTCCGAGAGCATTTTGACCCACTCTCTGTTATATTTGAATGAAAATAGTATAGCACAGCGAAAAAGATTTGTCAACAGAATTTTGACTGTCCGCGCCGCTTTCCGCTGCGGAAGCCGCCGAATCTTCAGGCGCCTGGCGAAACGTTGTCCCAAGCCTGCCGGATGGATTCCGCCGCATCTTCCAGCGCCGCCTGAAAGGCATCCTTTTGACTCTCATAGGCCGGAAGAAGGTCGGCGGTGGAACTGCCGAGCAGACTTGTATAAAAGCCTCCCAACCCGAACTTGACCTCATCCGGTAAATAAAGTGCACCGAGATCATAGGCGCGGCGGGAAAGCACGGACGCAAGCATACGCATATTCCTCTCCGCTTCGGACGGTGAAGCGTCTGCCAGTTCATCCAGATAGACATCACTGCACATTTCCTTGCCATAGCATGCCATCGCTTCCAGCAGACAGCAGGCGGCTGCAGGTTCCGGATTCGTGCCGGGAACGGCAAAGAAGGTTGTCCGATACGCGTCGACCGGGGAAATGTAATCCGCCTGCCGCTCGTCCAGCTTAGGCAACGGCAGAAGGCCGAGCGAAAAAGAAACACAATCCGGCATCCCGGTCTCAAGAAGCGAGAGCGGCCCGGGCATAAAAAGTGCGCTTCCTTCCGTAAAGAACGTATACATATTCTCCACAACGGCGCTCGGCTTGCCGTAATTCTCTGCCACGCCGATGCAGCTTTTATCTGTCAGCATCGCGGCAATTTTCTGCCATGCAGCGACGTTCCGCGCATCGTCGAGACGAAGAACGGGTCGATCGGATGCGTCCTTTTCGGTCTTCGTCTGTTCCGCGGCATACATCAGGGCGCTGCCAGTCCAAGCGGGGCAGACCATGCCCCAGATATCGCCGTCTTCCGGTTCAAAAGACATATAGAACCCGTCGCTGACCCAAGTCGCAGTCTGTCTGCACATCTCATACAGCGCGTCGACCGTCCAATTCCCCTCTTCAACCAGCTCGACAGGATCGGCGAGTTCGTTTTTCTCCAGAAGATCACGGTTACAGTACAGTACAACCGTAGCAGCGTCATCGGAAGCAACCGCATCGCCGGTCAGAACCGTTAACCGCCCGTCATAAGTCAGCGCCCGGACGGCGTCCTAATCCCAATAATCCGCACCGAGGTCGAGACAGCCTTCCCCGATCTCATAAAAATCCTGCAAAACACCCGCCATATTGGGCTGAAGCAGAAAGAACAGCCCATCCGCAACAAGTTGATAATCATCAAGGCCGGCAAGGTGCTGCTGCAGGATGGTATCCGCCGCCTCGCCAATCCCTTCTGTCAGCGTCACTTCGGCAACCAGGCCGTATTCCCGTTCGATCCGTTCGGCGCGCTGCCGAAACGCCGTGCTGATCGCATCGGCATGCGACTCATCTTTCAATCCCGAGACACCGTATTCATACAGCGAATGCCCGCCGCAGCTTGCGGCAAGGATATCAACAGTCATACCGCACCAATCCCGGTATATATCGGGAAAACCGCCTTCCGCCGCTTCAGATACGGCCGGGCTTTCCGAAATCGTGCTTTCGGCAACATCGGAAACGGTTTCTTCCAAAACGCCGGAAACGCACTCTGCGCCTATGGAAACGACCGCCGCGCCGCCGGAACCGGCAGATTCGGATTCCCTTGCCTGTTCAACGGTATCGCAGGCAGCGAGCAGGGACACCGCAAAGACAAACGCCAAAAGCAGCGAAACGGAACGCAGGATCTTTTTCATGCGGCAACACTTCTCCTTTCCAAACTGCAAAGCATGCAAAGCTTCTCGAAAGCATTTTGAGCCTTCGATGTTTTGTCCCAAACACAGGATAACACAAATCGGCTTTTTTGTCAATCATGCTTCTCGGAGCAGCGCCTTTTCAAGAACGGGATAAATGGCGCGCGCCATCATAAACTGACCGAGGTCGTTCGGGTGGAGTGCGTCGACGGCGTAGAGGTCGCGCATCTGCAGGGGGAAGAACAGCTCGCTGTCGACAAACTCGACATGGGTGTCGCCCTCCTCGACGGCGCGGCGCACCGTTTCGCGGATAACATCCTTGCGCGCCTTATCGTTCTCGCGTTCGGCGTGATAATAGGGATGCGTAACAATAAGGATCGGCAGTTCGGGATGAGCGGAGCGAACGGTTTTATAAAACGGATAATGCGTCTTTTCAAGCGATTCAAGCGAAGTGGAATTATAATCGTAATCCATCACAAACGCGCTCATCTCCCGCGTGGCGAGATATTCGGCAATGGACTGTTCTCCCATCGCGGAGCCGGAGAAGCCGAGATTCAGGCAGTCGGCATCCAGCAGACGGCAGAGGATATGCGAATACATATTGGCGGGCCGCGACACACAGCCGCCCTGCGTGATGGAGCTGCCGTAGAAAGCGATCGGCTTTTCAACCGCACGAGGCAGCGGCAGGCCGAGAAGCGCATTCTCCGGCAGGCCGATGACGAAGCTGTTGACGCCGCCGTAAAGCGGAAGGTTGATTGTGACCTCCTGCATGCCGGAGGGCAGGGCAATGGTCTGTTCGTTATAAACGGGACTGTCGGCAAAGGTCTGCATCATTGCACCGAGGTAAGTGCGCTTGGTGCCGGTGCCGGTATAAAGATCAATGCCGTAAGCGCCGCGGTCGGTAAAATGATGCATACCGGCGATGGCGCCGCGCAGGGAGATGCGCACGGTCATCTTCTCCGCGTCGGTGCGGAAGCGGATCTGCGCGCCGGCGGTGCATTCGGCAAGCGAGGCGTTGGCCGGAGAATAAGACGTCCGCTTGGAGGCATCGAGCCGGTAATACTCGTTGCCGTTCTCCTTTGGATGACGGATGCCCGAAATGCGGAACTGCGGTGCAAGCGCGTCGAGAAAAATCAGCCCATCCTTTTTTTCACGGACGAATTCGGGATCGACGTCTGAGGCGGGGACAAAGACGCCGTCCGTAATGCGGAGGGGAGATTCGCGTTCTTCCCCGAAAAGAAATCGGTCGGTACACATCTGTTTCTGCTCCTTTTATTTTTTCAATGCCTCAGGCATCCGAGCCACAGTCCGGTGCCTGCTTTTTTATTTTAGCACCCGAGACGGCCTTTTGCAAGGGAAAACGGTTGAAATCCTATTTTTTATGTGTTATAATCATAGTAATATGTTTATCAGGAGGATTGTGCATGGCTTTCCTGTTGGATACACTTTTGAAAAACGCCGTTTTACTGCTGCCGGACGGAACCGTTTGCAAGGACGCGGAGGTCGGCATACGCGGCGGCGAAATCGTCAGCATCGCGGACAAGGGAAAAAGCGGCGAGACAGCGGATACAGTCGACTGCGGCGGCAATCTGCTCACGCCCGGCTTCTACAATGCGCACGCGCACTCACCGATGACGATTCTGCGCGGCTACGGGGAAAATCTGCCGCTGATGCGTTGGCTGACCGAGCGTATTTTCCCCGCCGAGGACAAGCTGACGGCGGACGACGTCTATTACGGCACGCTGCTGGCCTGTATGGAGATGGCGCGCGGCGGGACGGTTTCGGCGTCGGACATGTACTTTTTCACGATGGCGATGGGTGAAGCCTTTTCCGACGCGGGAATGAAGGTCAATCTCTCCCCCGCCCTCACCTGCAGTGACGACAGCCGGTTCGACGAGCTGCCGATCTGCAAAACGATGGGCGAGCTTTCCGAGCGGTTCGCCGGCCATCCGCTGGTCCACGTCGAGCTTTCGATCCACGCGGAATACACGACGACTGAAAAAAGCGTCCGCGGCGCGGCGGACTATGCACGCGAGCATGGCCTGCGTCTGCATCTGCACCTGTCCGAGACCGAGAGCGAGCACAACGAATGCATTGCCCGCAATGGCGTGACGCCGGCGCAGTATTTTGAGAACTGCGGCGTGTTTTCTCTGCCTGTATCGGCTGCACACTGCGTCTGGTGCACACCTGAGGACTTTGCGCTGATGGCACGGAGGGGCGTAACGGCGGTGTCCTGCCCGACCTCGAATCTGAAGCTGGCTTCGGGTATCATCGATTCGGCGGCCCTGATGGCGGCCGGCGTGCATCTTGCGCTGGGGACGGACGGGGCAGCCTCGAACAACGGACTGTCGATGCTGGAGACGATGAAGCTGTTTTCACTGCTTGCCAAATACCGCAACCGCGACGCGGCGTTCATCACCCCGCAGCAGGTGTTTGACGCGGCAACAGTCGGCGGCGCACGGGCGCAGGGACGCGGCGACTGCGGGACAATTGCAGTCGGGAGCCGCGCCGATTTGGTGCTGTGGGACCTGTCCGCGCCGACAATGATCCCTTGCTTTGACCCCGTAACCGCGCTTGTTTACGCGGCCGATCCGGGGCAGGTGAAAATGACGATGGTCGACGGCTGTGTGGTCTACAGAAACGGCGAATACAAAACCATCGACAGCGAGCGCGTACGCTACGAAATGGCCCGCGCTTCGCGCGAACTATGGTAATTCAACCGAAAGGCCAAACGCCTTATCAACGAAAGGAAACCAAAATGAACGAATATGACATTGCAGCGGCATATATTAAAGAACGGATCGCCGTTTCGCTCGGCGATTTCCGCCCCGAGCTGGCCATCATCTTAGGCAGCGGGCTGGGCGGGCTGGCCGACGAAGTGGAAACGCCGGTGGTGATTCCCTACGGCGACATTCCCGGCTTTTCGGTTTCAACGGCGCCCAACCACCGCGGACGGCTGGTCGTCGGTCTGCTTGGCGGACGGCGGGTAATCTGTATGCAGGGACGGCTGCACTACTACGAGGGGCACAGCATGCAGCGCATCATCTTTCCGGTACGCGTATTCGCGCGGCTCGGCGTCGGCAAGCTGATCGTGACCAACGCGGCGGGCGGTATCAAACGTGATTTTACAGTCGGCGACATTATGCTCATCGACGATCACATCAATCTACAGGGGACAAACCCGCTCGTCGGTCCGAACGACGACAGCTTCGGCGAGCGGTTCTGCGACATGACCTTCGTTTACGACCCCGAGATGAAGGAAGCGGCGCTGCGCGCGGCCGAAAAGGCCGGCGTTCCGCTGCGGCGGGGCGTGTACATCGCGGTGACGGGGCCTTCCTACGAGACGCCGGCGGAGATACGCGCTTTCCGCGCACTGGGCGCGGACGCGGTGGGGATGTCTACGGTGCCGGAGGTCATCGCAGCCTCGCATGCGGGTATGAAGGTGCTGGGCTTTTCGCTGATCACAAACATGGCGGCAGGCATCCTCAAGGTACGGCTGTCGGGCGACGAGGTCATCGCCGTTGGCGAGCGGCAGTCGAAGGTACTCGTCGGGCTGGTGCGTGCGGTCGTTGAAGCACTATGAACGCCTGTCATGAAGATCTGACGCTGTGGCTGGACGAGGACAGCGACGAGCTGATCATCCTCGACCAGACGAAACTGCCGGGCAAAGAAGAGACGGTCTCCATCTCGACCGCACGGGCGCTGTATGACGCCATCCGCACGCTTCAGGTGCGTGGCGCACCGGCCATCGGCGTGGCGGCGGCTTTAGGACTGTACGCCTGCGCCGTCCGGTTTGAGGACGAAACGCCGGAGGGATTTTTGTACTCCCTGCGCAAAACAAAAGCGTTCATTGCCTCCGCGCGGCCGACAGCGCAGAACCTGTTCTGGGCGCTGGAACGGATCGAGAAAGCTGCGGACGGCGGCACAATTCAGGAAATGCTGACACACATGCGGACCGAAGCGTCAGCGATTTTTGAAGAGGACATCGCGATTTGCCGCGCCATAGGCGAGCACGGCCTCTCACTTCTCAAGGATGGCGACACACTGCTGACCCACTGCAATGCGGGACGGCTGGCAGCGGTAAAATACGGCACCGCGCTCGCCCCGGTCTACGCAGGAATGGAGCGCGGGATGCACTTTCAGGTTTACGCCGACGAGACGCGGCCGCTTTTGCAGGGTGCGCGGCTGACCTGCTACGAGCTGCACAGGGCCGGCGCGGACGTGACGCTGCTCTGCGACGGGATGGCGGCGCGTCTGATGCAGGAAGGAAAAATCGACGCGGTGATCGTCGGATGCGACCGTGTGGCGCGCAATTACGATTTTGCCAACAAGACCGGCACGCTGTCGCTGGCCGTCAACGCCAAATTTTTCGGGGTGCCGTTCTACGTGGCTGCGCCGAGTCCGACGTTCGACGCCGGCTGCGCGACCGGCGAAGACATCGTCATCGAACAGAGGCCGGGAGAAGAAATAACCGAAGGTTTCTTTTCCGCACGGACGGCGCCGGAGGGAATCGGCGTCTATAACCCGGCGTTTGACGTCATCCCGCACACACTGGTAAGCGCATTCATTACGGAAAAAGGAGTGATACGCCTTGGATAAAAGCGAAAGGAGCGAAAATCTCGTCAAAAGCGAGCTGCTGCGCGCCTGCAAGCTGTTGTACCGTCAGAAACTGGTCTACGCAACGGCGGGCAACGTGAGCCATAGATGCGGCGACAGTATTTTCATCACGGCGACGGGTACGTCGCTTGGGTACGTCACGCCCGATTCGCTCGTGCGGCTGGATATGGACGGCAACGTGCTCGAAGGCGGACGCCCCTCGTCTGAATATCGGATGCATCTGGCCATCTACAACAAATTCCCGAAAATCAAAGCGGTGGTGCACACCCACCCGACAGCGGCAACGACGCTGGCGTGCCTACAGACGCCGATCAAAACGACGCTGCTGGCCGAAGCGGAGCTGTTCCTCGGCGAAGTCGCCTGTGCACCCTACGCCGATCCGGGCACGGCGGAGCTTGCCGAAAAAATGATTTACTACGTGCACGGGAGCAATGCCTGTCTGCTGGAAAGCCACGGACTGGTCACGTGGGGCGCAACGATGAAAGAGGCGCTTTACCGAACGGAGCTCGCCGAATTCACAGCGAAAATCAACATCAATGCCAAAAGCCTCGGCTACTGATTCTGCACAAAACAAATGAAACAGCCACGATCCGCAAAACGGACGGCGGCGGAACGGAGCAAAATGCCTATGCTGCACAGAGCGCTGCTTTTTGTCAATCCCCTTTCCGGCAAGGGAAAATCCAAAAAATGCCTGCTGGACGTGGTCCGCGTTTTCACGGAGGCGGGCTATTCGGTGCGGGTCTATCCGACCTCGCCCTCCCGTGAAGCGAACATCCGCTTCATCCAGAAGAACGCGAAATACAATTCGATCATTGTCGCCATAGGCGGCGACGGCACGCTCAACGAGCTCATCAACGGCGTGATGCTCTCACGCATCGGCGCTAAAATCGGCTTTATCCCACTCGGGTCGACCAACGACGTGGCAGCCTCTCTGGGACTTCCGCAGGACCCGGTACAGGCGGCGCGCTGCATTGTATCGGGGAAGCTGATTCCCTACGACGTAGGGCAGTTCAACGGCGAGTACTTTGGCTATATTGCGGGGACGGGTGCGTTTACGGAAGTATCCTACGCGACGAGCCGCAGTCTCAAAAATGCGCTCGGGCATCTGGCGTACGTGCTGGAGGGAGTCAAAAACATCTCGGCCATCCAGCCGCTCTGGCTGAAAATTCAAACGCCGGAACGAACGCTTGCGGGGAAATACCTTCTCTGCACCGTGTCCAATTCGACATCGGTAGGCGGTATTTTCCGCTTCAAGCGCGACCTGGTATCGTTCAACGACGGGCTGTTCGAGCTGGTACTGATCAAAGCGCCCGGAGATCTCATCGAACTGGGCGTATTGGCGGCAGACCTGCTGGTTTCAAACGAAAAAACACCGCTGATGCAGATCCTGCACGTGTCCGAGGCAATTATCACCTCGCCAACGCCGCTCGGCTGGACGCTGGACGGCGAAAACGGCGGCAAGCATCGTCAGGTATATGTCAAAAATCACGCAGGAGCCGTCAAAATTGTGAAAAGTAACGGCAAAACACTTGACAGCATTCGATAAATATGTATAATGGATATGTTGCATATTCCTAATTTTTACCCTTTTGGGGATAATGGATCAGGGGGACAAGCCCGAGTCCAAGCACCGGCCGTTTTTCGGACGCCTGCGGGCGGCGAATATGCCGCGCAGGGTCGGCTTGTCCACAATTTTGGAGGTTAGAGCTTATGAATTACACCCGTGCGGTGAGCGTATCCCGCTTTATACTGGTGATTCTCTGCATCGCTCTCGTGCTCTCGATCGCCCTCTGCGGGATCGATTCCTGGGGGCTGGGCGGCATTTTTGAACCCGGTACCATCCGGCTGGGGCTGGACCTGTCGGGCGGTTCGATCATCACCTACAGCGCCGATACCGAGGACACCGGCGAAACGCTGCAAAAGGGCATGAACGGTATCCTCGAATCGATGCGCACCCGGTTGGACGCGCAGGGATTGACCGAGGCAAACGTTTACCTCGTCGGTGACAATATGATTACGCTGGAAATCCCGAGCATCACCGACCCGAACGAGGCTGTCGAACAGTTCGGCGCAGCCGCCGTGCTTACGTTCCGGGATGCGGACGGCAATATCTTCCTCGAGGGCAAGGACGTGGTACAGGCGGAGGCCGGATACTACAACAACGAGAACGGCGTTGCGCAATGGATCGTCTCGCTGGAGCTGACCGACGAGGGCGCCGAAAAATTTGCTGCGGCGACCAAGCAGGCCGCAATCGACCAGACCTCAATCTACACCTATATGGACGACGAAATCATCTCCACCGCAACGGTCGGCTCCGAATACGCTTCGGAGGGCATTACGGGCGGTCAGGCATCGATCTCCGGCAATTTTGACAGAGAATCGGCAAGCGCGCTGGCAGGAAACATCAATGCAGGCGCTTTGCAGTACAATCTGAATCTTGAGGAGCTGCGCGCCGTCGGTCCGACGCTGGGCGAAAAGTCGCTGGAAACCAGCCTGAAAGCAGGCGCCATCGGTCTGCTGCTCGTCGTCGTGTTTATGATTGTCTATTACCGTGTGCCGGGCGTCATGGCGTCCATTGCGCTATGTGCTTATACGGGACTGTTTATGCTCATTCTGGCCCTTACGCAGGCCAACCTCACGCTGCCCGGTATTGCGGGCATCATCCTGTCCATCGGTATGGCCGTGGATGCGAACGTCATTATTTTCGAGCGCATCAAAGAAGAGCTGCGCAACGGGAAAAGCACGAAATCCGCGATCAAATCCGGTTTCCATCGTGCATTTGCCGCGATCCTCGACTCCAATGTGACAACCTTTATCGCCGCCGGCGTGCTTTACGTACTTGGAAGCGGTTCAATCAAAGGCTTTGCTTTTACGCTGGGGCTGGGCGTAATCCTCTCTATGTTCACAGCGCTGGTGCTGACCAAATATCTGATGAACCTTTCCGCCGATATGAATATCAACGGACTGAAGCTGTACGGTGTCAGGGAAAGGAAGGCGGAATAAGTGAAAAACTTCAACGTAGTCAAAAATCAAAAGATTGCCTTCATCATCGTTGCGGTCGTTCTGGTCGTGGGAATTGCTTCGTTTCTGATCCGGGGCTTTAATATCGACATCGATTTTTCCGGCGGCACGGAAATCCAGGTCAACCTCGGCCGCGAGGTCACGCAGGACATCTGCGACGAGATCAACGAGATCATCGCCTCACACGAGCAGCTCGGTCAAAATTATGTTTCATCGACGACGCAGTCGGGCGCGGACGCAAATGTTGCCATCATCCGCACCGGCTCAAGCGAGTTGACCAATGAACAGCAGGATGCGCTCATCAGCGCGCTGGAATCGCAATACGGCTTTAACCGCGAAGAAGTTGACCTGCAAATCACCTCCGTCTCCCCCTCGATCGGCTCGGGTCTGAAAAAGACGGCGCTGCTGTCGGTCCTGATTGCGACGGCGCTGATGCTTGTTTATATTTCCTTCCGCTTCAAGGTGGCGTCAGGTATCGCAGCGGTGCTCTGCCTTGTGCATGATTTGTTTGTAATGCTGACGGCCTGTTCTCTGCTGCAGATTCCGATCAATGCCAACATCATTGCGGCTTTCCTGACAATTCTCGGATATTCCATCAACGCTACGATCGTCGTTTTCGACCGTGCACGCGAGAATCTCAAGCGTTCCGGCGATGAGAAAAGCTTCGGCGAGATTATGGATGTCAGCGTGCGGCAAACGCTTTCCCGTTCCATCAACACAACGCTGACGACGTTGTTCCCCATCGGCATGATCTATATTATGGGTGTTGACTCAATCCGAAATTTTGCGCTGCCGCTGATTGTCGGCATCGTGGCAGGTCTGTTCTCCTCGGTGTGCCTGTCCGGACCGTTGTGGGTTATGCTGGATAAGGCTTTTGGAAAGAAAAAAGACAAGAGCAAGGACGGCAGGAAAGCCGATAAGCGCCTCTCGTCCGCCGAGTAAAAAAGGATACGGAAGAGAAAGGGCTGGATTTTTCAGCCCTTTCCTTGCCTGTAAGGGTGTTATAAAATGACCGACATCAATAAAATCCGCAACTTTTCAATCATCGCGCATATCGACCATGGCAAATCCACGCTGGCCGACCGGCTGCTCGAGCTGACCGAAACGGTTTCGGCCCGCGAGATGTCCGAACAGCTTTTGGACAATATGGATTTGGAGCGTGAGCGCGGCATCACGATCAAGGCTCGCGCGGTGCGTTTTCTCTACAAGGCCGACGACGGGCAGACCTATGTAATGAATCTGATCGACACACCCGGGCATGTCGATTTCAGCTACGAGGTATCCCGCTCGCTGAAGGCCTGCGAGGGCGCGCTGCTGATCGTCGACGCGACGCAGGGGATTCAGGCGCAGACCCTGGCGAACGCATATCTGGCCATTGACAATGATCTGGAAATCCTGCCCGTCATCAACAAAATCGATCTTCCCAGCGCCGATGTCGGGATGGCGCGGCATGAGATTGAGGACATTCTGGGCATTCCGGCAGACGACGCGCCGGCCGTCTCCGCCAAGCTGGGTACGAACATCCGCGCAGTGCTTGAGCAGGTCGTGCATGGCGTTCCTGCGCCGAAGGGAGACGTTTCCGCGCCGCTCAAGGCACTGGTTTTCGATTCCTATTACGACCCGTACAAGGGCGTCATCGTGTACATTCGCTTATATGACGGAAAGCTCGCGCCGGGCGACCGCGTGCGGATGATGCATACGGGCGCCGAATTTGAGGTGGTGGAAACGGGCACGATGTCTCCCCTCTCACTCGACAGGCGCGACGCGCTCACGGCCGGCGAGGTCGGCTACTTCACCGCCAGCATCAAGTCTATCGCGGACACCGAGGTCGGCGACACGGTGACGGACGCACTCCGTCCGGCCGACGCGCCGCTGCCCGGCTTCAAAAAAGCGCTGCCGATGGTGTTTTCGGGTATTTATCCGGCGGACGGCGCGCGCTACGGCGACCTGAAGGACGCGCTGGAGAAATTGCAGCTCAACGACGCTTCGCTTCTCTTCGAGCCGGAGACGAGCACGGCGCTGGGCTTCGGATTCCGCTGCGGGTTTCTCGGGCTTCTGCATATGGAAGTAATCGAGGAACGGCTGGAGCGTGAGTTCAATCTCGACCTGATCACAACGGCGCCGAGCGTCATTTACCGCATCACGAAAAAGAACGGCGAAACCGTCTACATCGACAACCCGACCAATTATCCCGCACCCGATGAGATCGAAACGGCAGCCGAGCCGATCGTGCGCGCGACGATCCTCACGCCGAGCGAATACGTCGGCGCGGTGATGGATCTGTGCCAAGAACGGCGCGGCAATTTTCTGGATATGAAATACATCGACACCGATCGTGCGGAGCTGCACTACGATATGCCGCTTAACGAAATCGTCTACGATTTTTTCGACTGCCTGAAATCGCGCACCAAGGGCTATGCCTCGCTCGACTACGAGCAGAAGGGCTACGAGCCGTCGAAGCTGGTCAAGCTGGATGTGCTGCTCAACGGCGAAGTGGTGGACGCGCTCTCCTTCATCATCCACGCGGACAAGGTCCAGGGGCGCGCGCGCAAGATCGTGGAAAAGCTGAAGGAAAATATCCCGCGGCAGCTCTTCGAGATTCCCGTACAGGCGGCCATCGGCGGCAAAATCATCGCACGGGAGACGGTCAAGGCGCTGCGCAAGGACGTACTCGCCAAGTGCTACGGCGGCGACATCACGCGGAAAAAGAAGCTGCTGGAAAAGCAGAAGGAAGGCAAAAAGCGCATGCGCACGCTCGGCACGGTCGAGGTGCCGCAGGAGGCGTTTATGGCCGTCCTCAAGCTGGACAACGAATGACGCGCACGGCCTATCTGCACGTTCCCTTCTGCCGTTCGAAGTGCCGTTATTGCGATTTCTACTCCCGTCCCTGCGGGAACGAAGATCAGCTTGAAGCCTACACCCGCGCGCTGCTGCGGCAGATCGGGACGGCGGAGCGGTCGGCGCTGTCGAGCATTTATTTCGGAGGCGGCACACCTGCCATCCTCGGGACGCGCAGACTGGCGGCGCTGCTGGAGGCGCTCACGGCACGCTTTTCGGTTGAAGCGGACGCCGAAATCACGCTGGAAATCAACCCAAATTCACTTGGATGCGCCGATCTTTCCGCGCTGCGGAGGGCGGGGTTCAACCGGCTATCGATCGGCCTGCAGTCTGCGCTGCCGAAGGGGCTTGCGGTGCTGGGGCGGACGCACACGGCGGACGACTTCCTCCGCTGCACAGACGGCGCGCGGCGGGCCGGTTTTTCCAACCTGTCGGCGGATATGATTTTCGCTGTCCCCGGGCTGTCGGTTAAGGAAAACGCGTTGACTGCCGTATTTTTAGCCGACTGCGGGCCGGAGCATATCTCGGCCTACGAGCTGTCCTACGAAGCGGGCACGCCGCTGACGCGCGCGCTGGAGGCCGGAACGATTTCCGCCCACGGCGACGAGGCAGCGGGAGAGATGTACACGCAGATCTGCGCGCTGCTGCGCGGACAGGGCTATGAACATTACGAAATCAGCAATTTCGCAAAGCCGGGCTTTGCCTCGCGCCACAATCTGCACTACTGGGCCTGCGGCGAATACTATGCGTTCGGCGCGGCAGCGCACGGTTATCTGAACGGCAGGCGGTTCTCGGTCGTCCGCGACACGGATGCTTACATCGCGCGCACACGCGGAGAGGTTTACGATGAATCCTGCGACGACTTCCCCGCCGGTCGAATTTCCGACGAAGAAGCGGAAGAGGAGCGCATCTTCCTCGGGCTGCGGACGGCGGAGGGGATCCTGCTGACGCCGGCACTGGAAGCGAAACTGGAGTCGCAGGCAGCCTTCTTCACACGCTGCGAGGAAGCGGGGCTTTTAGCGCGGAACGGCGGGCGTCTGCGGCTGACCGAAGAGGGCTGGCGGGTATCCGACAGCATAATCACCAAATTGATCTGATCATTTTTATGCTTGGTGCACAAAAAACACCGGACAATTTTGCTATTGCGGAATGCACAAGTCGGGTGTATACTGAAAACGTAGCAAGGGAGCTTAACCGATTGCCATGAATCTGATTCGAAAGCTGTGGAACTTTGCCTTTCACACGCGGGACGGACTGTATCTCGTCTTCGGCGTGCTGACGACGCTGGTTTCGATCGCCGTGTTTGCCGTATGCGACCTTCTCTTCGGGGAGGAGCGGCTGATCCTGAACACGGTGCTCAAGAACGTCGCGGGGATTCTGTTCGCCTATTTCACGAACCGGACCATTGTTTTCAAGAGTCAGAACAAGACGGCCGCCGCGAAAACCGCTGAGTTTATTCAGTTTACCGTCACACGCACGGCGACGCTGTTTCTGGACATGGCGATCGTATGGCTGCTTTGCGACAAGCTGGCGGTTATGCGCGCAACCATCGCCTCCTGCATCGCCTCGGCGGTGGTGATCGTGCTTAACTACTTTGCGTCCCGATTCCTCGTGTTTGCCCGGAAGCGCGACGGGCGGGAAAAAAGCGAGAAAGAAAGTTAATCTATGCCATCTGAAAAATCGTCTGCAAAGGCGATTTTTTTGTCCTCCCGGGCGTTCAGCGAAAAAGTGGAACGCTATTTCGCCGAATATCTGCCCGAGAGCAAGGAGATCGCCGACGTGGAGAGTCTCTGCTGCTATCTGGGCGTCTCGCGGCGCCGGCTCTTCGAGCTGGCAAAGGAGAAGCGCTACGCCGACATCGTGGAAAACGCGCTCTGCCGCATTGCCGCGCAGAAGAAGCAGCTTGCGTTCCGCGGCGGGATACCGGCGACGGTATTCAGCTTTGATTTCAAGAACAACCACGGGTATTCCGACAAGCCGGAACAAACCGCCTCCGACACCACCATCGTCCTCGAGGGGAAGGCGAAGGAGTGGTCGGAGTAATGAAAAAAATTGTTTTTACGCCGAATGCCAAGCAGGAGGCGTTTTTTCATGCGCAGACACGGTATGTAGCCTACGGAGGCGCGCGGGGCGGGGGCAAAAGCTGGGCGATGCGTATGAAGCTGATCCTGCTGGCGCTGCGCTACGAGGGGATATCGATCCTGCTGCTGCGACGGACGCTTGGCGAGCTGCGCGAGAACCACATCCTGCCGATGACCAAGATTCTGGACGGCATAGCCGTCTACAAGGAGAGCACGAAGGATTTCCTGTTCCCCAACGGTTCGCGCATCAAGCTCGGCTACTGCGATTCGGAGAGCGATGTGCTGCAATATCAGGGGCAGGCATACGAGGTCATCGGGATGGAGGAGGCAACGCACTTCACCTATTACCAATACCTCTGCCTGACCGAGTGCAACCGCATCAGCGGCGCGATGCGCGAGCCGTTCACCCCGCGGATGTATTTCACCTGCAATCCGGGCGGCGTAGGCAACGACTGGGTGAAGCGTCTGTTCGTCGACCGCATCTACACGGAAAACGAAAAGGCGGAGGATTACACCTTCATCAAAAGTCTGGTGTACGACAACGCCTACCTGATGGAACACGACCCACAATACGTCCGGGCGCTGGAAGCGCTGCCCGAAAAGCGCCGGCAGGCGATGCTTTACGGCGACTGGAACGCATTTGAGGGCGCGTTTTTTCCTGAATTCCGCCGCGAAACACACGTGGTCCGTCCGTTTGAGCTGCCGGGCGACTGCGTGCGGTTCCGCGCGCTGGACTACGGTCTGGACATGACCGCCTGTCTATGGCTGGCGGTCATGCCCGACAAGCGGATTGTGGTCTACCGAGAATTCTGTCGGCCGAACCTGATCCTTTCGGAAGCGGCGAAGGCAATCCTTTCACACACGCCGGCAAATGAAAAAATCCGCTATACGGTGGCTTCGCCCGACCTCTGGAACCGGCGGCAGGACAGCGGCAAAAGCGGCTTTGAGATTATGACCGACGCCGGGCTGCGCGGTCTGAAAAAGGCCGACAACGCGCGGATTGCAGGCTGGCGGACGGTACGGGAGTACCTCAACGCAGCCTCCGGACAGCCGAGGCTGTTCATCTCGGAGGACTGCGGAGAGCTCATCCGCTGTCTGCCCGCGCTTCGGTTCGACGACCGGGTCAGCGAGGACGCCGCCGGTACGCCGCACGAGATCACCCACGCGCCGGAGGCGCTTCGCTACGCGCTGATGTCGCGCGAGCCGCGGCCGCCGGCAGGAAAGGAAAGCTTCCCCTCAGTCTACGCCTTCCCGCCGCCCAAACGCGTGCAGGAGGGTGACTACGCGCATTTTATCAACTATTAAAAGGGAGGGAAAACATGCCGAACCGAACCGAAAAGGCTGCACTTGCCGAGGATTGGCGGCTGTACGAGGAAGGCAAGACTTACAACCACTCGCTCGACCTGTACAGCAAGGTCAATCTCAACGAGCGGTTTTATCGCGGCGACCAGTGGGACGGTATCGCCTCGGGCGGGCTGCCGACGCCGGTTTTCAATTTATTCCGGCGCATCATCAACTACTATATTTCCAACCTTCTGTCGAGCGCGGTGGCCATGCGCTACACGTTTGACTCGCCCTACGGCGACAAAATGAAGATTACTGCCGAGCAGGCGGCGGGCGCGGTGAAAAAACTCAACGACATCGCGCTGCACCGCTGGAAGAAGCTGTATATGGACGACCTGCTCAGCGATGCGCTGTACGACGCGGCTATCACCGGCGACGCCGTGGCCTACACCTTCTGGGATCCGACGATCAAGACCGGCCAGAGCTTTACGGGCGATTTCCGCACGGTGCTGCTGGACAACACGAACGTCTTTTTCGGCAATCCGAACAGCAAGGACGTCAAGAACCAGCCCTACATCCTCATCGCCTCGCGCGAGCTGGTAGAGGACGTGAAGGCGACCGCAGCCAAGCATGGGCGGAGCAAAGAGGAGATCGCGCTCATCACCGACGACAGCGACAGCAGCGAATTCGCCGGCGATATGGCGCAAAAGGAGCTGACCGGCACAAAGTGCGTGACACTGACCAAGCTCTGGCGCGGAGAAAACGGCACCATCTGCTTCCGCAAATCCGTTCGTGACACGGTTATCACCGAAACGATTGACACGGGGCTGCAAAACTATCCGATCTGCTTCTTCAACTGGACGCCGGTCAAGAACTCTTGGCACGGGCAGGCGGTGGCGACAGGGATGATCGAGAACCAGATTTTCATCAACAAAGCGTTTGCGATGGTGATGAAGCATATGATGGACACCGCCTTCTCGAAGGTGGTGTATGACTCGACGATCATCGACGAATGGTCCAACCGCATCGGCGAGGCCGTGGCGGTGAGCGGGCCGGTGGAAAACGTAGCGAAGGTGCTGTCCCCCGGGCAGATGCAGACCGGTATGCTCGACGTCATCAATATGGCCATCGCACATACGAAGGAGTTCCTCGGCGCGACGGACACTGCGCTCGGCGATGTACAGCCGACGAACACGAGCGCCATCCTCGCCTTACAGCAGGCAGCCACGCAGCCGCTTGAATGCATCCGCCGGGCGCTCTACCGTTTTGTCGCGGATATTGGCATGGTCTGGCTGGACTTTATGCTGACCTACTATGACGACAGCCGGCTGGTCTGCGTACCTGAGGGTACGGGCGAAAGCTACCGCAAGTTCGACTTCTCGCCTTACCGTGAAGCGTTGTTCGACTGCGAGGTCGATGCGGGCGCAAGCAGCTACTGGTCGGAGATCAGCGCACTGAACACGCTGGACAATCTTCTCATCAACGGCAAAATCGACACGATTCAATATCTGGAGCGTATACCCGACGAGTTGATTCCGAAAAAAGACGCTTTGATTGCCGAAATCAAGGCAGCCGTAGAGCAGCTTCAGCAGTCGGCGCAAATTGAAAACAGAAAGGAAGAGAACATTGACGAAGGAACAGGTATATGAAGCCGTCAGTGATCTGGCAAGCGACGCCGGAATGACGGAAGACGGGTACATCGCATCCCTTCTGCGTCAGGCGGAGGAAGACCGGATCCGCAGGACGGAGGGGCTGGACGTCGATCTGGCCGCCGAGCTGAACGAGTCCCGGCAGCTTCGGCGGGACAACCGCAAGCGCGAGCGTGAGTCGCTGCGCAAAACTGAGATGGAGGAGGACATCCGCCGGTTCAAGGAATATTTCCCCGACGTGACCGCAGCGGACATCCCCGAAGAAGTATGGGCCGAAGTGGCGGAGGGCGTTTCGCTCACGCACGCCTATGCACTGTACAGAGCGGCAATCAGCGCAGAAGACGCAAAAGCGCAGAGCCTGAACCGCGTCAACGCAGACCGCTCCGCGCCGCTGGGCACGGAAGGTGACCCAAACACCGCGCTGACACAGGAACAGGTGGAAAACATGAGTCCGCAGGCGGTCAAGAAAAACTACAACCGCATCCTCTCCTCTCTGAAGAACTGGCGGCTTTGAGAAGCCTTGACGAAAACATTTGTAAAGGAATGGTTTGACAATGAGCATTTACAACAGCATCGAAAAAGTAATTTCCGCCGAGATTCTGCGTTCAAATGAGGACAACCTGATTGCCAACCGCATCTGCAACACCTCCTTTGTCGGTGACATCAAGAACCGCGGGGACAGCGTAACCTTCATCGGACTGTCCGAGCCGACGGTCTACAGCTACGAAGGTACGCTCGATTATGAGGACATCAGCGATTCGGGCGTCGTGCTGTCGATCGACCAGGACATGGTCTTTTCCTTTATGGTCAAAGACCTGGAGGAGCTGCGCAGCAGCATCGGCCTGAAGGACTCGCAGACCAAGCGCGCTTCCTACAACCTCGGACTGGCGGTGGACAAGTACGTCCTCGGCCTCTATGAGGATGCGGGTGAAACGCGCACGGCAGTCACCGTAACGCCGTCCAATGTCCTCGAAACCATTGCGGCTGCGAAGCAGTCGCTGGAGGAGGAAAACGTACCGGACGGGCAGTCCTGGATCGTTGTGCCTCCGTTTGTCAAGACAAAGCTGATGCTGGCAGGCATCAAATTCCAAATCAACAACGGCGTCAACGGCACCGGCAGCCTTGGCTTCACAGACGAGCTGGGCTTTGACATCTATGTTTCGAACAATCTGGCCAAGGACAGCTCCGGCAAGACGATGATGCTGTGCGGCTCGTATTCCGCCATCGCATATGCGGAACAGGTGCTGGAAACACAGGTGATCGACCGGATGGAAAGCTCGTTTGCCACCGCAGTGCGCGGGCGTTTGGTGTTCGGCGCAAAGGTCATCAAGCCCAAGGAGCTCATCTGCACGCCCGTCACGGACGGCGGCAACTCCATCACTGCATAACGGGAGGGACAAGGAATGAGCGTTGTTACGCAGACCAAGGTCGCTTCCCCCTTTACGGCAGTCCCGCCCGTCTACACCGCAGCGGCCTCTGCGGCGGCGGGCGCCGCAGAGACGTTTACGATCAAGCCCGACTGCGACGACATCCGCGAGGTGATTCTCGTACGCAACGGCAGCACGGATAAAACGGTCACGGTTTATTTCGAATGCAATGAAAATGCACCCAGGCCGACGACGGCAGCACAGACAATCGGGCCGGGCACCGAATGCGCCATTGCAGTTGACAGCGCGCTTCTGAAAAAGGCCGACGGCGGCTTTTCACTCGTTGCCGTTCCGCCTGCGGATACGGCGCTGTCCGGCTGTTCGTTTTCCGTCGCATCACTGGGGATGCGGCAGACGCCGCTGTATTAAAGCAGACGGCAGCGTAGGGGGAGGTTTTCCTCCCCCTACGGCAAGCAAAGAAGCCTTGAAAGGAGAATGGATTTGAATCGGACATCTGCACATCGGGGGACAACGCGATGACGGGACAGGCGCTGTATGAGCTTGCAATGGATATTCTCGCACTCCGTTTTCCGGACGGCGACATTCCTGCAAGCTGCGACGATATGACCGGCCGTGCGCTGGGCCTGATCAACCTGCTCATAACAGAAAACGCGTTTCTCGACGCGCGGCTGAAAAAGAGCGACCCGGCAGTCGTTCCGATCACCGCACTCAGCGACGAGATTGGGCAAAGCGCTGAGATTGTCTCACGCGCGATGCCCTACGGGCTGGCGTCGTTGCTCATACTCAACGAGAACGCGACGCTTGCCAGCCTGCTGCATGGATTATACACAGCGGCGCTCAACGAAATCAGCCACTCCTACGGCGCCGGAGTTGAACAAATCAAAGAGGTTTATTGAAAACCGGACTTTCCCCTGGGCCGGTGGACGACCTTCCCGTGCTGCCGGCGGCAGCTTCGCCGACCAAGGCGGGGCACGGGTGTCCCTTGGGCCGGAAAAAACGGCGCCGACCGGCCGGTCCGCACTTCCTTGCTGCACAGTGCGCGAGTCCGCTCAGGCAGAACCGCAGCGAGGCATGACATATATTCCTCAAGAAAGGCATGGCAAACAGCCTATGAAAAAGCATCAAACGACGCAGTTTTCGGGCTATAACGAGCTGTTAACGGTCAGCGACGGACTGACCTTCAGCCCGAATATGTGCAATTTCAAAATTCTGCCGGACGGTTCACTGAAGAAGCGCGAAGGATACAGCGAGCTGTTCACGGCAACCGGCTCGGTCGAGGGATTATGGGGCGGCACGATTGCAGGCCACAACATCCTTGCCGCTTCCATCGGCGGCGACCTGTGGATCTACGACCTGGATCTCTCGATGTCATACAACGCCGGGGAAATCGGCACGGGGCACGCATCGATGTTTCCCTTCGGCGGCAAGCTGTACATCCTTAACGGGGTCGACTACTACTGCTATGACGGCAATACATTGACAACGGCGTCCGGATACGCGCCGCTCATTCTGATTGCCTGCGACCCATCCGACGGTTCGGGAACGCTGTACGAGGAAGTCAACCTGCTCTCTCTTCAGCGTCGGCAGCGCTTCAACACGGACGGCTCGACGCGCAACTTCCGTTTCACGGAAAAGAACATTGATAAAGTGGATTGGGTGAAATTCAACGGTGAAACGCTGGCATCGAACGCATACTCCTTCTCCAAAACCTACGGCGCGATCACGCTGACAACAGCACCGGCCGAAGCGACCGACGCGCTGGAGGTATGCTACACGCTGGCCGCGACCGAAAGCCGGAGAAGCATCATCACCGCCTATCGCTACGCGATGATTTTCGGAGGCAACACAGACAACCGCATTTTTATCTGGGGCAGTGAGGACGAGCCATGTACCATACGGCATACGGCACTGGGCGACGGCGTTCCGAACCCGGAATACTTCCCCGAAAACAGCTTCCGCGTCATCGGAGACACGGCAATCACCGATATCATCCAGCAATATGACCGTCAGCTCATCTTCGCGCAGGACCGCGCGTTTTATTCCTACTGCGATCTGACGACCGACGCGATGGGCAACGCCTACGCTTCCTATCCCGTGTTTGCGCTCAACGCCTCCAAGGGCAGTCTGATCTACGGCGGCGGCACAATTGCAGACGGCTGTCCGATCACCTTCTGCGGCGATGGGCTGAATCGCTGGGAAGCGACGAACGTACAGGATGAGCGAAGCGCAACCTGTTTTTCACAACGGATTGACAAAAGCATTGCGGAGCTTTTACGATACCGGCGCTACGAGGACGGCGTCCTGCACTTTCACCAGCCGACGTCCGAGCTGTTTTTATGCTGCGAGGACAAAATGTATATCTGCAATACAAGGCTGAACGCATGGTACGTCTATGACGGGCTGTACACAACGGCGATGTGCACGGTCGGCGACAGTCTTTATATCGGAGACCGCTACGGCCGTGTGGTCTGCCCGAACGACAGCATCAAAAATTTTGAAGCGACGTGGGTATCGCCGACTTGCAGCTTCGGCTGCTGCGGACGGCTCTTCACAACCGGAAAGCTGTTCTATACCGCAGAATGGAAGAGCGGCGCCGGTTTTTCGGTCGGCTGGGCGGAGAATACGCTGCGCGAGGGCAGCACATACACCGAGACAGGCGACGGCATCACCGACAAACATGAGCTGTATCGTGCTGTCCGGCTGCCGGCGAAGCGGGTCGCAGCCGTCAAGCTGCAAATCACCTCCCCGTCCGGCAAGGACGCATGCATTCACGCCCTGGCCGTCGAATACAATGAAATGGGGGATTACAGACTTGGTTAACGACTGGATCGAAAGCATCAAAAACGCATTGGAAGCATACGGCAAGCAAAGCGACGAAACACTCACTTCACTGTACGCCGCCGCGCGGGACGAGTACAACAAAAGCTACAATGCGGCGCTGGATACACTCAACGCGCAATACGAATCCGACAAAAAACAGGCGTACACAAAAAAAGCGGCCGACGATAAGAATATGGGTGAATACTTAGCCGCACGCGGTCTGTCGCGGTCGGGTGAGAGCGTGAACGCGCGCATTGCATCAGACGTTTCGCTTGGGAACACCTTGTCCGCGCTGTCAAGCGGACTGCGCGAATCGCAGAACACGCTTGCCTCCGATTACGGCAAGGCACTGGCGAATCTTGCGATAGAGGAGGCGAACAAAAAAGCCGAGAACAACCGCTGGACGGCAGAGTTCTCCGCCTCGCTGGCGAGCACGGCCGCCGATAACGCGCTGCGTGAGGAACAGAACCGTCTCGACCGCGATAAATTCAACCATACCGTAGAAATGGACAACAATGCGCTCAATGATCTGAAAGCCGAGCTGGAAGCATACGAAGCGGAGCTGAAGAAGCGCGAAGAGGCACTCAAGGAGGCCGAAAGCAACAAGCCGGGCACAGGAAACACAGGGAATACAAGCGCATCGGACGACACACCGGGAAATACGGGCGGCAACGAGGACAACAACTCGATGCTCAACCCTGCCGAACTGGCAAAGGATATCGTCTCACAATACGCGACAGGCAAAACGCTTTCCACGCAGGCGGAAAACTTTGCCGTTCTCAAATACCTGCGCAATCTCAAACGCGAGGGCATCGACGAGGCATATTACGACTCTCTTGTTTCCAACCTGAAGGCGCTGGGCTTTACGGGGGCGAACGTAAACTACAATACGCTGCTTGACACAGTCAACGACAGTATTGAAAACTATTATCGCCTGCAGGAAGAGCTTTACAATCTCTATTTGGAAAAAGGCTTCAGTCCGGAAATCGCGTCCGCCGGTTCCAAAGACCGGGCACAGGGACTGCAGTATGAATACCTGTACAGACACTCGCCGAGCATATCCTTCTTTGAGCTGGCCGTCTATGCGGCGGATCTGGACCTCGACCATCTGGAAACCTTCTACAGCCATGTAGAAACAAACAGGCGCGACCCGAATGAATATGACATCGTACTCGGCGGTGCGCTGAAGCATTGAACAGGCTGACCGCCTTATCCGGCGGCAGGAACGAGAAAGGACAACAGCTTATGGATTGGAACGCATATCTCAAGCCGGAGCTTTCCGTGCTCATCCCCGTGCTCTATCTCATCGGTGCAGCTCTGAAAAAGACATCTATCGGAAACTGGCGCATCCCCTTCCTGCTCGGCGGCGGGGGCATTCTGCTGGCAGCACTGTATCTGCTGTCATCCGCCTTCCCCGACAACGGGCCGCAGCTTTTTGCGCTGCTGTTCTCTGCCGTAACACAGGGAATTCTCGGAGCAGCCGGCGCAGTGTACGCCAACAACCTGCTCAAGCAGTATACCAAACGAAAAGAGGAAGAGCAGGATGCGGATTCTTAAACACATCTATCAGGCGTTTTATACGCTGTTCTGTTGTATTTACGAAATATGACAGAGGGCTTTACGGAGCTGCTGCTCACACTGTTTTCATCGGCGGGGCTGGCGGGTGCATTGTTCGCGGCGCTGCTGTCGCATGTGCTCAGGAAAGCGCGCGCCGACGCCGACCGTCGCCGGCAGGAACGGACGTCGCTGGAGATCATGCGGTGTGAGGGCGAAGCGGCTGCCGGAGAACTGCTGCTGACGCTCGTCGCCTTCGTACAGGGACACTGCGGCGAGACGGAGCTGAAAACAGCGCGGGACGAATACGGCAGCTATTTGGAAAAAAGCAGAGCGCTCAAGGCCAAGCTGGCCGCCGAGCACACCGAAAAATGACCGCACAGCAAAAAAGGCCCGGCCGCTTTGAAGCGGCCGGGCCTTTTGCTGTAAGAAAAGCTATAAATTCCAAGCGAAATGCAGAGCTTTTCCACAGGCCGGAGAGACGGCTGCATAACCGCCTCTCTATGTTCTGTCAGCCGAGCGCCACGTCCAGCAGCAGCATCAGCGCGAAGCCGAGCGCCACGCCGACGGTGCCGACGTTGCTGTGCTCGCCGGCCTGCGACTCGGGGATCAGCTCCTCGACGACCACGTAGATCATCGCACCGGCCGCGAATGCAAGGATATACGGCAGCACGGAGGTGACCAGCGAGGTCAGCAGGATGGTCAGCAGCGCGCCGAGCGGCTCCACGACGCCGGAAAGCGTCCCGTAGAAGAACGCACGGCGCTTGGAGAGACCGTTAGAAACCAGCGGTGCGGAGATCACCGCGCCTTCGGGGAAGTTCTGAACCGCGATGCCGATGGACAGCGCCAGCGCGCCGGCAGTGGTGATGACAGTGCTGCCCTCCAGCATCCCGGCGAGAACGACGCCGACCGCCATTCCTTCGGGGATGTTGTGCAGCGTGACGGCGAGGACGAGCATAAACGACTTTCCCAGACTCGACGGCCGTCCCTCAGGCTTATCCTCGCCGAGGTGAAGGTGCGGGATGAGCGTATCCAACAGCAGCAGAAAGCCCATGCCGAGCAGGAAGCCGAGCACGGCCGGCAGCCAGGCGTTCCCGCCGTCCGCCTCCGCCATCTCGATGGCGGGGATGAGCAGCGACCAGACCGAGGCGGCAATCATCACGCCCGAAGCAAAGCCGAGCAGCGCTTTCTGCACCTTGTCCCCCATCTGCCTTTTGAAAAAGAACACCGTCGCCGAGCCGAGCACGGTGCCGGCCAGCGGCAGCAGCAGTCCGAGCAGTGTTTTGACCGTCTGGCTCATCAAAGGGTCAGAGACGGCGGATTATACACGCGCGTTTTCAGCTCGCTGTTGAGCATATACAGCCCCTTTGCGTCGCTGCCGAACAGCTCCATTTTGGTAATCATATCCGATGCGTTTTTTTCCTCCTCGCCCTGTTCCTTGACGAACCAGTCGAGCAGCTGCATCGTGCGGAAATCATGATCCGCAAACGCCTCGGCATAAATGGCGTTGATAAGGCCGGTGACATATTTCTCGTGCTCCAATCCGGCCTTAAGGGGCGCCATATTATCGGCAAGCACCTTATCCGGCTTGTTGATTACGCCGAATGTGACCTTCTCGCCGTTGTTCTGCAAATACTGATAGAAGAGCATCGCATGGTCTGCTTCCTCCTGCGCCTGCACCTTATACCAGTTCTCGAAGCCGTCGAGGCCGACCGCACCGTAATAGTTGGCGAAGTCCAGATAGAGGTAGGCGGAATAGAATTCGTGCGTAATCTGTTCGTTAATGAGCTTTGCAACTTTTTCGTTCATTTTGCTTCCCTTTCCTTCTTTATTCCTTGCCGCACCCGTGGCCGCAGCCGCCGGAGCCGCAGGTATGCGTATGGTCATGCGCGTGATGATCGCAGCGCACGGCCGGGTCGTAAGCAAGCGTGCCGTCCAGCAGCGCACGCACGGCTTCGTCCGCGCTGCCCGAGACACCGCCGTAAAGGCGGATGCCGGTCTGCGAAAGCGCCGTCTGCGCGCCGCCGCCAATACCGCCGCAGATAAGCGTATCGACGCCGTTGTCCTTCAAAAAACCGGCCAGCGCGCCGTGGCCGCTCCCGTTGGTGGAATGCACGGCGGACGCGCGGATCTCGCCGTTTTCGACGTCATAAAACTTGAAGGCCGAAGTGCGGCCGAAGTGCTGAAAAACAGCGCCGTTGTCATAGGGGACTGCAATACGCATTCAAAACGCTCCTTTCTATGTCTTCCTTTTTTCTTAAATTATGCAGGCAATGCTGCAAAATACGGGTGGATTCCGATGCTCACAGCATCTCCATTATAGCACGAAACCGTAAAAAGTAAAGAGACCCGGTCACGTTTTTCAGGAAAAGTTTCCGTCCTGCTCGGGAAGTACGTAATGGAAGGAAGAGACTGCATTCCTGCTTGTGCCGTCATCGTATACGAACGTGTAATACATATAATAATAAATGGTATTTACATCGTATGCTTGAATATAATTCAGCCTTTTGTAGGAATCAAAAGCCGGCGTCTGCACTTTTATATCCACCACATATTCGTACCCGCTGCACAACGACCGCAGCTTTTCCAACGCGCCCTCTATATAGACCTCATCCGGCCAGTCGGGGATGTTCACACCCTTCCATTCGTATAAGCCACTTGTACTGTATCCGGTTAGATTTCCAAACGTGTCGTAGTCAAACCGAATGGAAGCAGTGGTTATACCGTTTTTGAGTCTATAAAAGACCAGCCTGAAACCATCTTCGTATCGCCCCACATGCTCATAATAATGGGGTTCCAGTCTGTATTCTTCTTGTTCTACCCATTCATCCGGATCAAGAGCGCTGTACGTTTCCATAAACTGAAGCGATTTCTGCTTCAGTTCCTCGATATCCGGCATCGTATCGGAGGTCGCCCATTTTTCGCGCATCTCTTCGGGGAGCAGCTCCGGTATCACAAAAAACCATGTCAGCAATTGATTTTCGCTGTTAACGCCAAAACGGAAAATATTATGAGTGGGATCTGCATATCTTAATTCAATCCCGGGATGACTGTTTGCAGTTGCCATCGTATATTCATAGACTCCCGTAAACGGGACGCCATAGATTTCAACCGTTTTCGAGGTCCCGACATAAACTGCGTCCTGTTCATGATCGCCGGACATTCCGTCAAAATCCGGCGCTGCGTATACGTCATCCCTGATCCATAAAGGCCTACCGATCAGCACGCGCGGTTCGTCCGGGACGGGCAGCGGCGGGAACGACGTTTCGTAGGATTCCTCTTCGGAACCGCCGTCCGACACCTCGCTCTCCCGCGACACGCAGAGCAGCAAACAAATCAGAAAGGCCGATCTTCTTTTCATACGCACCATAACGACACCTCCGTATGTCTGAAAAACGCACAAAAGATAAGAGCCACCTATCAGCAGCCGATACGAACAAAGCAGGACTCGTGCGGCTTCACGCAGTCCCGGGATACGGACGATAGAATCCCGCGCACCGTCGCTTTTGAACGTATATAAATCGCATCCGTCCCGGACGCTGCCAAACGGATTTCCGGCAGCTATGCGTAAGCCGGAACAGGCTTGGTGTTCCCTGCCTTCATACGTAAAAGCGGTGCGGTCTCGAGCATCCCGGCGACGGGCGAACGCACGCACAGCGGGCCGGGCCGAAGAAGGCGAAAAGCCCGGCAAAGCGTACACAGCAGCGCAGGACGGGTATCTTGCCTGCATATCGCTTTCCTCCCCACGCGCAGAAGCACGGAGGGCATTCTATTCGCTTCCCATTATACTGCCGGCTGTGGGGTTTGTCAATCTTTTCCGCACAATAACGTACAAAAGACTGCGGCGAAGCATTTTGCTTCGCCGCGGCCGGGCATTTACGAACAAACGAAGGTAATCACAGCCGGCTCGCTGGTCTGCTCGCCGAACACGGCCGTCACGGAGAAGCTGTCGGTGCCCGTATAGCCGTCCAGCGGATAGTAGGTGAACGTACCGTCCGTATCCAAACGCAGACTGCCATAGCGCGGCGAGACGGCAAGCGCAATCGTATATGTCTCATCGCTGCCGACCTCGATCTTTCCGGTGACGCTCCTGCCCTCGCAGGCGTATTCCGCGCTCTGCGGCGCCGTGACCTCGGAAACTTCGGGAAGAGCCGAATAGCTCTCGTCAAGCATGCCCTTAGCATAGAGGTAAGTGTCCTTATACACGCTCGACGTATACGCGTCGCCGTTGTCGAGCGCCTGCGTGAGGTCGGTGGGGATGATACCCAGATAATACACCTTGATCGAATCCATATATCCGTATTCTATGCCTTTCTGGATATATTCCTTATAACGTTCGATATTCAGGCGGTTCGACCAGGCGGACAGTTCCATTTCCACGCACATACCGAACATACGGGCCTGCAGCGCAGTGCTGTCGAGACGGTCGGGGTCTGTGACGGACATAAACGAATAATTGGGCTGGAGGCAGGCAATATCGAATCCGAGCGACTTCCACTCCTCGAATTCCTGCGCCTGATAATAGGGGATCCAGAGCATCATCATCCCTAACGAATGCACATAATCGGTTGCATAGCGGATGACGGCGCGTTCATCGGGATCATCGCCGAATAT
Organism: Candidatus Woodwardiibium gallinarum; assembly: GCA_904419545.1. Classification (GTDB taxonomy): domain Bacteria; phylum Bacillota; class Clostridia; order Oscillospirales; family CAG-382; genus Woodwardiibium; species Woodwardiibium gallinarum. The sequence continues at coordinate 33,160 of CAJFRY010000021.1, forward strand.
GTGCTCCTCCTGCCAGTAGAAGCCGACGAGCGAGAGGTTTTCGTACCCCGCGCTCCGATAGCGCTCGAGCTGGGTATCGATTTGCCACTTGACGGCCTTCTGTCGGTTTTCAAGGGTGTTGAGCGGATCGTCGACGCCGTCGCCGTCCAAATCGCCGAAGGTATTGACCTGTCCGTCCGCAGTCTCGGGATTGGGGCGGAGAATGGAAAGGAACACCTTCGCCTGATAACCGTCGAGACCGAGCTCATCCGCAGCGCTGCCGACGGCGGTATTCAGCGCGTCGAGGTTGCGGTCGGCGACGAACTGGCTGTCGATATAGAACTGCCAGCCCTTAAGCGTAATGCGGTCCTCCTCGGGCGCAAATCCCGAGCAGGGAGAGAAAAGGAAGGTATCGAAAAAGGTGTCCTTCAGCTCGCCGTCTTCATAATAACCGACGTAGCGCGCAAACTCCTCGGCGGTCATCATCGCCGCCTCATCGTAAGTCGTGCCGTCACCGCGGCAGATCGGCGTGCAGAGGATGTTTTCGATACCACCGAAGTCCTCGGGATCGAGATAGCGGTCGCTCAGAGCGTTTTCCGAGGAGCGCTCGGGTTCGACGGGCAGTGCGGTATCGGGCACATACTTGGTCCCGTAAACCTCTATCTCGCTCATAGCGCAATGCCCCTTGGTCTGCATCAGCAGGCACACATAGCGGGCACGGCGGACGCCGCCGAGGTCGGCGGTAAAGGACAGCATCTCGCTCGTCGCGTCGCCGTAATCGACCCAAACGGTCGCGACAGACTGCCAGTCGGTTCCGTTTTCACTGACGAGAACGCCGACCTCCCCCACGGGATAAACGCCCCAGGCGGTAAGGATAAGCATATCGAATTCCACGCGCTCGACGGCCGAGATATGACCGAGGTCGAGCGTGATGCGGCGGCCGTCGCCCCGGGTCATACGGAAAACATCGCTGCTGTCCCAGGACACGCCGGCATGTGTGCCGTCCGTCAGCACGGCAGGGTCGGGCGTATTCAGCGAAGCGACGGCGTCCTCCGGCTCAAGCTCGGAAAAGTGCTGCACATAAATGTTTTCGACACCGAGCGCAAGATTGATCGTTTCGTTATAATCCGCGTCGCTCTCCGGCCAGTAGGAAGGCTCGGACGTCTCAATCGTCGGGTCGCCGTAATACTGCGCGACGGTGTCCTGTTCCGGCTCGTAATCGGCGGAATAGGCATAAGCGCTGATTTCGTCAATGAAGAACCAGCCCATCTCCTGCCGGGAGAAGGAAAGGCGGATATATCGCGCCTTGAGGATCTCGCTGAGACGAAAAGTGTAAGTGAACTTTGCAGGATCCTGCGGCGAAGCAGGCATATACACCGAACCGAGCGAGGAATAGTTTTCCCCGTCGGTCGACGCATAGAGCGTCACCGACCCGGCCAGGCCGACGCCGTATTCCTGCTGCCGCAGGCAGCCGATCTCGATATCCGCAATGCCATGCGCGTCATCCCCGAGGTCAAAATCAATCGTCACGGGCGTTCCACCGGCAAAGCCGGTCCAGGAATAGGTATTGAATTGCTCGGCATAGGCGCCGTCGGTCAGCTTCACGCCCTCAGGGTCGGCGTAATTGCCGTCGGAGCCGGCATCCCGGGAAAGGGTATAGCTCTTGCCCGCAAGCACATTTTTTCGCGTCTGCGTGCGGTCAGGCGTGCCGCCCGAAAGCAGCGCGTCGATTTCCAGAGCGGCCTCGCAGATGACGTTGGGTTCGGACGTGTCCGTCGAAGTGTCAGCCGAAACGGCGGACGAATCGGCTTCGGACAAATCACCCTGTTGCTCCGTACAGGCGCAGAGCGAAATGCAAAGCAGAGCGGCGAGCAGGATACATATTTTTTTCTTCATGCGGATTCTCCTTTTTGACAGGCTTCGCAGCAATCGGCGAGCACACAGACATCACATTGCGGCGCGCGGGCAATACAGCAGTCACGGCCGAAATGCACGAGACGATGGCAGAAGTCGGTCTGGCGCTGACGGGGGATGAGCCCCTCCAACTGCCGCTCGACCTTGACGGGGTCGTGCGAATCAACCAGACCGAGCTTATTGGTAATACGTATGCAGTGCGTGTCCGCCACGATGCCACCCAGACCGAACACATCGCCGCGGATGAGGTTGGCCACCTTCCGGCCGACACCGCCGAGCTTAAGCAGGTCCTCCATCGCCTCGGGGATTTCCCCGCCGAACTCGTCGACGAGCGTACGGCAGCAGCGACGGATGTTTTTCGCTTTGGAATTGTACAGCCCGACCGAACGGATCAGCTCCTCGAGCTCGCCTTCGCTGCTTTCGGCGATGCTGCGCGCGTCCGGAAAGCGTTCGAACAGCGGGCCGGAGACAATGTTGACACGCGCGTCGGTACACTGCGCGGACAAAATCGCCATTATCAGCAGGCGGAATGGGTCGTCGTGATGCTCGAGCGCGCAGGCAACGTCGGGATACAGCGCTTCGAGCCGTTCGTCAACAAGCTTTGCTTTTTCCTTCTTATTCATCAAACAAAAAATTCACTTCCCCCGAAAGCAGGCTGAGCACTCCCTTATAAATGATCTCGGCGCGCTCGTCGTAATTGACGCGCAGCTTTTCGGCATAATGGGCGTCGGTCAAGAAAACCTCGATATGCAGCAAAGTCTTTTCGCTGTCCTCAATGGAACAAATCAGCTTATATCCCTTTTCTGCCTTTTCCACGCGGCTGCGCGTTCGGCTGCCGCTGCGGTTGAAGGCCAGCAGGCGAAGGGCGCTGCGCAGCGCCTTTTCCTTGACCGAAACAAAAATCTTATCCTCCACGCTTTCCACCGCTTCGGTTCCCTCAGGTGAAATGACGTAGAGGGTCTTATCCCCTTTTAGCTCGGTGATCTGATTGCTTTCCAGCAGCTCCGCAAAGCAGATGGCAAAATCGAAATAGTTTACGAACCCATCCTGAACGACAATATCGTTGATGGTGGAAAATTCCAACGGCTCCTTGATGTTCTTCAGCAGATACAATATAAAAATTTTGATCTCAAACTTATCCGTCAGTTCCGTTGCGCTCGCCTCCTTTCGATTGCTTTCCTTTCTATTTTACAACATTTCTTTACAAAACGCAACCGGTTTTCAAAAGAAAATTTTACGCTTGACAAATAAACGCGTTTATGATACCCTTTACCAGTAATCATTGTTATTAAATCGAAAGGATGTTTCATATGGACAACCGTGCTATGTACACACTCAGCTACGGGCTCTTCGTGCTTTCCGCGCAGACGGACGGATTCGACAACGGCTGCATCATCAATACCGCCTGTCAGGTAACAAGTACGCCGAACCGGCTGACAATCGCCGTCAACAATGCCAACTTCACCACGGAGATGGTCGAAAAAAGCGGGGTCTTCAACCTTTCCGTCCTCGACGAGACGGCGCCCTTTTCGATATTCGAGACTTTCGGCTTCCGCAGCGGGCGGGACGGCAGCAAGCTGGCCGGCGTCGAATATGCGCGGAGCGAAAACGGGCTGCTTTACCTGCCCGCGCACACCGCCGCATACCTGTCCTGCAAGGTGGAGAGCATAACCGACCTCGGCACGCACAAGCTCTTCCTCGCACAGGTGACCGACGGCAGGACGCTCTCGTCCGAGCCGGCAATGACCTACGCCTATTATCACGCTCATGTCAAACCCAGGCCCGAAGCGCCGAAGAGCGGCAAAAAGGGCTGGCGCTGCAAGATCTGCGGCTACGTTTACGAAGGAGAAACGCTGCCGGCCGACTTCATCTGTCCGCTCTGCAAGCATCCGGCAAGCGATTTCGAGCCGATCGACTGACGGGTCCCTTCCGCAAGTACACAAAAGCAACCGCACGGCGCCGTTTCTGCCGAACGGCGCCGTGCGATATTTTTATGCTGATGCATCAAATGCCTTTATCAGGCAAATAAAATTCAATATCTTCTTAAGCGGCAATTTGCACGCACCCCGCGCATTCAAACAGACCGGATGTCGTTCCGCGAATCGGCTTCCGTCACACGCCTCCTGCTTCAGCGGATCTTTACGCCGAACTCCTTACCGCAGCGCGGACAGCGGGTGGTGTGTTTTCCCTTGGCGCGCGGAAGACGCAGCGTGGCGCGGCAGTGCGGGCATTTCTTATAGACGTGCGTTTTGCGCTCGGAAAAGCGCGTCCGAGCACGTCGGAACGCGCCCCGCACACGGTCACGGAGCTTCAGATAGCGCGCGTTCTCTGCCCGACGGCGCGTCAGATTCCGCGAAAGCATACGGAAGCACCAAACGACCATCAGCAACAGCTCCAGCACGTACAGCACATACGAACGGACAAACAGATTGATCAGAATCAGCGCCACACAGACGAACGAGGTCGCCTGACCCAGCGCATCCGGCCCATTACGGCCCATAAAGAAACGATACAGCTTTTCCCTCAATGCCCTCACCTTCTGCGTTTTTTCTTGCCGCCCCGACTGCAAAGCACGGCGCCGGCGATGATTTGTATCAGCGACAGACCGGCGCCGATTCCCAGCGGAAGCAGCCCCCACGCGGAATCCAACGCCGCAAGCAGAAAAGCGCCCCCGAGGACAAGGCCGATGCACAGCAGCGCCGTACAAACGGCGAAGCCCTTCGCAAGCCGCCGCTGCCGAACGCCGCGCTTTTCGTCAGGGACGATAAGCATCATCAGCTCCAGATAAAATGCAAGCATCCGCTCCCAAAGGAGTTCCATAGCCCCTCCGCTTTTACAATGCTATTCATACTTTTACAGTATATCGCATGAAAGCTATCCTTTCCAGCATCGGATAAAGATAATTCGTAAAAATTCACCCGTCTGCCAAGCAGCGGAAATCGGCTTTATGACCAAATTTGGAGGGTTGCATTTGTGAGAAATATCCAAATATTTTTTAATGCCGGAAATTAAAGACGGGACTTATTGATTAAATGAAAACATTGTGTTATAATATCGAATATTCATATCAGACGATATCAAACGCCAATCCAAATGACGGAAAAGGAGAACAAGCATGAAAAAGGCAATCACAGCCCTTCTGCTGGCGGCGCTGTTGCTGCTGCCCGCACTGGCATCCTGCTCGAAGGACGACGGCGAAACCTCGCAATCGCTCGGGACATCCGGGACGACCTCGGAGGAAACCCTGCCGTTTGAGGTCAAAAATTTCAACGGACAGGAAATCCGCATTCTGGCCAAAAGCAACCACACCTATGGACAAATGCAGTTTGTGCCGGATGAAGAAATCACCAGCAACCAGATCAACGACGCGGTTACAACCCGCAACAACCTGATCGAGGACAACTACGGCCTTGTAATTGTCTGCGATGCAGATGCAACGCCGATGGCGACCGCGCGTCCGCTCATTACGGCCGGCCTGTGCGAATATGATATCATCTGTGACGCCGTCTGCAATATGCTGCCGATGGTAAGCGAAAACTGCTTCTGGTCACTGGATGACCTTCTGAACCTTGACGCGGACTATTACGACAAAAATGCCAACGACAATCTCCGCATCGGTGAAAAAAGCTATTTTGTTGCAGGCGATATGCTCATCACCGACGACGATTATACCTACTGCTGTCTGTACAATAAGGACATGTACAAAAACAACGCCGATTTGTCGGGTCAATACGGCGACATCTACGACATCGTGCGCGAGGGCAGATGGACATACGATATTTTTTACGAGATGTGCAAGGTCGTTTCACAACCCGATGAAAACGGGCAATGGGGAACCACCGGCGGCACCTACGGGAATATCTCCGAGGGCTATGTAACAGCCATCTGGGTCAACGGCGCGGGCGTGCGGACGGTTGAAAAGGGTGCGGAGCCTTACTCACTGACGCTCAACGTCACTTCGGACAGAAGCGTCGCCGCATTCAACAAGGTGTTTGAAATCATGACCGACCGTTCCAATTCCATTCTGGTCGACTGGCTCGGAGCAACCGGCTGGGAAGACACGGCCACCATGTTTGAAAACGGGCAGGGGCTGTTCTGGGGCACCAATGTTTCGTCGATCACCACCAATATGGCCGGCTCCGAAGCGGATCAGATCATTTCGTTCGGCGTACTGCCTGTTCCGAAGCTGGACGAAGAACAGGCCAATTACTTTAACGGCATCAACTCCTATCAGTCGAGCGTAATCGGCATTCCGTCCTCCAATGTAGAGAATCAGGAAGCGACGGCCTATCTGATCGAGCTGCTCGGCTATTACAGCGATAGTGTTACGGATGCATACTATGAAAAGACCTTGAAACTGCAGGCCGTTGAAGAGGATGCGGATGCAGAGATGCTCGACCTCATCTTCAACAACCGTCTATACGACCTCGGCGCGATCTATAACTGGGGGGGCAACCTGATCGGCATTTACAGCTCCGTCATGCGCTCCGGCACGAACACGCTCGTTTCCACCTTTGAGTCGCAGCAGACGGCGGCGCAAACCGCAATGGACCAGACGATTGAAGACCTTAAAAACAGCATCACCTGAGCCAGGCAAACAAATGAAGGAGAGCGTTTTGCGGAACGCTCTCCTTTTCTTTGCTCTGCCCAAGCCGTTTTCTAACGCGCATACTCGACCATTATGCAATCGTCATTCCGCCATACCTCGGTAAAGCCGGAATCCAGGAACAGGGCGACGGCAGGGTTATCGGCCGCAATCGTATCGCACAGCCGCGTGATGCCGTTTGCTTCTGCAGTCTCAAGCAGCAGCCGAAGCCCTTGCCTGCCGTACCCCTTTCCTCTGTGCTTCGCCTCGACGAGCAGATTCACGATATAGGCCTGAAAACCCGAATCATAGCGGTAAGCGATTTCCCCGACGAAGCAGCCTTCGTTTTCCGAATACAGATAGCGGTACCAGCGCTCGCGCTTATCGGCCAGGAGCCATTGGCCGTACCACGCTTCCCATTTTTCTTTCGGAAAATCGACTGTACCGCCCCATTTTTCATTATACGACATGGTTGCCGGATCCGAAAGCAGAGAACGGCGATATCCCAATTCTTCAAACGCAGGCTTGTACAGGCGCAGCATAAGTTGCTCCTTTCCGCCGGCGACAAATCCGTCAGTCATCGGTCTGCGCGAGCTTTTCGGCACGGTCGGCGGTGATCAGCGCCTCGACCATCTCGTCCATCGCACCGTTGAGAAATGGCTCGAGCGCATAAAGCGTCAGCCCGATGCGATGGTCGGTCACCCGCCCCTGCGGGAAATTGTAGGTACGGATGCGCTCGCTGCGGTCGCCGGTGCCGATCTGGCTGCGGCGCTCGGACGAAATTTCCTTCTCGCGCTTCTGGCGTTCGAGGTCGGCGAGGCGGCTCTTCATCACTTTGAGCGCCTTTTCCTTGTTTTTGCCCTGCGAGCGCTCATCCTGACAATCGACGACGGTGCCGGTGGGGATATGGATGATGCGGATAGCCGACTCGGTTTTATTGACATGCTGACCGCCGGCGCCGGCGCTGCGATGGGTGGTGATTTCCAGCTCGTCCATATTCAGCTCGAACTCGAAGTCCTCAGCCTCGGGCAGTACGGCGACGGTGACGGTCGAGGTATGAATACGCCCCTGCGACTCAGTCTCGGGGACGCGCTGCACACGGTGGACGCCGCTTTCAAACTTGAATTTCGAATACGCACCCTCGCCGACAACCATAAAGCTGACCTCCTTGAATCCCTTCAGTTCAGTCTCGTTGACATAGAGCAGCTCGGTTCTGAAACCGCATTTTTCGGCATACATCGTATACATCCGATACAGCTCGTAGGCAAACAGCGCCGCTTCGTCCCCGCCCGCACCCGAGCGGATCTCAATGATGACATTCTTGTCATCGTTCGGGTCGCGGGGCAGCAGGAGAACCTTCAGCTCGCCGAGGCAGCGGTCGATGGATGCACGCGACTGTGCGGCCTGCTCCTGCGCGAGCGAACGCATCTCCGCGTCGTCGGTTTCTGCGGCGATTTCCTCGGCATCCCCGAGGTCGGCAAGCGCGGCTTTATACTCGTGATATTTATCGATGATCGGGGTCAGCGCCTTATACTCCTTCATGCATTTGGCATAAGCGGCCATATCCGACATGATAGCCGTACTTTCCAGCCGCTCCGCGAGCGACGCATATTTTTCTTCCAGTGCTTCCAGCTTTTTATCCATTGAGACAACCTCCGAGCCGCGTATTTGAAAATTTTCCGCTCACCGTTTTTGGATTTGGCGGCATCCTTTCCGCCGCGGGAACATATATTGGCAATAACAAACCAACGGGAAGGACAACAAGTATGAATGACAATCTGTACCCGCCCGAGGGCAGCGGCCGGCTGCGCCAGCCGAGGGACCTCTCCACACCTGAGCGCATCGAGCGCGCCATCGTCTCAGGCGAAATTTTCGAAAGCCGCTGCATACTGTGCGACGGCGAGCACAACCTGCACATCGATCTGGGCAAATACACCGGCGTCATCCCGCGCGAGGAATGCGTCTACAGCCTGCGGAATGCACCGGTCAAGGACATCGCCGTCATCAGCCGTGTCGGCAAGAGCGTATGCTTCAAGCTCAAGGACCTGCGCACCGACGAATACGGACGCAGCCGTATCATCCTCTCCCGCCGCGACGCGCAGCGGGAATGCATGGAAAACTACATACGGACACTGGAAAGCGGCGACATCATCGACGCGCGCGTGACGCATCTCGAGCCGTTCGGTGCGTTCGTCGACGTAGGCTGTGGAATTGCATCGCTGCTGTCCATCGACTGCATTTCGGTTTCACGCATCTCACACCCGCGCGACCGGTTCACGGAGGGGCAGTTCATCAAGGCCGTCGTCCGCACGCCGCTGGACGAACGGGGAATGATTTCGGTTTCCCACCGTGAACTGCTCGGGACGTGGGAGGAAAACGCGGCGCGTTTTGCCGTCGGGCAGACAGCTGACGGGATCATCCGCTCTGTCGAGCCTTACGGCGTATTCGTCGAGCTGACCCCCAACCTCGCCGGACTGGCGGAGGTGAAGGAAGGCGCCGAGGCGGGACTGCACGCATCGGTGTACATCAAAAATATCATTCCCGAAAAGATGAAAATCAAGCTCGTCATCGTGGATACTTATCCGTCGCCGCGCCGGTTCAATGAATTCCAGTACTGTCTGTCCGGCGACCATATCGACTACTGGCGCTATTCCCCGCTCGGCTGCGAAAAGTGCGTGGAAACCTTCTTCTAAAAGTAGAACTCAAATTCCAGCCCGTACAACTCGACGGTGTCGCCCTCCTCGATGCCGGCCTGCTCGAGTTTATCAATCACGCCGGCGCTGCGCAGGGCGCGCTGGAAGTATTGCAGCGACTCACTGTCATCGAAATTGACCGAAGCGACCAGCCGTTCGGCCCAGTCACCCGAGACGACGTAGACGCCGTTCTCCTTTGAGACGGTGACGGCAGACGGGTCGGCCGCAGCGACCGATTCCGGCTCGTACTCGGCTTCATACACCGTAATCGGCGGCAGGGTGCGGAGTTCTTCGGCCATCGCGGTGACCAGTTCCGAGACGCCCAGAAACGCTTCAGCCGAAATTTTGCAGAGACGGTAGCCCCTTTCTTTTGCATAGGCAGCCACGCGCTCGAGATTCGCTTCATCATAGCCGAGATCGGTCTTGTTGACGGCAATGATCTGCGGCTTGGCGGCAAGCGCATCCGAAAAAGCGGCCAACTCGCCGTTGATGAGCAGCAGGTCGCCGAGCGGGTCGGGACGTTCGCTCGCCGAGATATCGACAACGTGTACGATGAGGCGGCAGCGTTCGATATGGCGGAGAAAATCGTGTCCGAGTCCGACGCCGTCGGACGCACCCTCGACGAGTCCGGGAATGTCGGCCACAACAAAGCTCTCCTCCCCGTAGCCGACGACGCCGAGGTTGGGCGAAAGCGTGGTGAAGTGATAGTTGGCCACCTTGGGACGCGCGGACGAGATACGAGAGAGCAGCGTGGACTTTCCGACGTTCGGATAGCCGACGAGGCCCACGTCCGCCAGCATTTTCAGTTCGAGCGTAAGATTGCGTTCCTCTCCCGCGCGGCCGCTGCGCGCAAACCGCGGGACCTGACGGGTGGCGGTAGCGAAATGGGTGTTTCCCCAGCCGCCCTTGCCGCCGTGCGCGACGACGAACGGCTCGCCATCGGACATATCCTTAATGATACGGCCGCTGTCGCGGTCGCGGATGATCGTGCCGGGCGGGACAGGGATATACAGGTCCTCGCCGCTCTTGCCGAAGAACTTGCGCTTCTGGCCGTCCGCGCCGTTTTCTGCGGCAAACTTCCGTCGGTACTTGAATTTGACCAGCGTATTCTCTCCCGGGTCGACGGTGAAAATCACATTGCCGCCGCGGCCGCCGTCTCCGCCGTCCGGGCCGCCCTTGGCGACATATTTTTCGCGGCGGAAGGAAACGCAGCCGTTGCCGCCGTTGCCCGCCTTGACGTAGATATCGGTCTTGTCAATAAACATAACGATGACCACAGCTTCTGCGCAGCAAAAGCTTCCTTTCTTCCGAAATCAAGGGACTTTTTGAATCGCAAACTCGTCCGGCTCCTGCCGTCCGGCAAAAGCCGGCAGCAGCGCCGGGCAGGAAAAATACCGGGCGCCGCAGCACGCGGGAGCGTTTCACCAAAAGCAAAAAAAGAGTCTGTCGTCGCAACGCGCGCAACGGCACACTCTTTTTGCTTTTTTTGCCTATTTCGCGTAAACGCTGACCTTTTTGCGTCCGCCCTGCAGCGGCTCGAACTTCACGACGCCGTCCGTCAGCGCGAAAAGCGTATCATCCGACCCTCTGCCGACGTTGACGCCGGGATGGATCTTCGTGCCGCGCTGGCGCATGATGATGTTGCCGGCGACAACCGCCTGCCCGTCCGCCTTCTTCACGCCGAGCCGCTTTGACTCGGAATCGCGGCCGTTCTTCGTGGAGCCGACGCCCTTTTTATGTGCAAAAAACTGAAGCGATATTCTAAGCATTTTCATTTCGTCCTTTCCAATTCGTTTGAAACGCAGACGCGGAGATTCTCGGGGTACTCGGCCTGCAGAGCCGTCAGCTCATCCCGGAAGGATTTCAGCAGCGCCTCGGACAGCACATCGGTACGCTCGGTACGGAAGGTGACCGAATTGTCGCCGCTTCGCACCTCACAGCTACCGTTGGAGAAGCCGCCCTGAAGGGTATTGACGACAAGCATCGTCATCGCGCTGACCGCCGCACAGAGAATGTCGGCGCCCGGATCGGCCAGACCGCTGTGGCCGCTGACGGAAAAACCGGTCTGCGAGCCGTTCCGAACAAAAAACGCCGCGTGGATCATCTCGCCTCAAAGCGCGATGCGCACGATCTGCAGCTTGGTATACGGCTGTCTGTGGCCGATATGCTTCTTCTCGTTCTTTTTGGATTTATAACGGATAACATGGAGCTTCTTGCCCTTGCCGTTCTTGACGACATTCGCGGTCACAGTACAGGCCACCGTAGGCGTGCCGACCGAGAAGCCGGCCGGAGAAGAGACCGCAAGAACCTTTTCAAAGGTGTAGGTATCGCCCTCATTCACATTGAGCTTTTCAACGAAGATGATATCGCCTTCGCTGACCTTGTACTGCTTTCCGCCCGATTCAACAATCGCAAACACGAAAAGCACCTCACTTTCTTTGTACGACTCGCTGTATAATACTTTGCGAGCTGCGCTTCGCAAAGTATGAACTTTGCTTCGCTGCACTGTGCAAAGTATGAACTTTCCAATGCAAAGTATTTTTACATACACAAGGTATGCGAGGCACACGTACGGCAAAGCCGGACATGTTTAGACAAAGCCCCATACAAGCGGCAAATAGCATTATAGCATACAAAAGCGCATCTGTCAAGCACTTTTTCGCATTTTTCAGTCAAAAAGCAGGTATTCCGTGTAACAATACCCTGTCAGCGTCGTCCCGGCGGTTGTACGGCCGCGGACTCTTGTCCACTCGCCTTCGCGTGACAGCACCTCCACCCGCGTGCCGGACGAAAACGTACCTAAAATTTCAGCCGACGTCGAGGGCGCGCTGCGCAGGTTGAGCGCCGACGAACCCGTGTTGACGGTCGCGCCCGAAGCGGTGCCGACCGTGACCGTAAAGGTTTCGGAAAACCCGCGGTAGAACACCGTCACGCTCTGCGTGCCGGTACGGCTGCCGTCAAACCCGTCGACCGCATATGCGGTAATGGAACTGCTCGTACCCGAAGCGTACAGCGCGTTGACGCGCAGACCGGATAGGTCCAGACTCTCGCCGACGACATAGCTGCGCTTGGCCGGCAGCGACGTCAGCTCGATACCGGTCAGCGTATCGGGCAAAACGGTAAGCGTAAAGGCGGTCTGCAAGCCTCCCGCAGTCACACGGACGATCTTGACGCCCGGCGAAGACGAGCCAAGCACCGAGAGGGAATAATCCTCCAGCGGAACACGCTTGCCGCCGTCATATACAGCGCAGATAACCAGCCCGGAATAATCAAAGGCTTCGCCGGCAATGTATTCGATTTTTTCGGGCAGCGTATGCACGGCCAGCCGCGCATACTCTCCTTCCTCAAACGGCAGCGAGGGGAACAGGCCCGAAACGTAATGAAAGAGCATCGCCGCATCGCCGATGGTGACGCTGCCGTCGCGGTTGATGTCGGCGGCGGAGAGCTGCGAGACAGTCAGCCGTCCGGCGCCTGCGACGTAATCGAAAAGAAGCTGCGCGTCCTCGTAGGTCACGCCGCCGTCTCCGTCGATGTCGCCGAACAGTCCGGCGGCAGACGAGAGCGCAAACAGCGCGCAGGCAAGCACTGCGGCCAGCAGCAGCGAGACAAGCGGTTTTCGTATCCGTTTCAAGACGGCAGCCCCCTTCATTTTGAATACTTGTTGTCATTATAGCCCTTTATTCGGGCTTTGTCAACATTTTCTCTCTTGACATTTGCCTGCGCCGTCCTTACAATATAGGTATCGCATACAACGGCATACCGAAAGGACGGATGACACATGCCGATCAAACGCCTTCTCGCGCTGCTGCTTACAGCGGCGTTGCTCGTCTGCACCCTGTCCGCATGCACCGAACAGACGGAGGAAAGCGGAGATGTCTCCCGCGCCTCCGGAACGGACGCCGACGCGCTCGCACAGGTATCGCATTATCTGGAATATTATAAGGAAAAGCCCTTCACCTCCTACCGCGAGGTGGCTGCCGTCTATTCGCTCGGGACCGATTTCGACGGCTACGACCTGAGCAGGCTGACGCCCGGTGAAGACGCGGACATCGACGAGAAAGCAGGCGCAGCGATTGCGGGGGCGCTGCTGGAAAAGGCGGGCGTCGAGACCGAGCTGGACGCATCGGCTTATGCGGCCGAGCTGGCCACGCTGCTCGAGGGCAGCCTGAGCGAAATGGACACGGAGACGCTCTGCGATGTCGCGCTCGCGCTGCTCTGTACCGGCCAGGCACACGACCCTTCCCTAATCGTTGACGAGCTGGAGGCCAGACAGGTGCGCAGCGGCGGCATTGCGGCGGTGAAGCCGGTATCGGAAGACGAAGTCATCGCGGCGGATCCGGACGCAACCGCTGCAGCTATGACGGTCTTTGCCGTCTACAAATCACAAGTTGACAGCACAGTCTACGACAACACACTGATGTACATTTACAACACCGCCAGCGAAGAAGACGCGTCCTTCGTCGACATCGACGGCAAAAAAAGTGCTATCACCACTTCAAAGACACTCGTCGCACTGCTCTGCGCGGGCGTAAGCATTGGCGGCAGCCTGTGCTCGAACATCAAAACCACGCTCGACACCTTCCGTTATGAGCCGGCGGGCTACTTTGCCGGTATGCGCGCGCACCAGGGCGGCGCGTTTTCGGAGGAAGCGACGGCTGAATGCTTCCTCGCCTTCGCCTTCTCGGTCTACGGTCCGACTTGGGTCAAGCTGGCAGAGTAATGTACCTGAACACGCTTTCCACCCATCTGAAGGCCGTCTGCGGCGAAAAGCTCTACCGGCTTGGCCTCTCCTGCGCCGGCACCTGTCCCAACCGCGACGGAACGGCCGGCACGGGCGGCTGCGCCTTCTGTGCGGCCGGCAGCGGCAGCTTCGCGCAAAGCTGCACGGTTCCTGTGGGCGTGCAGATCGAGCGCGCCAAGGCAGCCGTTGCGGCCAAATTCCGCGGCAGCCGCTACATCGCTTATTTCCAATCCTACACCTCCACGCATGTCGCGCCCGAAAAGCTGGAAGCCTCTCTCCGCGAAGCGGCGGAACGCGACGACATCGCGGTCGTATCGGTTGCCACGCGCCCCGACTGTTTAGGCAGTGAAGTGACGGACATCCTCGCCCGTGTCGCACGCATCAAGCCGGTCTGGGTGGAGCTGGGACTGCAAACCGTCCACGACGGGACCGCTGCGATGTTCAACCGCTGCTATCCGACCGTGCTGTTTTTTGACGCGGTCAGGCGGCTGGACGCGCTCGGTCTGCCCGTCGTTGCCCACCTCATCCTCGGGTTGCCGGGCGAAACCGAGGACATGATGGCGCAGAGCATCGACGAGGTCTGCCGTGCGCCGGTTTCCGGGCTGAAGCTCGCACTGCTGCATGTCCTGCGCGGAACGCCGCTCGAAGCGTTGTACCGTCAGGGGCGTGTCCCCTTTTATACATTGGAGGCCTATGCGGATCTCCTTTGTTCTCTGCTGCCGCGCGTCCCCGCGTCGGTCGTCCTGCACCGTCTGACCGGAGACGGCAACAAACGCCTGCTGCTTTCCCCGCTCTGGAGCGCGGACAAAAAGCGCGTCCTTAATACCCTGCACCGCCGCTTTCTGGAAAAAAATGTCGTGCAGGGAAGTTTTTTTCAAAAATCTATTGACAATGGTTGCTATTAAGTGTATAATAAAGCCAACAACTCGGAAAGGATGATGAAACTTATGAAATATGTATGTTCTGTCTGCGGTTATGTGCATGAGGGCGATACGCCGCCCGAATTCTGCCCCCAGTGCAAGGCGCCCGCATCGAAATTCGTCAAACAGGAAGAGAACAGCCTCGCTTGGGCCGATCAGCACGTGGTCGGCGTGGCGGCCGGTGTGGACCCTGAAATCCTCGAGGGCCTGCGGATGAACTTCACCGGCGAGTGCACCGAAGTCGGTATGTATCTGGCGATGGCGAGAGTCGCGCACAGAGAGGGCTATCCCGAGATTGGTATGTACTATGAGAAGGCCGCTTGGGAGGAGGCAGAGCACGCTGCCAAATTCGCCGAGCTGCTCGGCGAAGTCGTCACCGACTCGACAAAAAAGAACCTCGAGCTGCGCGTAATGGCCGAGAACGGCGCCTGCGACGGCAAGAAGAAGCTGGCGGTGCTGGCCAAGCAGCAGAATCTGGACGCCATCCACGACACCGTACATGAGATGGCCAAAGACGAAGCACGGCATGGCAAGGCATTTGAGGGTCTTCTCAATCGCTACTTCAAATAAATCAACTTTCTTGCAAAATATTAGGAAGTATGCTATCCTTTAGGTGGCATACTTCTTATTTTTATATTAGGAGGATTTTTTATGGCTAATTACAGCGCTTGTGGAATTGACTGCGATATCTGCAGATTCAAAACGGAACAGAACTGCAAAGGGTGCAAAGCTATTCAGGGAAAAGTCTTTTGGGGAGATTGTGAACTGTACCAATGTAATCAAAGCAAAAACCAGTCTCACTGTGGACAATGTGCGGAATTTCCATGTGATAAGTTAAAGGAATGGGCATCTTCTGAAAATCCAGAAAGAATTGATAATTTAAGGAATTTGTAATTGAATTTTGGTGTTGTGTCAAGTGTGTTTTTTGAAAAAGTAAGTATTCATGCGGTTTTTCAGGTGTGTTTCGTGATGTGCTTCGTCATGGCTGCGCCTTCGCGGGCCTGCTGAAGAGATATTTCGGCGAATAAACATAACCTTGACACCGAAAACGGGATATGCTATCATACATATGATGGCATATCCCATTTTTTATTGAAAGGTGATGGGGATGGAAAACGAGGTCCTTCTGGGGAACGTTATGGTCGACTGCAAGGACGAAAAACGCTTGCAGAGCTTCTACGCGGAGCTGCTGGGCTGGGAAAGGTGCACGCTTTATGACCGGCCCGGCGTCCGCAGCACGTCGGGGACCGTTTTCCTGTTTATAGAAGAAGCAGACTATATCCCGCCCGTCTGGCCCGAGGAAAACGGCAGGCAGCAAAAGCAGATGCACTTTGATTTCCAGGTCGACGACGTCGCAGCGGCGGTCGGAAAAGCCGAAGCGCTGGGCGCCGTCAAGACTGAGGCGCAGTTCGGCGGGAATCTTTTTGTGACGATGCTTGACCCGGCCGGACATCCGTTCTGCCTGTGCAAAAAGGAACATGCATAAGCGCCGCAAAGCATCTGTGCCGTCCTCAGGGCTGTTTTTTCGGCGGTTTGAAGAAACGGAAAAAACATATAAACATCACATTCTGCTGCTCCTGCCTGTCTGGGCAGCCGTCACGGCTCTGTCATCAGCGGCGACAGCGCTGCCGTCCGGACACGTTCCTCAATGGAATGGCAGGTTGCGGCCCGCTCTGGTGTCCGGCGGCCTGTTGATCCTCGCCGCAGGCATTATACATTGTATAGGCAAACCGAAAAAAAAACAGCCTATTTGCTTTCCTGCACGCTCAACGCACCGGCCTGCGGACTGCTTATGGCCGTCTATTTTACGCATGTGGGAGAAGTACCGCAATGGACGGATTTCGCTTTTTCTCTCTTCTTCGTCATCTGTCTGCTGGCGGTGCGCTGTTTGCTGCTTTGGGTTCTGCCGGATAAAATCGGCATCATTATCTATATACGATCATGCTGGGAGCAGCTCTGTTCGGCATGATGATTTCCGTTATATTCCGGGTTAAGCAGGGCGGCTGTTTTTATCCTCTGTTCTTTTTTCTGTTGATTTCAGAGCTGATGTACGGACTGCTGATTCCCGTTGCCGCTTCGGATCCCGGAACGCCGCTGCGCTATGCTTCGCTTGCCGGGTTCTGTTATACGCTCCCGGTCGCCCTGATCGCAGCAGTTCCGCTGAGCGAAGGCGAATGCATAGAAGACTTTTTTAGCGGCCGGATATCAGATAACAAAAGAAGACAATAAATCACGGAGGTTTTTTATGGACGCAGAAACGTATATCAGAGCATTGGAAGCCCGCATCGCCGCACTGGAGGAAAAACTGGCGCGATTTTCCGTCGAGGAGCGCGACGGCAACATCTATTTTTCCAACTGTCCGGTGGAAAACCTCAGCATTTCGGAGGTTCGGAACGTCGGCATCAGCAGCTCGCCCATCGGAGACGCGCGTCTGCACGAATGCAGTGTAACGGCGGAGCACTGCCCGGTCGGCGCAGGCATCACGGCGGACATCGAGGACGCCGAGGACATGCTCGACGAGCTGGAAAGCCGTCTGGCCGACCTGCGGGACGAAATCGAAGAGCTGACCGACGAACCGGACGGCTCGGACGAATAGCCGCGCGTCCGCAAACAGATATCGGAAAGAAATGTTTTCCCACCCGCAGGAATTGCGGGATAAATAAAAGGTAAAGAGAGCCGCCAAAAGGCGGTTCTCTCCCGCCTTCCGCCGCAGGCGGAAAAACCGCCGGACGGATGAGACGGATTCTCTGAAAGGACGTTTCCAATGTACGAACAACTGCGCGCGCTCATCGACGGCGCAAAGCGCATTGCCTTTTTCGGCGGCGCGGGCGTGTCGACCGAGAGCGGCATTCCCGATTTCCGCGGTGTGGACGGGCTGTACAGGCAGACCTACGACTACCCGCCCGAACGGTATCTTTCACACGAATTCTTCTTTTCACACACGGCGGAGTTTTACCGCTTTTACCGCGATAAGATGCTGCCGCTGGACGCGCAGCCCTCCGGCGCGCACCGCTTTCTCGCCTATCTCGAGCAGAGCGGGCGCGATATCGCTGTCATCACGCAGAACATCGACGGGCTGCACCAGAAGGCGGGCAGCAAGCGCGTATACGAGCTGCATGGCTCGATCTACCGCAACCACTGCCTGCGATGCGGCCTTTCCGCCGCGCCCGAGCAGATCCGCGACAGCGAAGGGCTGCCGCGCTGTACGTCCTGCGGCGGACTCATCAAGCCCGACGTGGTGCTTTACGGCGAGCCGCTGGACGAAGCCGTCGTCAGCGCGGCGGTCGAAGCGATTGCGCGCGCCGATCTGCTCATCGTCGGCGGCACATCGTTAACCGTCTATCCGGCTGCAGGGCTGATCGACGCGTTCCGCGGCGGCGCGCTGGTTGTCATCAACCGCACGCCCACGGCGGCCGACCGTAATGCCGATCTGCTCATCAGTGAACCGATAGGCGCGGTATTACAGTCTTTAATGCCGCATACACCAGAACCGCCGCACGGAAAATCGCGCCCGTGAGCACCGCAAGCTCGGTCAGCAGCGCATTCCCAAACGCAAAATAAAGCGTCAGATACAGCAGAAACGACAAGCCGATGCCCGCCAGCGCACCAATCGGGTTCGGCTTGGCGGCCGCCGTACAGCAGGCTGCGCCCGAAACGGCGGGAAGCGCGAGCAGGATCAGGCTTTTCTGCGTCTCTCCCCTGCCGCCGCCGGCAAGAAGGGCAATGAGCGCGAGAATGAGCATTACCAGCCCGACGAGCACCGAAAGCCGCTCTATGCCGCGACGTCCGCGGATACCGATGAGCAATGCGCAGAGGGCGAATACAATCAGAATCGCAATCGGATAATCCGGGAAAAAGCGTCCGCCGTCGGCAAAGCTGTAAAAGCTGACACACTCGGTAACGAAAGCGAACAGCCAAAGCGGTGTTGCCAGCGCGCTGACGAAGCGGAACAGCCCGCCTGTCCGCGACGGCAGCGTAAACAGCAGCGAAGCAGCGGCAGCCAGAAGAAAAGCCGGTAGCGCGTCACCCGGATCCGCCGCCTGCCACAGCAGGCAGGTTGGCAATGCGGCGACGATCAGAAAAAAATTGGCGGAAAGCATACGTATGACGATCCTTTCTTGCGGAATTTGAGCCGGCGCTCGGCCTTCGGGCCACCCCGGAAAGACAAAAGCCGCAGCTTTGCCGTTCGGCTTACTTCCGAACGGCAACCGTTTTATACTTATATTTGATATTCGCACAAGCAAATGACGCTCCGGGCAAAGCGCTGGAGAAATATGCCGCACAATATCCATTTCTGCGGCAATTGCCGCCGGGCATTTGTTGCGGCTGATAAACGGTTTTCGCCGTTTTATCAAGAAATCGTATTATATTTCAATTCGTTTTCCCGTGCGGCGCAGCCGCATCGGATAACCGCGCTATTCCTTCTCTCTGCCGACCAGCCGGTCGCGGCGGCGCATCGACCGCCTGGGCAAAGCCAGCAGAAAATCCAGCAGTCCGGCCGGAACGACCGGCGCCAGCGGTGAAAGATAGGATACGCCGAAGCTCTCCTTCTGTGCCAGATAGGCAAGCAGCAGCAGCGTGGCAGCGATCACGCCGAAGAATGAGAAGAAATATCCCGCAAACAGGAATACGAAGCGGAAAAGGAGCTGCGCGTTCATATACATCGGCACGATGAACGTGCATACCGCCGTAATGGCGACAACCACGACGACCACCGTGCTTGCCAGCCCCGCCTGCGTGGCCGCGTCGCCGACGATCAGCGAACCGACGATGCCGACCGCGTCGCCGACGGTACGCGGCATTCGGATGCCGACCTCACGCAGCAGCTCAAACACGACGAGCATGATCACGATTTCAAAAAACGGCTCCAGCGGCATCCCCTCGCGCGATTCGCGCAGAATAGCCGTAACGGCATCGGGAAGCAGCTCGGGTCCGTATTTGAGGACCGTGATGTACATCGCGGGAAAATAGAGCGACAGCAGCAATGCCAGCACGCGCAGCAGCCGCATCGCCGTAGCGTAAACCGGATTTTTCAGATAATCCTCAGCCGACTGCAGGCTCTCTGCAAAGACATAGGGTGCCGTCAGGACGAAGGGGGAACCGTCAACAAAAACAGCCACACGTCCGGCCAGCAGCTTGGAAGCGACCTTGTCCACTTTTTCAGTCGAGCCAAACACGGGAAACAACATCCTCCCGCTGAGAAGCATCTCGAGATTTGCGCTGTCGACAATGCCGATTGTATTGAGCCCTGCCAGCTTCTTCCGCAGCCCGTCCACGACCCCGGCGTTGGCCACACCGTTGATGTACGCCAGCACGACGCGCGTCGACGTCTGCTCGCTGACGACGAATTCCTCAAACGCCAGCGCCTCGTTGCGGATGATGCGGCGGATGGCCGCGATGTTTTTCTCATAATTCTCGGTAAAGCCCGCGCGCGGGCCGCGGAGAGTTACGTCACTGTTCGGCTCCTGTATATCGCGCCCGCCGTCCTCGTCGGTCGCACAGAGCACGATTTGAAACACACCCTCCCCCTCCAGTGCGACGAGGGTGTTCCCGAAGAGCAGCCCCTCCCGCAGCTTGGCGATGTCGCTTACAGCCGTTACGGCGGTCGTCTGCACGACGCGCTCAAGATCATCGACACGGTCGGCCGTCAGCAGCGGCAGAACGATACGCTCGGCGATGTAGCGGCGGTCGGTCAGATCCTTAAAGTCGCAGAGGAAGGCGGTTTTCCCATCCTTAAGCGTCATCGTCCGCTTTTTATAATCCACGCATCCGGCGAAAAAGCCGTCGAGCGTTGTTTCCAGTTCGGCGATGTTCAAATTCCTTCACACCTTTCGGTGTTAGTTTTTTCCAAACGCGGCTGCGATTATACCGGCACGCGCTGATTTACACAAAATTCACCTCCTTCTATTGACATAATGCGGACCGACAGGTATAATAGGGAAAGAAAATCACCTGCAGTAGCTTGTCGGAAAGGGCAGAAAACAGATGAAAAAAGCAACGTTTTATATCCTCGCAGTCGCCGTGCTTGCGCTTTGTATCCTCGGCGCCTGCATCACCGCCGACCCGCCGGACGAAGGGGCGGCTTCGCAGCCGGGCGGAAACGATTCCGGCTCCGGTACGCGCAGCGAAGAAGCCGAAATAAGCGATTCGCCGGTCGTCAGCAGCGGAACTTCCGCTGAGGAAAGCCGCGAGCCCTACACCCCGCCCGACCCGAGCGTCTACCCGACGGTCACCGACGCCGACATCGGGCCGGACGAAATCGACAGCTTCTTCAACGACTCGGTGTTCGTGGGCAATTCGATCATGTTGCATTACAAAAATAATTATACCACGCAGAAGCGCGGCAGCGACAGCGGCTTCCTCGGGACCGCCAAGTTCCACGCATCGGGCAGCTTCAGCTATTACAACAACATCGTGCCGGTCTCGGCCGATTCGGTCCACCCGCTCTACCAGGGCGAGAAGATGAAGATTGAGGACGCCGTCGCCGCGATGGGCGCGAAAACCGTCTATCTCTCGGGCATGGCGCTGAATGAAATCGCTTTGTTCGGCACAGAGGAATCGGTCCGCAATCTGGCGACGGTCGCCGACGCGGTCAAAGCCAAGTCGCCGGACGTAAAGATCGTCGTGCTGGCCAACACATACATGACAGCGAACTTCAACAATTACCAAAACAAGCTGAACAATGGCAGCATCAGCGAATACAACAACCTGCTGCTGGATTACTGCAACGAAAACGGCTATGATTTCATCGACGTCGCCACCCCGCTGATGGAGAACGATGTTTTGGCTGACAAATTCTGCAGCGACAACGACATCAGCAACAGCAATTGTCTGGGCTGCCATCTGCTGCCGGATGCCTATGCGATTTGGACGGCGGTATTGCGGGATTATGCAAGAGCCGTACAGGCCGGCGCCTATGTCAATCCGGATTCGATGCCGGTATACGGCGGGACTGCTTCTTAAGACCGCGGGAAAGGATATCAAAAGGAAATGAAGAACAAAGTCTTTTATATCGTAATGTCAATCGTACTCGTGCTATGCATACTCGGCGCCTGTGTCACCACGCCCGATGACGGAACTTCGGACATGTCGTCGGCCGCAAGCCGTCCCGCCGAAAGCTCGGCCGGCTCCGAAAGCCTGGCACAGTCAGAGGCTCCCGCCGAATCGGGCGAGCCGTCGGAGAACTCTTCCGCGCCGTCGGAGGAAAGCAGTACGCCGCCGGCCGAAAGCAGCGCGCCGTCCGACGAAAGCAGCGACACTTCCTCGGATGTCAGCCAGCAGCCCGTCATACCGCCGGACCCGAGCGAATATTCGGACGTGACCGACGCAAACCTCGGCTCGGACGCAATCGACAGCTATTTCAATGATTCCGTGTTCGTGGGCAACTCCATTATGCTGCACTATAAGAATTACGTCACCCGCCGGCGCGGCAGCGACAGCGGCTTCCTTGGGAATGCAAAATTCCACGCCTCGGCCAGCTTCAGCTGCTACAACAATATGCAGCCGATCACCGACAGTTCCACGCACCCGCTCTATCAGGGTGAAAAGATGAAGATCGAAGATGCCGTCGCCGCGATGGGCGCAAAAACGGTCTATTTCTCCGGGATGGCACTGAACGAAGTCGGCATTTTCGGCGCGGAGGAGTCGGCCAGGAACCTGGCAACGGTCGTTGACGCGATCAAAGCGAAATCTCCGGACGTCAAGATTGTCATTCTTGCCAATACATACATGGTGAAAAACTTCAACAGCTACCAGAAGCTGCACAACGGCAGCATCAGCGAATACAACAACCTGCTGCTGGATTACTGCAACGAAAACGGGTACGATTTCGTCGATATTACCACTCCGCTTGTCGCTTCCGGCTGTCTGGCCGACAAATTCTGCACCGACAACGCCGAGGGCGGCTCCGGCTGCCATTTGACGAACGATGCCTACGCGATCTGGACGGCGGTGCTGCGGGATTACGCAAAAGCCGAACAGGCCGGCACCTATGTCAATCCGGATTCGATGCCGGTATACAGCCGTAATTAACCGCACAAACGAAAGGAGACCTTACGATGATGAAACGATGCATTTCCGTCCTTTTGCTGCTCACACTGATCCTCACACTCTGCGCTTGCGCGGAAAAGGAAAAGGCACTGGCCGTCTCGGTCGGTGAGTTGAGCGACCAGGTTGCCGACGCAATGGCAAGCGCACAGACCGCCGAGTACGACGAAACGATGCTGTTGGACGAGCTGGGCATCCAGTCCTCGATGTTTACGGAGGGCTTCTACAAAATCGGCACATCCGACGCATCGGTAGAGGAGGTCGCTTTCTTCAAGGCGGCCGACGAAAGCAGTGCGCAGCAGATCAGACAGAAGCTGGAAACACGCAAGTCGGCCACAGAAGCCACGCAGAAGGACTACAACGCCGACAACTATGCGGTGGCGACCGCCGCCACGGTTGAAACCGAGGGCCTGTATGTCTATATGGTGATGAGCGCCAACCGTGACGCGGTCACAAAAGCAATCGAGGATAACCTCAAATAATCAAGCCGGCATATACGGCAGCAAAGGGATGAACGACGCAGATGAAACCGAAGAAAAAGCACCGCCTTTTATGGGGGATCCTGTTCTGTCTGCCGTTGGCGTTCATCGCCTATTTCGTGTTTACCTTTACCTCGGGCACGCTTTCGGTCGGCTCGGTGAACGGCGTGCATATTACGCTGCCGGGCGGCGACACATACAGCTTCGAAGACGAAGCGAGCATTGAGCTGTATGTCGGCGCGGTGCTGGACGCATCGCCGTTGAACGAGCCGCTGCGCGATCTGGAGAACGAGCGCCCGGCCGTCGTCGCCTTTGACCGCGGCGACCGGACAATCGAATACAGGCTGTATGCAGAACTGAACGCATCCGGCTGCGTATTGCTGTCACCAGAGGGGCGTTACAGCGTCATCAACGGCGATACGGCAAAAGCCCTGCTTTCCCGGGAAGAAAGCGCGTATCTGTACAGCGCGCGGTTTTTGCCCACGCTGTCGGTGGTTTCCGGCAACCAAAATGCCGACGTTGCGCCGTTGAGCTATACGTGGCATTACACCAATGCGGAGGGCGAAGTGATTGCCTATACCGACGCGCCGCTCTATGATGAATCCAGCCTGCCTTCCATATGCTCGGTATGGGAAAACGCACTGCACTTTTCACTGGAACCAAGCCGGCTTCTCGTCACCTATTACGACGCTAACGGCATGGCCATCGCCGGCGCTTCCATCGAGTCGCTGATATTCGGCACCGATACCGTATTTACCGTTGAGATTGAAGCGCAATGGGAGGAAAGCGACACGAGCAACTGCTACGGCGAAGCAACCTACCGCTTCCCTGTTCTGTATGACATTCCGGCAACCGTAACGCTGCCCGTCAACGAAGCCAGGCCTGGTGAGGTTTGGGCCTACACCGTGCAAAATCTGAACGACGGCCAATCGCTGCTGCTTGACACGGCATTGCACACCGCCTCGCCCTACCTTTACCGTGACGGCGACCGCATTTGTGCGCTGCTGCCCATCGCCGCAGACAATGAAGCGGGCACCTACACGCTTAATTTCCGCTCCGGGGACGTCACCTCGCCGATTGGCCTGAAAATTGGGGAAGCCGATACGGAAACCGTCACGCTGGATGTTTCTGCGGACCGCTTCGACGCATTGACGGATGAAGCGCTGGAAGAATGCATGGCTGCGCTGCGCAGCATCCCGCAGGCAGACGACGGCAGGATCGGCCTGCACACCGGCACACCGTTTGAAGCTCCGGTCAGCGGAACGGCGCTGGCAGGCTTCGGTTCAAGCCTGACGCTCCGAAGCGGTACCGACAGCCGCGTGCTGGCCTTCGAAGGCAGCATATATCGTGCGGCAGGCGCCGATGTAAAATCCTGTGCCGGCGGGACGGTCGTTTTTTCCGGCGAGCTGCCTTTGCTGGGGCAGACGGTCGCCGTTGATCACGGACTGGGCGTGGTGAGCTATTACGGCTGCCTGTCATCGGGTACGAAGCGTGTCGGCGACACCGTTTCGGCAGGCGAAATCCTTGCCGCGGCGGACGATACGCTGTATTTTGCCGTCAGCGTCGGCGGCGTGTTCGTATCCCCCGATTTCCTGCTGGAGCACGGCATCGGATAATGTCGCGATTCGTCACAAAGCAATGAAACAAAAACAACCGAAGCGATTTCATAAACCCAAAAGCCTGCACGGATGCAAGTCCGTGCAGGCTTTTTGACATTCGGGAGCGAATGCGTCTATCCGCGCCGGCTTTGGCCCCAACCATATGCGGCGGGATTGTACCCCGTCGCAAGCGATATTTTACAAACGACGGCGTACATCCTGCGTCCGGCGTTTTTCAATCCGAATCGCGGTCCATAAAAATGGAAAATCGAAACATTCCGCGTATAATCCCAAAACGCAGGAAAACCGTTTGACAAAAACCGGGCATAATCAGATGATGCTCGTTTTTTTTGTACAGTTTAGCATTGCGTTTTTGTATAAAAGCCGAAAAAGCGGATATGATAACAGAGACGATCTTGATCGCCGAAACATTTGGAAAAGGGGTTATGAAAAACAATGTCTCCGAAAGAATTGCTTTATATTGAAGATGCCCTCGGCCACGCCAAGGAAATGCAGACCGCCTGCACCGATTTCGCCTCGCAGCTTCAGGATCCTGAGCTCAAGACCTTTGCTGCGGAGCTGTCCAATAAGCTGCAGGACTGCTTTTCAAAGTTTTACAGCCTGTTATAATACGATTTCTTGACAAAACGGCTTGAAAGCGTTTTATCAGCCGCGGCAAATGCCGCAAATAGATATTGTACGGCTACCGCAGACATAGGTCGGCGGAATTAAGGAAAGCATTCCAAAATCCTTTCACAAAAATAATCTAAGGAGAGACAAACGGTAATGGACGACAAAAGTATTATGTCTACGATCCTCGGCAACCTCAAGGGAGGCTGCGATCTGATGATGCACGGCTCCATCGAGTCGAATACCGCCAACGTGCGTTCAGCCTTCAACTGTGCGCTCAACGACTTTTTGAAGATGCAGAGCGACACCTACAACAAGATGTCGGCCAAGGGCTGGTACCCCACCCAAACGGCGGAACAGACAAAAATAGATCAAACCAAGCAGAAGTTCGCCAGCGCATAACGCAGAGCGGATGACAAGATAGGACAAAGCCTCCCAAGCGGAAAACCGCTGCGGGAGGCTTTTGAACGTTTTACGAAGCGCGGCTTTTCCTACGAAAACCACGTCGGAACATCCGCGCGCATACCGGTGAACCACGTAAGCACCTCAGACGCCTGACGTTGCATCGTTTTAACCTCCGCTTCGCCGTAGGGGACCGCCCAGGGCAGCGAGCCAAGCATATTGGAGGAAATATAGAGCTTAAGCAGCCTCCAGAACAGCAGCGGTACGTCGCCGTCAAAATACCCGTTTACCAATCCTGCGGCGAAGCGCGGCGCGCACTGTGCCGACCAGACGATGCGGTTGAACTCCTCCCACGGGTCGCCGAAGTCGAAACGGTCAAAGTCGATGATGTACAGCCTGCCGTCCTGTCCGATACGCATATTCCCCGTATGATAATCGCCGTGCCGGAAGCACTGCGGACGGCCGTGCAGCAGGGCGCGGTTTTCCGCCACACAGCGCAGGAATGCCCCTCCGTCCGCATAATGTAACGGGCATTCGGCATACATCGCGATTTTACGGTCAATCTTACGGTTGAAGCGCGCCTCCCAATCCTCCTGCGTTTCGGGCGCGGGGATGGCATGCAGCAGCCGCAGCGCGCGGCCGGCGCTTTCACCGTATGCGTACTGTTCAGCGGGAGGCAGGCTCGGCAGCACAGTCTCCGCGTCCTCGCCGTCAATCCATTCGTAAAGGATGTACGCCCCTCGCCGCAAAGGCCGACATCAACGGGACGGCACATCGGCACGCCGAGCGACGCGGCACGCCGTACATACGAAAACTCGGTTTGCTTACGCGCCAGAGCGGCTTCGGGCGCGACACGCAGCAGAAATGCGCGGCCTGTTTCGTCTGTGACGCGGTATTTGCGGTCGCCCGACCAGCCCGCGTCGACCGGCTCGCGTGAAACAAAGCGATTCATTCCAAATTCCGCAGCGCAGACAGGTCGCCGCTGCAAAGCGCCTCCAGATTCGCGAAGATTTTTTCGGCCTCCCAGTCCCACCAGCGCAGCCGCAGCAGGAACGCCGTCGTCTCCTCATCAAATCGATGACGCAGCAGCCGTGCGGGGTTGCCGCCAAAGACGGTATAGGGCGGCACGTCGCACGCGACGACTGCATTGGCGGCGATGATCGCGCCGTCGCCGATGTGTACACCGGGCAGCACCGTCACGTTCTGACCGAACCAGACGTCATTCCCCACGACCGTATCGCCCTTGAACGGAAGCTCGTCAAGCGTGGGCGTGCAGCGCTCCCATCCATGGCTGAACAGGTTGAAGGGATAGGTCGTAGCGCTGTGCATCCGATGATTGGCGCCGTTCATAATGAACTCGATGCCCTGCCCGATGGCGCAGAAGCGGCCGATGCGCAGCCGGTCGCCCAGAAATTCGTAGTGGTGCGTGACGTGCGTCTCAAAGGCCGCCGCGTCCCGCTCGTCGCTGTAATAGGTGTAATCGCCGACGATAATGTTCGGCCGTGTGATCACATTTTTAATATAGCAAATGCTCTTAAGCAAAGGATTCGGATACACGGCACTCGGATCAGGCCCGTAAGCTGTCATTTTGATTTCTCCTTTCCCTTTCTGCGCACGGGGAGCTGCGCGGCCAGAACCGACACGAACACCAGCGCACAGCCGCAAAGCTCGGCAGCGGACAGCCGCTCGTCGAGCAGCAGCCAGCCGGCCAGCGCGGCGAAGACAGATTCAAGACTCATCACGACCGAGGCGACGGCAGGCTCGGCGTATTTCTGCCCGATAATCTGCAGCGTATACCCGACGCCGCTTGAAAACACGCCCGCGTACAGCACGGACAGCCACGCGCGCAGAAGCTGCGGGACAGAAAAGTCTTCAAACAGCAGTGCCGCCAGAAGCGACAGTATACCGCAGAAGGCGAACTGGACGCAGGACACGCGCAGGCTGTCCAGGGAAGCGCAGCGGTCCACCACCCAAATGTACACCGCAAAACCTGCAGCGCAGGCGAGCTCGAACAGGTCGCCCAGATAAATGCTGCCGAAGCCGCCGGACATGCACAGCAGATACATCCCCGCCACACAACCGACCGCTGCAGCCAGCACGGAAAAGCGCACGCGCCGCCCCAGAAAAAGAGACGAAAGCGCTACCATCACCACATAGGTCGCCGTCAGGAAGCCCGCGCGGCCGGACGAAGCAGCCTCCGGCGGATAAGCGGCGATCCCGAACTGCTGCAGATTGGATGCGACGAACAGCGCGCCGCCGCAGAGCAACCCGCCGCGCAGCACGCCCCGGGCGGACGGCGTTCCTGCCGACGGTCGGATCCGCCGCACGCCGAGCAGAACGGACAGGAATGTCGCAGCAACCAGTGAGCGCGCCGCCGTAAAGGAAAACGAGCCGATGCTGTCCGCCGCAGAGGACTGCGCCGCGAAGCCCAGTCCCCAAATCAGCGCCGTAATCAGCAGCAGGCCCACACCGCGAAGCTGCCGCACGCTAAAAACCTCTTTTCCATCTCAAAATGCCTTCCGAAAATTTCACGGCGCGCCCGTACAGAGCTATGCACGCAGCATATGCGCGGCGCGCATCTTTTTATCTGATGTTCTCCGAATCGGAACTGCCCGGCTTTCTATGCCAGAACGTTTTATACTTCAGCCGCGCCCGCATATCGTTCGTGTAATGCGCAAACGGGCAATTCAGCCCGAAAGCCGAACGCCCGTCTGCCGCTTATCTGAAAATGCAGGAAAGCCTTCCGTTCCCCATACGTCCGTCTGCAAATACGACGCTTTTACAGACTTTGGCTGAAATCACAGCTCCAGCAACCGCATCAGCTTGTCGTTGACTTCCTTGGGCGGATACGAACGGATCTTCAGTTCCCCGAAGCTGATGGTATCCTTGGTACAGACGAAATACGGTTTTCCCTCATATTCGCAGACCGCAAAGTACGAACCGCAGTCGTACAAAGTGGCGATTGTCTCAATGGGCGAACAGGCGCCGAGGAAATTGCAGTACAGCACGCGGGAAATGTTCGTATACCGGCGCACGTATTCTTCCACCGTATGCATCAGATACAGATCCTTGCCGTCGCTGTAAAACCACGGACGAACGTTCCCGTCGGGAACCTTGTATTCCCTGCCCCATGTCCCCTTCTGCAAATCGTAAGCGTTCAGATACAGATATGGTATACCGTAATTCTGGCGGCAGGCCACATACAGCTTGTCCCTGAAAATATAAGATGCGATCTCGGCAGCGCCGTGCGTATTGAATAGGGGAACGTCTACAAGCGTCATCGTCTTGAAATCAGTCGTCTTAACAATAAAACCGTTGTTTTCCAGCTCGATTGTGACGCCGGTGGCATAATATTCCCCATTGTATTCGCTCCATTTCGAAACCAGCTCGATGAGTCCCTTCGCGTTCGGAAGGACGCCCTTATCGCGGTAAATGAGATTCAGGGTCTCGTCGGTGAAATCGTAAAGGACACCCTTATAGGATAACTGCAGCATTGTTTCCTCAGAGAATGTACCCGTCCGGATGTCGTATTTGACGCGGAACATGTGTGATTTGCCGTCTTCCGCAACAAACGAAAAGAGGATATAAAGCTCGTCGCCTACGAAACACATGGAATTATCCTTAAAAATCGAAGAAGCATGCTGCCCGGCAAAGCTGTCTCCCAATCCGCCCAATCTGCGGATAACAACATCGCGGTCGGGATCAAAATCCTCTGCCTGCACGCGTGCGAGCGGAAATACAGCCAGCACTACCTCGCTTGTCGTACTGGAATGGCTCTCGCCGTCCGAACCGCTGTTCTGAAGGAAGCTGGCGTAGCACACGCCGTCCCGAATCAGAAGCTGTCCCATGTGGCCGTACGTGTTCGAGGCGTGCGTAATCCTTTTCATTGTTGCCGCCGTATCCCGGGTGGACACGGCCGAGCTGAGGGTTTTTGCCAGCGACACATAGTGATTGTTCGAGCAGAACTGCTTGAATACGCCGTAGTCGTCCGGAAGGCGGTCATAAGCATTGTTGGCCATGGATAGTATATCTCCTTTCGGTCAGGGGAATTGCCCCCGTAAAAGACAGGGAACTTGTCCCCGCCGCTTGTCATCCTCCGCCCTCCTTACAGGCGGGCCGCCCGGGAGCCGTTTCCTGCCATCGAAAACGGACAGAGCCGCACGAAAAGGATACCACATCCTGCCTGTTCTGTCAAGCAGGAATCGCGCTTTTACCGCAGTGCCGTCTCCAAAACATCCGCGAAGCGCTGAACGGCAGGACCGAGCTCGGCGGCCAGCTCGAGCGTCCGTGGATCATCCCGCATCTGCTGCGCCTCGGCACGCACATGCAGGGCTGTTACGAGCAAATCGGGGTCAGGGCAGAGACGATTTTCCAGCGCCCAACGGCCGGCAGCCGTCTTAGATGCCACCGCGCCGGTGCGTAAGGTATACAGGCCGCGCGCAACGTCCAGCAGCCAGCCGAACGAGTAGATGCTGCGGCCGGTGACGCGGGCATAGCGTCGAACCGTCGCCAGATGCGCTTCCACCGCCGCGCGCAGCTCCGCTTGCGACGGCAGGGCCAGCGTGATTCCGGACCCGATTTCATTTGGGCTCGGCGTTATTTTTTCGCTTAGCGGCTGACCGTGAGCGGCATCTTTTTCGTTGCTTTTCGACATTCCCCCGCGCAGGTCGTCGCCCGCCAGAAGCCGCCCCTGTTTTTGGAGCTGCCAGCGGCCGAACGCGTCGAGCCGATAGCCGTCCGTCAGGCGCTGGCCGGTCGTTCCCCAATAGACGGCAAGGGCCGGTTCGCCCGTGAGGAAGGCCCGCAGCGGCAGCATTCCGCCCTCGAACAAGCGGTATTCGGTATGCTCCGGCTCGGCCCGCTGCATCGTCTGCCGCAGCACGACAAGCTTTTCCGCGGCAGACGGCGGGATGGGATGCCGGGTGAGGACGAGAATGTCCAGATCGCTCCAGCCGGGCCGGAAATCGTCCGCGACCGCAGAGCCGTACAGATACATCGTCGGACCGCAGTCTGCCAGCAGGCCGCAGACCGCGTCGGCCATCCGCTTAAGCGTGGATTCCAAAAGCGTCATCCCCTTCCCGACGGTTGACAAACCATACGTCCATTTCTTCGCGCCCGGGCGGCTCGAACAGGCGGGCGCACTTTTCAGCCAACCCCGCGTCGACGGCATACCCGACCGTCTCGTCCGCAGCGGCGGCCGCGTTGCGGTCGGCGATATTCTGCTTCCAAACCGCTTCGTCCGATTCTACGTAATGCCATTCGGGCGCAAAGCCGCGGCTGCGGAAGAAGCTGTCCGCCGCTGTGCGGTCGCTTTTCCGCCAGAAACCAAAGTCCAGAATCACTGTTACGCCGGCCTGAAGCAGTTCAAGCGACTTGGAAAACAGATATGCGGTCGTTCGGCGCACGATTTCATCATGCCGGTCGCCAAGCTGCTGTCCGAACAAAGCAAGCATCAGCTCGTCACAGGATAAACAAACCGCACCGCGTGTCTTCCCGAGCCGCTTCGCATACGTCGTTTTGCCTGCGCATATGCGGCCGCAAAGCAGAATCGGCCGGACCGCTCTGTTCATCTGAACAGCCGCACCGCAGCCTCCGTCTCTCTGTAGCACAAAAGTCCTCTCCTTTTCCGTTTATTCACACAACGACCTGCGCACCGAAAAACCGAGTCGGCGCACAATTCGCTTTCAAGCTGCAAAATGCTTCCTGTCCCCCGAAAGCAGCGTTTATCCGTGAACAAGCTGCCGTATTTATATTATACCATATCGTCGGCGTCATAGCAATACAGCATCAAACGGCAGATTTATAATTGAAACAAGACGATAGAACCGCTAACGTTGGATTTTTTTCCAAAAAATGGTAAAATGGAACAAATGATGAAAAATCTCCAAACCAGAGTAAAGATAACGAGACCCGCGCAAGGAACAATACGGCTGCCGCTTGAAACAAACCGTCTATAAATGCAGAAAAGACATCCGCGACGTCATCCAGTGTTCAAATGCACGGCTTTCAAAAATGACTGCAAGACGACTGTGCGATTCCGTCCGCGATTCTTACCGAAGCCTCAGCATACAAAACGCTTCCTATTATAAAAGATTATTAAATGCCGCAAACTGCCGGAAATACAGCAGCGTGTAAACAACTGCAAGCCGAAGTTCGGCTTTTGATCTGCTCCCCCGCGGCATATGTCGTTCCGTTTTTAACTGCGGCCGTGCCGCGTATAGGATGGCAAGGCAAAGGAGAAGCAAGCAATGCAATGTATTATAAAGGGCAAGTGCGCCGCTGTAAATTCGGAAACCGATTCACAAATCGGATACGCAGAGCTTGTGCGCCTTCCCTATAATCCTGTTGTTTCTCAAATATCCGCACGGAAAAGCCGGACGCCGTATTGACCGGGAAACTGTCATCATGGTAAAACGCCGTGGTTTGGATGACCACGGCGTTTTTCGCAGAGTTCAGCACTCTGC
>CAJFRY010000022.1 GCA_904419545.1 Candidatus Woodwardiibium gallinarum
GCGCCGTTAAAAGACTTGTTTCTGTTTTTGCAGTTTGCCATATGAATACCTCCGATACTGAAATTAGAACAACATGGCTGTTCTTCTTCGCGATATTATTATACTATATTATTATAGCACCAATTATCGTTCCTGTCAATAAAATAATGACCAGTCCGATCAAAAATATCGGAGCATTCGGAAATATTACGAAAATTCTCCGACACTTCCATCGTCAAAAAGAAAGCGACAAAAGAAAATATCCGACAAATCATGTATCGGACAGCGCTGAACGGAGAAACAGCACAGACTTCAGTCTGTGCTGTTTCTTTACAAAACCGTTACGCCGTTTGCAATCAGCGCTTCCGAATGGCGTCAATGGGCTTTTTGCGCGAAATTTTCGTCACGGGAATCACACTGGCGACAAATGCGGTAAGGGCAGACACGGCGAGGATAAGCAGCATCTGCAGTACGCCGAAGACCAGCACGGTGATTGCAAGATTGAATTCGGTACGGAAGAAATAATTGATCCCCACCACGCTGAGGAACACGAACAATGTGGAGATAACCCAGTTGATCAGTGCGATGATCATGCTTTCATTAAAAAAGATACCGAATACATCACTTCCCCGTGCGCCTACGGCACGCAGGATGCCGATTTCATGCTTCTTCGCGCTGATGCTGGAGGAAATGAAATTCATCAGCATCAAAGCCGAAAACACGGCGAAGGCAATGCCGATATAGAGGAAAACGTCGGCAAGCTCCATAAGGATGCTGTCAATCTGCGCCAGAACATACGACACGTTATTGCCGAGCGGAAACGCGACACCGCCGTCAGCGGTTTCAACCGAAAAACGAACGATATTTTCAATTTTTTCACGCTCTGTCGGCATTGCTCCGACTGCGGTGGTGTACAAACCGTCACGCTGGAGACCGAGCGTATCGGCAGCTCCGTCCGCCAAAACGGCGTAATTGGAGCCGCCGTTCGATGAAAAGACCGAAAGCACCTCCGTTGCGCTTTCATAATCCGCTGTGCTGTCGCTGTATGCGGCATAAAAGCCGGCAACCCGCAGCTCGTGCTGTACATTGGTGCCTGCGGCATAATCCGAAACGTCAAGCGTCACGGATTCAAGCTCCGCTATGTCGTTCAGCATCTGCGCAATCGCCCTGTTGCGTATACCGATCGCTTCTTCAACGGTAGGTTCTCCATCCATTTCGGCCAGCGCCTCGCTCACATAACGCTCGAAGAGCATACCGCCGGTCAGGCTTTGGCCGTTCTGGTTGAATTCTGCGTCCAGCAAGGTCTGCAGCGGCAAAAGTATTTCATCGGAAGACAGCGCGCCGGAAGAGCCGGCTGTGCGGTATTGCACACCGGTCGCATCTCCGTATTCCAGAAAGCCGGTTGCATTGATGGCCAGAACGGGATGGATAATCTCGGCATAATAACCGTCCCAGTAAGTCGGCAGATAATCCGACGCACTTCTGAGAGAATCGAAAGCCTCCCCGCTGACGAAGCCGAGCGCCAGATAGCTGTTTTTTATGACCTGCTGCAGATCCTGTACGGTCATATAATCAATAATCGTCCCGTTGCTGCCGGCATCGGTATTTTTCAAATTGTCATAGCGTGAGGAATCAAATCCTGTATGGATAACGCCGCTTACCGTAAAGAGCCTTGCCTGCCCGCCGAGACTCAGCTTCAGCGTTTTTCCGATCAGATCATCCGCGTCCGCTACCGGCTGAACAGAAGTATCACCGGCTATTACATAACCGGCTTTGATGAAATGTTCCAAAATATAGTCGGTTACAACGATTTCTTCCGCCGCTGACGGCAGTTTTCCCTGAAGCGTATAGCCGAGCTTTTCCAAAGTTTCGGGCGTGATGACCGTAAATCCGCTCAACGCACTCTTATAATAACTGGAATAGGTATCCAAGCCGATTTTTGACATATCCCCGAGATTTTCGGCGATCGAATAGCTGCTGTTAAGCGAACCGATCACGGGGGAAATTCCCAGCTCGGGAAAACGAGCCTGCAGCGCTTCTACATCTGCATCGTTCAGGCGTTTATTGATTATATAATTATAACTGCCGCGCTTGACAAGCTGTGTCTTTCCAAACGAAGCGTAGTCGACTTCCGAATCGATGATCGATTGGATTTCGACCGACTCTCTGTCGTAACTCGACATCGTATTGGCTAACCCGAACAATGTGAAAGCGACGGCGGAAAGAAAAATCGTCATCACCAGCTTAAGCGGCTTGGTTTTGAGGCTGGAAAGGGCAATTTTAAGTGAATTTTTCAGCGGCAGACGGGATTTAATCAGCTTGAAGCTGTCCGCGCCGTAGGGCTTGATGTCGAGCTTGGACTCATCCGTGTCTGTAAAAACCTCGCGGTTGCCGGAATCATCGATGCGCGCCAGCTTTTTGATCTCGTCGTTTGTACGGCCGTCAAGCGAAAGAATGCGGTCCTGCCCGCTCGCCGATTCCAGATAGCCGTTGATCATTTCGATGTCCTTTGCGGTCAGTTTATAGCCTCCTTTGATGCGGATAAGGCTTTCACCGACAACCTGCACGCCCTCGCTGACCGATTCCGGCGCTGTCAGTGACTTTTTAATATCTGAGACGATGCGTCCGTCCGCCAGCTCAATCACCCGGTCACCGTACTGCTCGGCAAAATCGCGGTCATGCGAAACGACGATGACCAGCTTGGTTTTCGACAGCTTTTTTAGCGTATCGAACACCTGCTTGCCGGTTTTGGAGTCGAGCGCGCCGGTCGGTTCGTCGGCCATGATGATCTCGGGGTTTTTGATCAGCGCCCGTGCAATGGCGACACGCTGCTTCTGTCCGCCGGACAGTTCGTTCGGCTTGCGCTGCGCATAACCCGTCAAATCGACTTCGTCAAGAATACGATTCAATTCCGTACCAGTTGACTTGTGTCCCTGCAGTTCCATTGCCAGTGCAATATTGGCGCCGACAGTGAATTCCTCCAATATATTATATTCCTGAAACACAAATCCCACATATGTGTTGCGGTAGGAGTCAAAATCGGCCTGTGTAAAGTCCTTGGAGGATTTCCCTTTGATGATGATTTCCCCGTCGTCAAACCGGTCCAGCCCGCCGAGCAGGTTGAGCAGCGTGCTTTTGCCGCTGCCCGATTTACCGAGTATGAAAATCAGTCCGTGATCCTCCAGCTTCAGGCTCACACCGTCAAGCGCCTTGACCGGTACACCTTTTTTGGGGCGGTAGATCTTAGTCAAATTTCTGATTTCAAGCATTGCCGTTCCTTTCCCGCGCCGCGTCCGGCGCACTGTATAAACTGTACTATTTGAAATAGCACAGTAAGGATACACCTTTTTTTGCCGTTTGTCAAGAACTTTTGAAAAAATATTTGCATTCAGAAGAAAACGATGGTATAATGACCGTATTCCATAACCTTCGGAGGCAAATTATGAAGCATTTTTTCAATATTGCCGGCAAAGCGCCGGATCACATTCGTATTATCACGGAAACCGGTGCTGCGGCCGACACCTCCGTTGATTTCAGGCGGAACGGCTGCGGTGCAGATGTGTTCGTTACCGCGCAGGCCGACGCGGTTAAATACGTACTTCTGCGCTGGAACGCCGACCTAGGCGAACCGCTGCGCATCCTCGGGGACGACTGGGAACGCGCCTACGGCACGCTGGAGTGGCGCGGTATCGTCAAGCAGCGGATTATGCCATGGTACTTCCTCATCGCTTATACCGACGGCGTTTGCGGTTATGGCGTGCGCGTTCGCCCTTCCGCGCTGTGCAGCTTTACAGTTGACAACGGCGGCATCACACTTCGGCTTGATTTGCGCAACGGTACAAAGGGCGTCCTGTTATCCGGCCGAACTGTAAAGGCGGCGACAATCGTCTGCGAATCTTACGAAGGCGTCAGCGAATTTGAGGCGGCAGGCCGCTTCTGCGCTTTGATGTGCGACGACCCGCTCCTTCCCGAAAAGCCGGTCTATGGGGGCAATAACTGGTACTACGCCTATGGCAAATCCTCCAGAAGCGAGATTCTCGGAGACTGCCGCTATATCGCTTCGCTCTGCGCGGGAAACGAAAACCCGCCCCATATGATCATTGACGACGGCTGGCAGTGCAACGTCTGCTCGGGCCCGTGGGATCGCGGCAACGACGCCTTCGGCGATATGGGTACGCTGGCGGCGGAAATGAAGGAAACCGGCGTAATCCCCGGTATCTGGGTCCGCCTGCTGCACGATGCCTCCGGGACGATTCCCGAGCCGCAGCGGCTCAAGGGGAATCCCGCGCTGCTGGATCCGTCGCACCCGGACGCGCTGGCACATATCGCCGCCGACGTATCCAGAATACGCGGCTGGGGCTATCGGCTACTCAAGCATGACTACTCCACCTTTGATATTTTCGGCCGCTACGGCATCGATATGACCGAGCGTCTCACCGACGGAGACTGGTGCTTTTTTGACCGCTCGCGCACGACGGCCGAGATTATTTTGCGGATGTATGAGGTTATCCTTGAAAGCGCGGGCGATATGGTCATTATGGGCTGCAACACGCTTTCCCACCTTTGCGCCGGACTGGTGCACATTAACCGTACCGGCGACGACACCAGCGGCCGTGAATGGGAGCGTACCCGCCGGCTCGGCGTGAACACGATGGCCTTCCGTCTTTGCCAGCACAACCGCTTTTACGTCGCTGACGCCGATTGCGCCGGTATTACGCCGGCCGTGCCGTGGTATTACAACAAGCAGTGGGTGCGGCTGCTCGGTGAAAGCGGCACGCCGCTGTTTGTTTCTTCCAAGCCGGGCGATATGAACGAAGAGCAGATGTCGTTCGTATCGGAGATGTTCCGCAAAAGCGCTGCGCAGGCAGACGTCCTCGAACCGCTCGATTGGACGGTGAATACCTGCCCGCAGCGCTGGCGCATCAACGGCGAAGAGATTCGATTTGACTTCTTTGAGCAGGAGCCGAATGACCTGCTGCCGTAACGGGCACAAAAAAGCGCCGGACGGTTTGCTGTCCGGCGCTTGGGAGGCAGAAATAAGCGAGAAAGGCGAACGGTATGGATACATCCCAGAACATTTACGATAATCCCGAATTCTTCAAAGGCTACATTGCGCTGCGCCAAAACCCGCACAGCGCCAACGAAATGCTCGAAAAGCCGGCGCTTTTTTCGCTCGCGCCTGTTCTGGACGGCAAACGCGTACTCGACCTTGGCTGCGGCTGCGGCGAAAATTGCGCAGAATTCTTTCGCCGCGGCGCCGCAAGCGTTACGGGGCTGGATATCTCAGAGAACATGCTCTCCGTTGCCCGCGCCGAGCAGCCGAACGCTGTGTTCCTGCGCGCCGACATATGTGAACTTCCGGCATTCGACGAGCCGTTCGACGTCGTATTCAGTTCGCTGGCGGTCCATTATGTGCGCGACTTCTTAAAGCTGTGCGCCGACGTATTTTCTCTGCTGACGCCGGGCGGCTTCTTCATCTTTTCGCAGGAAAACCCGCTGACCACTGCCCCGTCGGCCGACGAGATCTGGACGCGCGACGAAACGGGAAAGGTTCTGTATTACAATCTTTCCGAGTATTCTGTCAGCGGCAAACGGACGATCCGCTGGTTTGTTGACGGCGTAGTAAAGTATCACCGCACCTTTTCCGATATTGTCAACGCGCTTGCCGGTGCCGGCTTTGTCATCACCGCGATGCGTGAGCCGAT
This sequence comes from Candidatus Woodwardiibium gallinarum, assembly GCA_904419545.1. GTDB lineage: Bacteria > Bacillota > Clostridia > Oscillospirales > CAG-382 > Woodwardiibium > Woodwardiibium gallinarum. The sequence continues at coordinate 5,685 of CAJFRY010000022.1, forward strand.
CCCGTCCGCAAAGGAGCTGAAACGCGACCCTACGCTTGCGCGCAAGCTGCATAAGCCGGATTTCTTGGTCGTACAGGCACGAAAACCTGTATCGCTTCATCTCTGACAATGCCGGCTTTGCGTAGTTACGTGCTCAGGCTTTGAAAGCGTCCCTGTGTTTTTCGAAAAAGTCGCGGTATACGCGGACGTTCTCCAGCTCGGTCCAGCGGCGCACACGCGCCGGGACGGCGTCCAAATCATAAATGCGCGCACCCTTCAGCGCTAGAAGAAACGGCGAATGCGTGGAAATGATGAACTGACAGCCGTAAAACCGCGCAGAATCTTCTATAAACTTTGCCAGCTCTTCCTGGAGCTTGGCGGACAGGCTGTTTTCCGGCTCGTCAAGCAGATACAGCGCGTTTTCACCGATGCGGTCGGAGAAATAAGCGAACGCACTCTCTCCATTGGATGCGCCGTTGAGGTTCTTGGGCAGCCGCCGCGTGACATACACCGATTTGGTGCTGCGCTTGCCCTCGTTGAACCGCTTGAGGGCATCGTAATCCGCAAGAGAGCGCAGCGGCACGGAATGCATCTCCTGTGTTCTGTCGTATTCCGCAAACAGCTCATCACGCCGCCGGTCAACGCCGGCGTTGATTGCACGCAGATCGAGGAGGAAGTCGAATACATCATCGCTGGTGATGACCGCGCTTCCCTTCGGCATCCGCCGTGCCGCTGTCGGTACATATGAGCAGAAAGTGAGGTAATCCTCGAACAACGGCGTGTAATTATAGGGCGCACGTCGCTCGAGCGAGAGCTTTTCCGCAATCAGGTTCAGCAGCGTCGACTTGCCCGAACCGTTGCCGCCGTAAAACATAGTGATCTGCTCAAATTCAAGCGTATGCAGGCGTTTTTGCGGGAAGATTTTGAAAGGATAAGCGCTGTCTGAATAACACTGCATCTCCAGCTTGGCCGGATAAGATAGTACGAATCCCGCCTCCTCATCTTCTGAAGCCAGTGTGAACGAATCGAGGTATTTCGTCCGGCTCACCTCCCTTCCCGAGTATTTGAGTGCCATATATGTAAAGTATGGATATGCTGCCGCAGGAAAACGCTTTGTGCATCGCGGCATTACAGCGCGCATAAAACCGCAAACAATTTTAACGGCCGATATGATTATAGCCCATACGCGCAGTGCTGTCAACCCATTTGTTCAAACAGGAAAGTTCGGCAACATTAACAAATCGTTCACCAAATTCTTTTTCACGGTGCTACAATAAAAGAAATAAACAATAGGAGATTGATCTATGCTCAGTAAAACACTCCAGATATTGGCGAATGATTTAGGGCTGCGCGTGGAAGAAAACAGCGCGTGCGGCATTTATGAAGGCTATATGATCTCACTGTACGAGGCAAAGGGCTGCAAATCGGTCTTTTTCAACTGTCCGTTTGCCGACCCGGAGGATGACGCGCTTTCCAACTTCGACATCTCCGAGTCTATTAAGGCCAAGGTGGAAACATATGCCATCTCGGACTACGGAATCACCGGTATGGGCGTGTATATGACCACGCGTGCACCGCTGGCTGATTTCAAAACGATGATTGACTGGGCCGCACAGCTTCTCAAGGAAAACGGAATCCCCGGTGCGGAAGTATGCAGCTCCTGCGGCGAACCAATCTCGGGCAAAAAGCTCAAAAAGGTAACCGACGGTACGCTGCACTATGTCTGCTGCGAAAGCTGTGCGTTGGACATGCTTGAGCGCAAGCCCGAAGCCGAAAACGAAAATCAGCCCGCCAACAAACCGGGTCTCAGTGTGCTGACGGCCATTATCGGCGGCCTGTTGGGTGCGGCTGTGTTCATCGGCGCCTATTTCCTGCTGCCCGGTGCGGGCGAAGAGCGTGCATTCGACGGCCAGTACATTATCGCCATCCTCGGTTTTCTGACTGCGTTTCTGGTCTATTTTGGCTATCGGCTGTTTTCCAAGAAAAAAACGGCGGCCTCGGTTGTGCTCATCTGTCTCATTACGCTTATCTTTGTGCTCGCTTCGCAGATCTTCGCTTCGATGATTGATTTCTACCGCACGACCGACCGTGCTCTGTTCTCCAACTTCGGCATCGTATTTCCTATGCATTTCGCAGTAGCGGATTATTTCAAGCCGATGATCCTTTACAGCGTGATTGACCTGATGTTTGCTGCGGTATGCCTGATTATCTTTCTTTTCGACGTGTTCACACCGAAAAAAGCGCTTCAGCCAAAGAACTATACGGTTTCGCAATATATCAAATAACCCAAAAGCAAAAAAGGAAACAATTACGTTTCCTTTTTTGAAGTTTTAAGCCTTTTTTCAGTGTGACGGGATACACTATAGCAATAAAGGGAGTGGTGGCATGCACATACTGGTTGTGGAAGACGAGGTCCGTCTCGCCGAAACGCTCAAGGAAATTCTAAAAACACAGAAATACACTTGCGACCTCGTTTATGACGGTGAGGACGGGCTGGCCTACGCTGAAAGCGGGATTTACGACGTGATCCTGCTGGATATCATGCTGCCGAAAATGAACGGCTTCGACGTAGTGCGTACCCTGCGTTCCAAAAAGGTCAGCACGCCCGTCATTCTTTTGACTGCGCGGGATGAGGTTACAGACAAGGTCAAGGGGCTGGACTGCGGTGCGGACGACTATCTGACCAAGCCGTTTTCTACCGAGGAGCTGCTCGCGCGTATTCGCGCGGTTTCTCGCCGGTTGGGGGAGGTCCTTCTTGATGAACTGCAATTTGCCGATTTGACGCTGAATCTGTCCAACTGTACGCTTTCATGCAAGACCAAATCCATCAAGCTCGGCTATAAGGAATTCGAGATTATGAAGCTGCTGATGGCCAACCCGGGCGCGATCATAAGCAAGGATGATCTGCTTGTCAAGGTTTGGGGCTACGAATCCGACGCGGAGGATAACAACGTCGAGGTCTATATCTCCTTCCTGCGCAAAAAGCTGCACTTTCTGGAGTCTGCCGTAAATATTGCCACGGTACGCAAGATCGGCTATCATCTGGAGGGAGACGTGTGATCCGCAAACTGAAAATCAAATTTGTCCTCATCATTATGCTGCTGTTGACCATTGTCCTGACGACGCTGCTGGCTGCTTTATTTATGTATCAGAAGAACCAGATCTACGTCAACAGCGTCAATGCAATGAAAGAAGCGATGGCCATTCAAACGACCGATGTTCACAGCAGCCTGCTTATCGAATTGTTCGGGCTGTATTCGCGCAGCAGCCGGTATCCTTACTTCAACACATTTGTGCTGGAAGTGGACCAAGTCAACAATACCATTACAGCCATCGGCTACGAAGAGGAACTGGACGACGAAAAAAAAGAATATCTTCTTTCTCTTGTACGTTCCGTCCCTGCCGTCAACAACGCCGAGGGAATCCTCCCGACCCAAAATCTGCGTTATTATGTCAATACAACCTCTCGCGGAATGAAAATTGCATTTTTGGACAAAGAATATGAAGATGCATCGCTGCGGGATATGCTGAAAAATTCGTTATGGATCATTTCGCTTTCCCTGCTCGGCTTTTTGGTCATCAGTCTGATTATGACCAAAATCGCCACCGCTCCGGTCGAAAAATCGTGGAAACAGCAAAAGCAGCTTGTTGCGGATATGTCTCACGAACTGAAAACGCCGCTAACTGTCATTTCCGCTAATGCGGACATTGTGCTTGCCAATCGCGATTCCACTGTATCCGAACAGGAAAAATGGCTCAACTATATCAAGCAGGAAACCGAGCGGATGACCAAGCTCATCAATGAGATGCTCTATCTGGCCAAGCATGACGACGGACGCGCGGAGGAAGAAATGCTGCCGTTCGACCTGAGCGAAGCGGCCGAAAGCTGTACTCTGCCTTTTGAAAGCGTATGCTTTGAGAACGGTGTGCAATTTTATACCGAGATACAGCCGGACATCGGCATCGTCGGTTCTCCTTCCGCCATCAAGCAGGTAATGATGATTCTGCTGGATAACGCGGTCAAGTACGCCGGAGAAAACGGATTCGTGCGTTTTCTGCTCCATGCGGACGGAGATCGGGTAACGCTGTCTGTCAACAATACCGGCGAACGAATCCCGCCGGAGCTAATCCCGCACATTTTTGAACGTTTTTACCGCGTAGACGAATCACGCGCGCGCGACAAGGGCGGCTACGGATTGGGACTTTCGATTGCAAAGTCCATTGTTGACCGCCATGGCGGCCGTATTACCGTCAAGAGCGATGAGGAAACCGGAAACACTTTCACCTGCACCTTCAAACGCCATAGAAACACATAGACAAAACCGCGTCCGTTGACAGGACGCGGTTTTGCATTCAGCGGACTTTACAATTCATGCTTGATTTTTTCGAGCGCGCTTTTTTCCAGCCGGCTGACCTGTGCCTGTGAAATTCCGATTTCGTCGGAAACCTCCGTCTGGGTCCGTCCGTTGTAAAAACGCAGCGAGAGAATCCTCCGTTCGCGCTCGCTGAGCTTTCCGATGGCCTGCGAAATGGCTATCTCATCCAGCCATTGATCGTCGGTGTTTTTTTCGTCTTTAATTTGATCCAATACATACACCGAATCGCCGTTGTCCGTGTAAATCGGTTCATAGAGTGAGATGGGGTCGGCAATGGAATCGAGCGCATTGACCACCTCGCTTTCCGCCCGTCCGAGTTCTTTGGCAATTTCAGCGTTTGTTGGCTCGCGCGAGAGTTTTGCAGACAGACGTTCACGCGCCTGCAGCGCTTTATATGCCAGATCACGCAGCGAACGGGAGACACGGATGGAATTGTTGTCACGCAGGTAGCGCCGGATTTCGCCGAGGATCATCGGTACGGCATAGGTTGAGAACTTAACATCGAGTGAAATGTCGAAATTATCGACTGCCTTGATCAGGCCGATGCATCCGACCTGAAACAAATCGTCTGGGTTTTCCCCTCGTCCGCCGAAGGATTGAATGACGCTCAAAACAAGCTTAAGATTGCCGTTTATGAGTTTTTCACGCGCCTTGTCATCACCGTTTTTTGCACGGATGAGAAGCTCTCTTTTTTCTTCATTGGAGAGCAACTTCAGCTTGGATGTGTTTACCCCACAGATTTCCACCTTGTTATACATACTTTCCTCCGTTGAAGCAAGCTGCTATATACGGAGTGTTCCCATAAAAAACGGCGCGAATACGTCGGGAAAATTGTTTCATAATAAAACAACAATTTATTTTCGTTGTCCATCCGCAGCCTCTTGCTTTCGGAGAAAAAAAGGGGTATAATGATTTATAATATTTATAAAGTATGTTCTTGTTCAGGCAAGCACGTTTCCAGATGCTTGCGGTAAAAGAAGGAGGTTTATGGCGATGAAGGAATACACGGTGGACCGAATTGAAAACGGTATAGTCGTCTGCATCAGCGACGATGACAAGGTGCATAAGGTGCCGGTCGCATCGATTCCGTTTGCAGTCAGCGAAGGCGATATTCTCGTCTTCGGCGACGAGGAAAATCCGACCGGTAAAAACGAAGCGAAATCAAACCTTCGCCGTTCACATGCGCAGCAGAAGCTGAACGCGTTATTTGAGCGCGAAAAATAAATGCGTCCAAATGCGGGTGTTGCGTAAACGGCTGGCATATAAGGACATCGGCGAACCGTAACGCGTATCGAAGCTTGCTTTTACCAGCCGAAAAATGATATTTCTGCTGCCGGGCAAAATATTGCCGTTCGCTTTGGGGAAAACTGCAATCCCAAGCAAAAAAGGTGTCCTCGAAAGAAATAACAGGATGTAAAAATACCCCCGAAAGAAAGACGACTGAACCGCGCCGGATTGTGCAGACAGCACAAAAAAGCCCCGGGTGTAAGAAGATTCAGTTTTAGCAGGAGTGGCGCAACGTCAGTGGCGCCACTCCTGTTTTGCTTTGGATGCGCTCGTGGTTGTAAAAATGGATGTATCGGTCAATCATAACGTTTGCTTGTGAAAATGTAGCCGGTTTGTGGCGGTAGATGCATTCTGTTTTGAGGATAGAGAAGAAATTTTCCGCCATTGCATTGTCATACGGGTTCCCACATCTTGACATGGAAGGCGTAATGCCGTATTGTTGAGTCAGCTCAAAATATGCTTGTGAGGCGTATTGAGCACCCTGGTCGCTGTGGAGCTGCAATTCCGCGGCGACCTTCTTCTTTTCTCTGCGTATTGCCAGATGAATGGTATCCAGAACCAGATTCACGCTTTGCTCCGTTCCGGTCTTGTATGCCACAATGCTGTTGTCATACAGGTCCCGGATCATGGAGAGATATAATACACCCTGTCTGGTATGAATACAGGAGATATCGGTCACCCATTTGCAGTTTGGTCTTTCGGCATGAAAATCTCGGTTGAGAAGATTTTCATATTTGTGTAGCTGTTGGCCCATCTGATGCCATCTTCTGCGGCGTCGGGTCTCCGCCGGTAAGCCGTATTTCTTCATGACACGCAGAACTGTCTTGGGATTGTGGTGAATTCCCTTGCTGCCTTTCAGCCACTGCCACATCCGTCGGTAGCCGTAAGTATGAAAGCATTTGTCTTGCTGTTGCCGGATCGTTTCAGCAAGGGCCACATCCTTTTGCGGACGGCTCCTCCGCTTGACAAAGCTGTAATAGCCACTTCCGGACACTGCAAAGAATCGACACATGACAAGCACGGGATACTGCTCCCGGTGACGGCAGATTACTGCATACTTTGCCTTTGCTCTCACTTCCTTCCCGTGGATTGCAGAAAATCCCATTCTCCATTCGCAAACGCCGGATCTCATATGCCTGCTCTGCTACAATATCTCTGGGAGCATCGCTTTTCCTCGGCCTGCCTTGCGGCCGTGGAAGAATCCTGGCTTCCGGCCTGCGCTCTTTCGCCTCTCACGCTTGAGTAGCTTTTTTACTACCTGCTTATCCTTAAAACCGTAGTATTCCGCAATTTCCCTCTGTGTTTTCCCTTCTGCCGGCATAGCTTTAATCTCCGGCAACAATACTTGAATGTGTGTATCATTTCTCTTACTCATGACTATACCCCCTGATGTAGTACTTCTATTTTCCTACATCAGGGGGTATTTTGTCACTGTCCGTTTTTACTGGTTCGGTTCAATTTTGCTTATGAAGGTTTCTTTTATTTTCCGGGAAATACATATGCGCATTTTTCACTGTAGCGGCAATCCAAAACAGATATTCCGAATCAAACGGATTTCCACCGCACAGAAGGATTATACGACGGCTTTTCACTGCATATACTGAGGTATTAGGCGGTGATTTAAGTTTGAAACGAAAAAGCAAGGCACTTATGCTGCTTGCGCTGGCGGCGCTTACCATTTCGCTTGCGGCCGTATTCACAAGCAATTTCAACCGCGCAGCGGAGCAATACGCGCAAACCACAATCAAACGCCAGGTCTCGATGCTGATTGAAAAGACCATACTCTCCTATTTGGAAGAAAGCGGAGCATCCTACGGCGATTACTGCACACTTCGGTACACGGACAACGGCAAGCTCAGTTCGATTACCATCGACACACTCAAACTGAATGTATTCAAATCCGAAGTGCTGCTGCGCGTGAACAATCTGCTGAACGAGAGCGACCGAACCGAATTTCACGTGCCATGGGGCAACTTAACCGGCTCGAAGTGGCTGTCCGGCCGAGGCGGCTCGATCACGATAAAAGCGGTGCCGCTCGGCATGGCGTCCGGCGGCACCGAAAGTGTTTTTGAAAGCGTTGGCATCAATCAGAGCGTACATCGCATCTACTTTGAGCTGCGAGCCACCGTCAGTCTGCTGACGCCGTTCACGCAGACCGACTGCGAGCTGACTTCCTCGGTCTGCATTGCGGAAACGGTGATCATCGGCGAAGTGCCAAATGTATACTTCGGCTCACAGCAGCCGTAGCTTCTGCGCCACCTCAAACGCAATCACGGATGTGGCTGAGACGGCAGGCAATGAAAACGCACAGTTACGGGCATATTTGATTTTGAGCGTCACATCGCTGGCCTCCAGCACCCCTTTGGAGATGCCGCGCTTTTCGCCTCCGATGACCAGACACACGGGCGGCCGGAGACGGACCGAAAAAATATTTTTTGCATCTTTACTGTTGGCCGTAGATACGATATAGCGCCCTGCAGAGGAAGCACGCCGGCAAAAATCTGCCGGATCGTCAGTAACAGCAACGCGCAGCAGCTCGCTGGCGCCTGCGGAAGCGCGGATAACAATTTCGGAGGCGGTGAAGAAATTGCGGCGCGGCAGTACGACCCAATCCGCGCCTGCGGCGTACAGTGTGCGGAGGATATATCCAAAGTTATACGGGTCCTCAATGCCATCGAGCAGAACGGTAAAGGGCACAGGCGCTTCCAACGCCTCATTGTCGGAGGAAAAACAGCGATTGCCGACATAGGCGGCAATGCCGCCGTCCGCATCACAGCCGCCGCACGCTGCAAAATTCTCTTCCGTCACATATTCTACAGGAATCCCGCGGGCGGCGGTGATGCGTTCCAGCGCCGCATACTGCCGTTTTTCGGGCAGATGAAAAGCGGACTCCTTCACCTTGGCTATCCGTTTTTTATCCAAAAGCAGCCCATATACCTCACGCGTGCCGGCTTCCAGCACGGTGCGCACCGAAATATAGCCGCCGATGCGGCACTTTTCGCTCAAATCAGCCATTGTACAGGTTTTCAAAATACTCATGATAGTAGAGCTTGGAAGCGCTTGTGGTATAGCTCATCACCAGCACATCGTCAAACCCATTCTCCTGAACAAAGGCGGAAATATCCCCCTTGTAATACTGCGGATTGATTAGCTGCACTTCCTGATAATCAGAGGTCAGGAACGGCACGAAGGGCATTGCGCTTGTATCACCTATGACAAGAATCTTTTTCCCGTTTGTCTGCTCAGTGGTAATCTTAAAGCGCGAAGCCACGCCGCCGAGAAATACGTTGTATCCATTGGAGGTATCAGACACTTCACTGTAGGTCAAACGGCGATTGTTATAAGTGGCATTGTTGCTGTACATCGTGACGATGCATGCATTGACGCTGTCCACATCATAATACAGGATGCTGTCTGCATTGTCTTTGAGAATCTGTGCGCCGGTGGCGGTATAGAAGCGGCCGAGAAAATTCTCGTAGCTCTTAATCGGGAAGACATCCAGCGCAGCAGGCTCAAATCCGGCGGAAGACGCAAAATCGGTGTAAGCATAATAAGCGGCCAATGCGGTCCAGTTGATATCGGTACGGAAGTAAATATATTCATCCGCTTCATACGCTGCTTGCAGACGGTCATAAACATTGACATTGGTCGACCCGCTTTCCAGTGCGGCAGCAACCGTGTCAATAAACGACTTCTGCGAAGAACTGTAAAAATTGTCTTCTTGCTTAATGTTGGTCGGTATATCGGTAAACTCCACCTGTGTCGGAATCAGCATATGATAGAAATTCGCGCTGCCGACAGATGACTTCAGCTTGTTGATTGTACGAATATAGCTGTCGCGAACGGCAGTTGAGGCGGTAAACTGCTCAAGCCCGCGGTCATAATACAAATAGGTGTAGCCGAGATTATTGATGACCCATCCGTGCTCCATCTCGAGCTGTCCCGACGTATCGCTGCTCTCGTCCGACGGCTGGCTGCTTTCTTCCGTGCTTTCGTTTGGGGCATCGCTTGACGTATCCGAAACGTTTGGATCAGATTCCAGACTTTCCTCCGGCGGCTGTGATGTCACGTCCGGGTCGGATTCGCCGCTGACGGCTGCGGATGACGCATCGGATGACGTGTCAAGACCACCGTCATATTTATCCTTCAACAGGAAAAGAATGACGATCGCAACAGTGCTGATTAAAAGCATAGCGACAATGGAAAATAAAATCCGCTTATTGTTATCCTGCTTTTGTATCTGGCCGAGATCGTTGAACGGTTCGCCCACAAAAATCATCCCTTTCACATGCATTCGGTTAGAGTATTGCCTTTTCTTGGTTATCTTAACACAGATAAGACCAAAAGTCAATCGAAAAGCGGAATTGTTACACGAGCGAATCAAAATATTCCATTTTTTACTTATATTAGGTGATAATGCTGAAAACATATTCATCCGTCATTCGCAAAAGCGAATGACGCTCCGGGTAAAACCCGGAGAAATATGTCATACAATATCTATTTCATCTATTTTTTGCAAATCCAAAAGGATTTGCAAGCTGCAGCATTTGTCGCGGATGATAAAGCGGTTATTAACACCGTTTTATCAAGAAATCATAAACAGAAAATTTGCCTATTCAATGCCTTTATCCTTTACAGTGGAGCCACGTTGATAATCTATAGACAAACAAGGCACGGAGCGTTTGCTCCGTGCCTTTGTACTATTGATTAATGCTGTTCGGAACCATTGCCGGGCTTGTTTTCGTCGGACTTTTCATCCGTTTCGATAAACTGAGGCTCAGCGGCCTTTGCAGCCTCTTCTTCAGCCGCCTTACGACGCTTTTCCTCATTTTCCCGTTTGCTTTTTTGCACTTTTTCTTCTTTGATGGCATCCAGCTTCTCAAAGGTTGCTCCTTCTTCAAACACAGCCAGGAACTGATCGCGGTCCATCACTTCCCTGCCGACCAGGTACTCGGCAATGAATTTCATTTGCTCCAGATGCTCCGTTAGAATCCGCTCCGCCGTTTCGAACGCACCGGTGATAATCGAGTGGATCTCGTCATCAATCTCCGAAGCAATCTTTTCGGAATAATTGCGACCGGTGGAAAAATCTCTGCCGAGGAACACCTCGTCATGATTGGTGCCGAACACAATCGGCCCAAGCCTGTCGCTCATACCGTACTGCGTGACCATTTTGCGTGCAATTTCTGTCGCACGCTGGATATCGTTCGAAGCACCGGCAGAAACATCCTTAAGCATCAGCTTTTCCGCAACGCGGCCGCCGAGCAGTGAAGCGATACTTTCCAGCATCTCATTTTTATAGATGCTGTTTTTGTCCTCTGACGGGAGAGAAAGTGTATAACCAAGCGCTCTGCCGCTGGGAATAATGGAAATCTGATGCACGGGATCCTGTGTGGGCAGGAAATGTTCGACAATTGCGTGTCCGGCTTCGTGATAAGCCGTAGCGCGCTTTTCCTCTTCCTTGATGACGCGGGACTTCTTCTGCGGACCGACGATGACTTTGATATTTGCCTCCTCGATCTCCTCCATCCCGATGAGCTTCTTCCCCTTGCGTGCAGCAAGCAGCGCGGCTTCGTTAAGGAGGTTGGCCAGATCTGCGCCTGTAAAGCCTGCGGTGGATTTGGCGACCGTTTCGAGATCGACGGTTTCTTCCAGCGGCTTATTGCGGGCATGCACCTTCAGGATTTCTACACGGCCTTTGATATCGGGATAATTGACGGTAATCTGCCGGTCGAAACGGCCGGGACGCAGCAACGCGGGATCCAGAATATCCGGGCGGTTGGTGGCGGCAATAACGATGACGCCGTCATTTACTCCAAAGCCGTCCATTTCTACAAGAAGCTGGTTCAGCGTCTGCTCACGCTCATCGTGACCGCCGCCCCAGCCGGCGCCGCGGTGACGGCCGACCGCGTCAATCTCGTCGATGAACACGATACAGGGCGAAGTCTTTTTCGCGGTCTCAAACAAATCTCGTACGCGTGACGCACCGACGCCGACGTACATTTCCACAAAGTCGGAGCCGGAAATGGAATAGAACGGAACGCCGGATTCGCCCGCGACTGCCTTAGCCAGCAGCGTTTTGCCGGTGCCGGGCGCGCCGACAAGCAACACACCCTTCGGGATACGCGCGCCGAGCGACGAGAATTTTTCCGGGTTCTTCAGGAACTCGACGACTTCCTGAAGCTCCTCCTTCTCCTCGTCCGCACCGGCGACGTCCGTAAAGTAAACCTTTTTCTTTTCATCGGAGCCGAGCTTCGTCCGCGCTTTGCTGAACGAATTCATACGTCCGCCGAGTCCGCCGAAGCCGCCTCCGGAACCGTCGCGAGTAGACGAACCTTTCGACGACGCGCGGGAAATGAACAGCCACCAGATGACAACCATAATCACAATGACCAGGATATACGGCAGGAAAGATACCCAAACCGGAAGCTGTGTAGGCGCTTCAAAGTCATAATCGGTGAGAATGCCTGCCTGCTTCTGCTCGACAATGAGGTCATTGAGATCCTCATAGAACAGATTAAGGCTGAGAAGCTGATATTCGACCTTTCGGTTGTTTTTCAGAGTAAGGGTCAGCGTGTTGTTTGAATCGACCGTAAACGAGGAAACCTGCTCGTCATAAAAAAACTGTGTGATGTCGCTGTATTTATACTCTACACCCGTTCCGCTGCCGAGAAAATAACTGGCAGAGAAAATGATCAGCAGCAGGACGATCAGGTAAATAAACCCCATTTTTCCGTTATTTTTCAAGTCTCGGTACCATCCTTAATCTCTAAATTCAAACACAATCCAAGCCGCTCGACCGCCGTTTTTCGGACGCACACGATCCGCCGCGCCGATTCCCGGTACGGCCACCACACCGTCCGCATCACAGACAACGGGAAACTCCGGCCGGAGCAAAGCGGGAATTTTACGGTTGATATATTCCTTCTTCAGGCTTTTTGTCATCCCGCCGATCCGAATGGTGTCCCCTGCGGTACGACCTCTCGCCACCAAAACATTCTCATGTATCATATCAAATGCAAGCGAATAGCATGTGGAATAATTGTAAATATTTTCGTTATCAGTCCGCGCCGGCGGCGTTTTGAACAGACCAATGCGGAAATGCTTGCCATAACGGACAAAGCGTCCGATTTGCAGCCGAACCTGCTCTGCAACAGCCGTCTGCTTGCCGGCCGGCACCAGTGTGACCCTTCCCCCGCACGTATATGCTTCAATACCGCCGGGAAGCGAAAAGCGGCGGCTCCCCGGCTTGGCCGCGGCTTCTGCTATGGCGTTTAAGTGTACGGAAGCGAGCGTTTTTCCGCCGGTAAGGCGATGGTATGCCTGCGCGGTCCGTCGGCGCATCAACGACGGTGCATCGGAACACAAATCCTGTCCGGCCAGCTCGTCCAGCAGCCGGTTATCCTCCTTAACGTTATTGCTCAGGGCGTAAAGCGAGCACAGGAGCGCGGGATTCTGCTTTTCCATCAGCGGCAGCAGCGAACGGCGGATAAAGTTGCGCGTATAACGCTCGTCCGCGTTGGTGCTGTCAGTCACGAACTGTTGGCCGAGCGCGGCGAGATAGGCTTCGACCTCCGCGCGCGTCCGTTCCAGCAGAGGGCGGACGTAAAAGCCGCGCACCGGCGGAATGCCGCAAAGCGACGACGGCGATCGGCTGCGCAGAAACGCGTGGATCACCGTCTCGGCGTTGTCGTTGAGCGTATGGGCGGTCGCAAACACGCCGCCGTATTCGGCATGCAGCGCCTCAAAAACCGCATACCGCGCTTTGCGGGCCGCCAGCTCCAGCGAATCACCGCTTTCACGTGCAAGCGCCGGTACGTCCACACGTCTGACGCTCAGCGGAACATTCAATCCGGCGCAGAGCGCTTCGCAGAAGGCCTCGTCACGTTCCGCCTCCTCTCCGCGGATGCCGTGATGGACGTGGACGGCCGCGACGGTAAGCGAATAGCGTTCACGCAGCTCCAAGAGCACACGCAGAAGCGCGACTGAATCCGCCCCGCCCGACAGGCAGACCGTCACACAGCCGGGAGAAAGCATCGAAAAGCGATCGACCGTCGCGCCGACACGCAGACGGAAAGCGTTACCCGACATGGTCGTATTTGTCTTCCGGCGTGTAAAAACGGAAATTTTTTCCCTGCCAGATGAGGTTGACCGTCCCCGTCGGGCCATGGCGGTTTTTGGCCACCAGGCACTCGGCAACAATAGCCTCGCCGGAGGCGGCGTCCTCCTCCTTGGAATAATAATCGTTGCGATAAAGGAAAATGACGATGTCCGCATCCTGCTCAATAGCGCCCGAATCACGAAGATCGGACAGCATCGGCCGCTTATCGCTCCGCGCTTCGTTGCTTCGAGAAAGCTGTGAGCAGAGAATGATCGGGCATTCGAATTCTTTGGCCAGCAGCTTGAGCGCGCGGGTCATTTCCGCGACCTCCTGCACACGGTTATCCGTGTGATGCTCGGACTGCATAAGCTGTAAATAGTCGATGATGACCAGTTTGACGTCCTTGAGGCGGCGCAGCTTGGCTTTCATCAGATTAACGGTCACGCCTGGTGTGTCGTCGATATAAATCTGCGTCTCGGACAGCAGCGAAGCCGCAGCGGCGATGCGCTTCCACTCCTCCGTAGACAGCTTTCCCGTACGCAGTGCGTTGTTGTCGATGAGCGCTTCTGAGGAAAGCATACGGTTGACAAGCTGTTCGGACGACATTTCCAGCGAAAAAACAGCCACCTTTTCCTTCGTCGCCTTGGCGAAGTTGGCGGCGATGTTCATCACGAACGATGTCTTCCCCATACCCGGACGCGCGCCCACAAGCACGAGGTCGCCCTTCCCCAGCCCGACCAGCACTCGGTCAAGCCCTTCAAACTGCGTTTTTACGCCGCTGAGCAGGTCGGGGTTGTCCGAAAGCTGCTCGAGCAGCGAGAGGTTGTCGCGCAGCACGTCGCGGATGCGGTCGAAGGAGAGGTCGAACTTGTTTTCGGCAATGGAGAAGATGCGCCGCTCAGCCTCGGCAATGATCGCGTCGGCGCCGCCGACCTCGGAATACGCCTCCTCCGACAACTCGCGAAGCGTCTCGATAAGCGCGCGGAGCATCGCCTTATCGCGGATGATGCCGGCACATTCGGCGGCGTTGAGGTTGTCGGTCGCCGTGTCGCAGAGCAGTTTGATGTATTTGTACGCGTTACCGTCGTTGAACAGCCCGAGCCGCGTCAGCGCATCGACAAGGTTGACAATCTCAATCGAACGGTTGGTGTTGTACATCTCCAGCATCGCGGTATAAATCTGCTGATGCTGTTCTTCATAGAAATATTCAGGCTTGAGGAAAACAATCTCGTTGAACTTTTCCGGGTCCAGCAGCACAGCGCCGAGCAGAGCCTGCTCGGCCTCCTGCGAATGCGGGAGCTGACGGATTGAATCGAATTCGGCCATAGAAAGGGCTCCAGTTTCAGAATTTACGGCTTGACGACGACAGTGATTTTAGCGGCGATTTCCGGATAAAGCTTCAATTCTACCGTGACTGCGCCGTAGGTTTTGATTGCATCCGGCAGAACGATCTTGCGCTTATCGACCTTCAGACCGAATCTCTGCTCCACCAGTTCGGCGATGTCCTTTGCAGTCACGGCGCCGTAAAGGCGTCCGTCCTCGGCGCCGGGCGCGGTCAACTCGATTGTGCTGCCGTCGATGCGCTGCTTCAGCTCAGCCGCCGCAGCCTTTTCCTCACGCTTTTTATTCTCTTCCGACGCTTTCTTGTTCTTCACATCATTGAGTGCCTGCACGTCGGCATTTTTCGCCAGTTTTTTCGGCAGAAGAAAATTCCGCACGTAGCCGTCCGAAGCGTTCACAACGTCTCCCTTTTTTCCGAGGCCCTTCACGTCCTCCAGCAATACGACTTTCATAAATACAAACCTTCCTTTCGGTTCTTTTCCGGTTTTTACAGCTTATTGCCCGAATCGAGATATTCGACGATCGACTCGCGCAGCATAATCAGCGCCTGCTTCATCGAAACGCCAGTCAGACGCGCGCCGGCCATATCAAAATGGCCGCCGCCTTTCAGCTTTTCCAGAATCAGCGAGACGTTGATCGACCCGTCCGAGCGGGCGGAAATATGGATCGCGTCGCCCACCAGCGCAAGCACGAACGAAGCCTTGATGTTCTCGATATTCAGCATACGGTCGGCCGCCTGCGCAGCGATGACGCGGTTTTCAACTTCATTATCCGCATCATACTGCGAGATGGCGATGATCCCGCGAAAAAGAATCACATTGGATTCCAAAATCGCCAGCTTCATAAATTCGCTGACGCCGTACTTGAACAGCGACTGCGCGTTCCCGGGATTTCCTCCCTCGCTGCGCAGATAGACAGCCGCGCCAAAAGTACGGATGCCGGTGTTGCGCGAAAAGCGCTGCGTATCCAGCAGAATGCCTGCAAAGAGCAATTCCGCTTCTTCCTTGCAGACGGTGGAGGGCGGCAGCGCGTACTCCAGAATTTCACTGATGAGCTCGGACGCGGAGGAAGCCGTCGGCTCAATGTAGGAAATCAGCAGCGGACGGTCGAATTCGCGCGCCTGCCGGTGGTGGTCGATGATGACCACGCGCGGCGCGTTGGCGAAAATCTCCGGCGATTCGAACAGGTCCGGGTTGGATACATCCGTAATGACGACCAGTGTTTTAGGCTGCAGCATTTCCTGTCCGCAGACGCCGTCGGTAAACACACTCTCATACTCCGGAATGTGCTTCAGCATCTGTTTGGCGGTGACAACGGCGGCATCATTCTCGTTGACGACGATATTCACCTGGATCTTATGGTACATTGCCAGCCGCGCCACACCGACGCAGGCCCCAATCGAGTCGTAATCCGCGTTTTTGTGCCCGAACACAAGCACGTTGCTGCTTGCACGCAGCTCATTGACCAGCTCACTGGCAATAACGCGCGAACGGATTTTCGTGCGCTTCTGGACGCTTTTGGTACGGCCGCCGTACACGTCGCTGCCCGTCTCGGTCTTGACCACTGCCTGCGCGCCGCCGCGCTGCAGGGCAAGCTGAAGCGAAATCTTTGCCGCGTTCTCCTTTTCCGCGAGCGCACCGTCGGTCTGGGCAAGACCGATCGAAACGGTCAGCGGCACGCCGAAATCGGCGCTGCCGGCAGCATTGATGCGGTCGAGAATCTCAAACTTGCCCGCGACGATTTCATTCATATACCTTTCCTCAAACAGCAGGATATATTTGTCGCGCTCATATTCCTTGAGGATGCCGTTGAGCGAAGCCGCCCATTCGCTGAGGATAGCGCCGATCTTCGCGCTGGATTCGCGGTAGCTGTCCTGTATGCCCTGCGTAATCTCGGACATATTATCGACCACGATATACGCAACGAGTACATTTCTCTGACGGAGAAGCAGCTTCGCCTCGGTCAGTTCGGTGATATCCGTCCAGAGGGTGAGATAAAATTCTTTTTTTGAAACATCCGTTTTGAAATATGATACGGAATAGCTTTTGTCCCCAACCCGCAGCTCGAGCGGCGAAGCGTCGTTCAGCTCAGCCTTGGCCTTGATGCGGTCGAGTGTCAAAGCCCCTTCAAGCACCGCGTGACAGGCGGCGCCGTAGCGGACGCCGCTGTCCAGCTCGGAAAAGGCGCGGTTATACCACGCGACGGTATCCTCGTCCGAAATCAGCAGCACGGGCGAGCTGAGCTTGGATAAAAAATCGATGGTCAGCGTGGACAGGTTCTCGCCCTCGCCGTCCTGAAAGGCGCTTTTGCGGGAGATGAGGAACAGCACCAGCAAAAGCAGAAGATAGCATAGCGTGACCGCAGCGCAGTACAGCCCCGCCGTTTCATCATGCATATAGGCAATAAAGCTGGTGACAGTCAGCGCAAATGCGCCGAACAGCGCCAACAATCGCAATTGCAGAAGATTCAGCCGGTTTTTCATTCCATCATCCATCCTTTCCCCAAGCAATCACAGCAAGGTTTGCTGCGTCAGCTCGGGGTCGTCGTCTTCAAACAGCGTTCCGGCGGAGGGAAGCGTCGCCTTGCGGTATTTCGCTTCCTTAACCAGCCGCGGACCGTCCTTCCCGTACAGACGGACGGAGACAACCCGCCCGTTCTTGCGCAGGGTGAATACGGAAGCGCCCGAAGAGGTTTTGGTCGTTTTTTCGGTGACCTGTTCTTCTTTCACCAGCAGTGCCTTGGACGTGCTGGAAAGCAGAAGATACTCATTTTCCGCGCTGCTGCGGAAAATGCCCGCGACGGGCGAACCTGACCAGAAGGCATTTACCAGCTTCCGGCGGTTCGTTTTGGTTTCATAGGAGGACGCAGGAATGCGCACCGCCTTGCCGTTTTCAAAAAACAGGGTAAAACTGCCGCCGTAATCCTTCAGGCAGCAGGCGGCGACAACGCGCTCGTCCGGCTCGAAGGAAAGTTTGGCGGGGACATAATCGCCCAGCAGCGATGCCTTTGCATCCTCAAAATCATACAGGTGGGACTTATACACCTGCGCCTTGCTGGTGAAAAAGAGGACGTCCGCAGAGTTGGAGGTCTCCCACTTCTCCAGCAGCGAATCGTTTTCCTTGAATTTCTGCACGTCGTTGCCGCGCAGAGAAGCAAGCGTGCACTTTTTGAAATAGCCCTCGTGTGACAGAAAGGCGACCACGGGGTAATCCTCCACCGTTTCCTCCGGCACATCGGCGGGGACATCGTCCTCATACAGAATGAAGGTTTTGCGCGGGATTGCGTACTTCTCCTTGATCGTCTTGAGCTGGCGGACGATCACGGCCTTGATTTTCCGGTCGTCGGCAATCAGCTCGCGCAGCTCGGCCGTCTCTTTTTCCAAATCGTCGATTTCGCTGATGCGGTTGACGATATATTCGCGGTTGATATTGCGCAGCTTGATATCCGCCACGTATTCAGCCTGCTTTTCGTCGATGCCGAAGCCGGCCATCAGGTTGGGCACGACCTCCTTCTCGGTCTCCGTATTGCGGATGATGGAAATCGCCAGGTCGATGTCCAGCAGGATTTCCTTCAGGCCGTACAGCAGATGCAGCTTATCGCTTTTTTTATCGAGATCATAAATGAAGGTACGGCGCAGACATTCCACGCGGAAGGCTGCCCACTCATCGAGAATTTCACGGATGCCGAGCGTCATCGGCGTACCGCCGACAAGAATATTGAAATTGCAGGCAAAATCGTCCTCCAGCGGCGTGGTCTTGAACAGCCGCGCCATCAGCTTTTCGCTGTCGCTGCCGCGCTTGAGATCGATGGTCAACTTCAACCCGTTAAGGTCGGTTTCGTCGCGGACGTCGGCAATTTCCTTGATTCTGCCGTTTTTGACCAACAATACGATGGTGGCTTTGATTTTCTCCAGTGTCGTGGTATACGGGATCTGCGTAATTTCAATGCGGTTGGCCGCCTTGTCGTAGGCGTATTTGGCGCGCACCTTAAAGCTGCCGCGGCCGGTGGTATAGATTTCCCTGAGCTTTTCGCGGTCATAGAGCAGCAGTCCGCCGGTGGAAAAATCAGGCGCCTTGAGGATATCGAGCAACTCGTCGCAGGTGATCGACTCGTTTTCGATGAAGGCAGCCGTTGCATCGCAAATCTCTCCAAGGTTAAATGAACAAATCGTGCTCGCCATGCCGACAGCAATGCCCGTGTTGGGCGAAACCAGCACGTTGGGAAAGCTCACCGGCAGAATCGACGGCTCCTTCATCGTGCCGTCGTAGTTATCGACCATATCGACGGCGTCACGGTCGATGCCGTCGAAAATCTCGGCGCAGAACGGTGCGAGCTTGACCTCGGTATAGCGCGAGGCGGCGTAAGCCATATCCGAATACTGCTTGCCGAAGCTGCCCTTCGACTCGACGAACGGGTGCAGCAGCGCCTCCTTCCCCGTCGTGAGGCGAACAAGCGTTTCATAAATCGCGCTGTCGCCGTGGGGATTGAGCATCATGGTCTGTCCGACGACCTTAGCCGATTTCGTTTTCGCGCCGGTCATCAGCCCCATTTTATACATCGTATACAGCAGCTTGCGGTGCGCGGGCTTGAAGCCGTCGATCTCCGGGATGGCGCGCGAGACGATCACGCTCATCGCGTAGGGCATATAGTTGGTTTCCAGTATGCTGACAATGCCCACATCGGACACCGGCGCTTCCGGCTTTTCCTCGATACGCACATTTTTTTTCGACTTAGCCAAATTTTTTGCTCCTTCGTTTCGAATTCAACAAACCGCCATAACCGGGTTCCCTGCGCCGGACAAATGGCCGTATTTTTATGAATGAAAAGGCCCGGCCGCTTCCAAATGAATTCGTGCAGGATTTCCCCGGCGGCCGTCCCTCTGCCCATATGTACGGTTATGCAGACGCGGAACCTTATTACCCTACCCTGCGGATCGTCTCCTGCAGCCAGCAAAAAAGCCTTTCAAAAGACATATCATTTTCTTCGTTCGCGCCGCGCCTGTAACCGGCAGCCATCTGCAACACCTCATGGTCGGTGCCCCGCGTCTGCTCAAGCAGCTCACGGTGCGTCGCGCAGAAGTCGCCGGTCTCCAGAAAGTGCAGATTCTGGAGAATGAAAAACACCTGCCTGTACGACTGCCGAAAACCGTCTCCGCCGTTTTCAAAAACATAGCGATGACAGATTTCGTGATACAGGTTATTCAAGCCGAGCCGGATGAATTCGCGCGTATCTTCTTCTGTATATACGGGCAGCAATTCATCCAATGCGCCGTAGCAGTCCTTCGTTGTGTGCAGCAGGTGGCACAGCTCCAGCCGGTTCCAGCAGTGCAGCTCATCCCGGCCGCAGAGGAAGCCGCAGGCCTTATCGCGGCTTCCGGCCTGTTCCAAAACTCCGCGGTAGCGCCGCAGGTCGTCGGGCGTGAGCGATTCGATGACCGTCATCACATCGATATCGCTGTTCTCGTCAGCCTCGCCGCGCAGATAACTGCCCTGCAAGCCCACATAAATCAGCCGTGCGCCGTATTCCTTTTTAAGCGCGGCGATCAGCGTCCGCAGATAGGCTTCTGCATCGATCATAGCTTAAAAATCAGCCAGCGCGAGGTATTTCGCGCCGTTTTCGGCGATAAAACGCTTGCGCTCGCTCAGGTTGTCGCCGAGCAGGACGTCGAACATCGCATAGGTGGCCTGCTCGTCCTCCATCCGCACACGGATGAGACGGCGCGTAGCCGGAGCCATCGTCGTCAGTGACATCATCTGCGGATCGTTCTCGCCCAGTCCCTTGGAGCGCTGGATGGTATACTTCGCCGAGCCGATACGGCTGAGGATATCCGCCTTTTCGCGCTCGTCATAGGCGAAATAAGTGTTGTCCTTGGTCGTGATCTCATACAACGGCGTTTCCGCGATATAGACATACCCCTCACGGATGAGCGTAGGCAGCAGGCGGTAGAGCATGGTAAGGATCAGCGTGCGGATCTGGAAGCCGTCCTCATCCGCGTCGGTACAGATAACGATCTTGTTCCAGCGTAACGATTCCAGCGAGAACGCAGCCATTCCCTTGCCAGCCTTGGCCCTGATCTCCACCCCGCAGCCGATGATTTTCAACAAATCGGTGATGATATCATTATTAAAAATTTTATCATAAGTGGATTTCAGACAATTGAGCGTCTTTCCGCGGACGGGAATGATAGCCTGAAACTCCGCGTCGCGCGCCAGTTTGACGCTGGTCAGAGCCGAATCGCCCTCGACGATGTACAGCTCACAGCGCGAAGGGTCCTTCGAGCGGCAGTTGACAAACTTATCCACCGAATTATTGATGTCCAGCGAGGTCGTCAGCTTTTTCTTTACGTTAACGCGCATGCTTTCGGCCGACTCGCGGCTGCGCTTGTTGACCATCACCTGCGAGCAGATCTTATCCGCGCTCTGCGGGTTCTCCGCGAAATAGACCTCCAGCGAATGCTTAAAGAAATCGGTCATCGCTTCGGCAATAAAGGTATTCGTGATGGCCTTCTTCGTCTGGTTCTCGTACGAAGCCTGCGTAGAAAAGGAGTTTGTCACCAGCACCAGCGAATCCTCGACGTCTGAGAAGGTGATGCGGCTTTCGTTTTTCGTATATTTGCCGTTGTTCTTCAGATAGCGGTCGATTGCCCAGACGAACGCGCTGCGCGCCGCCTTGTCCGGCGAGCCGCCATGCTCGAGGAACGAGGAATTGTGGTAATATTCGATCATGCTCACGTCATTGGAGAAGCAGAAGGCGAACTGCATTTTCAGCTTATAGCTCTTTTTATCCTCCCGGTCCTTCCCCTCGCGCTCGGCGGAATACTGCGCGATTTCGGTCAGATAATTTACGCCGACCTTTTCGGCAATATAATCGACGATACCGTTTGGGTATAGGAACTGCTCGGTCGAATAGCTGCCGTCCGGCTCCTGCCAGTTCAGGACGAGGGTCAGCCCGTCGTTGACAACCGCCTGCCGCTTCATAATCTCACGGACGTATTCGCGCGGGATGGCGATATCGGTAAAGACCTCGAGATCAGGCTTCCAAGTCGTGACGGTGCCGGTCTTTTTCGGAGGGCATGGCTCCTTTTCGAGCTTGGAAACCGGTTCGCCCTTGCGGAAATGGATGGAATACTTCGTCCCGCCGGTATAGGCAGTGACGTCCATAAACTCCGACGCGCACTGTGTGGCGCAGGCACCCAGTCCGTTGGTGCCGAGAGAGAATTCATATACCGATGAAGCGGAATTGTTGTATTTGCCGCCCGCGTACAGCTCGCAATAGACCAGCTCCCAGTTGTAGCGGCCCTCTTTTTCGTTCCAGTCCAGCGGGACGCCGCGGCCGAAGTCCTCAACGGTGATCGAGCGGTCGAGACGGAAGGTGACGTTGATAATCTTTCCGAACCCCTCGCGCGATTCGTCGATGCTGTTGGAAAGGATCTCAAAAAACGAGTGCTCGCAGCCCTCCAGACCGTCCGAGCCGAAGATGACCGCCGGCCGCTTGCGAACGCGGTCGGCGCCTTTCAGCGAACTGATGACGCTTTGATTGTCAATGGCTTTTTTGGGCATGATCTGTGTATCCTTTCCAAACAGTTCTTCAATCCTTACGGCCGGTAAAAGCCGACCTTCTTATACACCTTTGAAAGCGTGCGGTTCGCAAGAAGGGCGGCACGCTCGGCCCCCTGCTTCATCAGCCCGTCAAGGAAATCCTTATCCGCCAGATAGGCGTTGTACTTTTCCTGTATTTTCCCAACCGCGTCCGCCACCGCGAGTCCGACGGCTTCCTTGAACGCACCGTATCCCAATCCCTCGAATTCCTTCTCAATTTCAGCAAAATTCCGCCCCGTAAAGCAGGAGTAAATCGTCATCAGGTTATTGATGCCGTGCTTCCCTTCGGCATAGCGTACCTCCGAGCCCGAATCGGTGACCGCGCGCTTGATCTTGCGGATAATCGTGTCGCGGTCATCGAACATAGAGACGCTGCCGCCGGAGGTATCGGATTTGCTCATCTTCTTTTCCGGCTCGGTCAGCGAGGCGATCTTCTGCCCCACCTGCGGAATATACGGCTCAGGCATACGGAACACATCGCCGTAGATGCCGTTAAAACGCGAAGCAATGTCCCGCGTGATTTCCAAATGCTGCTTCTGATCCTGCCCGACCGGCACGAGATCGGTCTGGTAAAGCAGGATGTCAGCCGCCATCAGCACAGGATAGGTGAACAGGCCGGCGTTGACATTGTCGCTGTGGGCAGCGGATTTGTCCTTGAACTGGGTCATCCGCGACAGCTCGCCGAACATCGTATAGCAGTTGAGCACCCACGCCAGCTCGGCATGTGCGGGAACATGGCTTTGCACGAAAAAGATATTGTTTTCATCGTCCAGTCCGCAGGCAAGATACATCGCCAGCAGCTCGCGCGTGCGGCGTCGCAGCTCAGCCGGAACCTGACGCACGGTGATCGAATGCAGGTCGACCACGCAGAAAATACAATTGTATTCCTTTTGCAGCGGTACCCAATTGCGCAGCGCGCCGAGATAATTGCCGATCGTGATCTGACCGGACGGCTGCACGCCGGAAAAGACGATTTTTTTGCGCTCGGCTGTATTTTCCATTGCCTTCCTCTCCCCTCCGACGGTCACGCGTCGTAATCATCCAGCGTTTTCCGCAGACGACGCACACCCTCGATGATCTGCTCGTCGGTCGGCGTGGAATAGTTCATACGGAACGAATGCGAGACGGCCGACTGGTCGGGCATAAAGGTTTTGCCTTCAACGACGGCGACCATATTGCCGATGGCCTTTTTGGCGAACACGGCGGAATCGTATTTGTCCGGCAGCGTGCCCCAGATGAACAGGCCGCCCTGCGGACGCACAATCTCCAGAATGCCGCCGAGCTGCTCCTCCAGCGCTTCGACCATCAGCGCGGACTTCTGTCTGTACAGCGCGCGGATGGAAGCGATGTGCTCATCCAGACCATAGACCTCCATAAAGCGTGAAGCAAGCATCTGAAAAAAGATGTTCGTATGCACATCGTTGACCTGTTTGACAACTACGATTTTTTGAATAAGCGCCTTATTTCCGCAAATAAAGCCGACGCGCATACCGGCTGACAGAATTTTGGAAAAAGACGAGCAATAGAGTACAGTGCCGGTTTTATCCAGGCTCTTGATCGTGGGCACATCCTCCCCGTCGAAACGCAGCTCGCCGTAGGGATTGTCCTCCAGAATCACGGCGCCGTAGCGCTCCGCCAGCGCGAGCACGGCACGGCGCCTTTCCAGAGACATCGTGATGCCCGAAGGGTTCTGGAATGTTGGAATCAGATAAATCAGCTTTGTATTCGGGTTGTCTTTCAACGCCTGCTCGAGTTTTTCTACGTTGATGCCGTCTTGCTCTACGTCCACGCCGACCAGCTTGGCATTATACGAGCGGAAGGCATTGAGCGCACCGATGAAACTCGGGTTTTCACATATGACGGTATCCCCCTCGTTGCAGAGAACCTTTGCCGCCAGATCGATGCCCTGCTGTCCGCCGGTCGTCACGATCAGCTCGTCGTCCGACGTGCCGATAGAGAACTTATCGCGCAGACGCGCCTTGAGCTGCTCGCGCAGGGGACCATATCCCTCCGTCACGCTGTACTGCAGCGCGCCGGTAGGGTCGGTGAGCAGAATCTGCTCGGAAATGGCGCGAATTTTTTCAACCGGAAAAGACGCCGCCGCCGGGTTGCCGGCAGCAAATGATATCATATTCGGATCGCTCAGCGATTTGAATATTTCGCGGATCGCAGAGGGCTGCATATCCTTCACTTTGTCGGAAAACAGATAGTTCACGATGCGTTGTTCCTTTCAAAAGCGGCGCCTTCGCCGGAAAGCGCGCGCAGATTCTTTTCAGTATATTGTACCATATTCTTTTTGTTATTTCAACACAATTTTTTTCTTAAAAAACATTTACAAGCAAAAAAGTTTGTTGTATAATGTTATAAGCAAGCGATAAAATGTATGAGCTGCCGCCGGCACCCGTCCGTGCGGCAAGAAGGAAGGTTTGAAAAAATGAGCAACAAGGTTGTGGTGGAAACCTCAGCCCGACATGTGCATCTCACCGCCGAGCAGGTTGAAACGCTGTTCGGCAAGGGACATAAGCTGACGGTGAAAAAAATGCTGTCCCAGCCCGGCCAGTTTGCATGCGAGGAAAAGGTCGATGTGGTCGGCCCGAAAAACACCCTTCGCAACGTATCGGTTCTCGGGCCGGTACGGAGCGCGGCGCAGGTTGAGGTCTCTCTGACCGACGCACGCACGCTCGGCATAGCCGCGCCGGTGCGCGAGAGTGGCGACATTGCCGGCACCCCCGGCGTGAAGCTCGTCGGTCCCGAGGGTGAACTTGAGCTTGAGCAGGGTGTGATTGCCGCTAAGCGGCATATTCATTTGACGCCGGACGAAGCCGCAGCATTCGGATTATCCGATAAGGAAGTCGTCGCCGTCCGCCTCGAAACCGAACGGCCCTTGATCTTTGACGGCGTGGTCGTGCGCGTGCGCAGCGATTATGCCGCCGCAATGCATATCGACACCGACGAATCCAACGCCGCCTGCGCTTTCGGACAGGTTTACGGTGAAATCCAGAAAAAATAATATTATACATAAACACGTTTGGAAAGGAAAACTGAAAGATGCTGAACTATTCACATGAAGTAGAAAACATGTGCGTCGTAGCCAAAGGACCCAAGCACGGGCCGGCGCCCATCCCCGAAGAAGGAAAGTGGGTTAAGGCCTATCAGATCGGCGACATCTCCGGCCTCTCCCACGGAATCGGCTGGTGCGCGCCGCAGCAGGGCATGTGTAAGCTGACGCTCAACGTCAAGGAAGGCGTGATCGAAGAAGCGCTCGTTGAGACGAGCGGCTGCTCCGGCATGACACACTCGGCGGCAATGGCGGCCGAGATTCTTCAGGGCAAAACGATCCTCGAAGCGCTCAATACCGACCTTGTCTGTGATGCAATCAACGTCGCAATGCGTGAAATTTTCCTTCAGCTCGTTTACGGACGTACACAGACGGCTTTCTCCGAGGGCGGCCTTCCCGTCGGCGCCTCGCTTGAGGATCTCGGCAAGGGACTGCGCTCACAGATCGGCACCATCTTCGCCACCAAAAGCAAAGGTGTCAGATATCTGGAAATGGCCGAAGGCTATATCCTCTCGCTTGGCCTGGATGCAGATGACGAGGTCATTGGCTATAAGTTTGTACATCTCGGCAAGATGATGGATATGATCAAAAACGGCGTCAACGCGCAGGAAGCGTTCGAAAAGAATACCAACACCTACGGCAGATACGCCGACGCGGTCAAGTACATTGACCCGAGAAAGGAATAAGGAGGCAGAACGACAATGGCAAAGTTTGAAGGATACGAAAGAAGAATCAAGCAGATCGAAGCCTGCCTCAATGAATACGGCATTTCTTCTCTTGACGACTGTAAGGCACTCTGCGAATCGAAGGGTATCGACGTTGACGCAATCGTCAAGGGCGTGCAGCCCATCGCGTTTGACAATGCCACTTGGGCCTATACGCTCGGTGTGGCTATCGCGCTTAAAAAGGGTGTGACCAATGCGGCTGAAGCCGCCGAAACCATCGGCATCGGCCTGCAGGCCTTCTGCATCCCCGGTTCCGTCGCCGAGAGCCGAAAGGTCGGTCTCGGGCACGGTAACCTCGCCGCTATGCTTCTGAGGGAAGAGACGAAATGCTTCTGTTTCCTTGCCGGGCATGAATCCTTCGCCGCAGCAGAGGGTGCCATCGGTATCGCCCGCACGGCGAACAAAGTCCGCAAGGAGCCGCTGCGTGTCATCCTGAACGGTCTTGGTAAAGACGCCGCATATATCATTTCCCGCATCAACGGCTTTACTTATGTGCAGACCGATTATGACTTTTACAAAAACGAGTTGGTTATCGTCAAGGAAAAGGCGTACTCCGAAGGCGATAAGGCAAAGGTCCGCTGCTATGGCGCCAACGACGTCCTTGAGGGCGTCGCAATCATGCAGCATGAGAGTGTGGACGTTTCCATCACCGGTAACTCAACCAACCCGACCCGCTTCCAGCATTTGGTTGCCGGTACGTACAAGAAGCAGTGTATGGAAACCGGCAAGAAGTACTTCTCCGTCGCTTCCGGCGGCGGTACGGGCAGAACGCTGCACCCCGACAACGTCGCGGCCGGTCCCGCCTCTTATGGCCTGACCGATTCGATGGGCAGAATGCATGGCGATGCGCAGTTCGCCGGCTCATCCTCCGTTCCTGCACACGTAGAGATGATGGGCTTGATCGGCATGGGCAACAACCCGATGGTTGGCGCTACCGTGGCCTGCGCTGTTGCTGTGGAAGAAGCGAACAAATAAGGCCGAAAAAGCGCATAAATACTGGATTTATTCCGAAAAAGAGCTGCCTATCTGGTGGCTCTTTTTTTGCTTCCAAAACTCGCTTTCAGGGGCAAAATATTATGCTTTGTACCCCTTTTGTACCCCAAATTTTTATCCGGGGTACAATTTTGTACCCCAACTTGAAAAGCATTGTCCCTAAAACCCGCATAAATACTGGATTTTTCGCTCTTCTCGCAGGGTAAAACGAAGTCAAAATCCGGGGTA
>CAJFRY010000023.1 GCA_904419545.1 Candidatus Woodwardiibium gallinarum
CTCACATCGAGTTCGGTCAGCTGATTGGAGTCGCAGGATAAATATTCCAGCGCAGTGTTTTTGCTCACATCGAGTTCGGTCAGCTGATTACCATCGCAGTATAAAAGTGTCAGAGCAGTGTTGTTGCTCACATCGAGCTCGGTCAGCTGATTGGAGCGGCAGTCTAAATATGTCAGAGCAGTGTTGTTGCTCACATCGAGCTCGGTCAGCTGACTACCACCGCAACTTAAGGATGTCAGAGCAGTGTTGTTGCTCACATCGAGCTCGGTCAGCTGCTTACCACCGCAACTTAAGGATGTCAGAGCAGTGTTGTTGCTCACATCGAGCTCGGTCAGCTGATTACCAGCGCAGCTTAAGGATGTCAGCGCAGTGTTTTTGCTCACATCGAGCTCGGTCAGCTGATCGAAGTTGCAGTTTAAAGACGTCAATTTCGCAAAAAATTCAATCCCACGCAAGCTTTTAACGGGCCAAAATTCAACGTCTCTGCTTGAAACATCAAGAGTAGTTGGATAATCTTCTTCATCAATATAACCGCCGACTCCGAAAACAAATATGGTAAGAATGACCCTGAAATTTTCATCCGGGAAGTTGTATACACAGATATGCAGCTCTCCGTTTTCGTTCACGCAGGCAGGGAGGCCGCTGAAGGTGCCGAGGGTATGCCCTTCGCAGGCCGCGGAGGCGCCAAGACCCTCGCCCGTTCCCGCCGCCGAGGCGCGCAGGGCGGCAAAGGGTACGGCAAAGCCGGTCATTACAAAAACCAGCGACAGCGTCAGGGCGGTTGCCCTGAGAAAAGTTTTCATTCTGTACATTCTCCTTTTTATTTGATGTTCAAGGTTTGATATTCAAAGCCCGGGTTTTTGCCGATGGGCCGGCCGGAGGTCAAGGGCACTTCTCCGCCGCGCCGGGCGGGGAAATCGGAAGCCGCCACCAGCGTCCGCTCTGCGGCGGCTTCGTCTTTCTTCGTCCGGCTGAATGTCCCGTCCCTGCGGCAGCCTGCGGAAGCGTTCGTACGAAGCCTCCGCAGGCGCCGGGACGCGGGTTTACCGCTTCCAGCCGGCCCGCAGAAGCTCCAGCCAGGTTTTGATGCTGTCGGGCAGCAGCCGCGACGCGTCCTCCGACAGGGCAAACGCATACAGCTCCGCCGGTGCGGCAATGTGCATCTGCGGATATCGGCCTGCGTCTGCCACCGTTCCTTTTGTGGTCAAAAACCACACCTCGCCCGGCAGAGCGGCATATGGCGCGGCGTCGATGACATCGCCGCTGTTTTTGGCCTGCACGAAAATACGGCCGCCGTTTTCGGGGTTTATCAGTTCGCACTCGTACAGCTTGGTAGACATCTTGCAGGTAGAGGGAATGCAAACGTAACCGTAGGTTTTGTACAGCCACAGGCAGAGCAGGTCCTCACAGTCGCTGGGAGACAGCAGGGTATAAAAAGTCTCCTCGGCCTGCTCCACGGTCCTGCCGTCGGCGAAATGCGTCCCGGCCAGACGGTCATACAGCAGAGCGGTGAAGGTTTCAATCCCGCTTTTTCCGATTCGCTGAACGGTTTTTCCCCTAATAAAAGCCGTATACAGCGCGCCGGGGATATCGCTTTCAATCTTGCCGTAGGGATACCATCGAAGATTCGTCAGCTGGTTGCAGGAATCCAGACGGGTTGCTTCTTCATCCGGGCAGAATCTCCATTCCGACTGCTCGTCTACGCGTGCCAGATAAAAGGTCCGGCCGCTGCGCATCCAGATATAGTCGCCCGGCTTTATCCTGTCGTGCAGGGCCGTCACGCAGCTCAAGCATGTTTTCAACGAATCTCCTTTATAGATTTCCTTGGCTCGAGCAAGATAAACGGAAAAATCCCGGCATTCTTCCCGTTCCTCCCGCGATAGCTCTCCAAGGCTCCATCCTATCGCCGCAATCTGGTTTTTCAGGCAATAGTCGATGTTATTCCCCGAAGAAGGTTTTGTCTGCAAGCGCCATACCTGCATAGTACTTCATCCTTTCTGTTTTCATTTTTCCGCGTTTGCAACAGAATCCGTATTCTGTTGCAAAGCGGTATGGGCACGAACGCTTCTTTTGCTCGATTTTAACATATAAGACAAGAAATGTCAACCACTTTGCACATGAAAAGCGGGCATTTGGGCGGAAATGCGCGAAAAAGAGCACGACAAATAAGCCTCTTCCCGTGATTTTTTGAAAAAAATCGGAACAGGCTTGGTCTTTTGCGCCCTTTTTCGGGTTGTATCCCGCTTTCCGGCGGCTTCCGAGGCTGCGGAAGCGCCCCGCCGCTCCCGCAGCCGTTTCCTTCCGCCCTCTGTTTGCAACAGAATACGGATTCTGTTGCAGCCGCCGCCGAAAGCGGCTTTTTCTTTTCTCCCGCTAAAGGATCAGGTGCAGGTTCTCCATCCGGCGGCGGTGTTCCCGGCCGGTGGAGAGGACGTAGACGCGGGTCGTCTCGATACTGCTGTGGCCGAGGATGTCGGCCAGCGCGGCGATGTCCTTCTCCTGCCGGTAGAACGTCAGCGCAAACAGGTGCCGCAGGTTATGCGGGAACACCTTCTGCGGCTCGACGCCCGCTTCCCCGCAGAGCGCCTTCATCTCCCGCCAGATGTTTGTTCGGTGCAGGGGACGTCCCGTCCGTGTGCGGAACACCGGTCCTTCGACAGCGCCGATGTCGGCGGCGTACCGCAGGAGCTTTTCCCGCAGCGCGCGGACCAGCAGCACCCGCCGCACCTTTCCCTTGCAGGAGACGGCCACCTCGCCGGCCCGGACGGCTTCGACCGTGACGAATGTCAGTTCACCGACGCGGATTCCGGTGCCGCATATCGTCTGCAGAAGCAGGCACAGCCGCCGGTTTCGTCTCCGCTCGGCGGCACGGCAGAGGCGTGCGTATTCCGCCTGCCCCAGCTCACGTTTTTCCGTGCGGAAAACGTCGCGCTGGGTGCGCACCGTTTTGAGCCTGCATTCGTGTCAGCCCAAAAAGCCGAACAGGCCGTTCAGCGCCGCCAGTCTGGCGTTGACGGTGCGCACCGCATAGCCGCCGGCGAGCAGCCGCCGCTTATATACGGCGGCCGACGCCTTCGTGACCGCGCCGGCGCTGTCTGCGAAGAACGCGAGCGCGGTGCGCATATATGCTTCCTGTGTGGCGGTGCTCTTTTCCTCCGCCTGCAGATGGCTTCGGTAGTCCTCCAGCTGCCGGCGCGTCAGGGAATGCACTTCCATTGCTTTCACCTCCGTTCGCACTTTGATGCCTTTCCGGCGCGGAACGGGAAAAAGGAGCAGTCCCTTGCGAGCTGCTCCTTTATTCGGCGTGATCTGCTGCGCGCGGACAGCCGTTTGTATTGCGTAAAACAGGGGCGGATCGTCTCACGCCCCTGTTTCGTCTGAAAGATGCGCAGCCTGCGTTTGAGCCGGCCGCTGTCCGCTGTCGCATTATTCTGCTTGTTTTTCTGTCCTTGTCAGCGTGCCGTCTGCAAAACAGCTCGGATAAAAAAACACGCTTTCCCCGTCAGCAAAGGCGGCGCGCAGGCAGCCCTGCGTTTCGTCGATTTGGCAGACCGTTCCCTGCTGTCCCTTCCACTATACGACGGCTCCGATTGTCATTTGTCATCCGCTGTACCTGCAGACGATTCCCGGATTTCCGCCGCAGGCGGTTCGGCGGGCGTGCAAGCCGCAGAGGGTGTTTCACGGGATGCGGCCGGGACGGCGCCGGCAGCGGAGGCGAACGTTTCGTGCGGTGCATTTGCGCCGCTTTTTTTCTGTTTGTCCGGCGAAGCGCTTTCCTGCGCCGCATACGCCTGCAGGAGAGAGGGCGCGTTTTTCGCCAGCTTTTTGATGCTCAAATCTTCCGCTTTATCATTGGCGAGGCGCAGTTGGTTTTCCGACGAGAGCAATTCTTCCTTGACCTTGTTCAAACGGGCGATGGCTTTATCGATTTCGTCAATCGCCGCGTTGAATTTTTGGCTGGCCAGCTTAAAATTCCGCGAAAATTTCTCTTTGAAGTCATTCAAATTGCTTTGAAAATTTTCAATATCCACCTGCTGATGCCTCGCTTCCTGAAGCTCCTGACGGACGTCTAAGGTATTGCGTGCGGCATTGCGGAGCAGGGAGAGGATCGGAATAAAAAACTGCGGCCGTATGACATACATTTTTTCGTATCTGTGCGAAACGTCTACGATTCCGTTGTTATACAGCTCGCTGTCCGGCTCCAGCATGGAAACGAGGACGGCGTATTCGCATTGCTTTTCACGACGGTCCTTGTCCAGCTTTTGGAAAAAGTCTTCATTCTTATGTTTTGTAGCCGTCGTATCCGCCTCGTTTTTCATTTCGAACATAATGGAAATGAATTCGATACCGGATGGAGAGGATTCGCGGAAGATGAAATCGCCCTTGCTTCCGCTGCGTGCGTCGTTGTCCTTTTCGAAGTAAGCGTTCGGGAAAGCGACCGCCCGAAAGGTATTGAATTGATCCAGACAATGCTGCTCCAGGCTTTCGCCGATCATTTTGGTGGACAGACGGGCTTTGAAGTCCCGGTATTGCCCGATGGTTTCGTCCTTTGCCTTCAGCGTAATCTCAAATTGCTTTTGCTTTTCGGACATTGCCGTTTTCAGCTCGGTAATCTCGCTTTCTTTTTCGCGGACGGCTTCCGAAACGGCGAGCTTTTTATCCGTTTCGCTGTTGGAAAGCTGTGCTTCCAACTCCTTGATCGTGAGCATTTTCTCCTGAAGAGCCGTGTTTTTCTCGTCAAGCGCTTTTTGGAGCTGTTCGTCTTTTTTCCGTTCCGTTTCGCTTACGGCGAGCTGCTTATCTGTTTCGCTGTTGGAGAGCTGCAACTCTAAATCCTTGATTCTGTCGTCCTTTTCAAAGCGCAACTGCCGGTATTTCTGTTCCCATTCGAGGTCTTTCTGTTTGCTGATGGACTTTTCCCGATTGCTCAGCTCCGTATTGAATTCAATTGTTCGGACTTGCTGGACGATCTGCTCGTATTTGGATGCATCGATATGGAACAGTTCACCGCAGTTCGGACATTTTATTTCCTGCATATTCAAATCCCTCCGAATTGGATTCGTATTTAAGCAAAACGGCGTCGCTGCCGTACGGACGCGGGAACGGTGTTTTCAGAGCGTGCCGAAGACGTACTCGGTTACGGACCGGCTGACTTCTCCGCCGCGCAGGAGCGGGACGGGGCCGAATTCCGTGTTGACTGCGTTCGGCGGGAATTGCGTTTCAAGGCAGACGCCGTCGCCCGGTTCGTAGGCGCCGTTCAGGAATCCGCCCGTGTAGAGCTGGAACGCCGGCCGGTCTGTCCGCGCCGTGAGCGTGACGCCGCTCTTTCGGCTTGTCAGGATGGCGAAGGTGCGCAGGCTGCCGTCATAGCCCTCGACATCAAAGCTGTTGTCATAGTCCCCTTCAATCGGGCGGTTTTGTGAAAAATCGAACCGCGTGCCGGCCGTTTGTGTGCGGGAGAGGGGCAGACAGTCGTCTCCGACCGGCAGATACGTCGGTGCGAAAAGACGCAGACGGTGGGCGTACGCCTTCTCGCGTCCGCCGGACAGGTTGAAATAACTGTGATTGGTCAGACAGCAGAGCGTGTCGCCGTCCGCGGCCGCTTCATAGGTGATGCGCAGCGCAGGACCATTGAGCGCGTAGGTCACGCGGACGTCCAACGCTGCGGGATAGCCCTCGTCGCCGTCCGGTGAATGCAGCGTAAAGGTCACGGCGGTGTCCGTGGCGGATATAACCGTCCACAGCTTGTCGTTGAAGCCCGATTTCCCGCCATGAAGATGGTTTTCGCCGTCGTTTGCGGACAGCGTATACCGCCTGCTGCCGAGCGTAAAGGCTGCGCCGCCGATGCGGTTGGCACAGCGGCCGACCGTTGCGCCGAGGTATTTATCGTCCCGCTCGTATTCTGCGGCCCCGCCGTAGCCGAGCAATACGTTGACCGGCGTTCCGTCGGGCGTGGGAACGGTCAGGCGCACGGCGGTTGCGCCGTAGTCGGTCACCGACAGAGCGAGGACACCGTTGTCCAGTGTGAAAAGCTGCGCGGGACGTCCGTCCGCCAGTCTGCCGAAGGGAGTTTGTTTACACATATCGATCATCACAGCTTTCGCGCAGCGAAAGCGTTCTCCTTATGAAATACAGGTTTGCAAAAAACGGATGGCCTCAACTTTTCCGGCAAAAACCAAAATGTATGGATTGGTCCTTGCTGATGTGCATTGCCGTCCTATGCTTCCGGCGCATATTTGCGACGCATATCCGTGACGTACCGCCGGATGTTCGCTTCATACCGCGGATACGCGCAGCCGAGGGCTTTGCTGCAGCGGAGCGCGGCGTCGGCAAACAGTGCCATGCAGCCGTCCAGCGCCTTCCAAAGCGCTTGGGGCGAGCCCTGCTCGTAGGTCGTGAGCAGGGCTTTCCACTCGTGCGGGTGAAGGTAATGGTCAATGAATTTATAATTTTTCCCAAGAGAAAACGTAAATCCGTGCGTAAAGCCAACCGTCCAGCCCAGCATCCGCAGCAGCTCACGCCGCAGCAGGTGCAGATGATCGGCTGCATACAGGAATTCACGGCGGCACAATCCTTTTGTAACGTAAACGGCGAGAGACCAGAACTCGTTGCAGCAATCATCAAACGCACGCGCGGACGGCTTCCGAATCCAATAATCGGCGTCGGTAGGCGGCGGGAGCGACCCAACCAGACCGCATTTGTCCAGCAGGATTGTGCGCAGCCGGTCCTGTGCCAGATACGCCGGCAGATCTGCCGGCTCGAGCAGCGTGAGGTCGAGCTTGCCGTAGTCGTCAAACAGCATCAGATAGCTGTAGCCCGGTTCTTCAGCCGGATACAGCTCCATGTCTTCCGGTTTTTGTATCAGAAGCGGCTTGCCGAAGCGCGCCAGCCAGCCGTCATCTCCCGTAAATGCGCTGATGGAGCGGACAAAATAGGTAATGTCGTAATCCTGAAATTCATCGGGCGGAATCCGGACGTTCACGCGCGAGCCTTCCATTCCCACGGCGAGGATACGGTCGTCAGCTCGCGCAAAGTCCAGCACCGCCTTGAATCGTTTATCCGGCGCCTGCATCGGTTACGCCCGCTTTCTGTAGAAAAAGTAGCCCGCTGCAGCAAAAACAAGCACAATTGCGGCAATCATAATATAGTAGACGGCATTGCTGCCGCTTTCTCTTTCGAATGCAATCTCAATTGTCATATCCTCAAGGATACCGTCGAGTGCGAGACGGCCTTCTGCATCGGCCGTCCGTTCCAATCCGTTGACGGTGATCATCGTAAGCGTATAGCCCTCGTCGGGCGTGACTGTCAGGATACGGCTGCCGCCTTCCTCAACCTCCGGCGGTCCGTTGAGCACGGCGCTGCCGCCGTCGGTGCAGTTGAGGGTGATCCGATATACGTCGCCTCCCGGTGCCGTCGAGCCGATTGCGGCAAACTCGACATGGATTTCAGCATCGGCGGAAACATTTTCGAACATATAACTGTCCGACGTCTCCACCGTTTCGCCGTTGACGGTCACCTTGCGTATCTCGTAACCTTCGTCGGGCAGAAATACAAAGACGCAGGTTCCTCCCTGCTGCACGGTCTGCGGGACGTTGGGGGATATGCTGCCGCCGGCGCTGCAGGACGGCGTGATCGTATATTGCGCGTCGGTTCGGATCCAGACGGCGCGCAGCACCGTTTCGCTGCCGGAGCAGGTATACGTGTCCCCGGGGTTGTAGCGGTTGCCGTTCTGGTCCACCCAATGCGAAAATGCGTATCCTTCTTTCGATTGGGTGTTTTCCGCGACAATGAATGTGGTCTTCTCGTACAGCTCGAATGAGGCGGGCAGTTCGCCGGTCAAACCCGGTTCGTCGGTCGTATAGGTCACGCGGTGGGTCACGACCGCCTCGTTGTCTTTGGCCCAGATGGGGAGCAGCGTGACGGTGACGCTGTCGGGCGTCAACTCATTTCCGGCCGGATAGACGCGGCCGTCCCCGTCTACCCACGCGGTGAATTCGTGCCCGTCCTTTTGGAAGGGACAGTCGGCCACCGTCAGCGGATGCCCGGTCGTATAGCGGACGGGGTCCGGCTCGGTGCCGTCGACGTTGATG
The DNA here is from genome assembly GCA_904419545.1 of Candidatus Woodwardiibium gallinarum. Taxonomy (GTDB): domain Bacteria; phylum Bacillota; class Clostridia; order Oscillospirales; family CAG-382; genus Woodwardiibium; species Woodwardiibium gallinarum. Next base: position 8,091 of record CAJFRY010000023.1, read on the forward strand.
TCGTCTTTTTTGTAATAAAGAAATCCGCCGATCTCCAGCGGCAGCTCGGCCGGACGCTTCCAGACCGCCTGCAGGACCATATTGGACGTGACGTTTTCGATCGTATCGCCGGGATTATAACGCTGCTTGACCGTTTTCTCCTCGCCGTCCTCCATGACGGTGTAGCTGTATTCCCACGCGACGAACTCGTAGTCACGGAAGCGGATTGTGTTTTCCGCGACCGTCACGCTGCCGCCGGATGCCACTGTTGCCGACGGAGGGATGCTGCCGGTGAAAATACCGGTTGCCTCCGCGCCGGTGAGCGGATTTTCAAAATAATAGCCCTTGCCGTAGCTGACGGTAAAGGTTTCCCCTTCCGCAGCCGGTGCGGCAGCCGGCAGGATGGCCGCAAGCAGAAGTGCGGCCGCCAGCAGACGGATTGTTTTGTATTTCTTCATTATTGAAACGCCTGTTCCTTTCTCCGCGGGGCGGAATGTCCTTATCACATATTTTACCACAAATCCTACGGTTTGTAAACACATAAATCCATAGCGGACTTTGCCTTGACAAAAGGGCGCGCCGGTAGTATACTGAAGTGTGAAAAATCAGAAGACTGCATAAGGGAGGCAACCGTGGAAACCATACTCGTTTTTGACGGCAACAGCATATTGAACCGGGCCTTTTACGGTGTGCGGCCGCTTACCGCACCGGACGGAATGCCGACCAACGCGATCTTCGGCTTCGTCAACATCCTTCTTAAAAATGTGGAGACGGTTTCACCGACGGCGGTCGCCGTCGCCTTCGATCTGCCCGCACCCACCTTCCGCCATAAGGCCTGCGAGACTTACAAGGCGAACCGGAAGGGGATGCCCGAGGAACTGGCCGTCCAGCTTCCGGTTGCGAAGGAAATTTGCGCGCACCTCGGCTATACCGTCGTCACCTGCGAGGGCTACGAGGCCGACGACCTGCTCGGCACCATTGCTGCGGCCGCCGAACGGGACGGCGACGACTGTGTGCTCGTCACCGGCGACCGCGACAGCTTTCAGCTTGTGTCTCCGCACGTGAAGGTATGCCTTGCCGCCAATAACGAGACGAAGGTATACGATTCCGCACGCATTGCGGATGAATACGGCGTGTCCCCCGCGCAGCTTGTGGATGTCAAGGCGATCATGGGCGATACGTCGGACAATATCAAGGGGGTCAGCGGTATCGGCGAAAAAGGCGCACTGTCGCTGATTGCGAAATACGGCTCGCTCGACGGCGTGTACGCCAACCTCGATTCGGAAAAGGGCGCGTTGAAAACCAAGCTCGAAAACGGGAAGGAAAGCGCCTATCAGTCCTATTTCCTTGCCAAAATCTGCACTGAGGCGCCCATTCCCGCTTCTGCGGCCGCATATCGCCTTCGCGAACGGGATGACGCGGGGCTGTTGCAAATCCTCGAACGGCTCGGCTTCCGTCAGCTCGTCTCCCGCTTATGGCCGGAGGGACCGCCTGCTGTAAAAGCGGAGCCGGCTGTCCCCGCAGAGGCTGAAACGGCCGGCGCCGACACGCTGCTTGCGCTGCCGCCGGAGGAGGCGCTGGGCGTCCTTCCGGCAGACGGTGAGGTGACCGTCTGTGCGGACGGCAGGCTGCTGCGCTGCCCGCTGGACGCGCGGCTGAAGCCCTTCTTTGAGGACCCCGCCCGCCGGCTGATCCTTTGGAGCATCAAAGATGCTGTCGGACTGCTGCGCAGGTACGGCGTCGAGCTGAAGGCCGACTGCCGTGACGTCTCGCTGGTCTGTTATCTTTTGTCGCCGACCGGCGGCGGCCGCACCTTCGCACAGGCTGCAGAGGAATACCTCGGCACGAGTACGCCGGCCGACGCGGCAGCGCTGCCGGCGCTGGACGAAAAGATCTGGCCGCTGCTTTTGCAGAACGAGCAGCTTTCTCTGTATGAAGAAATCGAAAAGCCGCTTTCCTATGTGCTGGCAGATATGGAGCGCGACGGGTTCGCCGTGGATGCGGACGGCCTGCGTGCCTTCGGCGCGCAGCTTGAGGAGGGTGTGCGCGAGGTGGAGGCGCGTATCTTCGACCTTGCGGGGGAGACTTTCAACGTCAACTCGCCCAAGCAGCTCGGCAGCGTGCTGTTCGATAAGCTCGGTCTGCCGCATTATAAGAAGAACCGGAACGGCTACTCTACCGACGCGGATGTACTTGAGAGATTGCGGGACAAGCATCCCATCATCGATCTGATCCTCTATTACCGTCAGCTTTCCAAGCTCAAAAGCACCTATGCCGATGGGCTGCTGAAGGTGATCGACCGGACCGACGGCCGTATCCACACCACCTTCCGTCAGACACTCACGCAGACGGGACGCCTGTCGTCGGTTGAGCCGAATCTGCAGAATATCCCCGTCCGCACGGGACTTGGCCGTACCTTTCGGAAATTCTTTGTCGCTTCTCCCGGCTGCCTGCTCGTGGACGCGGACTATTCGCAGATCGAGCTGCGTATTTTGGCGCACATCTCGGAGGATGAAACGCTCATCGCCGCTTTCAATGCCGGTGCCGACATCCATACCATCACGGCTTCGCAGGTGTTCGGCGTTTCACCCGAGCTGGTTACCGGCGAGATGCGCAAGCGTGCCAAGGCGGTCAATTTCGGCATCATTTACGGCATCGGCGACTATTCGCTTTCGGAGGATATCGGCGTGTCGATGCGCGAGGCGAAGGCGTATATCGAGAGCTATTTTGAAAAATACCCGCGTATCCGCGCGTATATGGATGCCGTCAAGGCCGGTGCGCGCAGGGACGGCTACGTGACCACACTGTTCGGGCGCCGGCGGTATATCCCCGAGCTGCATTCCAAGCGCAAGCAGCTTGAGGCGTTCGGCGAGCGTGTGGCGATGAACACCCCCATTCAGGGGACGGCAGCGGATATCATTAAGAAAGCAATGATCGACACCGCAAAAGCCCTTCGCGAGAACGGGATGCAGAGCCGGCTGATTTTGCAGATTCACGATGAACTGATCGTCGAGTCGCCGCAGGCCGAGACAGAGCGCGCCGCTGCGCTGCTGCAAACGTGCATGGAGCGCGCGTTTACTCTCCGTGTGCCGCTGGTCGCCGAGACGCATGTCGGGAAAACGTGGTACGACGCGAAGGGCTGAGAACGCGTATGAATTGAATCGGAAAGGATGGAGCTTTCGCGGCAGCGAAAGCTATGGGTATACATTATGGTAAATCTTAACGGACGCAAAGCGCGTATGCTGCTCGTCTACCCCGACTATACTGACCGCGACATGAAAGGGAAGGTTTCGGGCGGCAATTACAGCGAGGGTCTGGCCTCGATTTCCGCCGTGCTCAAGCAGGGCGGGCATCATGTGGAGCTGCTCCACCTGCTTTATCTGCACGAAGAGACGGAATTCAAAAATAAGCTGCGGGAGAAGGGCGAGTTCGACATCATCGGCTTCTCCATCCGCACCACCGCCTTCCCCGACGCGCAGCTCTATATCCGCTGGACGCGTGAGGTCTGGCCGGATGTGTTCATCATCTGCGGCAGCTATCATTGTACCCTCGTGCCCGGCGAAGTGCTCGCCGTGCCCGAGGTCGACTGCGTCTGCATCGGCGATGGGGAATACGCCGAGCTGGAGCTGTGCGACAAGATGAGCGCCGGGGAGGATTATACCTCTATTGAATCGCTCTGGTTCAAAAACGGGGACGGGTCGTTCATCAAAAACCCCGTGCGCCCGCTGTTCGCCGACCTCGACCGCATTCCCATTCCCGATTTCGATCTGTTCGATTACGACAACCTCGAGTCGTCCAAGGTCAACACGGCTATCGTGATGATGAGCCGCGGCTGCTTCTTCAACTGCACCTACTGCGGCAACTCGCAGTTCCGCAACGTGTATCCGAACAAGAAGATTTACGCGCGCTTCCGCAGCCCGCAGAACGGCATCCTGTACCTGAAAACGCTGCTGGAAAAGCACCCGAACATTAAATTCATCAACTTCCGCGACGCGATTTTCAATATGTTCCCGAAGTGGTTCGATGAGTTCATCGAGCTGTATAAACAGGAAATCCATCTGCCCTTCACCGGCAACATCCGCTTCGATATCCTCACCGAGGACACCGTCCGCCGGATGAAGGAGGCCGGCTGCTACACCATCGATATGGGATTGGAGAGCGGCGACCCTGAAATGCGCTTCAAATATCTGAAACGGAATATGACCGATGAGATGATCATCAATTGCAGCAAATGGTTCCACAAATACGGTATTTCGCAGCTTACCTACAACATCATCGGCCTGCCGCACGAGGACATCCACCGCGCGCTCAAGACCATCAAGCTCAACGCGCGCATCAAGTCCGACCGCACCATCGCCAATATTTTTTACCCGTATCCCGGCACAAAGCTCTATGACATCGCCAAGGAGGCCGGCTATCTGCCGGACGTCATCCCGCCCGACTGCCGCGTGCCGCTCAGGCAGGAGCAGTTCCCCGAGCACGAGGTGCTGTTCATTGAGGCGTACTTTATGCACTTCGTCAAGCGCTACAAGTGGGCCTTCGCCATGCCGCGCTGGCTCGGCAGGCCCTATGAAAGATTCCTTGATTTCCGCGTGACCTCGCGAATCGTGCCGCATAAATTCCTCGTCTGGGTGCATGACCGCTATATGGGCGGGCGGAATAAGCTGCGCGATTTCCTCGTCAACCATATGCCGTCGCTTTATCTCAAGCTGCGCATGCTGCGGCACCATAAGCGTGCGAAGAAGAATTGAAGATGGCGGAGGATACAAAAACAAAGACTTTCGTCGAGCCGGGCGTGCTCTACGTCGTCCCTACGCCGATCGGCAATTTGTCCGACATCACAGAGCGCGCCCGTATCGTGCTGGCGGGCGCGGACTTTGTTGCGGCTGAGGATACGCGGAACACGGCGCACCTCCTGACGCTGCTGGGACTGAAAAAAACCTGTGTGCCCTATCACGAGCATAACGCGCGTGCCGCCGGAGCGCACATCGTGTCCGAGCTGAAGGCGGGCAAAAGCTGCGCACTCGTCACCGACGCGGGTACGCCCGCCGTCTCCGACCCGGGCGAGCAGCTCGTCGCGCTCTGCGCGGCGGAAGGGGTGCGCGTGGTGCCGCTGCCCGGCGCCTGCGCCGCCGTCTGCGCGCTGTCCGGCGCGGGGCTGCCCAGCAGAAGGTTCGCGTTCGAAGGCTTCCTGCCGACGAAAAAGAGCGTCCGCGCGCGTTATCTTGAAAGTCTGCGCGGCGACACGCATACGCTCGTATTCTATATTGCGCCGCATGACGCGCCCCGTGACCTTGCCGATCTCTATGAAGCGCTCGGCGACCGCCGCGCCGCGCTCTGCCGCGAACTGACCAAGCTCAATGAGGAAATCCTGCGCGAGCGGCTGAGCGTCCTCAAGGACTGCCTGTTTACGGTCCGCGGGGAGATGGCGCTGGTCGTGGAGGGCGCTTCGGCGGCCGAATCGTGGGAGTCGCTGTCCGTGGAGGAGCACGTCGCGCTCTACGTCGGGCAGGGGATGCCCGAAATGGCGGCCATCAAGGCCGTCGCCGCCGATCGGGGACTGCCCAAGAGCGAGGTCTATGCGCGCGTCAAGATCAAAGAAGAAAAAGCGGATGGCTGAAAGCGAAAAGAAGTATCCGGAATCTGCTGTCTTCCGTTCGGAATCCTATTTTTGAATATCAAGTAAGAAATGTTTTTTGCGGGAGGACTCTCCTCCCGCAAAACGGAAAGGCGATTTATGCAGCGGGAAGAAGTCTATGCGCGTCTCCCCGGCGCGCTGCTGCCATGGTATGCCATGTCCGCGCGCGACCTTCCGTGGCGGCGCGACCGCGAGCCGTATCACGTCTGGCTGTCGGAAATCATGCTCCAGCAGACCCGCGTCGAGGCGGCGCGGGGGTATTATCTGCGCTTTCTGGAGGCGTTCCCTGTGCTTTCCGACCTCGCCGCGGCGGATGAAGCCCGGCTGATGAAGCTCTGGGAGGGGCTGGGGTATTATTCCCGCGCACGCAACCTGCAAAAAACCGCGAGGCTGATCTGCGATTCCTACGGCGGGTCATTCCCGACCACGCGGGAGGAGCTGGAAAAGCTGCCCGGCGTCGGTCCTTATACGGCGGGCGCCGTTGCGTCAATTTGTTTTGAGCAGCCCAGCGCCGCTGTGGACGGCAATGTGCTGCGCGTGCTTTCGCGCCTGACGGCCGACGATGCGCCGATCGACCTGCCCGCGACACGCGCGGAAATGGCAAAACGGCTGGAGAGCGTCTATCCGGCCGACGCCTGCGGGGACTTCACGCAGGCGCTGATGGAGCTGGGCGCGGTCGTCTGCACGCCCAAATCGCCTAAGTGCGGCCTTTGTCCGGCGCGTTCCTTTTGCACCGCTGCGGAAAACGGCGAGACGGCGCGTTATCCCGTCCGCCTGCCCAAGCGGGAAAAGCGGGTCGAAGCGCGCACGGTCCTGCTGCTCGAATGCGACGGCCGCTTCGCTGTCGAACGGCGCGGTCCGACCGGACTGCTGGCCGGGCTGTGGCAGCTACCCAACCTTTCGGGCGCGCGCAGCGCGGACGAGGCGATGGATGAGGCCGCGGCGTTGGGAACGCAGCCCGCGCAGCTCTGCCGCGAGCTGCACCGCACGCACATTTTCACCCATATCCGCTGGGATATGGTCTGCTACCGCATCCGCTGCCGCTTCGCGCCGCCGCGCTTCGTCTGGGCGACGCCCGGCGAGCTGCGCGAGACGTATGCGCTGCCCACGGCCTTCCGCATCTTTCTGGAGGGCGAAGTTTAGGCGGCGTCCCGCGCTCTTTTGTCTGGAAAGGAGAGAACCAATGGTCATCCTTGTCACCGGCGCTTCCCATACGGGGAAAACGCTGCTCGCGCAGCGGCTTTTGGAACAGTACCGTTACCTCTGCGTGTCGATCGATCTGCTGAAGATGGGTCTCATCCGCAGCGGCTATACCGACCTAACGCCCGAGGACGACGGCAAGCTGACTGAATACCTCTGGCCGGTCCTGCGTGAGATGATTAAGACCGCCGTCGAAAACAACCAGAACCTCATCCTCGAGGGCGTCTATATCCCCCTGAACTGGGCGGAGGACTTCGGGCCGCGCTATCGGCAGTCGATCCGCTGCATCTGTCTGGTGATGACCGAGCGCTATATCCGCGCGCACTTCGACGACATCCGCGCCTACGCGAGCGTGATCGAGAACCGTATGGACGACAGCGGGCTGACCCTCGACGGCGTGCTGGCCGACAACGCGGATTTCCTCGCCCGCTGCCGCGCAAACGGCGTCGAGCCGCTGCTGATCGACGGGAAGTACGACGTCCGTGTGACGCTGTGAAGCGCGGCAGGGAAGGGCGAAAACAAATCGCCCTTTTTTACCGGAGGCTGCTGCGTGACGACGCGAATCATCGCTGCGAAAGCCTGGACGGCGAAGTTCCTTTTGAGAATTATATCAAAATAGACAATTCGCATCTTGCGCCGGAGGCTGCGGCAGAAAAGATAAAAGAAGCGTTTGGCCTGTAATACGGGATTTGATTGCTGCCTATTCGATATATGCTTTTGGAGGAAAGATGGTAAAGGAGGCTGTTCAGCCTCTTTTTTCTTTATGCAATTGTGCGGCACGGCTGGGGAAAACAGATAGGGAACGGTGGCTTCTCCCGCATTTTTATACGATGGGCGCAGATGTTCGGCAGGGGTTCAGGCAAAAAGTACGACACGAAAGCCCGGCGGCGGGCGGCCTGAAACCGGGCAGACGTCTGGATATAAATAAGGATACGGCTCAGAGTGCGAATAGAAATACGGCTTCATAGCCGGACGGGCGCACGGCGCGAAGAGGGGGGAATCAATGTGTGTTGAAGACCGAGCGGCATTTCTCCTCCCGGAAGCCGGGCAGGACAAAACCTGCCAGAACGCGGCCCTGAAAACCGTGCAGAGGCTCGGCCCCTCAGATAAAAACTGTTCGGAAGTTCGGCCTTTGGCCGAACTTCCATAGTTCGCGCTGTGCGCGAACTATGGCACAGCGCGAACTATGGGACGCTGTGCGCGAACAATTAAATGTTCAAAAGGAGACTTCGCCGTCCGGGTTTTCGCAGCGATGATTCGCGTCGTTATGCAGCAGCCGTCGGTTCGGTTCCTCTATGTTCCGCTTTGAAACATTGTGAAGCAGACAGCTTTCGGTCGCGTTCCGTTCCAACCGGATCTCCTGCGAAGTCACGAACTCGGCAAAATAAAACGCAGCATCCGCGTTTCTCTGCCCGAAGATGTTCTGCATATGCGCGGCGTAGTCCCAATCCGACTGCATATCGGTCGTTTCCTATCCGGCCTTTGGGCCGGACGCCGTTTGGCTTCAGAGCCAACTGCCCGGCATTCGGGCCTGACGCCGTCCGATTTTCGGGCCGTGCTTCCCCTCGGACTTTGCCGGATACCTGCCTTCCATCGCATAAAAAACGCGGGAGAAACCGCCGCTTCCCGTCTGTTTTCTGCGGCCGTGCCGCAGATTCGCATAAAAGAAAAAAGGAGACGAGCAGCTTCCTTTTCCATCTATCGTCCCCCAATATATACTCCCAGCCGCATTACAGGTCAAACGCTTCTTTGATCGTTTTTGCCGTGGCTCTTCTTTGTGTAACCGCGAACCCGGCTTCACCGGACAGCGCAAAGCATCCCGAAGCCTTTCGCCGTCTTGCGCGGTCGGCGGGCTTCGCTTACAAAGCCGCCGTCTGCTGTATGCAAACAGGTAACAAGAGCCGCCGCAGGTGATTCCTTCACCTGCGGCGGCTCTTGTTTCGCTTATTTCTTGACGCTCTCGGCGTATTTGCTGATGTTTGAGGCGTTGGCGTATTTGGCGACGCCGTTTGCCCCGAGGACGACCAGCGTCGGCGCCTGCATCACGCCGTACTGCTCGGCGAGCGCGGCGTTCTCCTCCGCGTCGACCGTTTTGTAGCCGATTTCAGCCTCCGCCAGCATCCGTTTGGCGACGGCGCAGTTCGGGCAGGTCTTGGTCGTGAACAGCAGGACTTCGCCGCCGGCGGGCGCTTTGGCCGTGCTCTCGGCCTTCGCGGTGCGCGTATGGCCGTGGCCGCTCATATCTGCGTTGATCGCGTTGTCTATGTTGTACAGATTGCGGTCGCGGAATTCGGCGCGTTTGCCGTCGTTCCAATTCTGTACGGGACGGTAGTAACCCGTGATACGGGAATAGACCTCGCTTGCAGCTCCGCAGGTCGGGCAGGTGTAGTGCTCACCTTCGATGTAGCCGTGCGTGCGGCAGATCGAATAGGTCGGGGAGATGGTGTAGTAGGGCAGCTTGTAGTTTTCGGCGATCTTCCGGACCAGCTTCGCCGTAGACTTCCAGTCGGGCAGCTTTTCGCCGAGGAAGGCGTGGAACACCGTACCCGAGGTGTAGAGGGTTTGCAGTTCGTCCTGAATGTCGAGCGCTTCGAAGATGTCGTCCGTGTATCCGACGGGGAGGTGCGAACTGTTGGTATAATAGGGCGCGCCGTCGGTGCCGTCCGCAGCGGTGATAATGTCCGGATAGCGCTCCAGATCGTGCTTGGCGAGACGGTAGGCCGTCGATTCCGCAGGCGTCGCCTCGAGGTTATAAAGGTCTCCGTACTGCTCCTGATAGTCGGACAGCCGCTCGCGCATATGGTTGAGCACGTCCTTCGTGAACGCCTGCGCACGCTCATCGGTCATATCCGCGCGCAGCCACTTTGCGTTCAGGCAGGCTTCGTTCATGCCCACCAGTCCGATGGTGGAAAAGTGGTTGTCAAAGGTGCCCAGATAGCGCTTGGTGTAGGGATACAGCCCTTCCTCCATCAGCTTGGAGATGACCGTGCGCTTGGTTTTCAGGCTGCGGGCGGACAAATCCATCATCTTGTCCAGCCGCTTATAGAAGTCAGCCTCGTTTTCGGAAAGATACGCGATACGCGGCATGTTGATCGTGACCACGCCGACTGAACCCGTGCTCTCGCCGCTGCCGAAGAAGCCGCCGCTCTTTTTGCGCAGCTCGCGCAGGTCGAGACGCAGCCGGCAGCACATGCTGCGGATATCGGAAGGCTCCATATCGCTGTTGATGTAATTGGAGAAGTAGGGCGTGCCGTACTTGGCCGTCATTTCGAACAGCAGACGGTTGTTCTCGGTCTCCGACCAGTCGAAGTCCTTGGTGATCGAGTAGGTCGGGATCGGGTACTGGAAGCCGCGGCCGTTCGCGTCGCCCTCGATCATCGTCTCGATGAACGCCTTGTTGACCATCGCCATCTCTTCGACGCAGTCCTTGTACTTGAAATCCATTTCCTTGCCGCCGACAATCGCGGGCAGTTCGGCGAGGTCGTCCGGAACCGTCCAGTCAAGCGTGATGTTGGAGAACGGCGCCTGTGTACCCCAGCGCGACGGCGTGTTCACACCGAAGATGAAGGACTCGATGCATTTCTTGACCTCACGATAGGAGAGGTGGTCGACCTTGACGAAGGGCGCCAGATAGGTATCGAAGGAGGAGAACGCCTGCGCGCCCGCCCACTCGTTCTGCATAATACCGAGGAAGTTGACCATCTGGTTGCAGAGCGTAGCCAGATGCGATGCCGGCGCCGACGTGATCTTGCCCGGAATGCCGCCGAGCCCCTCCTGAATGAGCTGCTTGAGCGACCAGCCCGCACAATAGCCCGTCAGCATCGACAGGTCGTGCAGATGGATGTCCGCATTGCGGTGTGCCTGCGCGATTTCCTCGTCGTAGACCTCCGAAAGCCAGTAGTTCGCCGTAATTGCGCCTGAGTTGGAGAGGATCAGGCCGCCGACTGAATAGGTGACGGTGGAATTTTCCTTCACGCGCCAGTCTGAAGCCTTGACGTAACTGTCGACCAGCTCCTTGTAGTCGAGGATGGTCGATTTCATATTGCGGATCTTCTCGCGCTGCTTGCGGTAGAGGATGTAGCCCTTGGCCACGTCCGCATAGCCGGCCTGCTCGAGCACCGTCTCTACGGAATCCTGAATGTCCTCGACGTGGACAAGTCCGTCCTTGATTTTCTTCTCGTAATCCGCCGTCGCCCGCAGCGCAAGCAGGTCGATGATGCTCTGCGTATACTGTCTGTTCTGCGCCTCGAACGCCTTCGTGATTGCGGCGCTGATCTTGGAAAGGTCAAATTCGACGATCTTGCCGTCTCTCTTTACCACCTGATACATTTCCTGCATTCTCCTTGCTTTTTTTGAAAAAGAGTCCTGCTCTCCTTCCGCTGTCCGCCCGCACTCCTGAAACGGGCGCGCTTTCTATAACGCCGCCGCGCCTATGCGTGAGCGCGGCTGTTTTTGTTGCGTACACAGTATACCACAATATATAGCGGTTGTCAAGACGAAGCGATACAATATTTTCTAAATTCGCCGCAATTTTGCGACTTTGGAGAACCTGCTGCAAAAGAAGAGGCGCTTTTGTGCAAACCGACGGTTTTGCTAAACGCCGCGGATGCCGACGATGCCGAAGCGCGGCGCCAGCAGCCTGCGGAAGGTCTCCAGCTCGGCTTTGCCGTATGCGGAAAAGCCGGGGACGAGCACATCCTCCGAATCGACATAGCTTTGCAGATAGTAGGCGCGCGCGCCGTCCAGCCAGCGGCCGATGGCTTCGAAGTCGGAAAAGCCGTGCAGCTCGCGCACGACCGTGGTGCGGAATTCGTAGGGGATGCGGCCTTCCATCAGGAATGCGGCGCTTTGTTCGATTTTGCCGATGTCCAGCTTATCCAGCCCGCAGGTCGAAGCGTATTTCGCGCGCGCGTTTTTGATGTCCATCGCCGCGTAATCGACAAGCCCCGCTTCGACCATCGTGCGAAGCACGTCGGGACGGGAGCCGTTGGTGTCCAGCTTGACGGCAAAACCGAGTGCGCGGATTTTTTCGGCGAACACAGGCAGGTCCTTATGCAGCGTCGGCTCGCCGCCGGTGATGCAGACGCCGTCAAGGATTCCGGCGCGCTTTTTCAAAAAGGCGAAAAATTCCTCCTCGTCTATCTGCGGCTCTCCGGCGCCGGGCAGGACGAGCGAGCCGTTCTGGCAGAAGGGACAGCGGAAGTTGCAGCCTCCCAGAAAGACCGTGCAGGCCGTTTTTTCCGGAAAGTCGAGCAGGGAAAGCTTCTGAAGGCCGAATAGTTCCATATTTAGAAATCATCTCCGTATGATTTTCCGGGGCTGCCGGAACACAGCAGCCGTCGGGTGTGATTGTAATGCCGGCTGAACAAAGCCGCGGCTTTCAAAAAATGGTTTTATTCAGAGGTTGGGGATTGCGCGGTTTTGTGCTGCCCGTAAACCGCTTAGCTGTTTTTGCCGCAAACATCATTATAGCATAACGGAAGCGAAATGAAAAGAGGCAAACCGCTTTTCCGGTATTTTTGCATCGGACGGCGGTCTTCTTGCATTGACAAAGCGCTGCGCGGGTCTGACGGCGGCAGCCGGCTTGTGCGACAACCATTTGTTTGCACACCGGCTTGACAAGGCGCGCCGCTCTGTGCTACAATATCTGAAAACAGACGGGCGACCCGCGCCCGGCGTGAAAGGAACGCGTTTCTGCCATGAAAGACCAGAAAACACTCGCTTACATAAATCTGTTCGGTATCCTCGGCGCGCTCGGCAAACTTGCGGAGCTGGATGCGGACGCCCGCGCGCTGCTGACCGGAATCAAGCCGGTTTCGCTTGGTATTGCCGTCAGCGGCGGCCCGTATGCCACCCTGCATTTTGCGGACGGCGGCTGCACCCAGACAGAGGGCGTTGACCGCTGCGATATCAAACTCGCTTTTTCCGCGCCCGAGAAGTTCAACGGAATGATCGACGGCACCGTCACGCCGATTCCGCGCAAGGGTTTTACGCGCATCGGGTTCCTGACGGGAACCTTTATCAAGCTGACCGATATCCTCACCCGCTACCTGCGCCCGTCGGCAGAGGACCTTGTGGATGAACACTTTTTTGAAGTCTCTACCACGCTGATGCTTTACGTCATTGCCGGCGCGGTCGCGCAGATCGGCAACTATGACGAGGTCGGCCGCTTCTCGGCTTCCAATATCGTCGACGGCGACGTCCTGCTCTCGATCAAAGACGGACCGCAGGCGACCGTCTCGGCAAAGGACCACGTCCTTTCCTTCCGCCGCGAGGGGACGGCAAACCCGCGCGCGGTGATGGAATTTGCGTCCATACGCCTTGCGCGCGACCTGTTTGACGGCAATGTCAACTCGATGGCCTGCATCGGCCGTAAGGAAATCACCGTCGGCGGTATGATCTCGATGCTGGACAACGTCAACCGCATTCTCGACCGCGTGGCGTTCTATCTCGCGTGAAGGCAGATGGGGAAAAGGAAATGGAACACAAAACCTATACATATGAAAACAGCCGCAAGCTCTTCGAGCGCGCGCTGCGGGTGATCCCTTCCGGCGTGTACGGCCATCAGGGCCCGGCGGAGGGCTGTTTTATCCCTGTGGACGCATTCCCGTTCTTTTCCGAGCGCGCGCAGGGGACTTACTTCTGGGACGTTGACGGCAACCGCTTCATTGACTATATGTGCGCCTACGGCCCGAATATCCTCGGCTACGGCGACCCCGATGTTGACGAGGCCGCCCGGAAGCAGCGCGAGAAGGAGGACTGCGTCACCGCGCCCTCGGCTGTGATGATCGATTTTGCCGAGCTGCTCGTCGAAACCGTTAAAACCGCCGACTGGGCATTCTTTGCCAAAAACGGCAACGACGTCACCACACTTGCGGTGATGACCGCCCGCGCCTTTACCCGCCGCAAAAAAATCATCTTTTTTAAGGGCTATTACCATGGCGTTTCGCCCTGGACACAGAAGATCGACTACTCCGGCGTCCTCAAGGAGGATGTCTGCAACAACCTGTACGCAGACTGGAACGATTTCGAGGGTCTGGAGGCGCTGTTCCATTCGCACAAGGGTGAGATTGCCGCAGTTATCTCTCAGCCGTATATGCACGGCAATTTTGCCGATAACCGGCTTCCGGCCGACGGCTTCTGGCAGAAGGTCCGCAAACTTTGCACCGAGCAGGGTGCATTGCTGATCGTTGACGACGTGCGCGCCGGCTTCCGCCTGAGCCTTGCGGGCAGCGACAGCTATTTCGGCTTCGAGGCGGATCTGATCTGTTTCTGCAAGGCCATTGCCAACGGCTATAACGTTTCCGCGCTCTGCGGGAAGGACTTTCTGAAGAACACCGTCAGCGGCATCTCGTTTACGGGCAGCTATTGGCTCTCCGCCGTGCCCTTCGCCGCCGGCATCGCCTGTTTGGAGAAGATGAAAAAGCTCAGCCTGCCCGATCTTCTCATCGCCAAGGGCAAGCGCCTCACCGACGGCCTGACCGCCGCCGCGCAGAAGCACGGCTACGACCTGCGCGCGTCGGGCGTGCCCTCGCTTTTCTATCTCCGCATCGCCAATGACGACAATCTCTTAACGCACCAACGCTTTATTTCCGAGATGGTGCGCCGCGGGGTGTATATGACCAACCACCACAATCATTTTATCAACTATGCACTTTCCGATGCGGATATCGACGAAACCGTCGAAATTGCCGACGAGGTGCTGCGGCTGCTCTGAGTATTGTGCTTGGCAAATCAAACGGCCTGCCGGTTAACCGGCAGGTCGTTCTGCATATCGTCTTGCTTCGGCTTCGGGGATATGCTTATATATTTTGCGCCGGGGAATATGCCGCACAAAATCTGTTTCCTGCAAATCCAAAAGGATTTGCAGGCTGCGGCATTTGCCGCGGTTGATAAAACGGGTTCAAACCGTTTTGTCAAGAAATCGTATTACACCATCACACAGAGCGGTGCGGGAACAGAAATCTCGCTTTTTATCTCCCCGTAAAAATCCATTGTACATACGTTTCCGCTGCGCTCGTTGGCTACCAGAAGCCGGTCGCCGCAGACGGCAAAGTCGCGCGGCCAGCATCCGCCGCAGGGGAAGCTGCGCAGCAGCCGGAGCCCCTTCTCCTCGCGTGCGTAGACGGCGATGGTATCGTCGCCACGCAGGGAGATGAACAGCAGATCGCCGTTCTCCGACAGCCGAACGGCGCCCGCGTAGCTTTTTCCTGCGCAGGGGAACGGCGTTGTCCGCAGCGCGGTCAGTTCGCCGTCCGACCAGCGGAATTCGGTGACCGAGCAGCCCAGCTCATTGACCGCATAGACCTGCTTCCCGTCAGGCGCAAACACGAGGTGGCGAATGCCCTGTCCCTTCGGCGCATCGGCTTGGGAAACGAGTGTCAGTTCACGGTCGTAGACGAATACCCGATCCAGCCCCAGGTCGCAGACGAGCACATATCTGCCGTCGGGCGACAGCAGCGCCTGATGCGGATGGGGCGCCTCCTGACGGCTCGGGTCGGAACCGCAGCCGGTGTGCGTAACGGTTCTTGCGCCGTTCTTCGTCACGCCCGCGCTCGAATAATCGGCGGTGTAAAAGTCGCCGTCCCGCACGTCGATGAAGCAGCTTTCCCTGCCCGTGCGGATTCTGCCGCCGAACGTCCCGGGCCGCCCGTCCGTCAGCTTTGCTTGTACGACGAAGGAATCCAGACTGTCCGGCTCGAGAGAGACGGCGTAAATCGTGTCGCCCTCGCGTGCGGTGTACATCACGCGCCCGACCGGCGAAAAATCGCGCTTGGTCAGTGTTTCGCCGTCAAAGCCGCAGCGCCATACGCCGCCGTCGGGCACGCAGGAGGAAATGTAAATGCTTTTCATCATTTGAATGATCGCTTTCGCACAGTGAAAGCTGCCACCTTTCTAAATATTCGGGGGATTTGCGCTGTGCATGTCAGACCTGTTGTTCTCCTTCGAACCCTTGTCCGGCGACGAAAGGCCCGAAGTGTTGGGAAGGGACAGGCGTATCCCGGTATTACCGCAGCCTGTCCGCCGGAAAGGACGAAGCGGGCCCTTTATTAAATAATATGAAAAAAGTATACCATTCCCGCATAAAAATTGCAAGAACCTCTTTACATTTTTGAACATTTCTGTTATACTGTTTCCCGAATAGGGGAGCGGGCTTTTCATCCCGCAGACCCGATAAGGGGGAGTAGCAGGCAGCCGGCCGCTTCTGTGTGCAGGCTGTGAGCCGCGCGTCATTACACGGCGCCGTATGCGTCCGCGCGGCTTTTGATTTGCAAGACTTTTATCGTGGCTTTTTTTGCGCACGCTGAGAGTCTGCTTTTTTCAGAACGCGTTTACACGCTCCGAACGTCCTTTACCGAAAGGGCTCTTGCAGGCGGCCGGGTGTCGCAGCGTGCGTTTCGGCTTTGGGCCGGGCGCCGTTCGCTGCAAATGGCCGGAGGACGTGCAGACCGTGTGTATGCGTTCCGATCCCCGCAAAAAACGTGTAAAGGCGGTTTTTCTTTTATGGCTGAGCTGTTTTCCAACTTCGGCAACATCACATGGCAAATGGTTGTGATGTGGCTCATCGGTGCGCTGCTGATTTATCTGGCCATCAAAAAGGATATGGAGCCGGCGCTGCTGCTGCCGATGGGCTTCGGCGCGATTCTGGTCAACATACCTGTTTCGGGCGCAGTAGAAACGCTGGAAACCTTGTACAACGCCGGTATCGCAAATGAACTGTTCCCGTTGATTTTGTTCATCGGTATCGGCGCGATGATCGACTTCGGACCGCTGCTGTCCAACCCGAAGATGATGCTCTTCGGCGCGGCGGCGCAGTTCGGCATCTTCATCACCTTTTCGCTGGCACGGCTGTTTGGCTTCTCCTTGGAGGAAGCGGCTGCCACGGGCATTATCGGCGCTGCGGACGGGCCGACGGCGATCTTTGTCGCCAACCATTTCGGTGAGGCGACGCGCGGCATTTCCTCCGCCATCATCGTTGCCGCCTATTCGTATATGGCGCTTGTTCCCATCGTGCAGCCTGCCGTTATCCGCTGCATCACCACGCGCAAGGAACGGCTCATTCGAATGGAGTACAAGCCTGCTGCGGTCTCCAAGGCTACGCGCATCTGCTTCCCGATCATCATTACCCTCCTTGCCGGTCTGGTTGCGCCCAAATCGGTGGCGCTGGTCGGCTTCCTGATGTTCGGCAACCTGCTGCGTGAGTGCGGCGTTCTCAATTCGCTTTCCGAGTCGGCGCAGAAGGAACTGGCCAATATCGTGACCATTCTTCTCGGTATTACCGTTGCCTTTACGATGCAGGGCGAGGCCTTCCTGAGCGTGAATACGCTGCTGATTATGGGGTTGGGTCTGATTGCGTTCGTGTTCGATACCTTTGGCGGCGTGATGTTTGCAAAGCTGATCAACCTGTTTTCAAAAAAGAAAATCAACCCGATGGTCGGCGCGGCGGGCATATCCGCGTTCCCGATGTCTTCGCGCGTGATTCACAAAATGGGCCTCAAGGAGGATCCCTCCAACTTCCTGCTGATGCACGCGGCGGCGGCGAACGTTTCCGGACAGATCGCCTCGGTCATTGCGGGCGGTCTGATCATCACGATCGTCGAAGGTATGCTTTGATTGCGGAAAGGACGGATAGAGTATGAATTTTGACGTCAATGCTTTTCTGGACAGTTTCAGAGTTATGGGACTGGGCATGCTCGGTATTTTTATGGTGATCATCGTGCTGATGGTGCTGCTCAAGATTATGACGCTGATATTTCCTGAAAAAAAGGATCGCGGCAACGACTGAACGGATTGGCTGCGGCTGTAAATCGTCTCAAAAAAGGAGAGATTGCGATCTCTCCTTTTTGTTTTTGCCGGATGATTGAAAAGCGCTCTCTTGACAATGCGATATAAACGTGATATAATGAGCGAAATTTCAGGAGGGAAGCCGGCAATGCTTTCCCGTACCGGCGGTTTGCGTCATAGGATTGTAAGCAGGCCCGTTTATGCCCCGAACGGGCATAAGTGCGGGTTTGTATTGTTGTTCTCTGAAAAAGGGATCGGGTAATCTTTCGGACTGAGAGAAAGGCAGTGCAGGCTTGAACATTCAGCCGGCGTTGCTTTTGCTTTTCTGAGGAGAGAAACGGACGAGATGGATACAAAAGCGTATATAGACGCTTGTTATGCGGACTATCCGGCTTGCTTGCAGATATGACGGGCAGGATTTGCAACGACATCGGCGCGGCAAGGGCTTTCGGGCAGATACAGTCGGGCCGGTTGAAAGCAATATGCTGCGCTGTCACCCGCCGGCCTGCGAGCGTTCGGATATGATCGGCTGTTCTTATCATATATTTGATATTACCGGAAAGGAGAAAGTTTATGCACCACAAGGGAACGATTGAGCTTCGTACACCGCGGCTTCTTTTGCGCCGTTTCACGCCGGAGGATGCACAGGCTATGTTTGATAACTGGGCGAATGACAGCCGGGTTACGCGCTATTTGACCTGGCTGCCGCACGGATCTCCCGTTTTTACAAGGGAACTGCTGGAGAATTGGTGCGCTTCCTATGAGCGTCCGGAGGTTTACAACTGGGCTATCGAGTATAAAGGTATGCCGGTGGGAAACATCAGCGTTGTCCGTATGGATGAAACGGACGGCTATGCGGAATTGGGGTATTGTCTGGGCACAGCGTATTGGAATACGGGGATCATGACCGAGGCCGTCTCAGCCGTGATTGACTTTCTGTTTTCCGAGGTCGGCGCCGGCCGCGTCGGTATTTCCCACGCGGTTGAAAATCCGGCCTCCGGTCGGGTCGCGCTGAAGTGCGGGCTGACCTTTGAGGGGACGCGGCAGGCGGCCTATCGGACGTCGGACGGCGCGCTTCATGATCTGAATGTTTATGGTATCCGAAGGGACGCGTGGATGAGCGGAAGGTCGTTATAATCACTTCTATGCGGTATATCCCGGTTTCAAAAGCGTTATGCGGACAGCTTAGGAGAAAATTCTTACTCGCGCTGTAACGATGCCAGACTCTGCTCGCCTGCCGGCAAATCTTTTGTTTCCATAACAACTGCGGATTTGAGAAAAGCGTGCTCGCAGTGGAAAACGCGGGACGCACTTGGCGGAATCCCTTTCCGAATCGGTTAAGCCGCTTATATACGCGGGTCTCGTCCGAACAGGCTTTATGCGACGGCTTCCGCATCGGACTGCGCATTGTGTAGAAGCCGATTCCGAGGCGGCGCAGGATACTTAAGCCTTTCGCGCGCTCCAACGACTTCGCCAGTACAGCCGAAACCGTTACGGGCAGCGCCGCAAAGCGGCGCTGCCCGTAAAACACAATTGCCGAACGCGGATACGGCAAATCGCTCTGTATGTGATTTCCGCTTCGGACGGTAAGTTTCATATTCTGCAGAAAAAGAGGCTCCGCGATTGCAGAGCCTCTGGTGACCCGTACGAGAATCGAACTCGTGTTACCGCCGTGAAAGGGCGGTGTCTTAACCGCTTGACCAACGGGCCGCATATACCGGCCGCCTGCCCCGAAAAAGAGGAGCGGGCGGCGCGGGCTTTTGTGGTAGCGGAAATAGGACTTGAACCTATGACCTGTCGGGTATGAACCGAATGCTCTAGCCAACTGAGCTATTCCGCCGTGAAAAAAGCCGATACCGCAAACACAATACCGTATATAGCTTTGCTATTATACCAGTATTTTATCCGTTTGTCAAGAACAATGCGCGAAATTTGCAAAAAATGTTTGCGCACCCCTCTTGCCTGACGGCGTTTCGGATGCTATAATACGATATATGCTTTTTCGCTGCATGCAGAAAGGAGCGTCTATGACCGAAGCTTTTGTCCGGCATGACGCCGGTGTGCAATATCTCACTTCGCCGCTGCTGGCTTCATACGGCATCCCGCATCTGTTCTCGCTGCGCGGCGGCGGTGTTTCGGACGGCGTGTTCGCCTCGCTCAATTTCGCGCAGGGCGGCGGCACGCTGCGCGATACGGCTGAAAACGTGTTTGAAAACCACGCCCGTGCCGCCGCCGTTCTCGGCCTGCCGCCGTCGCGCGTCTGCCGCTCGTATCAGACGCACAGCCTGACGGTGCGCCGCGCGGACGACGCGGACGCCGGCCGCGGTCTGACAGCGCCGCCCTTCGCTGAAGGCGTGGACGGCCTGTATACCCAAACGCCCGCATTGCTGCTGTCCGTGCGCTATGCCGACTGTGTGCCCGTGCTGCTCTGTGACACCAAAAGCGGCGCCGTTGCAGCCGTACATTCGGGCTGGCGCGGTACGCTCGGCGGCATCACCGCCAATGCCGTTCGCGCGCTGCTCGGCTGCGGCGCTGATGCGCGGGACCTCGTGGCTGCCATCGGCCCCTGTGCGCGGCGCTGCTGCTATGAGGTCTCCGACGAGCTGTACGGTACGTTCGTGCAGAAGGATCCGTCGCTGAGCGCGGCTTTTACACCCGCCGGCGCAGCAGGGAAGTACTTCCTTGATCTGCCGGCGGTCATCTGTGCGGACCTGCGCCGCCTCGGCGTGGCTGATGAACGGATTTCCGACTGCGGCGTTTGCACGATCTGCGGCGGCGGTGATTATTTTTCCCACCGCGTCATGGGCGGGAACCGCGGCACGATGGCCGCATTTATCCGCATGCCCGAGGGGAAGCGGTAAGCGTTCGGCGCGGCTTTGAATAAAGACGATATGTATGCGAAGCGGTATTTCAGCCGCTCTGCCGCGCGTTTGGCCGAACGGCGGAAGCCGGGAAGGCGCGGGCGCCGCTGCACGCTTCCCCAACTCCGAAAGAAAGGATATTCCTATGGCATTGAAGGTTTTCCACTGCGCCGACCTGCATCTTGACGCGCCATTTTCGCTCTTTACGCCCGGCGAGGCAGATCGCCGGCGCATCGAGCTGCGCAGCGCGTTCACATCCGCCGTCCTGTTCGCACGGTCAAACGGCGCGGATATTTTCCTCATCTCCGGCGACCTGTTCGACAGCGACTGCGTCACACGGGACACCTGCGAGCTGCTCGCCGGGCAGTTTGCTTCGTTTCCCACCTGCCGCTTTTTCATCTCTCCCGGCAATCATGACCCGTATAACGACGCGTCGGTGTATAAGCGGATGGAATGGCCGGACAACGTACATATTTTTACGGGCGAGAAGGAACGCGTGCGGCTCGATGAGCTGGGAGTCGATGTTTACGGCGTTGGTTTTACGGGCAAGACATGTCTTTCCTCACCGGTGGTCGGCTATCCGGCGCTTGACAAAAGCCGGCTCAACATCCTCGTCTGTCACGGCGAAGTCGGCGTTCCGCTGTCCGCAAACGGGCCGATCACCAAAGCCGAAATCGCCCAAAGCGGCTTTGACTATATTGCGCTCGGCCACATTCACGCGCCGAGCGGCCTGCTGCGCGAGGGCGATACGCAGTACGCGTACCCGGGCTGTCTGGAAAGCCGCTCCTTCGATGAGCCGGGCTATCATGGCGCGCTGTTCGGCGAGCTGTCAAAGGAATCGAACGGGCTGCGCTTTGTTCGGTTCTCTAAACGCCGCTACGAGCGCACGGTTGTGGACATCGGCGGCTGCGCGGATAAGATCGAGGCGGTCGAGCGCATTCGTGCCGGCATCCGCCGTTATACCGAAGATACCGCGCTGCGCCTGACCCTGACGGGCGAGGTGGCCGACAGCTTTCTCATCACGCCTGCGGACATCGGCCGCGGCTGCGAATATCCGTGGCATATTGAAATCATCGATAAAACCCTGCCCACGCCCGACTATCTCGCTCTTGAACGGGAATCGACGCTGCGCGGCGTATTCTATTCCAAAATGAAGGCCTGCATCGAGGCCGCTGAGCCCGACAGCGAGGACTATATCATCGCGCTTAACGCATTGAAATACGGTTTGGGCGCGCTCAACGACCGCAGTATCAACGATTTCGGAGGTGAGGGCTGAATGATGGCGACAAGAATCGAGCGCATCGAAATCGGTGCGTTCGGCTGCCTGTCCGACGTCGTGCTCACGCCCGCGACCGGCATCAATTTGATCGAGGCGCCGAACGAAGCGGGCAAGAGCACACTGGCGGCTTTCATCAAATTTGTGCTCTACGGCTTCTCGTCCACGCGCAGCCAGTCGGTTGCCGAGAATGAAAAGAAGCTCTATATGCCGTGGAACGGCACCCGTGCGTCGGGCAGCCTGGTCATCTCCTGCCCGAGCGGCTCGTTCCGGGTCGAGCGGACGTATGACCTGCCGTCCAAGGAGCACGTGGAGATCATCAATTTGCAGACCCGCAAGCCGGTGTTCCAGTCGCTCGTCCCCGGCGAGGTGCTGTTCGGCGCGCCGGAGGAGCTGTTCGTCAAGAGCGCTTATTTCCGCCAGCTTTTCCAGAACAAAAACGGTGACGACGCCCTCGCTGAGCAGGTGCAGAACATCCTGTTTTCGGCCGACGAGCGCATCAGCGCCGAGAAGGCGCAGAAGAAGCTGCGCGAGGCCAAGGCCGAGCTGCGAAACGCGCAGAACCGCGGCGTGATTCCCGATCTGGAGGGAAAGCTCGCTCGCTACAGGGACGAATGCGAGCGTGCCGCCGGTTTGCACGAGCGCATTCGGGCCTGCAACGAAACGCTTACCAAGACCGCCGACGAGCTGGCGCGCGAGCGTGAAAAGCTCTCCCGCTTACAGGACGAACGGCGAAACGTGGAGAAATACGCCGCGCGGGCGCAGCTTGAGCGCCTGCAGGCCATCGACGCTGCCGAGGCCGAGGCCAAGCGGAGCTACGACCGCGCCGCCGCCGAGTTTTCCGGCGCGGACATCCCCGACACCTCCGCCGTCAGGGAGCTGATGAACGACAACGCGCAGTATATGGCGATGCTGCAGGAACGCGACCGCCTCGCCTACGAGAGCCGCGCGGCCACCGACGCGTACGAGAAAACCAGCGCCGTGTGCAGCCGCTGGGCGGGCGAGGAACCCGCCGTCCGTGCTGCGCTCGCGCGCGAAAGACGGCTGTTCCCCGCGTTCCTGATCGCCGGATTGCTTCTGTGCGCCTTCGGCGTCTGCTGCCTGTTCCTGCCGCGGCTCGGCTGGGTCCCCGGCGCGGTCTCGTTCGGTGCCGGACTGCTCTGCGTCGGCGCCGCACTGGTCGTCAAGCGGCGCGCGGGCGCGCTGCCCGGCAGGCTCGGCTATAAGGATAAAAAGGAGCTGCTGTACGCGCTCAGCGAGCTGCCGCAGCTTCGAAAGCAGTGCGAGCTGGAGGAGCGCAGCGCTTATGAACTGAATGCCCGCTACGGCGAGAGCATCAGCCGCTGCGACCGGATGGAATCGAGCATCGCTTCCCGCATCCGCCGCTATCGGAACGAAAAGAGCGACGGCAGCACCGCCGAGCTGCTCGACCGGCTGCTCACTCTTTCCGGGGAGATCAGCACGCTTTCCGCCGCCTATGACAGCGCGCGCCGCGCGCGTGCCGAAGCGTTTGACGGAGTGGACGTCGAGGCTCTGCGTGCGCTGGCCGAAGGCGCGCAGCCGCCGTCGCGCCCGGCGTCCGAGGTCGACCGCGAAATCCAGTTTTACAGCAAAAAAATCGAAACGCACACCGAGGTCGAGCGCACGAATGAGCGTGAAAAGGCAGCGCTCGAGGCGCAGACGCCCGATCTGTCGATGCTGCGCGGAAAGATGACTGCCGTTGAAAACAGCCTTAAGACAGCCAATCGCCGTTTTGCGGCGCTGCAGCTCGCGCTGACGGTGATGGACGAAGCATCCACCTATATGCGCAGCACCATCGCGCCCAAGCTGACCGAATATGCATCCGAGTGTTTCTGCACGGCGACCATCGGCAAGTACGACCGTCTGCTGCTTGATACGCGGATGGGCATGACCGTCGAGACGCCTGCGCAGCAGAGTGTGGACTACCTCTCCTGCGGTACGAAGGACAGCGCCTACCTCTGTCTGCGGCTGGCGCTGCTGCGGCTGCTGTACGCGCAGTCCGCGCAGCCGCCGATGGTGCTGGACGACGTGTTCGCGCGGCTGGACGAAAAGCGCCTGCTGGCCTTGCTCTCGGTCCTCGCCCGCACGTCTGCGGAGAACGGCACGCAGATTTTCCTCTTCACGTGTACGCCGCGCGAACGGCTGCTGCTGGATAAGCTCGGCGAGCCCTACACGCGTCTGGACTGGAAGAAAGTATAGGGCAGTCCGCTCGGAAAGCTGAATGCTTACACGCGGAAAATCGTCACCGCCGGCGGATATCCATGCCGGTTTTCGCACCTGTATCATTATATTGCTTACATATTATTATATTTTATTATATTTGCCAATTGTAAAAGTCAGCAATTTTAAATAGAATCCGTTTTTTCGGAGGCTTTGCCTTCGAAAAAACACCTCTTTGACGAGCGAAGCGAGTCCGCGC
>CAJFRY010000024.1 GCA_904419545.1 Candidatus Woodwardiibium gallinarum
TTACAAAGGGACCGCCATCTGTTGTGAACGGACGGCGGTCCCTTTATTTGGCTGCGTTTAGCTTCTCTTGCGGATGAACGTGACCGTCACGGCGATGGCTGCCGGTACGACCGCGCCCTGCATCGCTGCGCCTTTATCGAAAGTGGGCGTATCTAAGCTTTTCTTTATGCCGGCCTATTTTTTGAATAATGACCTGATAAACCATCCATATGTCTGAAAATCCAGCATGTTCGTAAAACGGCGGCATCGGCGCCCTTCCTCACACCCAAAACGGTCAGACGGTAAAGCGCGGCCTGAAACGAGGGCAGCAGCTCGCCGAAAATGCTCCCGCGGCAGCCTCGGAATTCGCCGTAACCGCACGGATACGCACAAGCGTCAATCCGTTTTTTCCAAGACGCCATCCGCCGTTTCCCGGACGACACGCTGCATAAGCTCCCGAAAAGCGGCGGTTTCCCGGATATCATCAAACGCGGGATCATTCAGCGCGTTCAGCAGCCTTGTCCGCACCGATGGCTTCCCGAAAAAGCCGTCGTCTATATCCCGAAGCAAAGGCGTTCGGAGATGCCCGCCGCCTGCGCCCGCCGAAAGCCCGCAGTCGGCCATCTCGTTCAGCAGCCGCAGCGCTTCCGACGTCTCCCCTGCCCGCAGACAGACGTCCGCCGCCAGCGCGTACAGGTCGCCGCGTTCGCGGACCTGCAAAGGCGAAGCGGCGTCCCCGTCCCGGAACACCGTCTCGATCAGGGCCAGTGCGGTAGTCAGGGTATATCTGGCATCTTCGTACTGCCCCAGCCCTGCATAGCAGCCGCCGAGCGCGGCGGCCGTATCGAGCAGCGCTTCCAAGTGAAGCAGAAAAGCATGCTGCCAGGCGGCGCTTTCCGCACGAAGTTCGTTTTGGCCATGCGCGATGTGCGCGTCCATTGCATAAGCTGTCATATCCGCCCGCACCGGAAACTGCGCGGCGTGCTCCCGCGCGGCTTCCGTATTGCCGTACGCTGCGTGCAGCAGTACCATGCTCATGTGTGCGCGCAGAATGTCTGTCGCGCTTTTGCCATAACGGATAACCAGATCCGCCAGCCGGACGCATTCCCGATAGATACGTTCTCCATTTTCACGGTCAAATTGCTCATTTTCGGGATATGCCAGTGTCAATCCGACCTCCAGACATTGCATGAGCAAAGCCGGATGGCAGGGCCAGCGCTTCAATCCGGCCTGCAGCGTCTGATAGCACTCAAGCAGACTTTCTGTTGTTGCGGGAACGGCGATGCGGGCATACGCACTTCTGATCATATCCTGCACTGCCTCCGCGCCATCTTGCCCGACCATTCCGAACAAAACGTCGGTTTGCACGCCGAAGGCATTTGCCAGCGGCACAATCTGCGAGACATCGGGCATGCCGGCGTCGGTTTCCCATTTCGAAACGGCCTGGAATGTGACGCCGAGCCGCTCGGCAAGCGCTTCCTGCGTAAGCATACGTTCTTTCCGCAGTCTTTTGATAATTTGTCCCATTGTCTCCTGCATACGGTTCCCTCCCGATTGGTTTTTGGTGATAACAGAATCGCATATTTTTTACGCAAACGGAAGCGACAGAAAAGCGAATGCGGCTCAACGCAGCGTTGTATATGACAACGAAAGAAGAAGCGCGAACCTCGCTGCACAAAAAACAGCTTATTTTTCTATAAAAGCCATTCGCAAAAAAAGAGAGGAGCCTTATCAAAGGGCTCCTCCTCTCAGACAGATATTATCGTCGGCCGGCGGTTCCGTTTCTGCCGGTTCCTCGCTTAAAACACCTGCTTGTAGGTCGTGACCTGCATTGGTGCGGCGAGCCATTCGCCCAGCGCGGGACAGATTTCGGTGAAATGCGGCGTGGCGTTATGCGCTTCGACCGCCGCTTCGTCCTTCCATTCCTCCAGGAAAGCGACCTCGTTCGGCGCGGAGACCGACACGTACAGACCGTAAGAGAGATTCCCCGCCTCGGCGCGCGACGCAACGACAAGACGCTCGGCAAGTTTGCGGAATTCCTCCATACAGCCGTCCCTGACGACGCCAGCTGCGGTGATGCGAATCATATGCGGTGCCTCCTTATTTGGCGCTTTTCGAACGGATATATTCGTCGATGGCGTGCGCGCTGGACTTGCCCGCGCCCATCGCAAGGATGACCGTCGCCGCGCCGGTGACGGCGTCGCCGCCCGCGAACACGCCCTCACGCGAGGTCTGCCCACTCGGCTCCTCGGCAACGATACCGCCCCATTTCTGGGTTTCCAGTCCCTTGGTGGTAGACTTGATGAGCGGGTTCGGGCTGGTGCCGATGGCCATAATGACCGCGTCCAGTTCCATGTCGAATGCACTGTCCCTGACGGGAATCGGGCGGCGCCTGCCCGACGCGTCCGGCTCGCCAAGCTCCATTTTCTCGCAGCGGATGCCGGAGACGAAGCCGTTCTCGCCGCGGAGGATCTCAATCGGGTTCGTCAGCAGGCGGAACTCGATGCCCTCCTCCTTGGCGTGCTCGACCTCCTCCGCACGCGCGGGCAGCTCGTCCGCACCGCGGCGGTAGACGATATACACCTTCGACGCGCCCAGCCGCTTCGCGCAGCGGGCCGCGTCCATCGCAACGTTGCCGCCGCCGACGACGGCCACCCGGTCCGCGTGCATAATCGGTGTTTCGCTGCCGGGCTGATAGGCTTTCATCAGATTGACACGGGTAAGGAATTCATTAGCCGAATAAACGCCCTTCAGATTCTCGCCCGGGATATTCATAAACTTAGGCAGACCGGCGCCCGACCCGATAAAGACCGCTTCAAAGCCCGATTCGAACAGTTCATCGATCGAACGCGACTTGCCGACGACGACATTGGTCTCGATCTTGACGCCGAGGCTGCGGAGCGTCTCGACCTCGCGGGAAACGATGGCCTTCGGCAGCCGGAACTCGGGGATGCCGTAGACAAGCACGCCGCCGGGCAAATGCAGCGCCTCGAACACCGTGACATCGTAACCCATCCGCGCCAGCTCGCCCGCGCAGGTCAATCCGGCAGGGCCGGAGCCGATGACCGCGACGCGATGCCCGTTGGAAACAGGTCTGACCGCTTCCGCCTTACTGTGGTTGTTATGATAATCGGCAACAAAGCGCTCCAGACGGCCTATGCCCACGCTCTCGCCCTTGATCGCACGCACGCAGTGCTTCTCGCACTGCGTCTCCTGCGGACATACGCGGCCGCAGACCGCCGGCAGCGAGGACGACTCGGCAATCACCTGATACGCGCCCTCATAGTCCTTCTCGGCAACGCGCGCGATAAACGCAGGGATGTCGATGCCGACCGGGCAGCCCTCGCGGCAGGGCTTGTTCTTGCAGTGCAGGCAGCGGGCCGCTTCGTCCAGCGCCTGCTCCTCGGTATATCCGAGGGCAACCTCATCAAAATTGCCGTTGCGCACGTCTGCGGGCTGCGCCGGCATTTCGTTTTTCTTCAAGCTCATATTCGGCATAGCTGTTATACCCCCTTGAACAGATTGCAGTGCGCCTCGCGGCGCTCGGCCTCTTGCGGCCTGTACATCGTAAGCCTGTCCATTGCCTCGTTGAAATCGACCTGATGGCCGTCGAAATCCGGCCCGTCGACGCAGGCAAATTTCATCTCGCCGCCGACGGTCAGCCGACAGCAGCCGCACATCCCGGTACCGTCAATCATAATGGGGTTCATACTGATCATCGTTTTCACGCCGAACTCCTTGGTCAGCGCGCATACGAATTTCATCATAACCAGCGGGCCGATGGCGATGACCTCGTCATACTTCTCGCCGGACTCCAGCAGCTTGCGCAGCGCGTCGGTGACAAGCCCCTTTTCGCCGTAAGAGCCGTCGTCAGTCATTACGAAATAGCGGTCGGAAACCGCTTTGAACTCGTCTTCCAAAATCAGCAGATCTCGGCTGCGAAAGCCGACAATCGTATGCACCTCGCAGCCGGAGGCAGCCAGCTTCTTGGCGACCGGATACGCGATGGCGCAGCCCACGCCGCCGCCGACGACGCAGACCCGTTTCAGCCCCTCGGTGTGCGAAGGAACGCCGAGCGGCCCGACAAAGTCGCAGACCGAATCGCCCTCCTCCAGTGTGTTGAGCACTGCGGTGGTTGCGCCCACGATCTGGAAAATGATCGTCACACTGCCTTTTTCGCGGTCAAAATCCGCCACGGTCAGCGGTATGCGTTCGCTGTCATCCAGAGGCCGCAGAATGATGAACTGACCCGGCTCGGCCTTCGCGGCCACCTCGGGAGCGAGAATCTCCATCCGCGTGACGGTCGGGTTCAATTTTTCTTTACGCAGAATCTTATACATACGGGTTCATTCCTTTCGATCAGTCGGCTTCATTATATCGCCGTACCGCCGCGAAGTCAACCGCAGCGGACATATAAATTATTTATGGAGCCATATGGCGCCGAGCCGCGAGGGCGGCAGAGTAAGGAAGGTCTTTTTGTTGCCGGTAAACGAAGTCGCCTGTTCACCGCCGTCGAGCGTCTCGGCTCTGGTGATCTGCGCTTCGAAGCCAAGCGTGACATACTTCAGCTCGTCGCTCTCCGACGCATACAGCAGCACGCATTCTTCGCCATTCTCATACAGGCGCGCCGCAAGCCCGTCGTCGCACGAGACGATGCCGTTTGTGTCGCGGAAGACAAAGCCCTCCAGCGCTGGCCGGACCTTCTTGGCCAACAGCAGTACGCTCTTCAGATACTTCCACTGCGCGGGGTCATTGAAGAAAGAGTTATCCTCCTCCAGATCGTAGACCCAGAAATAGCAGTTGTTGATATACGTGCGGTTGATCATTTCCGTCGAACGCTTACCGATATGCTCGGGCCGCATCACATTATTGCGCCGGGGATACACCATGTCCACCAGTGTCTGTTCGGGATTGGCATAACGGTACAGTTCGGGATACGCACCCGAAAAATAATAGGAAAAGGTGGAAACAAGCTGCCCGTCCACCAGGTTCCCGTATAAATCGGAACAGCCCTCGATCATAATGTTCAGCGGCCGTCCCGCTTTCGTTTGAAGCTTCCCGGCCTCCTGAAGCAGCTTTCGGTATCCCGACGTCCAGTCATACAGCCCGTGTCCGTGCCGGCGGTCGTGGCAGACACGCGGCGCCGCCATCGCAAGCTGGTCGAGATACACGCCGTCCGCACCGAGTTCGACGAGATACCGGATGGCATCCAGCAAATGCTGCTGCCAAACCTCGCTTGAAGCGCACATCGTATTAAACGCAAGCGTGTCGTCGCCGTACAGCTCGTCGTAAGGCTTACCGTCGGCCCTGATGGCGCTGCCCTCGTCGCGCAGTGTCTGCAAATGTGCGAATTTTCGGTTGCACAGCCGCGTATTGATATAGAAAGAGACAAACACGCCACGCGCATGCGCCTGATCCAGCGCACTGCACAGGTCGTCGGGACTGCCCAAGTCGGGATCGGGACGATAGTCGGGAAACCCGTTGTCAAACCCGTCGGTATGCCAGCCGGAAATCAGAAGATGATCGCCGCCCTGTTCGGAAGCCGTATCGGCAAGCAGGGGAATGTCGGCAAACGTGTGGACCACACCGCCGTTCTGGTACTTGAAATCGTAATGCGCGCAGACGGCGATGCTCTCGCCGAACCAGCCGCGGCTGCGCGGAGGATCCAGCGGCGGGCGCGAAGCCCTATAAATGTCCGCCCCCTCATACCAGCTTCCTCCGTGCAGTGCAAGGGTGATGCCGTCCATCGAGAAGTCGCCGTCGGTCTCGACCTTTTTCACAAACGAAAAATTCATCCCCGGACTCTTTTTCCCGAAGGTGGACACCGAAAGCGAGCAGATGCCGTTGGTTTTGTTCATACCGAAGTAAAGCCCGCAGTTGTCGGAATAATAATCGATCCATGGCATAGAAAGCGGGCCGGAATACAAATTGTTCAGCTCGTACAGGCCGGATGCGTTCGCGCCGGTGCAGATGCCGTCGACCAAATAGCAGTAGCGGTACTGCTGCCAGCGCCAGTAAATTTTTTTCGGCGTTTTTTCAAGATAAGCGACCGGATTGCGGATTTTCAATCCGGCGTTAAAGGGATAGACAAGCGTGTCATCCTCATAGCTTTCACCGTGGAATACGCCGTTGACGCAGGGAAAGCGGCACTCGTCAATCCGGCTCGCGCTTCGGTTCTGCACGCCGATGGAAAACTCCAGCCGTGAACTGGGCAGACAGCGGATTTCAACCGTAACGGTGATATCAAAGAAACGCACGCCGTCGGTCAGCATCGGATACACAACCGTAATGGACGAAGCGCCTTCACGCACCTCGGGCTGGAGCGCAGGTGTTTTTTTGATATCCGTATTGGAAGGCGCCGTCAATGTAATGCCGCCGATGGTCAGCGCAAAAGGGTTGGGCAGTGTATAAGATGAATTCTTGATCAGGTTGTCGCCGCTGCTTTCATCCACCAGCGACAGGAGTTCGCCGTTCTGGCTGTCAACCGCAACGGTAAGCGAACCGGCCGTTTTTTTGATTCTGCTTTTGTACATAAAGCCATCTTTCCTTTCTGAGCACATCAAAACACGTCCGTCGGCGGGTCGTATTCCGATGTGGGGATACAGGCACTTTTGCTCACTTTTTATTTTACACCATTTTTTTCAAGATTTCAACTGCAAATTATGTTTTTGCATAACTTTATCCGATGCGCGGCAATACTTCGGATAAAGACAAAAATTCCGGAAAGGCGTTGATTGTTTTATGCTGCATCACATGCTCTTCTCACGTCTGCTGGCCGCCGCAAGCGCAGTCGTTCTTACCGTCCTGTCGTTTCTCGCGCCGCCGCAGCGCATTCCCGATGACGATACGGTCGTTCGTGTAGGCTTATGCTACGGCGAGACGGGAAAAAGCAGTATCACAATGCACGCAGCAGGTGGCTTTACGCTCGGCCGTGCCGGCGCGGACGGCTGGACAGCGCTGCTGGCAGTAGAAAACGAAACGGTTATTGTCTCCCGCCTGCAAAGCCGTCCGATTACGGGAGAAGCGCGTTATGTGAACGCCGCGCCGGCAATCGAAGCAGCCGAACGGGAGGACGGTACGGTATTTTGCGAAAATGGTATTTATATGGTAGCAAAAGGCTTGTCCCCCGCCGCTTCGGAGGCAATTTTCACCGTCTCGGATGAAAACGGAAGCCTATTGTTCCTGTACGCCGGTGCGGAAGCGCTCACCCTATCGGCAGACGCAGCCATCGAATTCCCCGCTGATGAAACACTGTACAGCTACCGCGGCCGTATCGAATGCCGGCCCGACGGAGCGCAATTTTCGGTCATTAACGTCGTCGGGCTGGAGGATTACGTGAAGGGTGTTCTGCCGTGGGAAATCGGCACGAACGAAAGCGACGAAACGACGAAGGCCTTCGCCGTCCTCACCCGCACGGCGCCGTTGTCCGAAAGCAAGCCCGCGCATCTGGAGGACGGCTTCGACGTCTGCACCGGCACCTGCTGTCAAATCTACCGCGGACTGGCGCGCACCGACGAACGGCTCGAACGGCTGGCAGACGAGACCGCCGGACAGATTTTGACGTATGAGGGTCATCCCGCCGTTGTACTCTACCACACGACCAGCGGCGGCGCCACCTGCTCACTGTCCGAGGCGTGGGGCGGCGACGACCTGCCCTATCTCCGCTCTGTGGACGTAGGCGAGCCGTATACCGAGGCGCAGGACGGCGTTTGGACGGAATATCTTACAATGCGCGAGCTGACCAGTCGGCTGCGTGCCTATGGCGGCGTGTTTTCCGCGCTGACGGGAACCGTGTCCGACATTCGGGTGACGGCAACCGACTGTTACGGAAGCAGCTTCGTTACCGAACTGACCGTCACCGACAACGAAGGAAACACGGCGGTCCTGCGCTATTCCGCGCCAATCCGTCAGGCGCTCGGGCTGAAGAGCGCCAATTTTACCCTTACGCCGCTTAACCTGTACCGTCCGAACGGAAGCGTCTATCACGCCGGCGTACGCATCAACGGCAGAGGCTACGGCCACGGCGTCGGACTCAGCGGGACGGGCGCCGCTTATCTGAGCGAGTCACTCGGGTACGATTACACACGAATCCTCGCCGCCTATTTTCCCGGAACGATGCTGAAAACGCTTGCGTAGCCGACTTTTTAACATTTGGAAAATTTTTTTGATATCGATTTACAAACCGGTTTTTGTGGTGTATAATGGCTGTGAAGTTATACGAAGAATCGGGTGCGGCACCATGCAGCAGAAAAATCCAAATCGCTATATCCTATTCAGCGTCGGCGTTCTTACCGCAGCGCTGCTGCTCTCGGTTTTTCGCATGATCATAATGGTGAAGCACATGCAGATCAACACCGTCGGTATCGATTATTACCTGCAACGCAGTATGGCGGTGACCGTATTCGACGTCGCCGCCGCAGTGACGTGCGCGGTCTGCGTGTTTTTTTCTGTGCGGATGGGCAGAAAAGCCCGCCGCAAGCTGGAATTTGACACCTCCGGCGTAATTTTCACCTCCGCTTTGGTCGGCTTTATGCTGCTTTCGATGGGGCTCTATCTTTGTTACCGTTATTTTTCGACAACCGGTGTGATTTCCGCTTGGGAAATGGTTCCAATCGTACTGGAGGTCTTGGCGGCCATTCCCTTCTTTTACTATTCCTCCAAGCATGTCGTACCTGTTTCGACCCGCTGTGCGCTGCTCGCGCTGATTCCCGTGCTGCTGACCGGCGCGCGTCTGATCGTGGATTATTCGGCGCAGAAGGATTATCCCACTTCTGCTATCAGTGTCTACCATATCCTTTCCCTGGTGGCACTTTCGCTGTTCTTTCTCAACGAAGGCAAATTTGCCGTCGGCAAGGGCAGTCCGGCAGCCTATATGCTGTTCGGCTCGCTCTCGGTCGTATTGCTGCTGGTGCATGCGCTGCCCTCGATCCTGCTGTCGGCCTTCTGGGTCTTGCCGATGAACGATATGGATCTGTTTTCTGCTGTTGATATCGCCTGTGCCGCTTATATTTTGGTACGGATGGCGTCGCTGCGGCCCGCAGACGCCGAAAGCACACAATAAACCAACGAGCATCGGCCTCGCCCGAATGTCGGACGGCGGGGCCGGGTTTTTTTCGATAGCTTCCAACAAACAGAAAGGTTGTCTTGCAATGCCCTTATCCATCGCAATCGACGGGCCCGCCGCGTCGGGCAAAAGCACGCTGGCGAAAGCGCTGGCGAAAAAATACGGGTTCATCTACGTTGATACCGGTGCGCTTTACCGCACCGTCGGCCTGCATGTACAGAATCTATGCCTGTCCAGCCAAGATAAGGAAGGCATCATCGAGGCCCTGCCGGAGATACATATTGAAATGCGGCTGCAGGACGGACGCGGCGAGGTCTATCTCAACGGACGCCCGGTCGGCGACGAAATCCGCACGCCGGTCTGCTCACTCTACGCCTCCGACGTATCCAAGCTGCCGGAGGTGCGTGCCTTTCTCCTCTCCCTCCAACGCGATATCGCCGCAAAAAATAACGTGGTGATGGATGGACGGGACATCGGCACTGTCATCCTGCCGAACGCGGATGTAAAGCTCTTTATGTCCGCCGCCGTGGCGGAGCGCGCCAAACGCCGTTGGAAGGAATGGACGGAAAAGGGCGTTACGATGACCTATGAGGAAGCGCTTGAAGAGCTCAGCCGCCGCGACGAAAACGATCAAAACCGCACTGTAGCGCCGGCCGTTCCCGCACCCGACGCACTGCCGCTGGACAACACGGGGCTGACGGCGGAAGAAACCGTGGCCGCCGCCGACAGACTGATCCGCGACCGGCTCGGTGACCGTCTGCGGCAAGCCGCGACCTGCCTATGAACAAAGCCTATCGCTTTTTCAAGCTGCTGCTGAAGTATCCTTTTAAATGGCTGTACAGGACTACCGTCATCGGTGCGGAGAACGAACCGGCCGCTCCCTACATCGCCTGTGCCAATCACTCCTCCTTTGCCGACCCGTTTCTGGAGGGACTGGCGCTGCGTGAGCAGGTCTCCTATATCGCCAAGGCATCCCTGCAGCGCTTCCGAATCATTCATTGGTTTTTCAAAACCGTCGGCGTCATCCCCATCCACCGCGACGAAAGCGACGTGGCAGCCATCCGCACAAGCGTGAATGCACTGCGCGAGGGCCGTACGGTCGGTATTTATCCGCAGGGCACGCGCATCCCTTACCGCGTTCCCGAGCCCGGCGAGGCGATGGGCGGACTGGGTCTGCTGGCCACGATGTCACACTGCCCCGTTTTGCCGATCGCAATCGTGACGAAAGCGCACAAGCCCAAGCTGCTGCGCAAAACGATCATCGTCATCGGCAAGCCATTGACCGAAGAAGATTTCCGCGAGCTGGGCGAACATCCGCGCAAGCCCGAGATCGCCTCGTTCTGCTTCGCCGAAGTGGCGCGGCTGTACAAGGAGGCGTACGCAACGCTATGAATCGGATCATCGTTGCCAAGCATGCCTCGTTCTGCCCCGGCGTGCGCCGTGCCGTCACACTTCTCGAACAGGCCGCGGAAAGCGGAGGAGACGGCATCTATTGTCTGGGCGAGCTCATTCATAACCGTCAGTTCAATGACTCGGTGCGTGCCAAGGGTGTACGCATCATTACCGAAGCGGAATTGGATACCCTTCCCGCGAACGCACACGTGTTTATCCGTACGCATGGCATTGCACAGCGAACCTACGAGCGGCTGTCCGCCGGCGGTTATGCCTGTACCGATACGACCTGTCCCTATGTGCGGAAGATTCATGAAATTGTTTCGGCTGCCGCGCCGGACACAGCCGTCGTCATCCTCGGCGATGAAAAGCATCCCGAGGTCATCGGTATCCGCAGCTTTGCAGGCGGAAACGCGTATATCTGCGGCTCCGCTGCGGAGGCAATGCGGGAGCTGCCGGCACGCATCCCGTCCGACGCGCCGGTCATCGCCGTCGCACAGACCACCTTCGACGTCGGCGAATGGAAAAAATTTTGTAAATTCTTCAAAAACCTATATACAAACGCAAAAATTTTTGATACAATATGCAAAGTGACCGAAGAACGGCAGAAAGAAGTCGTTGCACTCGCACAGTCGAGCGACGGCGTGCTGATTGTCGGCGGCGCGCACAGCTCCAACACACAAAAGCTGTATGCGCTGGCTGCGGCTGTCTGCCCGACGGTCCGGCACATCGAGGATGCAGACCAACTCCTGAAAGACGATCTGGCCCGCTTCTCGGTCTGCAAGACAATTGCGATAGCTGCGGGGGCCTCAACGCCGCCGGGCATTATACAGGAGGTAAAAAAACGTATGGCAGAAAACCTTAGAGAAGAGTGCAGCTTTGAGGAGCTTCTCGAACAGTCTTTCAAAACCTTAAATACAGGGGAAAGGGTCACGGGCGTCATACTGGCGGTAAATCCCGCCGAGATCAAGGTCGATCTCGGGACGAAGCACACAGGCATCCTGCCGTATGACGAGATTACGACCGAAAGCGGCGTCGTTCTTGCCGATGAATTCCACGTCGGCGATCCGATCGAAGTGGTGTGCACGAAGTTCAACGACTCCGAGGGCACCGTCCTCCTGTCCAAAAAGCGGCTGGACGTCAGCAAGCATCTTGCGGAGATTCAGGCTGCGGTCGAAAGCGGCGAAACACTGAACGGCACCGTGAAGGAAATTACACGCGGCGGTGTGGTCGTGCAGGTCAAGACCGCGACCGTATTCGTTCCCGCCTCGCAGTGCGGCCTGCCGAAAGACGCCGACCTTTCCGAGTTAAAGAACAAGAAAGTGCCGCTGAAGATCCTCGAGTACAACGAGCAGCGCCGCCGTGCCGTCGGTTCGATTCGCAATGCGCTCCGTGCGCAGCACAAGCAGGAGGTCGAAGCATTCTACGCCACGCTCGAACCGGGCCAGAAGTTCAAGGGCACCGTCCGCTCGCTGACAAGCTTCGGCGCGTTCGTCAACATAGGTCCGGTGGATGGGATGATCCACATCACCGAGTTGTCTTGGGGCCGTCTGAAGCAGCCCTCCGAGGTGCTGAAGGTCGGCCAGACGGTCGACGTGTTCATCAAAGCGGTCGACCCCGAAAAGAAACGCATTTCGCTCGGCTACAAAACCGAGGAAAACAATCCCTGGAATATTTTCCTTAAGACCTACAAGGTCGGCGACGTCATTCCGGTTACCATTGTGTCACTGATGCCGTTCGGTGCGTTTGCGGAAATCATTCCCGGTGTGGACGGTCTGATCCACAATTCGCAGATTTCGGATAAAATGATCTCCAATCCCGCTTCTGTCCTGAAGGTTGGCGATAAGGTCGAGGTGAAGATCATCGCGGTCGATGCGGAAAAGAACCGCATCAGCCTTTCCATCCGCGCTGCGGTTGATCCGGACTATGTTGCGCCCGAGCCTCCCAAAGCCAAAGAAGCGCCGGCCGAAAAGAACGAGGAAGCGCCGGCTGAGGCTGCGGAGCAGTCCGAGGAAGCGCCTGCCGAAGCGGCCGACGAAGCGTAAAACACGAAAAGCGAAGCGGCCCGCCGGCCGTCTCCGATAAGAAAGACCTGCCGTGAAGCAGCCGCTTCACGGCAGGTCTTTCGTCATCTTTGCGCCGTGCAGAACATCGACTTTGCGAAAAAACTTGGCGCCCCGAAATATGATGAAATCCCCGTATTCGCACTCCGTCCCCTTCCTTCAGAAAGCGAGCCGGCTTCGCATGTCTGCGGACATACACTCATCCGCCCCACAGCTACGACAACTTGGTACGTATCCGTTCCGGCGTTCCGAGTCAAGCCCATTTCCAGCTCTCCCGCACAACGGATGTCGAACCTGCCCACCTGCGCCTGCACCGTCCTGCCGGATTCCGGCCGCAGTCTTACGGCCGACCGCTGAAATGCTCAACTGCCCGCCCGCCGACATACAGGTGACAGCCTCGCAAATCCGGGCTTGCCGCGAAACAAGCATATATCCCCACTCTGCATACCCTCGCAAATAAGCAGAAAGCAGCCCGGTCGCCGACTGCGGCATAGCCGATGACGCTGCCAAGATATTTTTCAGCCGAAAAACCATACCGCAAATGCTGTTTTTCGGAAAACGATGACCGGCGCATCCTGCTGCCGGAGTTCTGGGATGAACGCGGCGCTCCCTTCTCTGCGGTGTTCAAAAGCGCAAAAAAGGGGCCTGCACGCCGCACACATACGGCGAAACAAGCCCCTTTTTTTATATCTGTCGCCCGCTTTGGCCGTGGCTCTACGAACGAAAACCCTGCTTCGGCAGGTCGGTGCACTCTCCGCGTCTTTGCGCTTCCAACGTCCGCACGGCAAGGTGACAAAGCAGCTTGCGGCGGGAGGCCTGCGTTCCCGAACACGGAAGGCATGCTCCAATTCGTAAATGTAGGTTTTTAACATAGAGCAGCACGAACCAAGCAGAACGAACACACTGTTAGTATATGCCGGACCGAAAACGTTGATACACGCTCTTCGACAAAAATTTCCGCGCGGATGCGGTTCAGTCGTCGTCTTCGTCCTCGTCGTCCAAGTCAATTTCGCACTCGAATTCTTCTTCAAATGCAGCGACCGCCCGGTCAAATTCATCATCGTCGTCAATTGTGACCAGCAGCTCACAGCCGTCGTCATCCGTCGTGACCTTGAGCAGAACATACTCGCCATCCTCGTTTTCAGCAGGTACGAGCGCGACATAGGTCACGTCGTCAATTTCTACGCTGCCGAGCAACTCGAAGGCGCTTTCGTTCCCGTCCTCGTCCACAAGATTGAACAGTCCATTCTCAAATTCCAGATTCTCTTCCATAAAATCCCAGCCTATCCTTTCCGAGAAGCCGAACGGTTTTCCACACCCCACGGCCTCTTCCCCATCGTTTCCAATGGCGTTTCGGTTCTCTGTGTGCACATTTTACTACAAATACGCCCGAATGTCAAGAGATTTTTCGTATCGTTTTTCGTGCGCATATTCCGAAACGCGACATCCCGTAAAAGAAAGATGTTTTTTTATATTATGTAAACTCTTGACACGCTGTACAGAAAATAGTATAATATTCGGGAAAGCGGAGGGATACAGAAATGGCGTCTATGCCCTTATTTTTTGTCACGCGGGAAAGCATACTTCAGGATCGGATCGACATCACCGGCACAGACGCGGCACATATCGTACGCGTGCTTCGGCTGCGCAAGGGAGCCAAGCTCCTCATCTCCGATATGCAGCGAAACGAATATACTGCCGCCATTACGTACGCGGATCCGCAGCGTGTAGAATGCAGAATCCTTTCGCAGCGCATTTCGGATACCGAAAGTCCTTACCGCATCACATTGTATCAGGCGTTTCCGAAATCGGACAAACTTGATTTCGTCGTACAGAAGGCGGTCGAGTTGGGCGTTGCCGAGATTGTGCCCGTTTTGAGCGAACGCTGCGTCTCCCGCCCCGACCCCAAAGCAATGCAAAACCGTCTTGTGCGTCTGAACCGCATCGCACGCGCAGCCGCAGAGCAGTCCGGCCGCGGCGTCCTGCCTGTCGTTTCCCCACCCGTCACCTTTCTTCCAATGATTGAAGGACTGCAAAAAGCCGATTTGGGCTTTGCCTGTTATGAGGGCGAGCATGAATACAGGCTGCGGACTCTGCTGGCTGATATCCGTCCGCAGAGTTCGATCGCATTTTTCATCGGTCCGGAGGGTGGCATCGCCGAATCCGAGCTGGAGTTGCTTCGGGAACACGGTCTGCCCGCCGTATCGCTCGGCAAGCGGATTCTGCGCACCGAGACGGCCGGCCTGTTTGTTTTGTCAGCCATCAGCGCCATTCTTGAATAAAAACAAAAATTTACTTGAATCGGATGTAACGCGGCAAACCGTCATTATCCTGTATAAACGGACGGCAAAGCCGCACAGACACGACAGGCAGTTGGCTGATTCTCTCTGCTGTTTAATCTTCCCGCGCGGTTTTGATTTTACAAAAATGATTCCAATCCTTTTTCTGCATGTTTCCTTTCGCCGAAATCGATGAAACCGATTTTTGGGCATTCAAAAGGATAGCGGATACCGTCATTCTTGGCATATGGTAAAGTATATGAAATGCACAGAACGGGCAAAAGCCTTACCATATAACGAATTTCTGTTTTTATTGACGCATCGCTCGGCAGTCATAAGACAATTTCGTTCTTTTTCCACTACAAAAAAAGAAAATCTTTTATGAATTTCACGGCATTTCCCTTGAAATTGTGTGCAATTTATTGTAAAATAAGGAGTAATCGGATAAGGCGTTGAAAGCGCCCGCAACGATCGGCGGCCGGCGCGCCGCATCATTTCGGAAAGGATTGAATGAGCAATGTCAAACAAACTGTTCCAGAGCCTTATCTATCAAATGAAAGAAGAGCTTGACTGCACCGTCGGCGTAATCGACGACAAGGGCGTAATCATCGCATGCAGTCAATTGACCCGCATCGGCGAGACCGACCGGTCCGTATTCGAGACGGCTTCTTATTCCGCGAGCGCAGTCGTGCACAACGGTTGTACCTACAAGCCGTTCGGTACGCACGGGAAGGCGGAATATGTCGTCTTCGTCGAAGGGACCGGGGACGACGCCAAGCATATCGCCGGGCTGCTCTCCGTTTCCCTCACCAGCGTAAAGGCTCTGTACGACGAAAAGTACGACAAGGCGAATTTCATTAAAAATATCATTTTGGACAACATCCTTCCGAGCGATATTTATCTCAAGGCTAAGGAGTTGCATCTGGACAGCGAGGTCAACCGCGTCGTGTATCTTATCCGGTTCCACAATCACAGCAACGACGCCGTGCCGTTTGAAATCATTCAGAATATGTTCCCCGACAAGAGCCGCGACTATGTCATCAGCGTAGGCGAGAACGACATCGTACTCGTCAAGGAGCTCAAGACGGCGCAGGACTCCAAAAGCATTGAAGCCAATGCCAAAAGCATCGTTGACACCGTGTCCAGTGAATTTTACCTCAAGGTTACCGTCGGTATCGGTTCGGTGGTCAGCAGCATCAAAGAGCTTGCACACTCGTTCAAGGACGCGCAGGTCGCGCTTGAGGTCGGAAAAGTGTTTGACACCGAAAAATCGACCATCAACTACGAGAGCCTCGGCATCGCGCGCCTGATCTACCAGCTCCCCACGACGCTGTGTGAAATGTTCCTCTCCGAGGTATTCCGCCGCGGCTCGCTCGAGTCTCTCGACCGCGAAACGCTGATGACCATTCAGGCCTTTTTTGACAACAACCTGAACGTATCGGAGACAAGCCGAAAGCTGTTCGTACACCGCAACACGCTTGTCTACCGGCTGGAAAAGATCAAAAAGCTCACCGGACTTGACCTGCGCGAGTTCGACCACGCCATCACCTTCAAGGTCGCTTTAATGGTTAAGAAATATGTCATCTCCAAACCCACCATCTACTAAAAAAAACACAGTGCGCTACGATATCACATTCGAGGATGTCTGTATGATGTACCCGAACGGGAACGAAGCGCTCAAGGACGTAAACCTGACCATCCGGCAGGGTGAATTCGTTTTCATCGTCGGCCGCAGCGGCGCCGGAAAGACAACGCTGACCAAGCTGCTGATGTGTGAGGAGCGCGTTTCGTCCGGCAGGCTGCATATCGGCCCGTATAAGCTGGAGAAGCTGCCGCGCCGCCGCATTCCGTATCTGCGGCGGAAGATGGGCGTCGTGTTTCAGGACTTCCGTCTTTTCGACAACAGGACCGCTTACGAAAACATCGCCTTTGCGCTGCGCGTGACGGGAGAAAGCAAAAAGCTCATCGAAAAGCGCGTCCCCTACTTT
Source organism: Candidatus Woodwardiibium gallinarum (assembly GCA_904419545.1). GTDB lineage: Bacteria > Bacillota > Clostridia > Oscillospirales > CAG-382 > Woodwardiibium > Woodwardiibium gallinarum. The sequence continues at coordinate 16,766 of CAJFRY010000024.1, forward strand.
CTCAACGTTGTCGGCCTGCGCAGCAAGGCAGACAGTTATCCGACAGAGCTGTCCGGCGGCGAGAAGCAGCGCATCGCCTATGCGCGCGCGCTTGTCAATAATCCCTATATCGTCATTGCGGACGAGCCGACGGGCAACATCGATCCGGAAATGAGCCGCGAGCTGCTGGATATGCTTGTAACCATCAACGGCTTAGGGAAAACGGTCATCGTTGTCACCCATGAAAAAGAATTGGTCGACCGCTATAAAAAGCGCGTCGTCACCATAGAGGACGGCCGCGTCATCAGCGACAGGATCGGAGGCAGTTACGTTGAAAAGGCTGAGTAACTTCTTTTATCTCGTTTCGCAGGGCGTCAAAAGCGTATTCAAAAACGCGGTGATGTCGGTCGCGTCGCTATTGACGCTGCTATGCTGCCTGCTCGTGCTCGGTTCGTTTTATATGATTATTGACAACATCGGCGAAAATGCGAAAATGACGGATAAGCTGAATCAGCTCGTCGTCACGCTTGACAAATCGCTCACCGACGAGCAGATCGAATCCGTCAAGCAAAGCGTGGACAAGCTGGATAACATCCTCTCGTGGACCTACAAATCCAAGGAAGAAGCACTGGAGGAAATGCGCAACAATGAACATGGTGTGGAAATCGTTTCCAACGTGACATACGAAAACAATCCGCTGCCGAACACAATCGAGATCACCTTCGCCGACGTCGCAAACGCAAATACGCTTGTTTACCAGCTCGAAAAGCTGGAGGGCGTGACGGAGGTATCGGACAAGCTGGAGGTTGCGCAGAACATCGACCGCGTCAAGAACGGCCTGACCATCGTCGCCGTAGTGATGATGGGCATTCTGCTGCTGGTCTCGCTGTTTGTGATTATGAACACGATCAAGCTGACGGTCTTTGCGCGACGCGAGGAAATCGACATCATGCGCTACGTCGGCTCAACGGGCTTCTTCGTCACGATGCCGTTCATCACCGAAGGGGCTTTCATCGGCCTGCTTGCCGCAGCAGCGGCTTTCGGGCTGCAATACTATATTTACACCTACGTATTTGTCGACATTTTGTCTGATTTCGATATTTTCATGAACTCATTCTGGCATTATGCGCCTCTGTTGGCCATTGCATTCGTCGCCGTCGGCCTGTTTACAGGCGTCGTTGCCTCCGGCCTCAGCGTAAAACGATATTCTCACGAGCGGTAACATACCGCGCCGCATAAACCTCGGAAAGGAACGAATACTATGAACAAAGCTCTGCCGTACAGACTGCCCGCAATGCTGGCCGCGCTCTGCCTGATGCTGGTTTGTCTGCTGACCGTCCTGCCGACGGCTGTATCGGCCGAAACCACCATCGAAGAGGACCAGCAAAAGCTCAGCGAGCTGGAAGCCCAGCGCAAGGCATACACGCAGCAGCTTGAAGCGCTTCAGGCGCAGATCAGTGCTTCTCAGAACGAGGAAAAGACGCTGCTGGCCGAAAAGAGCGAACTGGAGCAGGAAATTACGCTTCTGGACAGCTCCATTGAAACCAACGAGGCTTTGATGGAACAGTATCAGTTCCAAATCGAAAGCAATGAAATCGCACTCGTCGCGCTGGAGGATGAACTGGCCGAAGAAATGGAAATCTACGGGCAGGTGCTTTGCTATTACGCCAAATACGGTGAAGCGAGCACGTTCGAAATCCTGTTTTCGTCGAAAAGTTTTTCGGATTTTCTTACAAGACTCGACTATGTCGGCTTTATTTTAGAGTATAATAATACCATCGTCGATGACATCACGCGCACGACGCAGGATATCGAGACAGCCAAGGCGCAGAATGAAGCCTATCTTGCCGAGTGCGTAACGCTGTCGGAAGAGCTGAACGCCAGCCGCGCCACCTACGACGAGCGGACGGCAGAGCTGGAAACGCTGCTTGCAAATGTAAAAGATACGCAGCTCAGCACGCAGGCCGACCTCGAAGAACTCAAAGCGGAGGACAACCGCATTCTTCAGTCCATCCAGCAACTTCAGGAACAGATCGACAGCAAGGAGAGCTTTACGCCCAGCGGCAGCGGCTATTCCTGGCCTTTTGCCGCGAACGTCACAAGCAGCCTGTACATATCCAGTCCGTTCGAATGGCGTACCAACCCGGTTACAAACCGTGCGGAGCTGCACAAGGGGCTGGACATCCCTGCCCCGTACGGCACACCGATCCAGGCGGTGATGGATGGTGTCGTGATTGAAAGCGGTTATTCCGCCGGCGGTTACGGAAATTATGTCATTATCTACCACGGCAACGGCATGTCCACTATGTATGCGCATTGCAGCAAGCTGCTCGTCAATACGGGTACAAAGGTGCTGCAGAACCAGGTCATCGCACGAGTCGGTTCCACCGGCCAATCGACCGGAAACCACCTCCACATCGCATTCATCAAAGGCTCTACATACTATAATCCGGCAGATTATTTACCGGCGGATATGCTCAATAAAATCAATACACGCGGCTATAATCTGCATTCGCTGACGAGCTATACGCCGTAAAGTCCGCAGAAAAATTGAATCGGAAAGGAAACGCGGACGGGAAACCGTCTGCGTTGTTATGGTTATGAAAAATCGAAAGCTAAGCCTGACAGCGGTGCTGCTGATCGTCTTTTTCGCGTGTCTGGTCACGTTTATGACCACGTTCGTGCTGCTGCGTTCTTCCTATGAGGCCAAGCTGGGCGACGATATCGTCAGTGGCGAACAGAGCGAAAGCGGCATCGATTTTGACAAGCTGCTGGAGGTGGACACATATGTGCGCGCCAACTTCATCGGCGCGGTCGATTATGAACTGGCAATGCAATATATGCTGGACGGCTATATGTACGCGCTCGGCGATAAATACTCGGTTTACCACACCGCCGAGGAAATGCAGGAGCTGATGAACGAGAGCAACGGCGATTTGGTCGGCATCGGCGTACGCGTCTTTCAGGACGACGCGACGGGCGGCATCCGCATCCTGAACGTCATGCATGATTCCCCTGCGATGGAGGCCGGATTACAGGTTGGTGATGTAATCGTCAAAGTCGACGATCTGGAAGTGACGGCGGATAACTACAATACCGCGGTCAACAATGTCGTCGGTGAAGCCGGAACGGAACTGACAGTCACGATTCTTCGGGACGGTGAAACAGCCGAGCTGACGATGACCCGCCGGCTTGTCCGCAGCGAAGCTGTTTTCTTGGAAATGCAGGGAAACAATACGGCTCTTATCCGCATCTATGAATTTACCGGCAATGCGGCGGAGGATTTCATCGCCGCAATGGAGGAAGCCAAGAGCGCCGGGGCGGAGCGCTACGTATTTGACGTGCGCAACAATCCGGGCGGCGATCTCGGCGTCATTGTCAGCATCCTCGACTATCTGCTCCCCGAGGGGCCGATCGTCCGCATTGTGGACGCTTCCGGCGAGGTGGTGCATACCTATACTTCGGACGAAAGCGACGTAGTCGCGCCGATGGTCGTTCTCATCAACGAAAACACCGCTTCCGCCGCAGAGCTGTTCACCTCTGCCCTGCTGGATTACGATAAGTGCGTGACCGTAGGACAGACGACCTACGGCAAGGGCGTAATGCAGAACATCATTACCCTGCCCGACGGATCAGGCATCCGGCTGACCACGCATTACTACAATCCGCCCTATTCCGAAAACTACAACGGCATTGGCATCCCTGCCGATTACGAGGTGCAGATGGATGCCAGCGCTATCGCCGATCCCGCGCTGGACACACAATTACAAAAAGCGCTTTCCCTGCTCACGGGTGAGGAAAGCGGCAATTAGAGCAAAAGGAGTTTTGGTATTTATGGCAAAGCAGATTTTTGTTTCCAAAGACGGTTATCTGAAGCTGCAAAACGAGCTGGAGCATTTGAAAACGGTCAAACGCGCGGAGATTGCGCAGGCAATCAAAAAAGCACGTTCGTTCGGCGACCTTTCCGAAAACAGTGAGTATGACGAGGCGAAAAACGAGCAGGCTGAAATCGAAACGAAAATCGCACAGTTGGAGGAAACGATTAAGAACGCCACCGTTCTCGACGACACACAGCTAAAAACAGACAAGGTTTCGGTCGGCAACAAGGTGCGCATCTACAACGTACTGGACGACGCCGAGCAGGAATTTTCCATCGTCGGCTCGACTGAAGCAGACCCGTTCGCCAACAAAATCTCGGACGATTCTCCGCTCGGGAAGGCGCTCATCGGTTCCCGCGAAGGCGACACGATTACGGTCGAAGCGCCGGTCGGCATCCTGAAGTATACCATCATCGAAATCGCAAAATAACGTTCACCCTGCAGGCGAAATAAAAACAAAGGAATTGCACATATGGCAGAAGAAAGAACGGCGCCCGCCGCCGAAACCGAAGAAAACCCGAGCAAAATCCTGCGCATCCGCCGCGAGAAGCTCACCGAGCTGCGCGCAAACGGAAAGGACCCGTTTGTCATCCGCAAATACGACAAAACGCACGATTTCAAAACCATACGCGACTCGTTCGACGCTCTTGAAGGCAGTGACGTCAGCGTTGCCGGACGTATCCTCTCCCGGCGTGATATGGGCAAGGCCAATTTCATCGATCTCGTCGATGAAAGCGGCAAAATGCAAATCTATATCAAATCCGACGATATCGGCGCCGACGCGTTTGCAGAATACCGCAAATGGGATATCGGTGACATTGTCGGCGTGAAAGGCTTTGTTTTCCGCACCCGGCGGGGCGAAATCTCCATCCATACCAAGGAAATTACGCTGCTGTCGAAATCGCTCCTCCCTCTTCCCGAAAAATGGCACGGACTGAAGGATCAGGATCTGCGCTACCGCCAGCGTTACGTCGATTTGATTGTCAATCCCGAGGTGCGTGACACCTTTGTTAAGCGTTCGCGTATCATTGCCGAAATCCGCAATTATCTCAATGAGCGCGGCTTCTTGGAAGTGGAGACCCCGATTCTGCACAATATGGCCGGCGGCGCCAATGCGCGTCCCTTTATTACGCACCATAACACGTTAGGAATCGATCTGTATCTCCGCATTGCGCTCGAGCTGCATCTCAAAAGGCTGATCGTCGGCGGCTTCGAGCGTGTGTACGAACTGGGCCGCGTATTCCGCAACGAAGGTATGGATACGCGCCACAACCCTGAATTTACGCTGCTGGAGCTGTATCAGGCATATACCGATTACAATGGGATTATGGAGCTGACCGAGGACCTGATCCGCACGGTCGCGCGCCGCGTCCTCGGCACCGAAACGGTTACCTACGGCGGCGTCGAAATCGACCTGTCCAAGCCGTTTACGCGTCTGTCGATGGTCGATGCAGTCAAGCAGTACGCCGGTGTGGACTTCGGAAAAATACAGTCCGACGACGAAGCGAAAGCGCTGGCAAAGGCACATCATATTGCGTACGAGGAGCGGCATAAGCGGGGTGACATCCTCAATCTGTTCTTTGAACAGTACTGCGAGGACAAACTCATCCAGCCTACTTTCATCACCAATCATCCGGTCGAAATTTCGCCGCTGGCGAAGAAGATGCCGGAGAACCCGGCGTACACCGAGCGTTTTGAGCTGTTCGTGATCGGGCGTGAGCACGCAAACGCGTTTTCCGAGCTGAACGATCCCATTGACCAGCGCGCGCGCTTCGAGGCACAGGCCGCACTCAAAGCCTGCGGCGACGAAGAGGCCAACGACGTAGACGAGGACTTCCTCACCGCGCTCGAATACGGCATGCCGCCGACGGGAGGCTTGGGCATCGGCATTGACCGACTTGTGATGCTGCTGACCGGTGAGCCGTCCATCCGTGACGTACTCTTGTTCCCCACTATGAAGTCCATAGACGGCAAAAAGGGCGAAAAGTCCGGTGAATCCGAGACATCCGAAAAGCCCGTTGAAACCGCTCCCGCAATCGAAGGTGCGCCGATCATATCGGCTGAAAAACCCGACTTCTCGAACGTACAGATCGAGCCGTTGTTTGAAGATTTCGTGGATTTTGAAACCTTCTCCAAGTCAGATTTCCGCGCCGTAAAGGTGCTTGCCTGCGAAGCCGTGCCGAAATCCAAGAAGCTCCTGAAGTTCACTCTCGACGACGGCACAGGCACTGAACGCACGATTTTAAGCGGTATTCACGCGTTTTACGAGCCGGAGGAGTTGGTGGGCAAGACCTGCATCGCCATCCTCAACCTGCCTCCCCGCCCCATGATGGGGATCGAGAGCTGCGGTATGCTAATCTCCGCCGTCCATAAAGAAGGCGACGAAGAAAAACTGCATCTTCTAATGGTCGATCCGCACATTCCGGCGGGAGCGAAACTGTACTGAAAACGCTGAAATTGTTGTATGAATGTCCTTCATAGTTTTTTGGTCAAAAATCGGCAGCTTACAACAAACTTACAACAATCGTACAACAATCGATGCATGAAAACGTGCAGACCCCTGAAAATCGCATATTTTTTATGAAAGACCTCGGGAAATCACAAGTTTCCCGGGGCCTTTTTTGTTTTCATACGCCGATCACAAAATCGCATACTACCGCCTTTGCTCTAAAATCAATATAATTGTTTTGAAATCGGAAAGGCGGAATTGGATATGGACAATAGTTTTTCTTCGATTCACCCCGAACTTGTTTGTGAGTGGTCGGATAAAAATGCTCCCTTGACCCCGGAGCAGATAACCTACGGTTCAAAGAAACTCTATTGGTGGAAGGGCTCTTGTGGTCACGAGTGGAAAGCAAGCGCCAAAAGCAGGTCTTCCGGTGAGAAATGTCCTTACTGTGCCGGAATGAGAGTTCTGCCCGGTTTCAATGATCTCGCGTCAAAGCGACCGGAGTTAGTAAAAGAATGGTCTTCCAAAAACAAGTTGAAGCCGACAGAGGTTCATTGGTCCTCTCACAAAAAGGCAATATGGAGAGATAAATACGGTCACGAGTGGGAGGCAGTCATAAAAAACAGAGTTTACGGCAGCGGCTGTCCGTACTGCTCTCATAATAAGATATTGGAAGGATTCAACGATTTGGCGAGCGTCTGTCCCGATGTTGCCGAAGAATGGTCGGATCGTAATCTTCCCTTAACACCGAATATGGTCACAGCGTTCTCGAACAAGAAGGTGTGGTGGAAATGCAAACTCGGACACGAATGGAACGCCCTCATTTCCACTCGTTCCTATGGAAGTAAATGCCCGTATTGCAGCGGGATTGAATTGCTGAAAGGATTCAATGACTTAGCAACTACACAACCGGAACTATCAAAAGAATGGTCCGAGCGCAATTATCCTCTCTTGCCGGACCAAGCAAACGAAAAATCCCGTTTGAATGTATGGTGGAAATGTCATACTTGCGGATATGAATGGAAAGCGGTCGTTTTTTCGAGAGTTCACGGATCTAAATGTCCTGTTTGTACGGAACGAAGCGTGATGCCGGGATATAACGACCTTGCGACAACAGATCCTGAGCTGATAGCAGAGTGGGATTTTGAAAAGAACATAATTTCTCCATCCCGCGTCTCGCGCTTTTCAATGTATAGCTACTGGTGGAAGTGCCGTTACGGTCATTCTTGTAAAGCAAAGGTGTCTGACAGAACGCTTGAACATAAGATATGCCCTGCCTGCGAAAAAGAATATCAAGCGGTTTTCCCTCAACTGATCATTTCATACTATGCGAAGCAAAGCGGACAGAGCGCGATTCTGAATGACGAAAAGCTGATAGGCATCCCCATAGAGGTGCTTATTCCGGAAGAGAGACTCGCAATTGAGGCTCAAATATATGATGAAAAGATTGAGCGCGTAAAAAAGCATTTGTGTTCTTCTGCCGGTGTTGATCTTATAAAAATTCCGTATAAAAAGAGCGACAGTGAACTGGAGTACGCCGAGAAAATAAAAGGAATATATAAAAGAAAGAACATATACATACGGACCGATACAGACTCCGATATTGCTTTAATACGAAAGCGATATTTCGAGTGGAAAGACAAATAGATCATACATTCATCCCGATCAGAAATGGTCGGGATTTTTTTGCGCTCAAAAAAATTTTTTATTTTTTTTGTTTAGGGGGTTGTATTTTGGCACCCCTTTGTCCAAAGAAGATGAAGGGACTGATAAACCTTCCCGCAAGTGACAGCCTCTTCGCTGTTCCTTGACAACTGAATAAACAAAGCGTCAGGTACGTTATTCGGACTGATAGCCAAGCAGCATGTACGCATTTGCGAGAATCCAGTGCTGTAAAGGAGAGGCTGCTCCTCTCCGGGCAACGACAGGTCCGATGATAATGATACTTCCGTAATTCGCGGCCGGGCCATAATGAAGGCGCGGGGGTGAGAGTCCCATGAGACTGTAAAGCAAACAGTCGCCTGATGTTTTCCCTACTTTTTGAAAAAAGGTTTACCACAGGGGGTGCGTGGCAAATACTGCGGCTTTACATACCGTCAATCTCAGCGGTATGTCTCCTTTCTGCCCGTTATCCGGCTGGATAACAGTCTGCGCAGAGGCTTAATGGGTTATCATTTTCCCTTACCTCACTCTGCGCGGATTTACATACCTTACTCATAGGTATGCACTCCTTCTTATGTCACACGGAGTTTCCTCGGTTTCAATCAGAAGCCTTCCTTTCCTCCGTGTGATTTTGCATGCCACAAATAGTACGGGTATTTATCCGTTGAGTGGAACGGCCTCACGACCTTTTCGTGTTCAGCCCACTGCCTTAGTTTGCTATGGTGGGCATTACATGGTCACATCCCCATCTGTGACCAAATTATTATTTAGGAGGAAATCTATGCGTAGCGCAAAAGAAACAGGGTGCTTTCCGTATCGAATGAGGACCGTGTGTTATTTTGAGGTCTTCAACGACGGCAAGCTTGCCCAGCTGACGGATGAGTATTCTCGTATTGAAGCATACTTCCGTGCAACAAAAGGAGAAACAAAAATCTGTGCAGTCTGGCCCGGACCGTGGCGAAGCGACTTGTTCATCATCGATGATCTTGAAGCCCTTGCCGACGAGCTGAACCTGCTCGATTCTTATGAAAGATCTCTTAAAAGGAGGGTGTATTCGTGAGCAAATGCAAGGTCATTGCCGTCGCCAACCAAAAGGGCGGCGTCGGCAAAACCACAACGACGTTCAATCTCGGCGTCGGGCTTGCGCGTTTGGGAAAGCGCGTCCTTCTTGTTGACTGTGACCCGCAGGGCGATTTAACGATCTGCTGCGGGTATCAGGACAACGACGAGATTGAAACGACGGTATCGACAATTATGCAAAAGGTGATCGAGGATGATGAAATCTCCCCGGAAGAAGGCATAATCCATCAGCCTGAGGGAGTAGATCTTCTCCCGGCGAATATCGAGCTTTCCAGTATGGACTTACAGCTCGTTTCCACAATGAACCGCGAGCGCATCCTTGCAATGTACCTTAAATCTGCAAGACGATATATATCGGTTGCAAATGCAAAAAGACATTTTGGAAAAGGCGACCGAAATTATAAAAAAAGACCGGGGCATCAATCTTAAAAATTTGACAAACAAGGAAAAAGCCATCCTGATTGATGCCCTAAGAAAAAAATATCGGCTTAAAAATCTTCTAAAAGAGCTGGAAATATCAAAAAGCAGTTATTGCTATCAAGCTTCCAAAATACAAAAGAAAGACAAATATGAGTACCTTCGAATAAGAATCAAGGAAATCTTCGCAGAAAATTATTGTTCATACGGTTATAGAAGAATTTATGGACTTCTCAAAAGAGAAAATATATTCGTATCCGAAAAAGTTGTTCGCCGCATTATGCGAGAGGAAGAACTGTTCGTCTATGTTTCTAAGCAGAAGAAATATAGCTCTTACAAGGGCGAGATTTCTCCTGAAGTACCAAATTTGCTTCAACGGAATTTTCATGCAGAAGAATTAAATCAAAAGTGGCTAACAGACATTACAGAATTTCATATACCTGCAGGAAAAGTATAGTAACCGGAGAGTCCTTTATCCTCATACTCCATAAAATTGTAATCGTCATTAAGCTGAAGTTCTCTTTTAGCATATTCGGCGCATTGCTTAAACTGTACGCCGATACTGTCGCCTTTATTTGTAATGCGGGACTTTCGGGCATATATGGCTACGCCACGATTGTCCTCATTATTTCGTTTTTGTTTTTTCATCATAGTTGTCCTCCTTATCGTCTGATTATACCGCTATCCCTGTAACCGTTTCTATTGTGCGGCCTCGTTTTTGAAGGTCGGATAGAAGTAATCGTAATGTTTCGGAATCAAAGGCACGGATTTCCTGTTCAAGATATTCCACTCTTTTGTTCTGGAAGGTTCGCAATGAATTTTCATAATCGTTTCCTCTGTGAATCACAGCGTTCATCTTAAAACCCATAGGCGCACCTCCTATCTCGAATCTCTGTCACGCAGCCGTTTTCGATGGTACGCTTCGCAGAGTTTTACAATAGTTTCTTCCATTTGAGTAATAGTGTAGTCTTTCGGAAAATATTTGCGGATACGTTCAGCGGGAATTTTCACACGCTCTTTCTGATTGGCTTTTTCTTCGCTCATAATGGCAGATAACTGTTCTTTCGTGAACAATCCCTGTATACTGAGAGCCTTTAAACGCTGTGCCTGAGATAAATTAGGCGTACAGTCGCCGTACTCCATTTCCGACAGCAGCATTGTCTGTTCTTCGGGGAGCAGATAGGATAGCTCGACAGCAGGAGTGAAAGCAATTCTTTTCTCATCAACCATATCCAAAATAGGCGGGATAAGGTTAGTGAGACGGATATAGCGTTTAACTGTGTCTTTGCTTGTGTTATCACTCTCGGCAATAATTTCAGTTGCCAACTTCGGTGCAACTTGCTCCGAAGTTAAGTCAGAGCGTTTCCCTTGATGTCGTAATGCTTCGGCTTTCAGCTTGTAAGCGAAGGCTTTTTCCGATGGTAAAATAAGTTCTCGGTGCAGATTGCTGTCTACCACTGCGATGGCAGCGGCATCACGATCAAGGGGAACAATTAAGGCAGGGATTTCTTTTATCCCTGCCTTTACTGCTGCACGGAACCGTCTGTGTCCCGATACAATTTCATATTCATCTGTGGTGTTTTCTTTTGGTCGGACAATTAACGGAGACAAAATACCTTGCTCATGAATACTCTCGATCAAAGCGTTCATTTCTTCGTTGTCCTGAACCTTAAAGGGGTGTCCCTCAAAGGGGAAAAGTTTTTCTATTGCAATATTTTTTGGTGTGTTTTTCATCGTTCATAATTCCTTTCTCTGTTTTTGGTTTTTACTTGTATTTCCATAGCACGCTCGGTTTCAAGCAGTTCCAAGATATGCGGATACCGCTCGGTGATGGACCCGGCAGTTTTGAGATCTTTACGCAAAGGTTTTAGCTTTGCAGAAATTTTTCTTGCCGCCGCTTTGTTCTGTTTCTTTTCTTCTTCTGATTTCGGGCGTCGGATACGGTTATAAATTTTCTGTCGTTCTGATTCCAAAGCAGAAATATCTGTGGATTTTTTCTCAATAAATGAAACAAGCTCCTGTGCGGAATCAATTTGATTCTCACAAAGAAGCTTGTATTCCTTTAAGGTTTGATCTAATTTTCTGACTTCCTGCCGGAGCGCCGGGGATAGAGGCTTTGGGGATGACGGCTCTATATTGTTGCCTGTTATCAGTTTCAAAAGTTCAATAATCAATGCAAAGGCAAGCTGTATTCCGTCCATACGCTGTGCTTTTTTAAATTCGTATTCAAGCTGTAACAGCGGTGCATACCGTTTTGGAATACGAATTGCGTAAAGAGTAGTGTTTTACTTAATTCGGAATGGCTCACTGACAACTACCGAGACTCGGATTGGGCTACTCTTAAAGAAAGCTCCGAATTATATAAAGCTCCGTTTTATACTTAATTCGGAATGGCTCACTGACAACTACCGAGACTCGGATTGGGCTACTCTTAAAGAAAGCTCCGAATTATATAAAGCTCCGTTTTATATATTCATTATTTCAAATGAACGCTATGCCGAGTTCCTTTCGCAAAATGGACTTAAAAATGATAATTCCGTTTATGCGAGTGCCTTTTATGATGAAATCGACGAGGATAGTAAAAGCACGAGTTTTCCTATCTTGAAAGACGGAAGCTATCACGCCGATGTCCGTTATATGAGCGAAGCGGCGAGTGAACGGCTCAACCAAGATATAAACGCAAATCCAAATGACCGCTTTGATTATGAGAATTATTACGATACTTTTTTCAGCGTTGATTTTACGGTTGGCAACTATGACTTTCCGTTTGAATTTAGAGCAAACAGCGGAGGAGTCAGTATTTTAATTCCCGAAAGCCGTGTATCCGAGTTTCATGCGGAAATCACGAATAAGGAAATTATGATACAATCCCCGAACTATGCAGCTATTCAAAAAAACACAACCGATTATTTAACGAGCGCCGGGCTTGACGAAGATGTTTCCATATTCAACTCTGCCGAAAGCTATGAGTCCCAAAGAAACCTTGCAGCAATGATAAGACTGTTTTCCACTTCTTTTTTAATTCTCTTGACCGTAATATCGTGCGCGAATGTTTTCAATGTCATGACAACGAGCCTGAATATGCGAAAGCGTGAATTTGCGGTATTGCGTTCGGTGGGAATGACAGTAAAAGAGTTGTTTGCCATGCTCTGTATAGAAAACCTATGGATTGGTTTGTTTTCGGTTTTAATCGGCGGTATAGCGTCCCTGCCGCTATGCTATCTGCTCTACAAAAATATTGTGGTTGGCGCAGTAATCCGGTTTGTATATCCTATCGGAGCATATTTGATAGCTTCACTTGCAATGCTCCTGATTATGTTTATTACTTCGATATACGGATTGTGGAAAATTAAAAAAGGAGATATTATTGCAGATGTTAGAAATGATTTTGTGTGATGATGTAAAAATGATTGTATGAAAAGGCGGTGATGCAATGAAAAATGAGCATTGGATTTTACGCCCAACTTGCGGCAGCAAAACTCGTGACAAAATCAGAGAGGACACAGTATTAAAGAATTTTCCTCTCTACTGTCCGAAATGTAAGCAGGAAAGTTTAATTGAAGTTGAAAATTTGAATATAGTTGTCATCAAAGAGCCGGACGCATAGACGCAGAGTTGCCTCTGTTGATTATGGGATTCTTGCTATAAATAAAAGTCGATACCACTAAAAGTACCGACTTTTGTTTTATGATGTTCGAATTTTCTTTTTCGTATTTTTTAACACCTTTATGATAACTTCATCAACTGCGTCCGTATATCTTCCATCGTTGAGCAGTTTGTTCTTTAAATCAATCAATGCCTGAATTAATAGATGATGTTCTTTCTCGGTCAGATATAGGTGATATTTCGGGGATTTCATACGAATATCAGCTCCTTGTTCACAATCTCTATAGCGGCATTGCGGATAGCGTTCATTTTTCCAACCCAAGCCATTTGGTCAGTTGCTTTCAAATGCTCGGTTACACCTTGCTTATCAGCCATTTCTTTTACGAGCTGAGAAAACATAGCTTCTGCTTGCTCGTCAATATCGGCAAGATAAGCGTTCAGCTTACCACTTGTCAATAAGTTCATATACAGGACTTTGTGGTTCTGTTTTAAGTACCGTGCGTGCCTCTGTCCCCAAATACCGATAGATTTCTGTTCTTCTTCGGGAAGTATCAAGTTTGGAAGCAGATAATCTGCAACCTGAGCGTAGGTACCGCCCATCTGTTCAAATAATGATTTTGCCATAGCATTTACCTCCTGCGTTTTACTGTACCTTCATTTTACAGAAGAAAAGGCGTAAACACCAATGTGCCGATTATAAAATACAGCGTATCTGTTTTGTTGCAGATACGCTGTAAACTTTATATCTTTATTTCAGGATATGCGGTTACTAATTGCTCATACATCTTTCGTGACGGCTGACGGATAGCGGTTTCCCATTTTGCATAGATACTGTTACAAATATTAGCTTTTTCCGCAAAATCTGTTTGATTCAATCTATATGCTTTTCTGACTTCACGAAGTCTGTCGCTGTATGGGAAATCCATAAACCGAGCAAAATCATCAAACAGCAGATTTCTATCGATTTCAAGAATATCTGCAAATGCTACCGCATTTTGATATGGTATCGGGAACTGATTACTCTCATACTTCAACACCGTTGCAGGTACAATTCCTGCACTTTCTGCTAACTGCCGTGTGGTCAAACCTTTATGTACTCGATAGTATCGAAGCATAGTTCCCGGCATCGGCTCTGTCGGAATAGCCTCAAAACAGAACTTGAGGTGCATTAGCATTTTGCCGCGCTTGTACTCATAAAGGCCTGTGTGATTGAGAATACCGTTGCATTGTCAATGATATGTTACAAAATCAGAAAACTTCTCCACGCTTAATAAAAGCATTAATGTAATCGGCAGGAGACATCCAGTTAAGAGGACGCATAGGAAAGTTATTGTATT
>CAJFRY010000025.1 GCA_904419545.1 Candidatus Woodwardiibium gallinarum
TGCTATAGACCTTGTGCGAACACAGTGAAGCATCTCCCCGAAAAACCGAAGCTCCCGCTTCGCTTTTTCCCGAGTCTTGTGCCATATCGGAGATGCTATGGACTTTGTGCGAACACAGCAAACGAGTTCGCGGCTCTCGAAAGACGAAGCCATACTTCGCTTTCATCAGAATCATGAAGTAAAAATGCAAGCCAAACGGCGCTCTTCCGACCAAAAGCGCCGTTTGGCGTATAAGCCCGCCTTCAGACGACGGGCGGAAAACGGAGAATCCTGCTGATGCTCACCCTGCTTTTTGCCGACGGACACGACTATCTGCCCATCGGACGCTCGTTGATTCAGGACGGCGCGCTCGCCCTTTACTGGCCCAACAGCGGCTTTTCCGTGCGCTTCAGAGCGCACAGCGCAATTGTTTCCTTCAAGCCCTTTACCTCGGGCGCGCCGTTGTATCTCAAAGCGTTCCTCGACGGGAAGGCGGCAAAATATTCCGTCACCACCGGCGCGGAAAAGCTGCTCTTCGAGGCCCTCGACGACGGAGAACACACCCTTACCCTGCTGCGCGTGGCCGAAAGCATCACATCGCTGTACATCGAATCGATTACGCTGCTGGGCGAGAACGCCGCATTCCTGGACCCGCCCGAGGAAAGGCAGCGCCGCATCGAATTTTTCGGTGACTCGATTACCTGCGGCTACGGCGTCCTGGCCGAGCCGTCGGTCACCGGTTACACCACCTTCGAGCAGGACAGCACAATGGCTTACGCGTATATGACGGCAGAGAAGCTGCAGGCTTCCGGTCGGTACGAGGCAATCTCCGGGCAGGGCATCCTCTGCAACTGCAACGGGGAAAAGGCGCTGGAAATCACCAAATTCTACCGCTGGGCGCTGCGCGACGAGACGCCGTGGGACTTTTCGCTCTGGATTCCCGACGTGGTCGTCGTCAACGCGGGAACAAACGACTCGTGGGGCGGCGTCGACTGCGAAACCTTCGGGGCGAAGGCTGCGGAATTCCTGTGTGAGCTTCGCGAGGTGTATCCCGACGCGCTGCTGATTTGGGCGTACGGGATGATGGACACCAAATTCACCGGAACGCTCACCGAGGTCGTCGCCGGACTCGGGGACGCGCGGATACGCTTCATTCCGCTGGCGCCGATCGATCTGAAAAACGGCGACGTGGGCGGCGGCGGACATCCGAACGTGAACGCGTCGATCCGCGTTTCCGATTTGTTGGCGGAGAAAATCAAAAACGAGCTCGGCTGGTAACGGCTCGGGTGAAAGGACTGTTCTTTTTGGATATTTTCAAGAAATGCTATGATTTCACAGCCGTTCGCGATGCGAAGGAGGCGGGCATCTATCCCTACTTTCATGCATTGGAGTCGCGGCAGGACGTCGAGGTGATTATGGAAGGCAAGCGGCGCATCATGCTCGGCTCGAACAATTACCTCGGTCTGACCGTCAACGAGGACATCATCAACGCAGGCATCGAAACTCTGCGGCAGTACGGTACAGGCTGTTCCGGCTCGCGGTTCCTCAACGGCACGCTGCGGATGCATCTTGAGCTGGAGGAGGAGCTGGCCGATTTTCTGAACAAGGAATCGGTGGTGACGTTTTCGACCGGCTTCCAGACCAATCTGGGCATTATCTCCGCGCTTGTCGGACATGGCGATTATGTCATCTGCGACAAGGAGAACCATGCCAGCATCTACGACGGCTGCAAGCTCAGCTACGGCCGCCGGCTGCTCTATCGTCACAGCGATATGGACGAGCTGGAGCGTATCCTCAAGGGACTGCCGGAGGACAGCGGCAAGCTGATCGTGACCGACGGCGTGTTCTCGATGGGCGGGGACATCGCCAAGCTGCCCGAGATCGTAGCGCTGGCCAAAAAATACGGCGCGCGGACGATGGTGGACGACGCGCACGCGCTCGGCGTCATCGGACGGGGCGGCAGAGGCACGGCGGATTACTTCGGACTGGCGGACGAGGTGGATATCTACATGGGAACCTTCTCCAAGTCGCTCGCGTCGCTCGGCGGTTATATGGCGGCGAGTGCACCGGTGGCCGAATACGTGCGGCACACCTCGCGTCCGTTCATCTTCTCGGCGTCGATCCCGCCGGCAAGCTGCGCAACGGCACTTGCGGCGCTGCGGCACCTGCGCACACATCCGGAAATCGTTGACCGGCTCGCAGAAATTACACGCTATGCGCATGAAGGGATGCGCGCACGCGGCATTCGTATCCGCGAAAGCGAAGGCAACATCCCCATCATTCCCATCTATACCAACGACGTGATGACCACGCTCAACGTCGCCAAGGCGATCTACGACGCGGGCGTCTATGTCAACCCGGTCCTGCCCCCGGCCGTGCCGGAGAGCGACTGCCTGCTGCGCACGAGCTATATGGCCATCCACACCGAGGCGCTGCTTGACGAAGCGTTGGACATCATCCAGTCCGTGCTCGTCAGGTTCGGCATCCAGTGAGCCTAACCGTCGCCGTCACCGGCGGCAGTTCGGGCATCGGTCTGGCCATCGCGCGGCATTTCGCAGGAAAAGGACACACCGTATACTCGCTTTCACGCCGTCCCTCTATGGACGGCGTGCGCCATATCCCCTGCGACGTGACCGACGAAGCGAGCGTAAACGCGGCCTTTGCGGCGCTTGAACAGGCCGAAGGAAGTCTGGATATTCTCATCAACAACGCCGGCTTCGGCATCTCGGGCGCGGTGGAATTCACCGAATTGCAAAAAGCGAGAAATCTGTTCGACGTGGGCTATTTCGGCCTGCTTGCCTGCGTCAAGCAAGCGCTGCCGCTGCTGCGCAAAAGTGACGCGCCGTTGATCCTCAACGTCGGCTCGCTGGCGGCGGCGCTGCCGGTGCCGTTCCAGTCGGTCTACTCGTCGGCGAAGGCGGCCGTAAGCGCGCTCACTCTCTGTCTGGTCAACGAGCTGCGGCCGTTCGGCATACGCGTCTGCGCGGTCCTGCCCGGCGATGTGCGCACGGGCTTCACCGCCGCACGAGACAAGTCGGCCGACGGGAAGGAGCTGTACGGCGAACGGCTCGAGCGCGCCGTCGCGCGGATGGAGGCCGACGAGAAGAACGGTATGCCGCCCGAGCGGATCGCCGACGCCGTCTACCGCGCGGCGATGAAGCGCCGTCCCAAGCCGCTGTTCACCGTCGGCGCAGGGTACAAGCTGCTGTTCGCCCTCTCCGGGCTGCTGCCGGTGCGGTTCGTGAATTGGATCGAAGGGAAGCTGTACGGATGAAGCGCCTGTCTGCCGGCGCGGCTGCGTTTGCGGCTGCCGGCATGCTCGTCCTGCTGTACGCCGCGGTCCTCTCCTTCTTCGTGCGTCTGGCATCGGGACTGCTGCTGACCGCGCTGCTGGGTGCGGTCCTGCTGCTTACGGGCATGTTTTACAAGCCGCTGAAAAAGCGGAAATGGCCGCTCGGCCTGCTGTGCGCCGCCTATGCGCTGCTGCTCGCGTTCGTGCTTTTCCCCGCGCTTTACAGCCGGAACGACACAGTCACGTACGACGAGGACGTGCTGATTGTGCTCGGCGCCGGGCTCGACGGCGAAGCCGTCACGCCGCAGCTTGAAAACCGGCTCGAGGCGGCGTACGCCTACCACCTCCGCAACCCGGACGCGCCGGTGGTCGTCTCGGGCGGACAGCGCGACGGCGAAGCGATTTCCGAGGCGCTCGCGATGGAACGCTGGCTGATTTCCAGAGGCGTTCCGGCCGACCGCATCCTGCGCGAAGAGGCTTCGACGTCCACGTACGAGAACCTGACCAACGCCAAAGCGCTGCTGGACGAACGGTCCGCGCGCCCCTGCCGCGTCGCGCTGGTCACGAGCGGCTACCACGTCTACCGCGCTTCGCGGCTGGCCAAAGCGGCGGGGCTGGACGCTTCGCACCTCCACGCGGACGCCGAGTGGTACGCGCTGCCGGTGCGCATGCTGCGCGAATGCGCGGCGGTCGTCAAATATTGGGTATCGGGAACATAAAGAAACGGCCCGAAGCGGTTTTCGGACCGCGCTCGCTCTGTCGGACAGCAGGCCATGCTGCCCCGCAGGCGGAGCGCGGTTTGTTTTCTCTTCGGCCTGTTTTGCCTTTTCCGCCTCGGCAAGCCGCCGTTTGCCGCATCCATACGACAGCATGATTTGGATATTTCGCACAAACACTGAATACTATTTTTTCATATATTAACGAATCCGCTCGGTTTGGGTTGACAAATTGCAATTTATGTGGTAATATATGGACATATGGACAAAATAAAAGAAGGGACTGTTTACTATGAAAAAAGCGTTATTGTTTTTATTCACCGTGCTCTTCCTTTCTGCTTCTGCCGTCGCAGGAAGCGCGCTGACTAATCTTCGCGTGGAACGCGAATTGGAAGACGACCAGTACTATCAGCTCGACACAGCGATTCACTGCTACTACGACTGCGGTTCTTGGTTTTCGAATGGCTGGAGTTCGACCGAATGCGAAACCACATCCGATCTCTTCTGCTACGTCTGGGCAAAAAACATTGACCGAAATGACGTTGAGGTTTTTAATGATCTGAGCGGATATACCGAAGGTCGGCTCAAACTTCCCAAAATTGATGTTTCCTCCACTAGATACGCAGCGGAGACTTGGCATGGCGCTTACCGCAGCAAAAACGGCGTGCGGAATCTTGATGCCCGCATTGAAATTTTCGATAAAAATTGGTAACGGCGCATTCAAAGCAACCGCAGACGAAAGGTAGCGGAGGTTTTTATCAGCCTCCGCTATAAAAATTATGAAAACATTTGCTTTAATATGGAAAAACATACGGTATTACTACCGACGCAGCCGGCCTGTCTTCTGGCTGTTCACCGCCGGACTGCTGAGCGCCTCGTTGCTGCTGATTTACCTGTACGGCAATCTTACGCCCAGTGTCCGGGAGTACTCGACCAACGACCTGTATGCACGCAAATATACTTTTTCATTTCCTTCCGATCCAAGTTTACAAGATATGGAAACACTGTTAAACCGCTACAATGAGACAGAAAGCTTTCTATGTCTGTTTTCAGCCCCTATCACCGGCTATCCCGGCAAAGGAGATCGTATATACACCGTCGGTTGTGAGATAAAAAGCGAAAACAACGGGATTCGCCGCACACGCGGACGGACCTATTTCACCGAGGAAGAGCTGGCAGAAGGCGCAAATGTGGCCATTATCTCGGAATCCGCGGAATACCATGCGTCGGGCGGCACACTGCGGCTTGGCGAGGACACCATCCATGTCAACGGCGTCGATTTCACTGTCATCGGCACAGCAAATTTCGGCTGTGACATCCTCATCCCCGCCGCTTCCTATACGAAAAACGGATTTCCGATCGCCTCCGTATCCGTGACGATGGAGAAACGGCCGTCCTATTACGAAAACCTCGAGCTGCTGCGGGATATGCGGGAGCAGTTCCCCGGCGTTTCGGTCGGCGGCCACCCGTACTCCGCCTATGAGCATTCCAAGCAGGACACGCCGTCGGTGCTGCTGGTGCTCGCGATCGTTTTCGTTGCGGCCATCTCGGCGTTTATGTTCCTGCTGAAATACCTGTCGGACGGGACAAATTACATCAGCGCCATCCAGTCGGTCTGCGGCGCGCCGAAGGACACGGTGGTGTTCATCAAGCTCGCTTCGGTGTTCCTGCTCACCTTTTCGGTCAGCGCGGCCGGCGTGGCATTGCATGCGCTGCTGTATGAGCCGTTGTTCAGCAAGCTGAACATTTACGAAGGACTGATCTACCAGCCGCACGACTATCTGCTCGTCATCGCCGTCTGCTGCGCGGCGGTCGTCCTCGTATCGATTCCGTTCCTTTTCTCCTTCACACGCAGCACGGCCGCCGCATTCAAGCGAAGGCTGGAATAGGAGGGTGCGGGAATGAACGGCATACGACTGTTTTTCAAAAGCGCCAAAGGCTCCGTCTTCTCCTCGCTGACGCTGTTCGTCGTGCTCGGCGCGGTGCTGCTGACGCTCAACTACACCCTTTCGCAGTACCTTTATATCCGTCGCGCGGGCGAAATGTTTGAAAACGCAGGTCTTTCCGGCGGTCTGCACTTCGTCAACACCACGCCCTACGACGCCGAAGGGCAGGAAGCGCTGGACGCACGCATCGAATCGCTGCGGGAAAGCGGCGAAATGGAAAAGCTGATCACAAGGCGCTCGGCCGGCGTGACGATCGGCGGAACAGAGTACCAACTCGTGCTGTACGACGTCGACGTCTACCCCGCGATGTACGGCGCGCCCCATAAAGGAAGCTGGCCGGAAGGCGGCGAGCCGCTCGGCGGCGTCGTTGCGGGTGTAAACCCGAGCAGCGTTCCCGTCGGCGAGACGGTTATGGTCCGCTCGAGCATCCCGGGGAACGACGCTTCGCTGGAGGTGCAGATTACCGGCACGCTGGCCTACCCGCCGATGACCTTCCAGACGGGCTATTACATCAGTAACATTTCGATGATGACCGCCGATAATTTCTTCGGCGAGGAACGGCTGCTGTATGTGCCTTACAGCGAAGCGCTGGCGGCGACCGTCACCGCGTCGTTCAATCTGGGCAGCGCCCAGCCCGTTTCCAGCGGCATTCTGCTGTTTACGGAGGATACATCCGCCGAGCGGCGGGAAGAAATCCGCAAGGAACTGTCTGTCTATGCGCAGGTCACGCCGGTGGATACGATCCTGCAAAGCACCCGCGCACACGTCTCCGAAAGCATGCGCAGGCTGCTGCCGGCGCCGCTGTTCCTGCTGGCGGTTACGTCGCTGGCTTACATCAGCGTCGCCGTGCTCGGCATCTACCGCCGGCGGGCAGACTTTACGATATACGCGATGGAGGGCTGCACGAAACGGCGGATGTTGTTGCTCGCCGCCGCGCAGTCGGCCCTGCCCCTGCTGTTCACCGACGCTTTGGTCGCAGCGGCCTTACTGACGCTGAAACGTTGGGCGGAATCCGGAAAATTTGCACTGCCGGGCGTCCTGTTCGGCTGGCAGAATTTCGCGCTGACCGCCGCCGCATCGGTACTGCTGCTTACGGTCGTCATCGGCATCGCCGCGTTCACGACCGGACGGCTTTCGCCGGCAGAGGAGCTGCGGCAGGCGAAGGAATGACCGTCTGCGGCGGAAAGGATAAAACGATATGATCCGAATCGAGAACATTAACAAATTCTACAAGCTGGGCAAGGGCCGTTTCCATGCGCTGAAAGACGTCAGTCTGGAGATCGGGGACGGCGAATTCGTCTCGGTCGAGGGACGTTCCGGCGCGGGAAAGACCACCCTGCTGCACATCCTCGGGTGTCTGGACAGCTTTGATTCGGGCACCTATCTGCTCAACGGGAAGTCGGTCGGCAAAATGGGCGACCGGCAGCTCGCCGCCGTGCGGAACCGTGAGATTGGTTTCGTGATGCAGGATTTCGCGCTGGTCGCGCAGGAGGACGTGCTGTTCAACGTTATGCTTCCGCTGTATTTTTCCAAAACGAAGCACAGCCGGATGAAGGATCTCGCCGCAGAGAAGCTCGAGCGCGTCGGGCTGTCCGACCAGATCGGGAAAAAGGTTTCACAGCTTTCCGGCGGTCAGAAGCAGCGCGTTGCCATCGCGCGGGCACTCGTTGCGGGAAGCGGGATCATTCTCGCCGACGAGCCGACCGGCGCGCTTGACAGCGGCACCGGCCGCGAGGTGATGGAACTGCTGCGCGGCATCAATCGGGAGCAGGGCACCACGGTCGTCGTCATCACACACGACGCGGAGGTCGCTTCGTACGCCGGCCGCCGAATCGTGCTCGCCGACGGTGTTGTCGAATATGATGAAAGTGCATAAAGCGAGTAACGGCGAAGCTGCGCATTTTACCACGCCATAGCAGGGCCGCCGCATCGCGGCAATGCCTTAAAACAAGAAAATTACCACGGTTTGCTGCACAATGCCGTCTTTTTATCTCCCATCTCTGAAACGCCCGACGCTGTCTGTGACAGTGTCGGGCGTTTCAGACGGAATGCGCAAATTTTGAAAACGGACCGCAACAGACCCTTTACGGTTCCGCCGCGTGAAACAGAAAGTACAAATCCGCCCCGCCTTTTTATGCGGCATACATCGCAATCGGATTTTCACGGCCCGAACGACGTGCGTCTCGAAGATCAGCCAGTATGTTCGCATAGCACAGGCATTCGCCGCCGCAGCGCACCCGAAAGCACATCCTGCAAAACCGGGAACGGAGAACGCCGCTTTCTCGCACCATTCCCATTCCAAAAGGTGGTTGTTGTCAGAAAAGGCCGTAAAAAACGGCAACGGGAGTGCGCAGACACGCACTCCCGTCTTCATAAAAACATCAGCTTCCCTGCTTTTCCTTGATCAGCGGCGCAAACCCCGCGCGTTCCTCGGCCAGCGCCTCATTCTCTTCACCGGTCAGCGGGTCGTACAGATACTGATAGGAGAAGAAAGCAAAACCGTCAACGCCGTCGTTGCCGAACAGGCACTCCAATGAACGTTTGAGCACATCGGTATTTTCGATCCATTCGCGCCGCCCCTCTTCAGTCCCTGCGTATTGATCCTCAACGCCGCTGCGGCCGTCCACCGCTTTGCCGCCGGTCAGGCCGATGTACAGCTTGACG
Source organism: Candidatus Woodwardiibium gallinarum (assembly GCA_904419545.1). Taxonomy (GTDB): domain Bacteria; phylum Bacillota; class Clostridia; order Oscillospirales; family CAG-382; genus Woodwardiibium; species Woodwardiibium gallinarum. The sequence goes on from CAJFRY010000025.1 coordinate 8,598, forward strand.
CTTCCGTTTGCCGTGACATCCGCCCAGCGCGCGGTCAACTCGTCAAACGCACAGGTCTCGTGCAGGAATCCGAAATAAACCTGGGGCAGAATGTAATCGAGATAGCCCTGCTCACCGCACCAAGTCTCCACATCGATGTAGTAGCCGTTTTTGAGATTGCTCAGGTTTCCGGCCGGCGAAACACCGAACAGCAGACGGCCGTCCACCGCTTTAACGGCAGCATACAGTGCGGAAACAAGTTTATTGATGTTTGCCTCACGGAACGCGGCAAGATCGGTTTCCCCGCTGTTGAGGAAAGCGACGCGGTCAAAATCCTCACTCTGTGTGGGATAAAAGTAATCGTCGATGTGCAGTCCGTCGAAGTCATAATCGTTGATCAGTTCTTTGGCACCGTTGACGATCAGACTGCGCGCAGCCGCATCTGACGGATCGAGATACAGACGGCCGTCCACTTCACGCAGCCGGTCCTCGTCCAGCCAGCGGCGGAGCAGGTAGTCGGTCGAGACGGCCTCCAGCTCGGACCGTTTCATCAGCCGATAAGGATTGATCCACGCATGGACAGACAGCCCGAGCGCGTGCGCTTCATCCAGCAAGACCGCGACGGGGTCATAAACAAATTCCCGCCCATAAGCCCCTGTCACGAACGATGAGGCCGGGTAGTAGCGCGAGGGCGCAAAGCTGTCGCCGAACGGACGCACCTGCATAAAAACAGTGTTATAGCCGTCGTTCTTCACGTTGGAAAAGAGCTGCTTGGCCAGCGTGCGCAGCTCGCTCTCGGCGCGCTGGCTGCCGGAATCGCACAGCAGCGGCGCAAGGTCGTATTGAGAGACCCAAACGCCCTTCATATACGTATAATTGGTCACAGTGCGCGTCTCCTCCTCAGGGGCAAAACCGGTACCGTAGAGCACGGCGCGTTTAACAAGCAGATAATCGGAGGCGCCCAGCCGATCACCGCCGCTCACCTTGCCCGCCTCGATCTGCGGTTCGCTCATTGCCGAAAGTCTCAGGACATAACGCTTCAGCAGCAGGTAGTCGGAAGGTGTGATGCGGCCGTCGCCGTTGATATCCCCCTTGACGACGGCATAAAGACGGCCGTTCGGGGACTTGAAGTAATCGCCCGTGGCCACAACGGCGGAATTCGCTTTAGCCGTGCCGTCCTCCGCATAGAGCACCGGACCGTCCTCCAGCTTCGAAAGCAGCTCGGCAACCGTCGCGCCTGCGTACAGTCCCTTGACGAAGCCATCTGCAACAACGATCCCCGCGCCCGGCAGCGCCGCCGGCATTTCGGTGGAAATATAACTGTTCTGCGGACTGATAGAGGAAATGCCGCGGACAGACTGCGGCAGATTTTGGACGTTGGCACCGAGAAAAAGACTCTCCGGCGCGACCGAAAAGGCATCCTCCTCAACGGCGGTGACGGGATATTCCCGACCGCTGACCGTGATGCTGTCCGGCACGGTCAGTCGGCCGACCGACTCATATACCGCAGCCGCGCCGCCTGTCAGCGCGCGGTAATCGCCGTTGACCCATTCGATGAACTGCTTCCAGACGTCGCCGTTGTCCCGTGTATAGCTGCCGGTCGCGGAGGTGTAGCGCATCTGCATCGGGCAATTTTTCCCATTGGAATCGTAATGCTGGCGAATGGAGGTCGACGGGTCTAACCCATGCCGGACACAGAGCTCGGCCGTCAGCATCGCGGCGCGGCGCACCGCGGGCAGGAAATTCCCCGCAAGCCAGTTTTCATAGGCTTCTCCGCTGTACGTACCCGGGAAGCCGTTGACGCAAATCTCTATGCCGATGCCGTAGTAATTCCCCGCGCCGTATGCCCCGTCGGACGAATGGTAGCCGGTGGTATAGTCGGACAGCGCCTGATAAATCACATCTTTATCCACCGTGTAATGCCAGGACGCTTCGCAGTCGGTGTTGAAAAGCATATAGCGATGGTTGGCCGACGCGTCGGCGCCGGCGGTGTAGTTGCCGGTATTATGGATGACGATGTACTTTTTATCCGGCGTGGACATATTCGGATGATTCGGGCGCGACGGGTCGAGGAACTGCGCGACGACCTCGGTCTGCGCTTCACTGCCGCGGCCGATGGTATACGTCACGCCGTCGGTCAGCCCGTCCGCCGAAGAAGGGATCACCGGCGTAACCGACGTGCTGCCGAGCGAAACAGTCGGGTCATAGCCGATGACGGCGGCCTCGCCGTCGCGCAGCTCATAGCAAAGCCCCTGCGTGTCGCGCACAAGGTTCCCTGTCTGCGAGAGCAGGCCGTGGCGGACGGCATAGACTTCATCAACGAAAATTTTTCCCGAGCCGGTGATGCGCGCCTTCAGCCAGCGCAGCGTCACACGCTCGGTCGTGGTATATGAGCAACGGCTGACGGTATCATTCTCCAGCGAGTCCAGGTTCCCCTCCCCGAGCAGGGTATAATTCCGCCCGTCGGTCGAGCCGAGAAACTCCACCTTGCTTGGCAGATAAATGCCGCTCGTCGAGCGCGAAGCAAAATCCGCGCAGAAAGAGAAAATACCCGTCGAGGCTGCAGACAGTTCAATGACGACCTCCACCGTAAAGGCGGCGCCCGACGCTTCAAAGCCGACCCATTCCTCCTCGGGCTGCGATGAGATACCATCGGCCAAACGGTAGTCGGTCAGCTTTACGCCCGCATCGTCGCCGCTGCCTGCGCAGTAAGCAGCCTGTCCGAGCGTGACGGTATAGGGGCGGCCAAGCGTAACCAGTCCGCCGCCGTCGAGCGTAAGCGTCACATCGGAGGAAGCGGCGACGGCTCCCTGCACCGGACAAAGCGGAACCAGCAGCATAAGCGCCAGCAGCACGCAAAACGTTTTTTTCATCGGGACGTTCTCCTTCTTTTTCAAAGTTATCTACAATATACCACATTTTCCGCGTGTTGTAAAGGCGGCAAAGACATCTTTACAGATTTTGACGGATATGCTATAATGAAAGCACACTCCGGCGGAACGAAGCCCGATGCCGAATGGCTCCAGAGCACAAATATTTTACGCGTCTCCGGCAAAGAGCATAGCGGCGGCTTTGTTTTCCCTGCACATTCAGAGCGGGACACTGTCTCCGGCAAAACCGGATACGATGCAGAACGGTTCCGGCAGCCATTGCCGGATTTTGCAGAGACAGTATCGTTTTTCTTCTAAAATGCGTGGGGTTTTGTCCACAGTCATTTCCTCAGCTATTTCATATGTATGGAAAGGACGGCGATTCTATGCGCTTTCCCAAGGCAATTGAAAAGGCGGAGCAAATCCTCACCCGTTTCGGCGGTGAAGCGTACATCGTGGGCGGATGTGTGCGTGACGCGCTGCTCGACCGTCCCTGTCACGACTACGACCTTACGACCAATCTGCCGCCCGAGCACGTAATCGAAGCGTTCACCGGTTATACGGTGATCCCCACCGGTCTGCGGCATGGCACCGTAACGGTGCATATAGACGGTCTGCCCATCGACATCACTACCTACCGCATCGACGGGACATATACAGACGGCCGGCATCCTGTACATGTACGGTTTTCCACCTCGCTGGAGGACGATCTGCGACGACGCGACTTTACGATGAACGCGGTCTGCTACTCGACAGTCCGCGGCTTTGTCGATCCCTTCGGCGGCGTCGACGACATCCGTGCCGGTATCATCCGCTGCATTGGCGATCCGCTCGAACGCTTTTCCGAAGATGCGCTGCGCATCCTGCGCGCAATTCGTTTTGCCGCACAGCTCGGCTTTTCCGTCGAACCGGCGACCGAACGCGCAATGTACGAAACGGCCGACGGACTGGCGCGCATTTCCGCCGAACGCATTCTTTCCGAGCTGTCCGGCGCGCTGACGGCCCCGTATGCGGACGCAGCGTTCACTGCGTTTCACAAATTATTCAAAACCGTGCTTCTGGGCTGTGCCGCACAGCCTGTCCGTCCGCTGGACTCTCTGCCGGCGGACAAGGCAGTACGCTTTGCGGCCGTCCTGAAAAACGGCGCTTCCGACTCGCTCGCACAGCTCAAGTCCGATCGCCGCACGGTTGAGGACGTACATTTCCTGCACGCATACAGCTGCTTTTCCGGCGGCCGAATCGAGTTGAAAAAACTGCTCGCCGCACAAGGGGAGCGGCGTACCCGGCTGCTGCTCGGCTATCTGGGCACGAATACTTCCGTCCTCGATGACGTGCTGGCCAACAAGGAATGCTTTTCCCTTCGGATGCTTGCGGTAAACGGGCGTGACATCGCCGCACTCGGCGTCGCACCACAGAGGATCGGAAGCATTCTGCACGCGCTGCTGGACGATGTAATGGAGGGGCGGGCGGCTAATGAAAAGAACGTGCTGCTGCAAAGAGCGGCGGAAAAAACGTGAAAAGCTATTGACAATCGCCGCTAAATAGTATATAATAACAAAGCGTTCGAGAGGCGGGCGCCTGCCGGACGTTTTTTGTCCGCAAGCAAAACGGTCTGCCTGCGGCACGCTTCTGCTAATGTAGCACAGTGGTAGTGCAGCTGATTCGTAATCAGCAGGTCGTGGGTTCAATCCCCACCATTAGCTCCACAAAGAGCCTGTATTCTCTTTTCCTTTGAGAATACAGGCTCTTTTCATTTCTTCAGCAGATTATCCAGCGGGCTGTACGCCGTGAAGCTGACTGCCATTTTCCGGGTAGTCGTTTGCACATACCGCTTTGATTATAAGCAAAATAAAAGCGCGTATGCCAAATAATAAGCAAGCTTTTATAAAAAGCTATTGACAAATGTCCGAAAATGGATATAATACAAATGTATGAAATCGGACAAGGAGGCGCATGTATGCACCATTTGAAAGCAGGAGAATATACGTATTTGGCAGGTGAAATCAATTCTCTCTACCATGAAGCGGCGGTTAAAATGGGTGTTTCGGATAGTGTAATGAACATTCTGTATGTCGTTTGCGAGAAAGGGAATCGGTGTCTCCAAAGCGAAATAAGCAAGTTAACCGGTATCAGCAGGCAAACAATAAACTCCGCAATCCGAAAATTAGAAGCAGATGGGATTGTGTATCTTGAGCAAGGTCCGGGTAGAAATACAATTGTTTGCCTATCCGAAAAGGGACGGAAATTTTCATCGGAAAAGATCTACCCATTATTTGAAATTGAGAATCAAATCTGGAATGAATGGACGGCAGAAGAACAACTGCAGTACTTAACGCTTACAAAAAAATATTGTGATGCATTGAAAAAACATATGCATACAGATTTTCAATAGCATGCCGTCCTTTCATCCTTTAAGGAGCAGCTATGAACAGAGAAAACAAGAAAAGACAATTTGAAAAAGGTTATTATAAGACGCATGGGTGCAGGGACAAATTCACTTGTAAAGTATGCGGAAGACTCGTCGTACCCGCTGGGGCAGGAAGCGACCATCGCAATCACTGCCCGAATTGCCTGAGCAGTCTGCATTTGGATATGGAACCCGGGGACAGGGATGCAGATTGCGGCGGCATTATGGAACCGGTAGGCGTATGGGTCAGAAAGAATGGTGAATGGGCAATTATTCACCGCTGTAAAAGATGCGGACAGTTCAGCTCCAATCGTGTGGCCGCAGACGATAATCCCATGAAGTTGATGTCGATTGCAATGAAACCGCTTTCACAACCGCCTTTCCCGTTGGAAAAGATCGAAGAAATGACAGCACTAATGGGTGGCGACGGACAAATGTACGTAAAATAAAATAAAAAAGCGGCCAATCCAGTCACCCGTCAAACGAAACGGCGCTTACCGCGCCTCCATTCAAAAGCCCCAACGCATAATCACGTTGGGGCTTTTATTTTTATATAATATGTTTTGCATTTGTGTTTATAGCAGATTTTTTTACACCGACTCATTCCAAACGGCGCCTGCAGACTGGAAAAGTGCTTATATTTAGCACTTTGCCATATAACCGTCTTATGCCAAAAGGTTGCCCATTCATTTCTTCTTAAGTATACCGTCTACGGGATTATGATATTTTCACCAACTTTGCCCGGCGAAATATATAGGTTTACGGAAAGCAGTGTCCCGCATTTCAAACACTGCATTTCGCCAAGCTGCAAACCGCTGTTTCGTATCAAACGTTGCCCCCGCATGAAGCCGGTCCGACAACTGAACCGCTACCGTAAAACAAACGAGCCGGCCTATTTTCACACCGAAACGGACAGCCTCACAATAACAGTGGCGTTTACAGCATATCGCCAACGATATAAGCCGCCTATTGAACAGCCTTACCGAGATTCACACGTTTTCCGAAAACCCGAGAGCGGGAACGGATTTCTTCGGGTATGTGCAACGCCAAAAAAACAAATACGTCTGTAACCGCAGCCTACGAGCCGGCCGCCGGCAAATCGTTTATCAAAGCATCACAATAGGCTGCCGTACTTTATTTTTTCGGCCGGCACCTCCCAAGTCACCCTGCGCCGCCGAATATACGCAGCTTCTCCTCCAACAGACAAATAAAGCGACCGACATGATAGCCGTCACAAACTGCGTGATGGACCTGAACAGCCAGAGGCAGCGTACGGATGCCGTCTGCTTCCTTTATGCGTCCCATTGTAAAAATGGGCAGCAGATGCTTTCCTCCCCCTGCTGCATGCAGCGAAAACGCGGTAAACGTTGTCCAAGGCAGCATCGATACGTCGAACGTGTTCGGCGGGCAGTCAGACTTCGGAAACAGCTTTGTCGAATGACCGTAACGAGCAACGTCGCTTTCATACGCTTTCAGAAAGACATCATAATCACGGTCATATGCAGTCCAAAGCACGCTGAACGTCTCGGTCTGTCGGTTGAACACGGTGTAAGACGGGTTCATTTCGTTATAAACGACCGGCTCATCCTCAACAAGAGACGTTCGGAATGCCGGAGATTCATTAACGGCAGATGTCAACAGCCAGAGCAGCGCGGGATACAGCTTCCTGCCGTTCAGAGGTGTGATATCCAGCTCTGTCGTAAGCGAATAGGAGCAGACGACTTCCTTCATATAATGCAGATAATGCTCGCGGCGGTTCCAGTTCGATAAATCCATACGCTTGTATTCCATTCGATCTATATCTCCTCGTTTTTCCGGATTATATCACAGTTTCGAAAAAAGAACAAGCGGTTTTCGGCAAAATGTTCAAATGAGGGGTTGCTTTTTCGCGAAATCTATGCTATTATATTACTTGCGTGGATTTTATGAGAACGGAGGGCGACGGCCTTGCAGTCAAGCGACAAACAGCGACATATCGCCAAATGCCTGCTCGGCGGCGCACTTTGCTGGTCCGCCGTTGCAATATCCGTCTCCCTGCTTCTGGGCGGCTCATTTTCAAACGCATCACCGGCCGAAAACCCGGCGGAAGAGCCGCTGCTTTCCGGTGTCGCTTATACCGCGCCCGCACTGCCGCTGTACGCGGACGACGGTACGACGCTGCTGCCGAACAATTCGCTTGCCCTGCCGGAGCCGGAGGACGCCGCCGCGCCCAGTGAAGGGCTGACCGAAAAACAAATGCTTGCCTGGCTGGAGGAACAGAAAAAACAGGAGCAGGAGCAGCAAACACAAACACCTGAAACGCCGGACAAGCCTTCCGAACCCGAACGGCCGTCCGCACCGGAGGTATCCGACACACCGTCTGACAGCACCTCCGATGAGCGGGCACTCGGCAGCGAGGAAGGGTTCGTTTACTATAGGCAGGATTGGAGCGAATATAAAAACGTTTCCTACGGAAACCAGACCCTCGGTGCTTACGGCTGCGGACCGACCAATATGGCGATGATCATTTCGTCGCTGACCGGCGAGCGGGTTTCACCAATCACGCTGGCACGCTATGCCGAGCGGAATGGGATGTTCGTCAGCGGGTCGGGAACGGCTTATGCTTTCATTACCTCAATAGCAGACGAATATGGTTTGAAGGTCACCACCTGCGCACGGAGCGACTACGCAACACTGCAAAACGCACTGTCCGATGGCAAGCTGGCGCTGACGGTAATGGGACCCGGCATCTTCTCGCGCGGCGGACATTTTCTGACTCTGCGCGGCATAACCGGCGACGGCAGCATCCGCATTGCAGACTCGATCAGCTACGAAAAGTCGGTTAAGCTCTGGTCGGCATCTACGCTTGCATCGCAGATGAAAATTGACTACTACTGGATCTTTGAGAAAAAATAATTTGCCCGTTTTAACGAATGCGGCGGGATGAAAATGAATATGTTAGAAGCAAACGACGGTTTCTGAAGGCAGGTCAACCCCTTTATGAAAAAGTATTTGCTTCTTTTTCTTTGTATAACACTCTGGCTGGGCGTTTTGGTCGGGCTGCGCGGCTTTGCGGCAACTGAGGCATCCGTTCCCGCCGGCAGCGTGCGCGTCCGTACGGAAAACGGTATTCTGGAGCTGGAGCTGGAGGAATACGTTGCGGCTCTGCTCTCCGCGGCCATGCCCGACAATTATCCCGAGGAAGCGCTGCGCGCACAGGCGGTCATTCTGCGCACCCGGACCTGCCGTACGCTGGAATCCGGCGTCCCGCACGAGGATGGCTGCTTTTGCGCGGGATGCGAGTATTGCTTTTCCTTTACAACGACCGTGACGGCAGCGTCGCATAACGCGGCACGGGCGACCGCGGGAGAGGTGCTGCGTTATAACGGAGCACTCATTGACGCACGCTTTCATTTGTCATCCTGCGAATACACAGCCTCCGCTTATGAGCTGACCGGCGAGGACATTCCCTATCTTGTAAGTGTGGACACACCGGACGAAAGCGGCTTTTCCGCCTTTGTCAATACAGTAACCATCCCGCTGGACCAGTTGGCCGCCGCATTTCCCGACCGCACGCTGTCTTTTGAAGCAAACGACCTTTACCTTTCCTATTACGACAGCGGACGAATTAAAAACGTGTTTTTCGGTGATACTGCCGTCGCGGGCGGCGCGCTGGCAACAGCCTTTGCGTTGAAATCGCAGCGGTTCGACGCGGCCATCCGCGACGGCGCGCTCGTCATCACAACCTACGGCTACGGCGATGGTCTGGGGCTGAGCCAATACGGCGCTTATCTGCTCGCACAAAGCGGTCAAACGTACAAAGATATTTTGCTTCATTATTATCGCAGCGTAGAAATTTCGGAGATATAAAATGCGCTTGTGAATAATCCCCTTTTATTCGGTACAAAATAGCATCGACAACAAATTTAGGGGGATTCACATTTATGGCGGAAAACAAACGCTTCAAAAAAATGAGCAAAAAAAGCAAATACGCTGCCTATATGTATCTTGCGATTGCCGTCTGTGTGGTCGCAGTAATGACGGTCAGCATTTATTCACTCAGCTTTACGGACGATCCGAGCGAACTGGGCATCTCCATACCGGAAATCCCCACGCCTTCGCTTCCTGATCAAACGGGCACCGGCGACACGTCCGACAATTCCTCTGCCGCGCAGGTCGACGGCACGGAGAGCAATGTAGACGACACGATCATCGAAAAACCCACCTTCGTTGTCCCCCTCGAAGGGACAGTGACCAAGAAATACTCGATGAATGCGCTGGTTTACTCCTCAACGATGAAGGATTACCGTACCCACAGCGGCGTGGACATCAAGGCCAACGAGGGCGACCCGGTCAAAGCCTACACCGACGGAAAGGTGCGCGATATTTATGAAGACGACCTGATGGGCCGCGTAGTCGTACTTGAGCATGATTACGGTCTCTGCTCGTATTATATGAATCTTGCGGACAACCTTCCCGATGGGCTGGAGGTCGGTTCCGAGGTGCAGGCGGGCGATGAGATCGGCTATGTCGGCACCACCGCCGCGCTTGAATGTGCGGACGGGCCGCACCTGCACTTTGAACTGACGGTCAATGACGAACTGATCGACTCCTATAAGGAAATCAAAGCCGTCAACGGTTAAGCACAGACGGCCGGCGGAAGAACAGCGGCATAGCGGTTGCGAATATGGAACAAACGATACCGGGGTACCGTAAAACAGTACCCCGGTATCGTTCTTTTTGCATGAAAACAGAAAGGCGCCCGTCATTTCGCGTTCTCCCGATCGATATAACCGTATTTTACGCAAATATGCACCGGATACCCCTGCCCGGCAAAAACGCAGCCGATAAGACGACTGCGCTTTCGCTCTTATTCAACTGCAACCGGCAGCGCCTTGCCGAGTGCAAACGACCAAAGGAGAGCTTCCGTAACCGGCCGGCCGGTCATGGACGCGACGGCGCGGCAATAATAGCGCAATTGCAGCGCGTGCCGCTTGATCAGCTTCCTTTCGCCGTCCGCCGTGGCGGGCACGGCATCGGTCTTGTAATCAACGACGGTAAAACCGCCGGATTCGTTTTCAAAAAAGCAGTCCACGACGCCCTGAATCAGCACGCGGTCGCCGGATTCACCGGTCAGCCGCACAGCGTCCTCCGAGACGGTAAAGCGCTTCTCCCGATAGAGGGCGGGAGACGCGCGCATCCTTGTGTAGAGCGGCGAGGCAAAGAAAATTTCCAACGCAGCGGACTCGATCATTCCGGCCTGCTCGGGCGTGAGCATCCGGTCGGCAAGCAGCCGCAGAATCTCGGCGCGCACGCCGTCCCGTTCTACCCGGTCGAAGGAGGCGAACTGCATAAAGACGTGATTTGCTGTGCCCCGTTCGGCCGGACGCACCTCCTGCCCGCCGAGAAAGGCCGGACGGCGCGAGAAATCGCTTCTGCGGACGGTATGCGTATACTCGTCGTCCTCCAGCAGACCGCGGCGCAGCTCGCTGACCGACATTTTGGCCGCCACTCCGCACGCGCGCGCGTGCGGATATACATATCCGACCGCTGCCAGCGCAGCCTGCTGCAGAGCTACATCCGCAGCAGCTACCGGCTGCGGAGACGGCGCGGTGCGGCCGGTGTAGCCGCTGTCTAAAATCCGGCAGTTGAACATCGACGGGACAGGCTTCCGAAGCACGGGGACAAGCCAGTCGACAGCGGCACGCGTGTCGGCAAAGTCGACATCAGTCTCCAGTGCGTCATATCCGACCGTCGCGGTGACATAAAGCCGTTCGCGCCCGCGCGTAAGCGCAACATAGAGCGCGCGCAGTTCCTCACAGAGCAGCTTTTGCCGCTCGGCGACGGCGGCGGCGCGGCGGAGCAGCGTGTCACGCGTGCGGACGCCGTCCCCCTCGCGCAGCTTGAAGGCCACGCCGAACGACGGATCGATCATAAACCGATCGCGCGTATCCGAAACATTGATGGCCTTGCCCAGCCCGACGACGAAGCAGACGGGAAACTCCAGCCCTTTCGACTTATGTACCGACATCAGCCGCACGCAGTCCTCGCCGCTCGGCGAAAAGGATGCGTCCGGACCGGCGGAATAACTGTCATAGATGTCCGCAAAATGGTCAAGGAAGGCCGACAGACCCTTATAGGAGCTGCTTTCAAACGCCTCGGCAAAGCTGTACAGCGTGCGCAGGTTGGCCGCTTTCTTCTCGCCGTCCTCGTCGGCGGCGGCAATGGCGGGCAGTCCCGTGCGGCTGTAAAGCAGCCAGAGAAAGGCGTGGCTGGTCATCCCCCGCGCCTGCGCGCGCAGCCCGGCCAGCTCACGCGTGAAGGCAAGGCATTTTTCGGCAAGCGGCAGCGATACGTTCCGCCCGAGAACGGAGAAGAAGGCCGGTGCGGCGCGGAAAAGCGGCGGCGACGGCAGCGCCTTCCGACGGTAGACGGCACCGCGGACGCGGGTGCGGTTGCGCCAGACCGACGCATACCCGCGCACCTTGTCATAAAAGCAGCCGGCATCGGCAAAGCGCGCGATCCGAAACAGCTCGTCCGCCGTGAAGCGGTAAATCGGACTGCGCATCGCGGCGGCGACGGCGATGTCGTCGGCGGGATTGTCCACCGCCTTCAGCAGCGCCAGCGCCAGCTCGATTTCCGGGCGGTTCATGAACGCGTCCGCGCGTTCAGTGCGGACAGGGATGCCGCAGCGCTCGAGCGCGTTCTCGTAGGGCTCCGAAAAGCCGCGCACCGTGCGGAAAAGGATCGCGATATCGGAATAGCGGATGCGCTCGCCGTTTTGCAGCCGCTCCTCGGCAACGAGCCGCCGGATTTCCGAAGCGACGTAGGCCGCCTCCGCCGCGACGCCGTCCGATTGCTTCCCGTCCTCGCCGAGCACGCAGAGCGCCGCCTGCACGGGCAGGCGGACGTCCGGCCCGGGCTTGGCGAAAATCAGCGCCTCGGACGCGTAGTCGCTGCCGGTGTTTTCTTTCGTATACACGGGCGTGAGCACGGCGTTGACGAACTCGGTGATGCATCGGTTGCAGCGGAAGTTTTCCCGCAGGAACACCGTCTCACCCGTATTCCCGCCGTCATAATCGTTCCGATAGGACTCGAAGATTTCCGGCTCGGCATTGCGGAAGCGGTAGATGCTCTGCTTGACGTCGCCGACCATAAAACGATTGTCGTTCCTCGCGACCGAAGCGAAAATCAAATCCTGTAAACGGTTGACGTCCTGATATTCGTCGATGCACAGCTCGTCAAATTCGCTTTGCAGCTTCCGGCAGAGCGGCGTGCGGACGTAGCCTTCCTCGTGCCGCTCGGTCAGCAGGCGCACGGTCAGGTGCTCCAGATCCGAAAAGTCCACCACCTTCCGCTCGTGCTTGGCGGCGGAAAAGCGCGCGTCGTAGTCGCGCAGGACGGCGATAAGCGGCGCGAAGATGTCCGCCGTCTTCGCGAAATCGGCGGCGGCTTCGTCCTCGGGCAGCGCAAAATAGTCCTTTTGCAGCTTTCTGACTGCATCGACGATTTCCGTTTTGCCGGCTTTGAGCAGCTCCGCCTGATCGGGGTCCATTTTCAGCGTGTACAGCCTCGGCGGTGCGAACGCGCCGAGCGCGTCGCGAAGCGCGGTATAGCCGCGTTCCGGTGCTTCTGACAGCGCTCCGAGCTGTTCAAGCAGCCCTTCGACCGGCGCGATCTGACGCTCACTGTCGGCCGTGGCAGAGACGAATTCCAGCAGCGCGCGCGCCTTATCCAGCATCCGCCCGAGGACACGCACGCTCTCTTTGCAGACGAGCCGTCCGGCTTCGGTCGCGAATATACCGTCACGCGCAGCGTTCTCCCGTTCGCACCGCAGCTTGTCCGCAACCTCGTCAAGGAAGCCGAGATAATCGGGATAGGCGCGGATGCGATCATAGCAGGACAGCAGCAGCTTGACAAACGGTTCGTCGCTCTTTTCGCTGTCGAAATTGCCCAGCAGTGCGAAGAAATCCTCGCCGCCGGTCTGATAGAAATGCTCAAGCGTCTCGCTGACGCAGCGCTTGGAGAGAATGGCGCACTCGGCCGCATCGGCCACGCGCACCTTGGGCGACAGACCGAGGACGGCGAAGTGCCTGCGGATCAGCTCATAGCAGAACGAATGGATGGTGCAGATGCGCGCGCCCGACAGGCGGTAGAGCTGGCCGCGCAGATGGCGATCCGTCGGATTCTCGGCGATGGCGCGGCTGAGCGCCGCGTACAGCTTTTCTTTCATATCCGAAGCCGCCGCCTTCGTAAAAGTGACGACGAGTAAACGGCTGACGTCGCCGCCCGCAATCAGGCGGCGCAGGATGCGCTCGGTGAGCACGGTGGTCTTGCCGCTGCCCGCGCCGGCGCTGACGAGCAGGCTGCGGTTTTGCGTCTCGATGGCTTTCCGCTGGGATTCGGTCCAGTTCGGCATCATTCGTCCTCCTCTCCGAAGCGGTTGCTCTCGCGGCGAATGCGCTTATTGCACGCCAGCCGACAGACCGGCTTCATATCGCAGAAGGTGCAGGCGTTGTGGTTGTCGTCCAGCACGAGCGGTGAGACGCGCATCTCGCCGGCGGCAATCCGATCGCCGATTTGGCGGATATAGCGTTCCATCTGCCGTTCGAGCTTTCCGAGCTGCTCCAGTTCTGCCACACTGGAACCCGAATAAAAACTGCCGTCCTTCTTGAAGCGCGCAGGAAGGAAGCGTCCCTCCCCCGCCGGGTCCATCGCACGGACGATCTCCGCATCGGCCAACAGCAGTCCGCTGCGGACAAAGCCCTTTTCCGTACGCCGCGCCAGCTCCTCTTCACTCTCCCCGCCGCTGACGCTGAACTGCGGCAGCTTAGCGGGAACATACAGCACGCCCGCCGGCAGCGTGCTTCCGCTGCGGTCGGCGCGGCAATAGGCGAACAGGTAATAAAACATCTGCAAATCCAGCCCGTTTTCAAGCGCGCTGCGGTCAAAAACCTTGGTGCCGGTTTTATAATCGATCACACGGACATAGGTCTTTCCGCCCTTTTTATACAAATCCACGCGGTCGGCGATGCCTGAAAGCGTGACCGTCGTGCCCGCGTCTGTCGTATAGCGCAAACCCTCGGCGTCCTCGCCCATCCCCATTTTCAGCTCGAACGCCGCCGGGACAAAGGCACAGTTTTCCAGCTCGTCGGAAAGGTTTTGCAGCAGCAGCTTCATTGTTTTTTTCAGCTTGGTAAAGGTATACCGAAAGCGGCGGCCTGCGCTTTCCGGCGCGGCGGACAGGCCCGCCAGATAGTCCGCAGTCAGCCGTTCAACCTCAGCGTCGATTTCCTCCGCCGTCGGCGGGACGAAGGCGCCGGCCTGCATACGGCTTTGCACGAACGTCTCGAGCAGCGCGTGGACGAAGGTCCCGATCTCCGGACGGGCGAACGAAGCCTTCTCGCTGCTTTTCAGTCCCAGCACATACCGGCCGAAGTAGGAAAAGGGGCAATAGGTATAGGTATCCATCCGGCTTGGGGTCAAACGGACGATGTTTCCCGCGCCGGAAAGTGCGGCAGCCGGGTCGGAGATCGGACCGTCGGGCAGCGGCGGCATCCCCTGCTCTGCCAGCAGCGCGCGGATCGGAGCCGGGTCGGGCAGCAGACGGAGCCGCTCGGCCACGCTGCGGCGCGAGAAGAGCAGGTCGGCCGGGTTCCTGCCGAAGACACGTCTTTGCAGCGCGGGGAACAGCGCCTCCACGCGCAGCACGCCGATCGAGGGACGCAGGCGCGCGCCGAGCGAATCGGTGTTCGTGTACAGCAGCGTCAGGCTCTCGCTCGGAAGCGACGCGACGGCGTAGAACAGAAAGCGTTCGGTTTCGATCTGTTCGTCGGCGCTCTCACCGACGGCGCAGCCGCAGCCCTCAAGCGCAACCAGCTCGTCGCTGTCAAACAGACTGCGGTCGGACGGCGGCGCGGGAAACACGCCGTCATTCACATCCGTCACAAGCAGATGCCGAACATTCCCCGCGCGCAGCAGCTCTGCCGAGCCGACGGTGACCGCATCCAGCGAAGCGGGAATGGTGCCCACGCTCTTTTCCTCCGCCGCAAGACGGAACAGCTCACGGAAGCGCGCCGGCGTGACCGGCGCGTCGGGGCAGACGGTATGGAACTGGTCGCAGAGGCCGACAAACAGATCCCAAAGCTGGGAAAGGCGCAGCGCGGCCTCCTCTTCCCCCCGGCTGCGCAGCGCCTCGGCCTGCGCAGCCAGCCGCGCGGGCGCGCCGGATGATTCAACATGGCGGAACAGCGCGCGCAGCGCGCGTGAAACGGTCAGGCCATCGGCGGCGAAATCCTCACAAAGCGCGGTCAGCGCTTCGCAGACCTGCGCACGCGCGCCATTGACAAGCCGCAGCACCGACGCATCGCGGCGGTTCAGCCCGGTGCGGTAGCCGTCCGGATGCATCGTCCAATCGGTTTCATAGCTGCGGCGGCCGCGCAGACTCCACATCGAAACATAGCGCAGCAGGAGGTCACTTTCGCGCACGCCGAGGCCAGAAAAACCGCTTTTTATGTATTTCTTGACCGACGGCACCGAAAAATCCGTGCATACAATATCCAGAGACGCCAGCAGGAACGAAAAGAACGGCTCGGTGACGACCGGCTTCTTGACCGACACGAACGCGGGGACGCCGTGGATTTCCAGCATCGAGGCAATCAGCTCGCTCTGTCCGTCGGGCGCGCGCATCGTGACGGCAATATCCCGGTAGCGGCTGCCCGCACGCACGCGCCTGAGCACCTCACCGCAGACGGCCTCGGCCTGCGCGAACGGGTCGGGGCATTCGACGACCGAAACGCCGGCCGGCTCGCCGGGGAATACGGGCGACGGCTCGCTCCAGAGCCGCGCTTCAAGATGACGCAGAGCAGCAGACCGTGCGCGGTAGTTATCGTTCAAAATCACGTCGGCAAACGGACGGTTAGCGGCGGCCAGCCGCGCGGCCGCCGCCTGGTTCTTGGAAAAAATGCCGCTGTCGTCCCCGCCGTCCGCCGTGAAGGCGATGTAAGTCTCCGCGCTCTGCGGGATGAGCACATCCAGGATCGCGTGCTCCTGACCGGTGAAATTATAGAACCCGTCCACGAACACAAATTTCCCGGCAAAAAAGGGCTTGTCAGGCAGCTCGGCGGCAAGCTGCGTGAGCGCGTCGTATGTATCTGACAGCCCCTCGGGAAACGCGTCCCCATAGGCACGAAGGATCAGGCTGAGGTCGGACAGCTTGGCGGCCAGCCGCGCGGAGGAGCCGCGCAGACGGTCCGCAGCGGCGTCCAGCGCGTCCGCGTCGACGCCGGCGGCCTTAAATGCGGCGATGGCCGACAGCGCTTTGCGGATAAAGTCGCCGTCGGCACAGACGCCGCCGTATTCGGTCAATCGCGGGGAAAGCCGCTCCAGCACAACGGAGAGAAGGAGGTCGCGGCCGCTGTCGTCAATAAACGTGCGGGCCAAGTCTCCGTACTCCCGCGCCACTCGGTTGGGCAGACGCTCGAAGTTGAGCACCTCGCAGTGCATATTGTAGCCATCGCCCAGCGTCTCACTCAGCAGGCGCTCGGTTTCCAGCGACTGCTGCTCAGGCACGAGGACGACACAGTCCGCTCCGTTCTCCAGCGCCTCGCGCAGAACGGTAAGCAGATACGTCGTTTTTCCGCATCCCGCGCGGCCGATGATCCTGTGCAGCATCGCCTATCCCCCTTTCTTACCAGCCGAACCACTCCAGCAGCTTGAAGCGAAAAACATATTTCGGCTTATTGGTTTCTAAAAATACATGAATGGCGTTTTCGGTGAGCGTAGTCGCCTGCAGCGCCTCGTGCGCCGTTGAGGCAGAAAGGCAGAGAGGCGGGAAAAGGACGCAGAACCAGTTCTGCCCCGCAGCTTCGCCGATCTGAAGACGCAGGGAATAATAGCTGCCTGCCGGAAAGCTGATTCCCTCGTATTCACGGGTAGGATAGCTTTCTCGACCCCACGCGGCCGTGACCGGCAGATCGCAGCCGTTTGCGTCGAGCGTCTCGCGCGCGACGGCGCAGAGCTTGTCCTGCACGGCGGGCATATCCGCCAACACATCGTCGATGGCGTCATATGTTCCGAAAATTTCCTCGCTGCGGGCAATCACAGCATCGCGTACAAGCAGCTTGAGCTCCTGGTCACGCTCGCTGTCGGAATTGGCAAGGATATGCAGCCGGACGACCTGGTCGTAAATCTCCGCCTCGTTGGAGGGAAGGAAAGCGGCGGAAGCGAACAGCACCACCGCGGTCAGTGCAAAACAAAGCAGCGTTTGTTTTTTCATCGGTGATATCTCCCTTTCTATCGGTTGGATATCCCGAGTATAACCGAAAAGACAAGCGGCTAATCGGTTTTATTCTTTTTCTTATCCTCTTTTTCCTTTTTCTGGGCTTCTTCCTCATCTTTTCTGCGCGCTTCCTCCCGCTCCCGCAGGACGGCAAGCATACGCTCGTAAACGATGCGGTCAGCGTACGCGCGCAACGTGCGGGTAAGCACCTCCGATGCAAGCTCATCATCGCTTACGTCACAAAGGCCGGCGGCCGAGACGTCCATCGCGCCGTTGAGCCGCTCACGGAATTCTTCATAAAAGCGCTGCATATCGCTTTCCCTGCGGCTGCGCAGCAGCAGCCCCGTATCGGCTACGCTGATGACCTGCTTGAGCGCCTGAATGGCCGTGAGATACGCAATGTGCTCACGCGTATATTTCTTGTCTGCGGGACCGGGCATCAGTCCCATTTTGATGTAATTGCTGATCATCGCACCGGTAAGCGCGTCGTCGCCCTTGGACCAGATACGCTGCCGCTGCATATAGCCCAAAAGCTGATCCTTATAAAGCTCGATGTCGGGAAAGCTCTCCCACTCCTGCGGACGTTCATTTTTCAGCAGCACCGCAAGCTCTTCGATCTCTTTCATTCCGCTCTCTCCTTTATCCCACGCCGGGCGTGCAATTCCAAGGCATTCCTGTATTTCGCCAACAGACGTGCCGTACACCCGCCGCCATGTATGGTCATATACATTCGGCGCATTGTCCCATACAGTCTGAAATTTTCCTTTCAAAGGTACAAACCGTAATAATACCCAAAAAATCCGAATGTCCCACCTTTGAAAATCGACTGCAAAGCGTCTAACCGACCGCTTTGCTGCGCGCTCTGAACTTATCTACGAAAATCCCAACGAAAAATCGAAGCCCGGTGGGTGACAAGTCTGTGCACGGCATCAGTTTTTCGTTTGCGTCGCTCGCCCCTCTGAATTCCGCCCCGGAAGTTTCGCCCCCCGGCGAAACTTCGGTGTGTGACAAACGTGCGCTCTGACATTCGTAAAACTCTATTTCACACACAGTATAACACACATCCGCCGCAAATGCAAACGCTTTCTTGCATCCACAGTCATAAAGATTTAACCGGAAAAGACCCCCGCACATATTGACAGTATGCTTATCTCATGATATAATATTGAATATTAGATGACGCAATACGGTTTATTGTAAAAAGGAGTCGAAATATGCCTCTAAAGGTTTGTATATTGGGCGATTCAGTCGCCAAGGGTGTTGTGCTGGACGACACACGCGGCCGCTACATTTATGCGAAGGAATCTGCCGCGCGCCTGTTTGAACAGGACGCCGGCGCAAAGGTGGACAACCTGGCCTCCTTCGGCTGTACGGTAACCAAAGGGGAAGAAATGCTGAAAAAATGTGAGGACCGCATCGGCGAATACGATTACACCGTACTCGAATTCGGAGGAAACGACTGCGATTTTGATTGGAAATCGGTTTCCGATGACCCGGAGGCGGCGCATATCTGCAAGACGCCGCTCGAAGCGTTCAAACAGAAATACGCCCGTATGCTCGAGACCATCAAGCGGCTTGGCGGCAAGCCGATCGTACTGAATCTGCCGCCGATCGATTCGGGACGCTATTTCCGCTGGATCAGCCGCAACCTGTCGCCGTCGCGCATCCTGCGCTTTCTGAAAGAAGTCGGCTTCATCGGCCGCTGGCAGGAAATGTTCAACATCGCGGCTGTTCAGGTGGCGTCCGCCGCCGGCGTTCCGGTGCTTGACATCCGCAGCGCTTTTCTCGCACAGCCGGATTTCCGCAGCTATCTCTGTGCAGACGGCATCCATCCTAACGAAGCCGGACAGCGGCTGATTTACAACGCGATCCGTCAGCAACTCCCGAGCGGCGCATAATCCCGAAGCAAAACGATACCCGAAGGCAGGGAAATCCCGTCTTCGGGTTTTCTTTTTTCCGAAAGTGCTGCCGTCGTCCATCCGAGCGTATGCGTCTGCATCCGGCGCTCTCCCGCGCGTCATCTCGTGCCGGCGATGGTGTTGAGCAGGACGGGGTCCATATCCGATTTCAGGATGATTTTGACTACGGTGTTTTCCTCGGTCAGAATCGGATAACCGAAAGCCTTTTCCAGCTTGTCCAGAGGGAATTTGCCCCGCATTAAGGTATAAACATCATGGACGACCTCGTCTTTCCGCGCCAGAAGCGCCTCGTACTGCGCCCTGTCGTCCAGAAAGATCGTCAGCGCCGGTTCATAGTACACAAATACGTCATTCGGGTTCGGTATGCGGACCGTAAACATACCCCAATACAGATTCTGTGAAGTCGTATATATACGTACATATCTGCTGAAACTGTCCGCTATTCTGACACGCTGAAAATCGGAAATGCCCGTCTGCCGCAGTCCAAGGTGCGCAGCTATCTTTCCCTTTTGGATTCGGATACCGTTATGGCGGCTATCGAGAGTATGAAGCATAATGATCAGCGGATTGTCAATCCGACGGCCTACCTGATGTCTACTCTTTTCAACTGCATCTGTGAAAAAGACAGCGGTCTGATTTTAAGTCTCCCGCCGGAATATATCGGCAGCGACGATCTGTATATGCCGGCGGACGGCTATGGAGAGGAGGTAGAAAGCGATGCTCCTGAGTAAGCCGCAAAAAGACCTGCTGGAGATGGTGCGGCAGTACGGCGCTGTCCGCACGGATCAGGCCAGACAGTTGCTGCGGCAGAAATATACCGGTTTGAATTTCGACACGATTGTGCACCAGATGGAATGCGGCGCACTGATCCGAAAGGAAAAGGATATCCTGCGTGAACCAAGCAAAGTTGTCAACACAGATGTGCTGCTGGCAATTGATATTATGCTTCTGATGGAGCCGAAACATATCGAGTCTGTGCAGAAGGGAAGCGAACCCTTCGCGCTGACCTTTTTCCGGCAGCGGCAGGAAAAGCTTTGGCGGTATGACGTTTGTATTGTAACCCCCGGTCGGGAGCCCGTCATATGCGCCGCGCTGGAAAACATCAGTCATAAATACCGCATGATTGTATTTGTACTGGGCTCTCCGGAGCAGCAGACGAGACTGGTGGCCCCATGTGAACACTGCTTTGCGTGGAAGAAAGACGGCACATACAAATTCTATAAATGAAAGAGAGGAAAAATATTATGGATTTTGAAAAACTGGATTTGACCGAGCTGGATAAGGACTTATCCGAAGAGCAACAGAAAGAATGGAACGCCATCTATGCGTCCTACCGTTCCGGTTCCGTGCTGACCGGTCGTGTCGCCGGTATGGATACCACGGTTATCACTCTGAAAAACAGGGAAACCGGCGAGCTGGAAAGGAAAGAAATTAATTGCCTTGTGGTGATTAACTATCGTGTTAAGGTACTGATTCCCGAGCAGGAAATCTGGTTTGACGAAAATACAAAAAGACCAACGCACGTACTGCGTTCTATGGCGGGCGCCGTGATTGATTATGTCATCAATGGGATTGATCGCGAAAGCGAATGCTGTACCGCATCCCGTAGAATGGCTCTGGCAATCCGTCGACGTACTTTCCTGCGCGTGACACCGGAGCAAGGGAGAAAAATTACGGCAAGAATTCTCGCTGTAGGCAGGACGCATCTGCTCTGCAATGCAGGCGGATTTGATATGACGCTCTCCCAGCGGGATTTATCCTACGCGATGATCCCCGATCTGCGAGAACGTTATCGACCGGGAGATTCCCACACCGCCGTCATCAAGGGATATGACGGCGAAACAGGACTGCGAATCTCTGTAAAGGAAGCCGAACCCCATCCTTTCGACGGCGCGGATACCCGCCATCCCCTGCGCAGCCGACGGGCCTCCGTCATCACCGGCAAATACAAGGGCGGTGTATTCTGCAAGCTGGAGGAAAACCTGGATTGTCTGTGCACCTACTCGCCTAACCAGTATGATGAAGATTTCAATATCGGCGACCAGGTCATTGTCGCAATTTCCAAATTCAATTATACCAAGAAACTGATCTACGGGAAAATCGTTGCGAAATGGTAATTACAATCTCATTCCAGACACTGTAGTGAAAACGACCGAAAAGTGGATATGGATTTTCCGCAGAGCGGGAGTGTACCAAAAAATATATTATATCATTTTTACACGGAAAAGCCAACACGTGATAGATAAGCGCAGACGCCGGCGTTTGACTCCCCCTAAAAGGCTAACATAAATTCAAGCGTTTGATGTAAAGGCTACTCTTGTATTACAGTTGTATTTCATTCTCTATCTCTGCATCGGCGCAGCGGTGCTGGTTATTTTGATTGTTGTCATTGTCTTTGCTGTAAAGCGGAAGAGAAAATAACGGCCGGATTGTTTTTTTATATTCCCCAAGACTAAAGCCCGGTGGTGGTAAGGCAGTAAAATATAAGGAAATGGTGTGACCCGATTTTTTGCGGGTTACGCCGTTTTCTTTTTATGCGGTGAGCTGTTTTGGAAGCTGTGATGCGCTTCGCATCTGTTTCATCGTCTTCCGGATTTCCTGCTCGTCCGGTAAACTCACCAATCCTGCCGCCGTGCAATATGTCGACCTTCACCGATTTTCGAGCGTGCTTCTTTTCCGGATTGGCTGTTTTCTCTGAATACCGTTTTTCTATCCCTACCCCTGTCAGGCAGCGTCGCGTGCTTACTTCTTTCGGAAGGTCATAGCACGGTCATATTCCATTCGGATGATTATTCAATTTTCAAGGTGCATATGAAAAGGTCTTTCACTTATTCCTACCGGAAAGCATCAAATGGAAACCCTAAACAG
>CAJFRY010000026.1:0-571 GCA_904419545.1 Candidatus Woodwardiibium gallinarum
GCGCGAAACTGCTTTTCCTGGCGATTCGGATGGGGCTCGAACCCACGACCTCTAGCGTGACAGGCTAGCGTTCTAACCAACTGAACTACCGAACCGTATTGGAGGCGCCACCCAGAATCGAACTGGGGGATGAAGGTTTTGCAGACCTCTGCCTTACCGCTTGGCTATGGCGCCGTATTTGGAGCTGATGACGAGATTCGAACTCGTGACCTCATCCTTACCAAGGATGTGCGCTACCACCTGTGCCACATCAGCATAGAAAGAGGGAGAAAGACGCTTTCTCCCGAGAGAGAAGGAAGAACCGCGCCAATGCGCGGAGGTCGGCGCCGGGCCGCCCCTTTGGAGCGGATTACGGGGTTCGAACCCGCTACCTCGACCTTGGCAAGGTCGCGCTCTACCAAATGAGCTAAATCCGCATTCTGCTTTCCTGCCGCGCGCCGCCCTTCTTCAGCCGGCGCGCCGCTTCTCCCTGTTTCTGGTGCCTCCGGTCGGAATTGAACCAACGACACGAGGATTTTCAGTCCTCTGCTCTACCAACTGAGCTACAGAGGCATATCCCGCGCACGTCTTC
>CAJFRY010000026.1:586-37041 GCA_904419545.1 Candidatus Woodwardiibium gallinarum
GCGCGAAACTGCTTTTCCTGGCGATTCGGATGGGGCTCGAACCCACGACCTCTAGCGTGACAGGCTAGCGTTCTAACCAACTGAACTACCGAACCGTATCCTCTCGCGCCCGGGCCGCTGTTGTCACACGCCCTAGCGACTTTGTTATCATACCATATCTTTTCGCTTTTTGCAATACCTTTTTTGAATTTTTTTGTTTTTTTCGCATTTCCCATCCTGTACGGCCTGATCAAATGACCGCACAGGATGGGAACAGACTCTATACCTGAAACCCGCCCAGTTCAGGCGGCGGAACGGACGGTCCGCGGCGGAACGCCGCGCGCAGCAGCGTCCCGAGCACAAGCACAAAGCAGACAAGCGTCACGGCTTCCGACAGAACCGGCACCAGCTTCAGCAGCGTGATGGCAACCATAACAAGCGCCGACGAAAGATACTTGTTTTCCATATTGATATATGTGCCGGCGATCAGGATGGCGGCGACCGGCTCGCATACAAAGTAGAGGAATAGATAACCGGCCAAAAGCAGCAAAGACACCGGCATGCCGATGACCGTCAGCAGCAGGAATATTGCAAGGATGGGAATGAACAGCCCCGCCAGACCGGTAAACACAATTTTGACCTTGTCACGGTTAAAGCCGGCGCACAGATTGCCGAACGGCCTGCGGAACAAAAACAACAAAAGGAGAACAATCAAAATCTGCGCAGGAATATTGTAGACAAGGTCGAGGAGCCGGCCGCCGATTTCGCTTCCGGTCGTCACTTCGTTCCAATCGACCGCGGCCGCTTCTACAGGGCCGAAATCGACCTCCTTAGCGGTAACGCGTATGGTTCCGCCGCAGGAAAAGCCGTTCAGAAACGTTACGCGGTCGGCCTGCACATCCACATCGCCCTCCACCCGTCCGCTGAGAGAGACCTCCACGGCCTCGGCTGTCAGATCGCCGGTACTGCCGGAGAAATAAAGCGTTTCGCCGATAAAATACACATTTTTCGAGCTTGCCGCCAACGTCGCTTCGCCGCAGGCCACCGTGATGTTGCGCGCCACATCTCCGGTCACCTCGAGCGAAACGCCGGCAAAGCGCAGATTGCCGTCGATGACCGCGCTGATCTTCGGCTCATTGGAGAAGCCAATCAGATCACCGCCGATATAGCCGCTGATGCGCACGCCGGCGTCCGAGCTGAAATGAAAATAATCGTCGTCGCGGTCAAGCACATATTCCCCCATCGAAAACGATTCGCCGCGCGAGACCGGCGCCTCTGAAGGCGCGTCGGATGCCGCGGTCGCGCCGAACAGCAGCGGCACACAGAGCAGCAGCGCGGCCAGCAGCGCAAATCTTTGCTTTGTCATCATCCTTGATGCACCCTTTCCGTCTGTTTCTTTTCACATGATAAACGTTTCGATTTTCCAGAGATACGCTGCGGAATTCATCTCGTCCCAAACGCGGACCGCCCGCATTTCCAAGACGCTCTATGAAAAAGGAAAGCAGAATCTCAGGTTTTCGGGCCGACGCCGCGCCGTATCCGGACAAGGCGGGCGGCAGCCGCATCGTTCCGGTAAGGTCCGAAAATGCGGTATCCTTCCCAACACAGCAAATCGCGTCTCCTTTACAGCATCCTTATTATACCACACAACGCGCGGTTTTTCAAGAATGTTTTCGCGGCCACTTTCATAAAGTGTTTTAACGAAAGAATACAGAAGGGTAAGCCGCTATGACTGAAACAATAAAAGGGACCACGAGGACAAATGTATCGGGAGCACTGATCAGAAACGCCGTCCTGCTGACGGTGTTCTCACTTGCCTGCAAGGGGATCGGCATGCTGTTCCGCCTCTACCTGTCGGTGCGCATCGGCGCGGAGGGTATGGGACTCCATCAGCTCGTGATGTCGGTCTACACGCTTTTTTCCTCGTTCGCGACGGCAGGCTTCACCGTAGCGGTATCCCGGCTGGTCGCCGAGCGGCTCGAGCAATCGCCGGACGGACGTGCCGACGGGATGCTCAACAGCGCCTTCCGACTGTCGCTGGCCATCGCGCTGGTAGCCGCAGGACTGATGGCCGCGGTGACAAACGGCGTTTCGACCACGCTGCTCGGCGACGAGCGTACCCGCGCGCCGCTGTACATACTGGCACTTTCCCTGCCCTTTATGGCAGTCACCTCCTGTCTGAAGGGTGCGTTTATGGCCTACCGCAAGGTGCTCGTGCCTTCCTCCAATTCACTGTTCGAGCAGATCATCAAGACCTGCTCGACAATGCTGTGCTTCGGACTGTTTATGCAGAACGAAACCGATATCGGCAGGCTTTGCGTAGGGATCGTCGTCGGCATCGTCGCGGGTGAAATCAGTTCGTTCCTTTATCTCTCCCTTTTCTATGTATGCAGCATCCGGCCGAAAAAAGGTGCGAAAACACCCGTGGGTCCCTTCGCGCGGGTGGCGATGCCGATGGCCGCAAGCTCTTATGTTACAAGTATACTCCATACGGTCGAAAATGTGCTCATCCCCTATTGTCTGGCGCTTTATGGCAACGACCGTGCAGCGTCGCTGGCAGAGTTCGGACTCATACGCGGGATGGTAATCCCGATTGTGTTTTTCCCCTTCGCGTTTTTGTCGTCTCTGGTTTCCATTCTGATTCCGGAGATTTCACGTCTCAACACGCGGGTGGACAAAACCGCGCGCGACGCGCGCATTGAACGCATCCTTTTCCTGGCCTTCGTATTTTCGACGGCGGTGGGCGGCGTATTCTTTTTCTTCCCCGAGGAAATCGCCATACTGCTCTACAAGGACGCCGCTGCGGCGCCCTTCCTGCGGCTGATTGCGCTGGTGACGCCGTTTATGTATGTTGAAACAATCGCCGACGGGCTGCTTAAAAGCATCGGCGAGCAGGTGTACACGCTCAAGACGTCGATCATCAACTCGGTGTGCCGTATCGTCATCATCTACCTGCTCGTTCCGCGGGCGGGCGCAATGGGCTATACGTATCTGCTCATCGCTTCGAACACGTTTGCCTTTCTGACCTGTATGATCCGCATCCGCAAAAAAAGCGCCGTACGCTTTTTCCCCCTGCAGAGCATGGTGCTGCCGCTGGCTGTAACGGTGGTGCTGGCGCTTCTCTGCCGCCGACTGCTGACGCTGCTGAGCTTCCTGCCGGCCAGCGCGGCACTGGTGCTGTCAATCGGCGTATTCGTGCTGATCTACTTTGCCTTCTGCGGTATACTGCTGAAAAAGCGGGGTGTTTTCAACGGACATTAACGAGGTGCTTCGTTTTTTGCCCCGTCGCATTGCCTTCCCCCTCTCCCTGCTGCCGCGCGCCGTCGCTTCGTCGGTGACGGAGGTGCGCCTGCGGCTCAACGCGCCGCTTTCGCTTTCGGTCAACGGCAGAAACCTGTTTGTCAATGAACACGGAAAGGTCTGCCGCATCGAATCCGCGCTGCACGCCGACGAGGATGACCTGCGCGCCACACTCGCCGAGCTGACGGCTTACTCCATGTACGCTTATGACGACACGGTGCGCAACGGCTTCATTCCCATCGAGGGCGGTGCGCGCGCAGGCGTCTGCGGCGAGGCGGTCCGCGCCGACGGGCATGTGACCGGCTTCCGCCGGATCTACTCCATCAACATCCGCATCCCGCGCTTTTTGCCCGACTTCGCAGCCAATTTGGCTGAGCATTACAAGACGCACGGTCTCTGCTCAACGCTGGTGCTTTCGCCGCCTGCGGCAGGCAAGACAACCTTCCTGCGCAGCATTGCATATCTGCTGGCGTCGGGGAATTATCCGCACCCGCGCCGCGTCGGCATCGTCGACGAGCGCTGCGAGCTGTTTCTGCCCGATAAAATGTGTTCGCTCATCGACTGTGTGCGGGATATGCCGAAGGCAGCCGGCATCGAACTGCTGACCCGATCTATGTCGCCGGAGGTGATCGTCTGCGACGAACTGTCGGAAGCTGAAGCAGCCGCCGTGGCCGAAACACAGAACAGCGGCGTATACCTGATCGCCTCCGCACACGCACCTGACTATGCGGGCGCGATGCGCCGGCCGTTTCTGAAAAGACTCTGCGACAACGGGATCTTTGCGCTGTTCGTGCTGCTGACGTCTGAAGGGGGCTACCGCTATGATCTTTACACCCCTTAAATTGCTCTCGGCGCTTATCATTGTCGGCGCCTGCTTTTTCGCGGGCGCATCGGTAGCCGAAGCTGAAAACACCAGCTACCGTCAGCTTTCGGGTATATTGGCGCTGCTGGCACACATCCGCACGCGTATCACCTATACGCATTTCTCGCTTGAAGTGATTTTCGCGGACTTTTACGACGATGCGCTGGAAAAATGCGGCTTTCTCGCCTGTCTCAAAGACGCACGGGGCGGCTATTCGGCTTCATTCTGCGAGGCGGTGGGCCGTCTGACGGCCACCGGCGAGACACGGGACGCGCTTCTGGCCTTCGGCCGCACGCTCGGCGGCGTTTCGATGCGCGAGCAATACGCAGCGCTGGAGACCACCGAAGCGTTTTTGCAGGAAAAAGTGGCACGCCTGCGTGAAAGCGCGGAAAAAAAGCGGCGCAGCTATCGCTCGCTGGGCGCACTGGCCGGCGCGATGATTGCGGTGATCCTCTTTTGAAAAGCAAAGGGCACAGGCATACCGATTATATCAGTTTGTCGATAACGGCCAATTGGAGCTTTGCTCCAAGCCCCATTCAAGGGATTTGCAAACCGCAGCATTTGCCGCAGGAGATCAAACGGTTTCAAACCGTTCAATCAAGAAATCGTATTATAAGAAAGGCTGTAAGTATGAGCATCAGCGTTTTGCTTAAAATCGCCGGCGTGGGGCTGCTGGTCTCGGTGGCGTATCAGATCCTCCAGAAATACGGACGGGACGAGCAGGCAACCTTTGTCTCCATTGCGGGCGTTATCCTGGTGATGTTCCTCATCATCAACGAACTGGATTCGCTCTTCCGCACGCTGCGCAGCGTGTTCGGCATATGAACGCGGTCACCATCTGCGCCTTTGCCGTTGCGGCAGTCTGCGCGGTGCGGCTGTTGCGGCAGTTCAAAAACGATATGGGCACGCTGCTTGCCGCGTCGGCCGGCATCGTTATGATTGCAGCACTGACGGTTATGCTGACGCCACTCATCGAGTACATCGGTACGCTTTCGCGGCAGGCAGGGCTGGAAAGCTATTTCCCCATTCTGCTCAAATCGCTCGGCACGGCGATGATCTGCTCGGCGACCTGCGACATCTGCAAGGACTGCGGCGAAGCCGGCATTGCTTCCAAGGTCGAGTTGGCAGGCAAGGTCTGTATCCTGCTCTACTCGCTTCCCATCGTCAGGGGACTGGCGGAAATGGCAAGCGAACTGCTGTGATACCGTCGTTCCATAAAACGAGCAAACCGTTTGATCAAACAGCCGGCTATAAAATCCGAAGAAAAAGCAAGTTTTCCCGCATTCTCACCGGAGCATATCGTCCGCGCGACGCGCGGACGATTACGAACGGATCAAGGAACCAACAAAGGAACGGAGACCGAAAGATGAAGAAAACCCTCATCACGCTGCTCTTGCTCCTGCTTCTGCTGCCGCAGAGCGTACAAGCCGCCGAAGGGGACGAGAGCGCCCTCGCCTCTGTCGAATCGGCAGCGGGAGTCGGCGATATTTCCACGCCCGATACCTACGAAAAGATGACCGACAGCGGAAAAAAGGATCTGCTATCCGCATCACTGACCGTGATTCAGGACACGCTCACCGGCATATTCGGAAACGTGTCCGGTACGCTGTTCCTGCTGCTTGCAACGGTTCTGCTGGCGGCACTTCTGCACACGGCGCGCGGGCTTGCCAATTCACGCGTGCTCGAAAGTGCGGTCGAGCTGCTCATCGTGCTGGCGCTGGCGGGCATTCTGTACACGTCGCTTAAGACGCTGTTTGAGATGACAAGGCAGGCGTTTTTGAACCTTTCGGTTTTTCTGACCAGCTTTTTACCGGTAACGGCCTCGCTGTACACGATGACCGGCAGCACCGCGACTGCCGCGGCGGGCACTTCGTTAATGCTGCTGTTCAACAATGCCGTCGTTGCACTGGCTGACCGTTTTCTGTTTCCGCTGCTGCAGGTCTGCTTTGCACTTTCGCTGGTATCGGCAGTGCCGAACGGCATTTCGCTGCAATCGATCATCACGCTGGTCAAAAACACGGTCACGACGCTTCTGGCGTTTGCGTTTACAATGTTTTCGGCAGTGCTGTACTTTCAGACGGCGATCACTGCGTCGGCGGACAACCTGGCCTACCGCAGCATCCGCTTCGCCTCAGGCGTGTTCATCCCCGTCATCGGCTCCGTAATCGGCGATGCTTCGCGTACAGTCAATGCGTCAATTGCGACAGTGAAATCGACGGTCGGTTATATCGGCGTGGCGGCATTGGCGATCCTGCTGCTGCCACCGATCATCACAGCGATCCTGTATAAGTTCGTCGTACTGCTGGCGGCAATGGCGGCGCGTATCCTCGGCTGCGACCGCGAATCGAAGCTGCTGTACGACATCAGCAGCCTCCTGTCGGTGCTGATGTCCACAATCATCGGCGTGTCGGCGGTTTTTCTGATTTCGGTTGCCATCTTCATCAAGATAGGGGTGAGCGTGTAATGCGGACTTTCTTCCTCAGCGTATTTCTGGCCTCGCTCGCGGGCGCGCTGTCGGTCGCCTTCGCGGGCGGAGGGGCATATGAAAAATACATCAAATACATCGTATCGCTTCTGTTGATCCTGCTACTGATCTCCCCCTTTGCTTCCCTGAAATCCATTGACTACGAATTGGAAGCGCAGGAAACGCTTTCCATTGCCGCAAACGACGGCGCAGTATATGAGCAGCAGATTCACGAGGAGCTTCTTCTGTATTTTGATGCGCTTTTACAGAATGACTTAGGCATAAACGCACGCGACATCCGCATAGACATAGGTATACAGGACGGCGAGGCGGTCGTCGGCGACATCACGGTATACGTCGACGAGGACGACCTGACGGAGGCCGGCGCCTATCTGTTCGCAAAATTCGGAAGCGGTGTGACCGCCTCCGCCGGAGGAGGCTGATAAGAGATCAAAGAAAAGCTGCTGATGCTGACAAAATCGAAATCCTTTCTCTATATCGCGCTCGCACTGGCGGCCGGCATCGCGCTGTTGCTGCTGCCCGGCACGGGAGGAACGGAGAGCACGACCGTTTCCGCACCCTCGTCGGCTGAATACACGGCGGCGCTGGAAAAGAAGGTCGCTTCGCTCATCAGCGAACTGGACGGCGTCAAGGACTGCTCGGTAGCCATTACCCTCGCAGCCGGCTACGAGTACCTCTACGCTTCCGACGGGCGGGTTTCACACACCTACGGCGAATCAGGGGCGCTGCTTGGCGACGAAGAAACACGCGAATACATTTTCGCCACAACAGACGGCAATACGCAGCCTGTCGTCATCAGCGAACGGATGCCGACCGTCGAGGGCGTGGCCGTCGTCTGCAAGGGTGCCTCCGCCGCGACGGAACAGAAGATCATTTCGCTTTTATCGGCGCTTTTCAACATCAAAAGCAACAAAATCAGCGTGATCACACAATGAATAAACGGAGGGTACTTATGCAATTCAAGGAACTTTGGGAAAAGGTCAAAAAATACGACTACAAAAAGCTGCTCTGCGCACGCAATTACGTTATTGCGGGCTGCGTGGCGCTGCTGGTCGTAGCCGTCATCCTCAATGCCACGCTGGGCGGCAGCGGCGGTGATGAGGACGTGCTCGGCAACGAGAGCACGAAGATTTTAGGCAACTCCGTCCTTACCGACGCAAACGCCGACGGCAACGAGGGAACGGATACCGAAACGGCCGAGGACTTCTTCGCCTCCGCCGTGATCAACCGTCAGCGTGTGCGCGACGAGGCGATGGAGACGCTGCGCCAGGTTGCCGACAGCCCCGACGCTATGCAGGAAACCAAGAATCAGGCGCTCAAATCCATCGAGGATATGGTTGCGGAGATGAACAGCGAGGTCAACATCGAAACGCTCGTCAAGGCCAAAGGCTTTGAGGAATGTGTTGCCGTTATTTCAGACGAAAAATGCTCGATCATCGTCAAAAGCGAAGGATTGACGGCCGAGCAGGTCGCGCAGATTCTCGACATTGCTATCAGCGAATCGAAGCTGGCGGCAGACGATATCAAAATCCTCGAAAAGGTCGGCTGATACCGCGAATCTATTAAGAGATGGTAATGGCTGTTTTATACGGTGAGCAATACGCTCTGCGGCCGAGATAGGATCTGCTTCCCTGTGCGGCGCAGCCGCATCAGATAACAGCCATTATAC
Source organism: Candidatus Woodwardiibium gallinarum (assembly GCA_904419545.1). Classification (GTDB taxonomy): domain Bacteria; phylum Bacillota; class Clostridia; order Oscillospirales; family CAG-382; genus Woodwardiibium; species Woodwardiibium gallinarum. The sequence goes on from CAJFRY010000026.1 coordinate 8,882, forward strand.
CGTATACAATTACAGGATCACTATTTTCGTTATCCGATTTATCTCCTTTACAGACAGCGCCCGCTTTGATACGCAAACGGCAGCCTTCTTCCATTGGTCGCACATTTATTTGTTGACATTCTATGCAAATTATGATAAAATAATATTGTGTTCAAACATATCGGGCATACAGGGTGACAAAAATGAGGCGAGTTCAAACTCTGGCGTTCGTCGCGGCACTCTGCGTGCTTCTGCCCGTTTTTTTGTTGCAGCAAACGAGACGGATAGGAGTCCCGCTGCAGGGACGAGCCCTCTGTCCGGGAAAAAGGCGCTTTTCGTCGGAGACTCGATCTGTGAGGCGCAATGCGAATGGCACGCCCCGTATACGCGCGCACGATCGGCCGGGCCGGACGGACCATGAAAAACTACGGAATGACCGGTCTGAATGCGGCCAAATCCGGCGCCTCCATATCCGACTGCCGCGGTGAAAATACCTACGCAACCAGCTCAGACACGGATTATGCATTCGTGATCCTGCACGGCGGCGTAAACGATGCGTGATGACCGAGGGCCTTGACGGGCCTTTTGACACCTTGATCTTTGCAGGAGGTTTGGAAACGTTTATCCAATATGCCAAAAGCCATTGTGGCGACGCAGTCATCGGCTTTATTGCCAACTTTCGGCTTCCCGCCTCGAGCATCGGACGGCTTTCGGATATGAGCGAAGATTTCGGCACTGCCGAATGCCTGCCCGATCACATCCATCCGAACTCAAAAGGCTATAACCTGCTCGCACCGGTCATCGGAGACTGGATGCAAGCTCTGGCAATCGCATCGGCAGAGCAGACATAGTCGATAGTCTCCGAAAAACCCGTCCGCCGCTTCCGTGTCGGCCGAAGCATTGCAAAACGGGAACACATCGCACTTTCTGCTGCTCACGGGTACATTTATCGCGATAGCCGCCGCGCTCTTTCTTCTGCTGCTTAAAAGAAAGGAAAAGAAAAGGTTCTGAAAACCCATACAAATACATCATTTTCAGAAAGGCGGAAGTACAATGAAAAAATGCTTGACCCTCCTGATGCTCTCACTCCTCAGCGTTTGTCTGCTGCTTGTCTCCTGCGGCGACGCCGGCGAGACCTCCTCCGCAGCCACGTCATCGGAAGTGCCTGCTGTTTCGGAAACGGAAAGCAGCAGCGCAGACAGCGAAAAGCCTGCGGAAAGTGAAGAAGCAAGCAGCGAAGCCGGTACGGGCGAAAGCAGTCAAACGCCTGTCCAGGAGGCACGAACCTTCTGGGTCACGCACTACGACGACGGCCAAGCCGAAGGTGCGGGCAGCATCTTCACCGCAACCGACACGGCAGGTGCCTGGGCTGCACATGTAGCCTTCAAGCCGGTATCGGGGGATGTCTATGAGATCGTGGAATTGTCCGATGGGATTTCCGGCGGCGGGAACGGTACCGCATTGACTGTCCCCGAAGGCGGATTTGTCTGGGCAATCAATGCGGGGAACGACTGGCCTGCACTCATCGAAAACGCGACCGGTACCGAATGGTATTACGACGACGCGCACAAGGCGATGCCCGATTACACTTCGGAAGCCTGCGATACGATGATTGCGGATATGCGGAGCTGGATGATCGGTGATCAGATCCGCTTTACCGGACTGGATCTCGAAGGACAGACGATCCCGACGGATACGCCCGACCTGGCATGGTACGAATCGGATTACGTCTGCACTGCCACGTGGGAATTTGCAAATTAAACACCCAACAATCAACAGGGAGAAGGAGAAGGGCCTTCTCCCTGTCTTATTTTATGAAGGACGGCCCTTCCCCGCCGCATACAGGCCGTTCTTCACGGCGGACAGAAAATAAGATATGCGGCATATCGATGCCGTAATAGTGCTTGACCATCTGTCCGCAGGGACGCATCCCCAGACGCCGCGCGACCCGCTGCGACGGCATATTATTGTCGCGGATAATCGACCAGACACGTTCGAAGCCGAGTATATCAAAAGCATAATCCCGGCAGGCCGCGGCAGCCTCGGTTGCGTAGCCGCGATGCCAGCAATCCTTCCGCAGAAGATACCCGACTTCGGGCACCTCTTCCGTTCCTATATCCTGCATCGTAATTCCGCATTGGCCGATCAGTGCGCCGTTCTCCTTCAGCAGCACCGCCCACAGGCCGAAGCCGTATTTTTCATATCGCCCAAGCTGGCGGGCGATCCACTCGTCCGCCTCAGCGTCATCAAATGCGTGCGCATAGGCGTACATTACCTCGGCGTCCTGCAGCATCGCACAAAGCGCAGGACGATCTGCCAACGTCATTCGGCGCAGGCATAGTCTGTTTGTTTCCAATACCATAAATCGAATCCATTCTCCTTTCAGAATACCGCCAGTCAAAGGCAAAACATGCTTTGTGGATTTACCCCATATATCCGAAGGCTTGAACCGCAGATATGGGGCCTCCGCCAGCGCAAAAAAGCGGCGTGCGGATCAACACACGCCGCCCGGCCGGTATTCACAGCCGGCAGCCTTATACTTCCATACAATCAATAGGTATAACCTGTCTCCCGCTTGCCGTCTCGCTTACAATGCGGAAGCGTTGCCGTTCTTCCCGCAGATCCGACGGTTTTGCCGAGCAGCCGCATCAGAGAACGGTATGACCGGTCCGGTTTTTAAGCCTGTTGGAAAAATCGTCCATCAGCGCGTCGTTGGGGACGATGGCGGTAAAGGAGGTGTCCGCCGTCTCCACCGTCAGACGCATCGTTTCGTACTGCGCAGCTACATAGGTCACGCCGGCAATTGCGTCATACGGCGTCTCGAACGCAGAAACGGTTTCGGCGTCCTCAACGAGCGAGGCCGTCCGATACAGCGCGCAAAAGCGTGTATTGCACAGCACAAACACGCCCGCCCCGATTTCCGACGAACGAATCACCTTATCCGACCCGCGCTTATACTTGGCGTTCTCGTTCTCATATACATAAGACTTGAAGGGCACGCGTTCCAGTTCCTGCTCCTTTGCGGTCAGCTTAAGCGCGTCGGGCAGCTCGCTGTCCACCCGCGCGGCCAGCAGGTCAAGCTGTTTGTCCGCTTCCGCGTCACGGATGACAAAGCCCCGCGTAACGCAGAGGATCAACAGCCCCGCCACAGCGGCCGGAACCCCGAAATAATAACTCAAGGCGTTATACACGCCGCCCTGAATCAGCACGATCAGCACGCCGGCAGCAAGGAGCACACCGCCCGCGATATAAAAGGGGACAGGCGGCTTTTGGGAAAAATACTTGGCTAAGCGTTTACGGTCCATAGGATATTCCCTCCGTTTTCCGTCGTTCGAGCAGGTACGGCCTGTTCCGCACCTTATCACTTAATATAGTGTCGAAAAGTACGAAAAGGTTTGCAGGATTCGGAATATTTTTGCGCTTACCGTCTTTTCGTTTACTGCATTATAACACCAAAAGGCAAATTTGTAAATATCTTTCCGAAAATATTCATTTATGACATAAATTTTTATCTCTTATCCGCAAATGCCGACAGCATCGGATACGCCGCCAAAAGCGATATGCTGCTTGTCGACGGCACGGCTCCGTCATATGGCGCAACACGCTATATATTTCCCGTGAAACACCACGCCGCCGGGCGGCACATTCCGGGAGATAAGAAGGGTTATACTTATAATTGACAATCGCGAAAGCGAACGACGCGCCGGAGAGCAAAATGTACACAGAAAAGACCGTACAAAACAACGGCAAATTTCGTTCTTGCGTATGAAACCCGTCTGCAAAAGAAACGGAATACATACGTCGAAACCCGATTCAAAGCACGAACTTCCCCACGCCGCCGCGTTCCTGCCCGATACAGTCCAAAGCCGTCCGAAGTCTCGCCGCCATTCATACGGAAGCAGCGCCTTGACGCCCATTTCCCTTTCCCATCACCGGAAATATTTTTGGAGAAAGAGCGCGAAAGGGAACCTTTTTCCAAAAAGGTTCCCTTTCGAAATGAACAGCTCCAGTAAAAACAGACAGTGACAAAAAGCCCCCTGATGTAGGATAATAAGAGTGCTACATCAGGGGGGTATTCGTATGGCAAAACGGAAATGGACGGACATCAAAAAACCGGAGCCGGAAATTCTCCGGCTCCGGGAAGAAGGCAAGACACGTCAGGAAATCGCAGACTTGCTGGGATTGGAAAAGATTCAGGTCAAAAATTGGGTGAACAGGTATAACCGGGAGCAGTCCAGGCTTGCTGCCGGAGTCCCTTCCAAGAGGCGGGGACGGCCAGCAACCGGAAAGCCCAAAAACGAAAAAGAGTATCAGCGTGAGATTGAGCGGCTGAAAATGGAAAACCAACTGCTGCGGGATTTTCTGCGGTTAACAGGAAGGAAGTGAGGCTACGGCTAAAATACGCGGTCATACATCGCCACCACGAGGAGTTCCCTATCATCACGATGTGCCGTTTCTTTGGGGTATCTCGAAGCGGAAACTATAGCTTTGTGCGTAGGCTGGGCAGGCCGGAGAAGGACGCAGCCCTTGCCCAGTGCATTGCACAGCAGCAGGACAAATGCTTTCAAACCTACAGCTATCGCCGGATGCACTTGTGGTTGGAGCGGCAGGGCATCCACCACAACCCCAAAACCATCCTGCGGGTCATGAAGAAATATGGCTTGCTTTCTGAGATTCGGCGTCCCGGAAAATGGAGACAGATGGGGCAGCAACTCCACAAATACGAGAATCTGCTGAATAGAGAGTTTCACACAGACAAACCAAACAGCAAATGGGTGACGGACATCTCTTACATCCATACAAAGCAAGGCGTGCTGTACCTATCCATGATACGTGCCCTCTACGATAACAGCATCGTGGATTACAAGACCGGGACACAGCAGACAGTAAACCCGGTCCTGGATACGATCCGGTTGGCCATGAAGGGTGAGAAAAAGGCGGTCGCCGCGGAGTTACAGCTCCACAGCGACCAGAGGTTTCAGTATACTTCCCAAGCGTACTTCAACCTGACTCAAGAATACGGCATTACGCCTTCCATGTCAAGACGCGGGAATCCATATGACAATGCGATGGCTGAAAATTTCTTTTCCATCCTCAAAACAGAGTGCATTTACCGGAAGAAACCAGACTCCTTCTCTGAAGCTAACGAGATGATTGACCAGTACATACACTTCTGCAACCACGAGCGTATCCAGCTCAAAACTGGAGAGGCACCGCTGGCGCGCCGCCTCTCCTACGAAAACCCAATATTTCCTGCCAGGGGCTTTTTTGTACTGTCCGCACAATCTGGCGCGGTTCAGTCAGGTCGGGCTTTTTATTCCTTTGCGAATCGGCCCGCAGCCTCCACGGCCAGCGCATCGCAGCGTTCATTGTAAGGATGTCCCACGTGGCCGCGCACCCAGATGAAGGTCACACGGTGAATCTCCAGCAGCTCGAGCAGCCGCGCCCAGAGGTCGCTGTTGAGCGCAGGACTTTTGTCCGCCTTCCTCCAGCCGTTGCGCCGCCAGCTCTTCGCCCAGCCCTTTGTTACCGCGTCGACCAGATAGCGCGAATCGCTCGTAAGCGTGACCTCGCAGGGCTCGCGCAGCCGTTCAAGCGCGGCGATGGCTCCCATCAGCTCCATGCGGTTGTTGGTTGTGCTCGGTTCGCCGCCGGACAGCTCGCGCTCCTGCCCGCCGTAAACGAGAATCGCGCCGTAGCCGCCCGGGCCGGGGTTGCCCTTGCAGGCGCCGTCGGTGTAAATGTCCACATGCTTCATCCGGCCGGTTCCCCCTTCATCTCCACACGCAGCATACGGACGTCGCGTCCGAAGAAATGCAGCACGGTAAACTCGCCGAACAGACGGGAGGTGATGCGCTCCTGATAATTCCTGTTCAGCTCCTTCGGAGACAGGTTGGTGCTGACAATCGTCGAACGGCCGTTAAGCGTGCGGCAATTGAGCAGATTGTAAAACGCCGCCACCGAAAACGAACTGACGAACTCCGCGCCGAGATCGTCGATGATAAGCAGATCAGCGTTCTCGAAGCGTTTCACGTCGGTCCGCGCGCGGCCGAAGTGGTTGTCCTCATACTCGCCGAAAATGTTCTGCGCGCTGTCGTAGATCACCGCGTAGCCGGCATTGATGACCTCCTTCGCGACGGCAGAAGACAGATGCGTTTTTCCCAGCCCCGTGCCGCCCATCAGCAGCAGGTTGACGCATTTCGGGCCGATCTGCTTCGCCGCCGCCTTGCAACGCACGACAATGGCCTGCATATTTTCGCGCTCGGTGACGCCGTTGACGGCACGCGAGGCCGCCGTCGAATAATAGCTCAGTTCAAAGGTATCGAAGCTCTGGCCGGCCAGCACCTTGCCCAGCCCGCTTTTGTTGTACAGATACGCATTGTGCTTCCGGCGCACGCAGGCGCAGACGCGACTGCCGTCATAGCCCGTGTCGCCGCAGACGGCACAGTCAAACTGCGGCTTATCGAAATCCTCCGCCACTCCGCGCGACGCCAAAAGCTGCGCGCGCTCGGCGAGCAGCCTCTCGTTTTCGCGTTCAATCTCGGATACGCGCGCCGCCACGTCGCCGCCTGCGGCGGCGGCGGCCATGATCCGGCTGCCTGTGCGCGCAAGCACGCCGTCCACCTCGGCCAGACGGGGAATGCGCGCCCACATCGCGCGCTTCTTTTCCTCGGCCTCGGCAATGGCGCGGTCGCGGTGCGCGGCGGTTTCGCCGATGAGTTCGCTGACGGTTTTATCATTCGTCATCACTGCTCATCCCCTTTTTCACGGCTGCGGCAAAAAAGTCATCCGCATCAAAACTGGAGCTTGATTCCGGCGTTTTCTTCGTCTCCTGCCGGCCGCTGTTGACCTCCTCGGGCGTGCGATAGCCCTTTTCAAACCAGGAGTCGAGAATCTTGTTCATATACGCGAGCCTGACCTTGCCGATAGCGTCCACCGTTTTTTCATAGGCAAGATGGACCAGCTCGTAGCTGGCCTGCGCTTCCTCGAACCAATGGCGGACATATTTCTTTTCGTTGGCTGTCAGTTCGCGGTCTCCCCAGCCGCAGGTCGCGGCGAGACGGCGAATATTGTCGTCGGCCGAGCGCTTGCGGCACAGCCAGGCTTCCAGCGTTTCATAAGAGTCCACGCCTTCATCAAATAAGCCGAGTGCCGTTTTGAGTATGTACTGCATGCTTCGCTTCCCCTTTTGAACGCAGTACTCGGTAAGCGCCATAAGATACTCGGCGGACAGTCCCACATAATCAAACAGATAAAAAAGCGAATTGAGGTCGTTTTTGTTCAAAAGCTTTTCAAGTTTTTTGCCCATATAATCGCACAGCGCCTTGAAGGTGGGATTCTCCTCGACCTGCTTAGCGAGCAGCTCGCCGTCGTAGGACTGAAACAGGCTGAGCTTCGCGGGAGAAGACGGCCTGTCCGCGCCCTCCGTGTCCAGAAGCTGCGCGCCGCGCCAGAAGCAGAGCGCGCTCTCCACCTCTCCGACAGTGAGCTTGAGGTAGGCGGCCGCCTCCGATACCGAAAATTCCTGCTCGCAGAGCGCGTAGAGCAACACCTTCAGCTCGGACTCTCCGGCAGAGGGCAGCAGCTTGCCGACCGCTTTATCAATATATATGAATTTTTCCTCGGGTCTGCTGATTCGGATGCGTTTTTCCGCCATACCGTAAAAATTCCTCCTCCCGCGCCAATCAAGAGGTCATAACGCTGCTGTCCGGCGCGACGGACAGCGTCAGTTTGCTCTGCTCGGCCACGTTGCCCACAATCTCGACGGTATAATCGATGTTCAGCTTGCCGCCCAGCTCGGTAATGTCGCAGTCAAGGGATTTGGTGGAAACACGAAGCTGCATCGGAAAATAGCCGGTGTCATACACGCAGTCGTGGCTCTTGCCCGCCTCGAAGATCATATGGGTGTTCAACTGGCCGGTGCGGTTAACCGCAACCATATCGCCGCAGAGCGAAACGGTCGTCCTGGTACCGCCGAAGCCGCTGTCCTCCGCCTCGATATACTGCAATTGCAGCATGTTGCCGGTTTTCTTCATAATGCCGGAGGCGCTGCTCTCTATGCGCTCGGTTTCCGCGCCGTCCACTCCATAGGGACCGTTTTCGGTCAGGCGCTCGGTAGTAATATTTATATTTACAGGTATTTTCATACGGATAACCATAGCTTTCGCTGCGCGAAAGCATCCTCCTTTCAGAATGATATAGATACAGTTCCGGCACGCCAAGGTCCGCAGCGCGGACGCACGGCACAGCCATTTTTGAAGCCGGCGCGGCGTTATGGATCAATAGCGGTCGATGTCCACAAGCTCGGCGCGGATATTTCTTCCAAGGAAACGGTGCGCATTCTCGGTAAAGCCATCGATGTCGTCGCTGACATAAAACATACGGCGCGCATCCGCGCCTCCTGCACACGGCGGCGCGCACAGCCCGCAGGCGTGCAGCACATCACGAATGCGCAGCACGGCCTCGATGGACGAGTTGACGAGCACGCTGTCCTGCAGAATGTTGCCGATTACGCCCGACAGCAGCGGGTAATGCGTACAGCCGAGAATGACGGCGTCCGGCCTTTCTGCCGCGATGTCGGAAAGATATTCGCGCGCGATCAGCTCGGCTACGCGGTCGTCGGGTGCGGTATAACCGTTTTCAACAAGCGGCACAAACATCGGACAGGCACGCGGCAGAATACGCAGCGCCTTATCCTTTTCACGCAGCGCACGCTCGAACGCGCCGCTTTTGATCGTCGCCGCCGTACCGAGGATGGCCACCTTGCCGCCGCCGGCCTGCGCGATTGCGTACGCGCGGTCGACCGCGCCCTCGATCACACCCACGACCGGCACATCCAGCCGCTCGGACAACAGGCCGAGCGCGTTGGAGGATGCGGTCCCGCAGGCGACAAGAATAGCCTTGACGGCCTTGGACATCAGGAAATGCGCGTCCTGCAGCGAATACTTTCGGATGGCTTCCACAGTGCGCGTACCGTATGGCAGCCGCGCCGTATCCCCGAAATAAACATAGCTTTCAGCCGGCAGGATCCGCTCGAGTTGGTATGCGGCGGACAGACCGCCCACACCCGAATCGAATATGCCGACCGGCTGTTCAGCGGCGGCACGCATCTTCGACAAGCCGGTCGATAAGCTCCGCATAGGTCAGCCCGCTCCGCCGCATAAGCTGCGGATACATGCTGATCGCCGTAAAGCCCGGGAGCGTATTGATCTCGTTGAAATAAACGGTCTCATCCGCAGTGACGAAAAAATCCACGCGTGACAGGCCCGTACAGCCGAGCGCACGGAAAATCCGCCCCGCTGTCCCGCGGATAATCTCGGCCGTCTCGGGCCGGAGCCGCGCGGGTATGTAGTATTCGGCGACATCGCTGATATACTTCGTTTCATAATCATAGAAATCGCTGTTGGGTGCAATCTCACCGCACTCGGAAACAAAATCCCGCTCGCCGCCGAGAACAGCAACCTCCACCTCCCGGCCGACGACGGCTTCCTCCATCAGCACAAGACGGTCGTTTTCAAACGCCTTTTCAATGCCGGCAATCAGCTCCGCACGGCTGCGCGCCTTGGTGATGCCGACCGAACTGCCCGCGTTGGCGGGCTTGACAAACACAGGGTAGCCCAGTTTTTCCTCCGCCGCACAGACAGCCGCGTTCATATCAAAATCCGGCCCGGCGGTCAGCTCCACGCTCGCGGCCATCGAAATGCCCAGCCCCGCGCAGAGGCGCTTGGTGGCAATCTTGTTCATACACACGGCGCTGGCATAGGTGTCGCAGCCGACATACGGAATTCCGGCCAGTGTCAGCAGGCCCTGCACGGTCCCGTCTTCCCCGTTTTTGCCGTGGAGCACAGGGAACACCACATCTACCCGCCGGACGGCGAACGTCCCCGCCGCCTTATCCAGAAGCAGCAGTCCATGGTGCGCGCTGCAGGGCGAAACAACACAGGGAACAAGGTTTTCGGCGTCATCCTGCCATGTATGACAGCGGATTGCATCAACAGGGCCGGTATACCAGAACCACCGGCCGTCCTTCGTGATGCCGATCATCATAAGCTCATATTTTGTTTCGTCCAGATTCTCCGCCACGAAGCAGGCCGAAAGGTCGCTGATCTCGTGCTCGGTAGACTGGCCGCCGAAAAGTACCGCCAAAGTTTTCATCGGTTTCTTCTCCAAATCCAATTCAATTTTGCAAGCGCTTAACGCCTTACAATATAGTATATCAAAAAAACTGCGTTTTGTAAACAGCCCTTTAGGCACGGAACTGATATTTATACAGTCCCGCATACATCCCGTCCGCGGCCATCAGCTCCTCGTGCGTACCGCGCTCGGTCACGCCGTCCTTGGTCATAACAATGATTTCATCGGCGTTGCGCACGGTGGAAAGCCGGTGGGCGACGACAATGCAGGTACGCCCTGCGGCAAGACGCTCAAGCGCGGACTGAATCTGCATTTCAGTGGCGTTGTCCAGCGCGCTTGTCGCCTCGTCCAAAATCAGGATAGAGGGATTTTTCAAGAACACGCGCGCGATGGAGATACGCTGCTTCTGCCCGCCGGAGAGTTTGACGCCGCGTTCGCCGACCTCAGTATCGTACCCGTTGGGCAGCGAAAGGATGTACTCGTGGATGTTGGCGCACCTCGCGGCCTCCTCCACCTCCGAGTCGGACGCGTCGGGGCGGCCATAGGCAATGTTGTCCCGAATGCTGCCTGCGAACAGAAACACATCCTGCGCAACGATACCGATGTTTTTCCGCAGTGCGTAGCGCGTCATATTCCGAATATCTATCCCGTCGATGGTGATGCATCCCGCATCCAGTTCATAGAAACGTGGAATCAGATGGCAAAGCGTGGTCTTCCCGCCGCCGGACGGGCCGACCAGCGCGACAGTGCGCCCCTTTTCAATGGAAAGCGAAAGGCCGTCGATTACCTGTGTTTCCCCGCCTTCGGCGGATTTATAGCTGAAGCGCACATCTTCAAAACGGATAGCGCCCTCCAGCCGCTCCGGCTCGAGCGCGCCCGGCGCGTCGGTTTCGACGGGAACGTCCATAATCTCCAAAAAACGCGCGAATCCCGTCATTCCGTTCTGCAGTTGTTCAAAAATGGCCACAATACGGTTGACCGGCTTGAGAAACATGTTGATGTACAGCAAAAACGCAGCAAACTCGCCGACGTCGATACGGCCGTAATAGAAGAACAGTCCGCCCGCAACCAGCACCGCAAGATAAAGCAGGTCCATAAAGAAGCTGGTGCCCGAATGGAACACGCCCATAATGCGGTAGGAGTCGCCCCGTGCGCGCTTGAATCGCTCGTTGGCGCGGTCAAAGCCCGCATTTTCGTAGTCCTCGGCGGTATACGCACGCGTCACACGAATGCCGGAAATGCTCGTTTCGAGATTGGCGTTGATTTCGGCAATCTCCTCGCGCGCCTTTTTGAACGCACGATTCATCTCCCTGCGCGTCTTAACGGCAAACAGCACGATAAAGGGCAGGAACGCAAACACGATGACCGTCAGCCAGATATCGATCGTCGCCAGCATCACGAACGACCCGACGAGCATAATTGCCGAGAGGAACAAATCCTCCGGCCCGTGATGTGCCAGCTCCGAAACGTCAAACAGGTCGTTGACAAGCCGGGACATCACCGCGCCGGTTTTGTTTTCGTCGTAAAACGAAAACGGCAGCCTCTGCAGCCTGCGGAACATATCCCGACGCATATCGCCCTGCATCCGCACGCCGACGACGTGGCCCCAGTACTGGATGATGTAATTGAGCAGTGCCTTGAGCGCATAGATGCCCAGAAGGACCCCCGCCCAAATCAGCAGCATGCGCAGATTCTGCGACGGGACATAGTCATTGATGATGTCTTTTGCGATAATGGGATAAAACAGATCGCACAGCGCCACGATGAAGGCGCAGAGCATATCGATGAGAAACAGTTTTTTATGCGGCTTGTAATAGCGAATGAATTTCCTGACCATACGAATAAAACCCTTGTCCGTATACTTGTGCGCCGAAGGCTGCACCTTATGTATTATATACGCCCGCGCTCCAGAAGTCAAGCAAGGATTTCGTTTTGCACAATTTTGCACGCGAGCGGAAAGGTTCGGCAGCGTATGTTGTAATTCGGCGGAAATAAAATAAATAGCGAATCCGGAAAGCGGGACGGGAGTGGCTATGCCGCCCGTTTTTGCATCTGAGCATTTTCTTCCCGAATCTGCCTTCAAAAATCTGAAAAGCCAAAAAGACGGCATCCCTGCCTTTTGCTTTTGTATATTGAACCGTTTTTTACATAAAATAACAGTACAATCGACAAAACAAAGGGGAATTTCAAATATGAAAGCAACGGGCATAGTCAGACGGATTGACGACCTCGGGCGGGTGGTCATCCCCAAAGAAATCAGACGCGTGCTGAAAATCCGTGAGGGCGACCCTCTGGAAATATTCGTGGAAAACGACGGCGAAGTGATCTTCAAAAAATATTCGCAGATCGCCGAGATTGAACGGAGCGGCACGCTTCTGTGCGAAGCCGTACAGAAATACAGCGGCTTTGCTACCGCACTGTGTGACAAAAGCGAGATTCGCTTCATCGCAGGCGAAAGCAAAAAGGATTTTGTCGGCAAGCCCCTTTCCGCAGCGCTGCAGCGCGCCATCGAAAAGCGGCAGGGCTATATTCCCGCCGACGGCGAGGACCTGCCGCTCTTCGACTATGGCGACGCTCAGGCGGCGGCAGTTTATCCTATCGTTGCCGAAGGGCTCATCGCCGGCGCACTGCTGGCCGTGGACAGCGGCGACCGTCCCTTTGAGGAAGCGGATAAGAAGCTGCTGGCCGCCGGCGCACTATTTCTTTCCAAACAGATGGAATTGTAAAGCCGCGCGCAAAAAGCGCGTTCCTGCAGGAACGCGCTTTTTATATCGGATTTGCTTACGCTCTCTTCCTGATAACGACGGCGGCGCCGATCACGGCGACGACGGCGAGAATCGCAACCGCAGCCACACCCGCGTCAGACGTAGACGGCGTGGAAGAAACGGGAACCGAGCTGTCGTCTGCTGCGTCGGAAGATGTGTCGACGGAGCCATCGCCACCCTCGGCGGATTCGCCGGTGGCGTAGACCTCAATCTCGGAAACCATAAAGAACATCTCTTTGATCTTGATCTCTACGGAGATTGTTTCCGCATCGATCGGCTCGGAAAGCGGCAGCTCAAGCCACTCAATCGTCGCTCCCGCTGTGCAGCTCAGAGTTCCGATTTCCTCATCATCAGCATAGACCTTGATATATTCCGCCTGTTCAATCACAGGTGCAACCTGCATACGCACTTTGGTAATGCCGAGACCCTCGCCCTGGAGGTCAATATCCACCTTTCCGACGCGGTCAGTCAGATTGGTTCTGATATTGCTCGCATCATTGTCATTGCAATAGAAGCAGAACCAAGGAGAACGCCCGAGTTCAGCCTCCTTGTCGCCATAATTGAAGCTACCCGTCTCGTCAAACACACCATCCGTCAGGTCATTGTCATACTGCGGAATCGCTTCATGCGGCTCTACGCCGGACCACGGCTTGTTGAGCGCAACGTTCTTTTCCTCTGCCGAGACAAACACGCAGCAAAGCGATACTGCAAGCGCAACGGCAAGAAACACGGAAATAAACTTCTTCATCGTCTGTTGCATCCTTTCTTTCGGAGGTCCGCCTGTTGCGGTCGATCGAACAGGAAGTACACCCCATAATATGAACATATTTTAACACATCCATGTCCGCTTGTCAATAGATGTTTCACGGTACCGTAAAAATGTCTGTACGCTGCAATCAAGGGGAAACCGGAACCGAAAGAAACGGTGGCGCTCATTATCAGAATAAGGCTTAAATTTTTATATGACGCTGAACACAGGCTGTGCCGGCGCTCTGCGTTTGAAAGAAAGCGCAGTGCGTGTAAGGGGATATACTTTTTGTGCATCCTTCCTTGCCGGTTGCCATTCAGCGTTAGGCGACGACGCTTATATGGATTACGGTTTAATCATCTGCCAGGCCAACGGCCGCCCGATTATGACGGAACACTTAAACAAGCGATTCAAGGAAGTTCTTACGCAACTGAACGACCCCACAATCCATGCTGACAATGTAGTGTTCCACAGTCTGCGGCACACAAGCACGGGCGTAAAACTGCGGCTTTCCAAGGGCGACCTGAAAGCGGTGCAGGGCGACGGCGGGTGGAACTCTCCCGATATGGTGACAAGGCGGTACGCGCATATTCTCGATGAAGATCGCCGCCGTTTGGCGGACGAAATGGAGCAATCCTTTTACAAAGGAGCAAGCGAAGAACCGGCATCCGCTGCCACGCCTGCGCTTGATGTGCAGACGGTTATGAATCTGATCAGCAGCAATCCCGAACTGTTCAAAAAAGCATTGGAAGCCATCCAGTTTGCGAATAACACCTGACTTTATTAGCAGTCCGCAAATTAGCAAAATACATCGTATTAGCAAATGGGGTAAAAATCAAACGAAATTCCCTTGCATTATGCGATGTTTATCAGCAAAAAAACGGATACGGGTTTATTAGCAAAAAGATGGGTAATAATGCTGAAATTTTGGGCAAGTGATTAGCAATTAGCAAATCGTCCGAAAAGAGCAGAAAACAAGAAAAGCCGAAAACCCTGTAATATCAAGGCTTTCGGCATCATTGGTGGCGCGCCAGAAGGAGCTCGAATCCCTGACCTTCCGCTTAGGAGGCGGATGCTCTATCCAACTGAGCTACTGGCGCATATGAAATTCGGAACACCTCTGACGGCAAATCGGGGAACGCTTTCCGTTCTCCCGGCAGGCGGTCGCTCCATCTCTTACGGTCCGAAAACTGCAAACCGCTTTTGCTGTTGCCGCAATCTTCATCCCGAACGCAGCGCATCCGAAAAGGAATATCCGTCCGCGCCTTCCGCTTGTCCGCGCATCCGGCAGATACGTTCGGCGCACATGGCGCACATTTTATTTTACACAGATCAGGCCGGTTTGTCAATACCTCGCCGGAGAATTTCCGGCTGCCGCGACAAGAAGTAAAAAAGAGGACGGCACAAAGCCCTCCTCTTTTCGGATTCCCGATCCCTCGCCGCGCCGGAAACGCAGCCGGAATCTCATTCCTCCACGGGTGCAAACTCGCTCTTCGGCACGCCGCAGAGCGGGCACGTCCAATCGTCCGGCAGGTCGGCAAAGGGAACGCCCTCCGCCTCCTCGTCGTACACATACTCGCAAACCTGACAAATGTACTTCATCCTTGATTTCCTCCTGTATATTTATTTCTCCAGCCCGCAGGGATAAGCGGAAGCACACGCCTCCGCCTCCTGCGCAATGCTGCGCCAGAGTCGGTAGCCGCCCGCAAAATTGCAGCAGGCAAAGCCGTTTTGGGACAGGATGCGGCAGGCGATGTAACTGCGCAGCCCCGACTGACACATCACATATACCGGCTTGCTCCTGTCCAACTCCCCGAGACGGCTTCGCAGCTCGTCTACGGGGATGTTCGTGTCAAACCCGTCCGCATGCCCGCCTCTGAACTCCCGGGAGGTCCGCGTGTCCAGCAGCGTTACGCTGCCGTCCCGCGGCAGCGCGGCGAGATCGTCGAAGCGGATCTGTCTGACCTTCCCCGTAAGCAGGTTCTCGGCCATATAGCCGGCCATATTCACCGGATCCTTCGCCGAGGAATAGGGCGGCGCGTAAGAAAGCTCCAGATCACACAGGTCAAAGGCCGTCAGACCCGCCTGAATCGCCGTAGCCAGCACATCGATGCGTTTGTCCACACCGTCGCCGCCGACGATCTGTGCACCGAGCAGTTTACCGGACGGCGTTTCGAACACGAGCTTGAGCGTCATCACCTGCGCGCCGGGATAATAAGACGCGTGCGAAAGCGGGGACAAAATGACCGCCGCACAGTCGATGCCCAGCCCGCGCGCCGTGCGCTCGCTGATGCCGGTGGATGCGGCCGTGCGGTCAAACACCTTCAGGACCGACGAGCCTGCGGCGCCGCGGTAAACCGACGGCAGAGAACAGATATTATCCGCTGCAACGCGCCCTTGCCGGTTAGCCGGACCCGCCAGCGCGACAGTTGTCCTGCGGCCGGTCGTACGGTCGATCACCTCGACCGCGTCGCCGACGGCGTATATGTCGGGGTCGGAGGTCCGCATATGCGCGTCAACGGCAATGGCGCCGCGAGCGCCCAGCTCCAGTCCGGCCGCCTCAGCCAATGTATTCTCGGGCGTTACGCCGATGGCAAGGACAGCCATATCCGCCTGCGGCAGCGCGCCGCCGTCGGTGTGAACGATGATCCCGTCCGCCGTTTCCGCAAAGCGCTCAACACTGCGCCCGAGCAGCAGCCCGACGCCCTTTTCCCGCAGATGCGCGTGCAGAAAGCTCACCATGTCCGCGTCGAATTGTCCCAAAAGCTGCGGCTGCTTTTCAACGATCGTCACCCGCAGCCCCAGCTCACGAAAATTTTCCGCCAGCTCGACACCGATGAAGCCGCCGCCCACGATCACGGCCGAGCCGCTTCCTGCGGACATCGCCTGCGCGCGGAGACGCAGCGTGTCCTCCACCGTGCGCAGTGTGAAGACACGGGCGCTGTCGACGCCGGGCAGCGGCGGCTTCACCGGACGCGCGCCGGGAGACAGGATGAGCTTATCGTAGTGCTCGGTGTACGGCGCACCGCCGTCGAGCGGACGGACAGAGACCGTCTTCGCCGCGCGGTCGATGGACGTCACTTCCTGCCGCACACGCACATCGATGCGGAAGCGCGCGTAGAAGCTCTCGGGCGTTTGGAGCGACAGGTCCGCTTCGTCGCGGATGACACCGCCGATGTAATAAGGAAGGCCACAGTTGGCATAGGACATATAACCGGTGCGCTCAAAAACGACGATTTCCGCCTGTTCGTCCAACCGCCGCAGCCGGGCCGCAGCCGAAGCGCCGCCGGCCACGCCGCCAATGATGACGATTTTCATTTACCGTTCCGCCTTTCCTGTGTAGCCAGTGATGCCGCCGATGTTTTTGACGTTTGTATAGCCCATTCTTTTCAGCGTTGCCGCCGCACGGCTGCTGCGTCCGCCGCTCAGGCAATAAACGAACAGGGGCGTACTTTTGTCGGGCAGGACCTGCGGCGCTTGCTGCAGCGCGTCCAACGGGAAACTCCGGCTGCCCGCGATGTGGCCGGCATCGTATTCGGCCTTTGTCCGCACGTCCAGCAACAGCGCGCCGGGCGTCTGACGGGCTTCCGCCACGCCGACGTTGATGTCGGGTCTGGTCAGCAGTCCGAACAGTGCCATTCCGCAGCCCCTCCCTTACGCGAGCAGCGCGGCGAGCGCTTCTTTCGGCTTATAGCCGACTGAAACGTTGACGACCTTGCCGTCCTTGAGCACCGCGACCGTCGGAATGCTCGCCACGCGGAAGGCGGCAGCCAGTTCGGGCTGTTCATCGACGTTGACCTTGCCGACAACGGCACGGCCTGCATATTCCTTTGCCAGCTCTTCAATCACCGGGGCCAGCATCCGGCAGGGGCCGCACCACGGCGCCCAGAAATCCAGCAGCACAGGGTGCTTGGCGTGCAGCACCTCGGCTTCAAAATTGTCTTTTGTAATCTTCAGCTCTGCCATTGTGTACAGTCTCCTTTGTGTTGTTTGGATTTTGTACCCCTATTATACCCGTATGCAGCGCCCGCGACTATGACTAAGTCACGTTGAAGAAAAAAATTTTTCTGTTTTTACAGCCTGCGCAGCCGGTCCATATCGGCAATCCGCACGACGCCGCGCCGCAGCTCAACCGCGCCCGAATCGGAAAAGCGCTTGAGCGTCCGCGCGACAACCTCGCGCGCGGAGCTGAGCTGCCGCGCAATTTCTTCGTGGGTCATATGCAGCTCGCGCGTGTCGTTTTTTTCGCATTCCGACAAAAGGAAATCAGCCAGCCGCCGGTCAAACCGCTCGAACAGCAGCGTCTGGACGGTCTGCATCGCGCCCGAAAAACGCTCCGCCATCAGCTCGTTCACGAACGCGCGCACAGCCTCGCTGGAACGCTCCAGCCGCTCAAATGCAGCGGCGGGCAGCACCAGCAGCCCGCAGGGCTGCTCGGCGGCAAGATGGAGCGCAAAGGAAATCTGCCGGAGCACGCACGAGGCGGACAACACACAGACGTCGTCCGGCTTCAGCCGGAACAGCGTGACCTCGCGTCCTTCTTCGGAAAGCAGATAGGCGCGCACGCCGCCGGAAAGCACGTAGACCAGCCCCAGACAGGCGCTGCCGCCGTCATAAATCGGCTGTCCGCGATCGTAGCTGCGCAAATAGGCCGCGCGGGAAGCCGTCTCCCGCTCAGCGGCGGATAGCTTCGGCCAAAACGGCAGCTTGGACAAATATTTTGCGGCCTCATCCATCGCGATATTCCCTCCTGCGGACAGTATAGCATATTTGAACGCATTTGAGAAGTGCGAACGCAAAATTTTTTGTAAACGCATAAAAACAATTTGCTCTGCGGACAATATTTCATGCGTGATATTATAACGCTGCGTTGATCATAAAAGAAAGGAAAGCAAAGCATGAAAAAGTTTATCTCAGCCCTGCTCGCGGCTGCGATGGCTGCCGCGCTGTCGTGCGTGTTCGTTTCCGCAAAGGAGACCAACATCGCGCTTCACAAGCCGTGGTCGGGCATCGAGGTGCCGACGAACGAAGGCGCGAACGCATATACCGGCGACTTCACCGACGGCGTATACGCCGCCGAAGGCGACGCGTTTTCGTATAAGGAGCCCTGGTTCACCTTCTACTGCAACGACCAGAACGACAGCTCCTGGACCAACCTGACCGACCGTGTCGGCCGGGTAGACATTGAGCTCGGCGATGCCGGCACCGGCATCACCAAGGTCCGTATGCAGGTCGCACCCGAAATCGGCGGCGCCGAATATATCAAGGTATATGCCGACGATAAGGAAATCGGCGCGATGACCTACGAGGGCACCGACATCCAATGGATTGAACTGGCGCTTGACGGCCCTATCGACGCCGAGACGATCTCCGTAGAAATCAAAATCACGGATATGTTCTTCATGGTCTCCGAGATTGAAGTCATCGCCGAAACTGCGGACGACTCCTCCGCACCGGAAGACTCTTCGACCCCGCCCACTGCGGACGCCGGTACGGCCGCTGCCGTGATTGCGGGTCTCGCCGCGCTCTTCGTCTCCGCCGTGCTGATCAAGAAAAAGGCATAACGCCCGAAAAAAGGCATGAAAAAAGAGCAGCAATCGCTGTTCTTTTTTCATGATCCTTCCTTCCGTTTTGAAGGAATGCACCCCACTGAAAATGACGTACACACTTTGTGAAATCTGCCCGCTTCACAGACGGTCCGGAAACTCCTGCTCCAATATCAGCTTACAGAGCTTTTTCTCAAAAATGCTGCGCAAGATATAAGAAGCCCGGAGTTTCCGTTTTTCCTTCTCGCTGGCCGTCTTATTCTGAAGCTCGCGGAAAAGCATTATTACCTTTTCATGGTAATAGCTGTGGTAGGTATGCACCGCTTTCGCCCGCGTGATGTACATCCGAATGCCGATTTCCGCAAACGACATATGCTTGTTTTCGCGCATCTCGGCGATTTTCAGGATTTCATCCTCGTTCGGCTTAGGACGGAACGGCGGCAGCGACATCAGAAACGACAGAGGAGCACCCGGCTCACCGGCGCGGTGCTCCTGCAGAATCGCCGCGTATCTCACTTCGAAATACGCGCTGATGCAGGCCTTGTTCTGACAGCATTCGTTGACCTGATGGTAGAACTCCCTTGCCTTCCTGTATCCGGGGACATAGACAGGATTGCTGAAATACAGTCGGATCTGGCGGTTTTTCTGCTTGGAATAGAGCTGCTCGACCTGTGCGGATGTGTGGAAGTAACACTTCGCGATATCGACGAACGTCAGGGCGTGCCGGTCGTGAAGAAGCATGATTTCGTAGGCGTGCTCGCCTTTTTCAGCATGGCGTAGGGAGTATCACAGAACATATTTTTCATTCCCCAAAAACAGAATAACAGAAAAACAATGGTAAGCTTTTATGATTGAATTTTATCCGTCATATGAATCACACTCGGGAACTCATAACAGTAAAAGATCTCATCCCTCACCACCCTTCCCCATGAAAATAACCCTTTGAAGTGGTGCGGCGGCTTTTTACCGTACCCACAGAGCGAGAAGAATAAAACCGGCAGGGAAAGACGCATAAAAAGCCCATCCCCTTACGCGCACTGTGCCTTCAAATGCAGAACGCCGGCATAGCCGGCGTTCTGTGTCATATAATTAAAATACAGCCTTCCGCTTTGTTTACCAATACTCCGGCATTCTCCGGCTTCTACGCTTCACTCCGACGCGCGCAAAAACAACACAGCACAGGATGCCGTTTCCATATCTGCGGCAGCAGCCAAACACACCAAAAAAGGGAACGCCGAAAGGCGTTCCCTCTCTTCTCATCTCCCGCTATCAGCGAACGGGCGTATATTCGGGCGCAGCGTCCTCGCCGGTGGTCTCCAGCTTGAAAATGACGGGGCGCAGGCCGTCGTTGCAACTGCAAATGGCCACGCCGGGCTTACGAATCCAATCGCCGTAATAAAACAGGCTCCCGTCGCCCGGCTCGCGGTGCGCAAGGGCAAACACATACTGATAGATGGCTTTCCACGCCTCATCGTACAGGCCGTCCGGCTTGGCATAATCGGCCAGGAAGGTCTGCCCCTCCCTCAGCATCGGGCAAGCCTTCAGTCCCGGTACGCCGTATTCGGCGGCAAGCTCCTTATCCAGCGTGGTTTTCAGAACGGTGATTTTAACCTTTTTCATAACAGCCCCCTCGAAAAAATCACTTGAACTGCGAATTGTACATCGTAGAATAAAAGCTGTCGTAGGAAAGCAGCTCCTCGTGCGTACCCTGCTCGACAATATCGCCGTCGCGCATCACGAGGATGAGATCGGCGTCACGTATGGTCGAGAGACGGTGCGCAATGATGAAGCTGGTACGGCCCTGCATCAGGGTATCCATCGCCTTTTGGATCTGTACCTCGGTGCGCGTATCGACTGAGCTGGTCGCCTCGTCGAGAATCAGAATCTTCGGGTCGGCCAGAATGGTCCTCGCGATGGTCAAAAGCTGCTTCTGCCCCTGCGAAACGTTGGTCGCGTCCTCGTTGAGCACCATCCCGTAGCCCTCGGGCAGCGTCTGCACGAAGCGGTGGACACGCGCCGCCTTAGCCGCCTCGATCACCTCTTCATCGGTCGCGTCCAGACGGCCGTAGCGGATATTTTCCATAATCGTATCGGAGAACAGCCAGGTGTCCTGGAGCACCATTCCGAACAGCTCGCGCAGCTCGCTGCGGTCAAACGTCGTCGCGTCATAGCCGCCGACGGAGATACTGCCGCCGTTGAGGTCGTAGAACCGCATCAGGAGCTTGACGATAGTCGTCTTGCCCGCGCCGGTCGGACCGACGATGGCGATCTTCTTACCGCTTTTGATATCGGCCGAAAAATCGTTGATGATGATTTTATCCTCCGTATAGCCGAACTTCACGTGGTCAAATTTCACGCAAGCCTCGACGTCGCCGATGTTCACCGGTTCGGTTACGGTCTGCCCGTCGCGGACAACCTCGCGGGTCGCGTGGACAAGCGCCTTCTGCACCTCCTCTTCTTCGTTGAGCATACGGAAGACACGTTCGGCAGCCGCAGCCATCGACTGCAGCATATTCGATACCTGCGCAATCTGCGAGATCGGCTGCGTAAAGTTTCGCGTATAGGTGATAAAGGACTGGATATTACCGACCGTGATACGGCCGCTGATGGCAAAATAGCCGCCCAGAATCGAGATAGCCACATAGCCTAGATTGCCGATGAACTGCATAATCGGCTGCATCAGCCCGGAGAGGAACTGGCTCTTCCAAGCGCTCTCACAAAGCAGGCGGTTCTCCCTTTCGAACATCTCGGTGACTTCATCTTCCTTATTAAAGGCCTGAATGACGTTGATGCCGCCGAAGGTCTCCTCGATGTGGCCGTTGACGTGGCCGAGGTGCTCCTGCTGCGCGCGGAAGAACCCCTGGCTCTTCTTAACCACAATCGAGACGAAGCCTACCGTGATCGGCAGGATCAGCAATGCGACGATGGTCAGCACCCAGTCGATGGAAAACATCATCCACAGCACGCCCAGAATCGTCGTGATGGAGGTGATGAGCTGGATAATGCTCTGGTTGAGGTTCATCGACAGCATGTCGACGTCGTTGGTGATGATCGAAAGGACCTCGCCATGCTGCTGGCGGTCAAAGAACTGCATCGGCAGCCGGTTGATCTTCTCGTTAAGCTCCTTACGCATGCGGTAGGTAATTCGCTGCGTGATATGCGTCATAATAAAGCCCATCAGCAGAGACAGCAGCGCGCTGACGGCGTAAATGACGACCAGTTTGATCAGAATAGCGGCCAACGCGTCATAGTCGATGCCGCCGGTACCCTGAATCTTGGCAACCAATCCGTTGAACAGCTCATCGGTCGCGCCGCCGAGAATCTTCGGGCCCTGAATCGACAGCACCGTACTGACAATGGAGAAGATCGCCACAAACAGCAGCGCGATCTTATACACGCCCATATAGGTCAGCAGCTTGCCGACCGTTCCCTTGAAATCCTTGGCCTTCTCGCCCGCCATACCGGGGCCGCCGGGGCCGGGCCGTCTTCTTGGTGCGCTCATCTTCCCGCCTCCTCTGCCGAAAGCTGCGAAAGCGCGATTTGCCTGTATTCCTCGCAGTTTTCCATCAATTCTTTATGCGTGCCCATTCCGGCGACCCGGCCGCCGTCAAGCACGATGATCCGGTCCGCATTGAGCACGGTCGAGATGCGCTGTGCTACGATCAGGACTGTGCTTTCCGCTGCGACCTCCTGCAGCGCCTCGCGCAACGCACGGTCGGTCGCATAATCAAGCGCGGAGAAGGAATCGTCGAAAATGTAGATTTCCGGCCGTTTGGCGACCGCACGCGCGATGGCCAGACGCTGCCGCTGTCCGCCGGACACGTTCGTGCCGCCCTGCGCGATTTCGCTGTCGTACCCGTCCGGCTTCTCGTTGATAAAGCCGTCGGCCTGTGCGATCTTCGCCGCCCAGCGGACGGTTTCACTGTCCGGGACGTTTCCCGCATAGGCGATATTCGTTTCGATTGTACCCGAGAAAAGCACGCCCTTCTGAGGCACCAGACCGATACGGTCGCGCAGGTCGGAGAGCTTGACCTCGCGCACGTCCACGCCGTCAACGAGCACCTGCCCCTCGGTCACGTCATAAAAGCGGGGGATGAGGTTGATCAGCGTCGATTTGCCCGCGCCCGTCGCGCCGATGAATGCGGTCGTCTCGCCTCGTCTGGCCGTGAAGCTGATATGCTCGATGACATTTTCCTCCGCGTTCGGATAGCGGAAAGAGACGTCGCGGAATTCGACGGTACCCTTCATCGTCTCGTCGAACGGCTTGCCGGTTTCGACCTCGCGGACCGAATTTTCGGTGTTCAGTACTTCGGCAACACGCTTGGTCGCGACCCAAGCACGCGGGAGCATAATCGAAGTCATCGACAGCATCAGGAAGGACATGATAATCATCATCGAATACTGGATAAACGCCATCAAATCGCCGACCTGCATCGTGCCGCCGTCGATCAGGTCTGCGCCGACCCAGATAATCAGCAGCGAAACGCCATTCATGATAAACGTCATCAGCGGCATCATCATCGTCATCACGCGGTTGACGAAGAGGTTGGTCTTGGTCAGCTCGACGTTGGCCTTATCGAACCGCTTTTCCTCGTGACGTTCGCGCGAAAAGGCGCGGATAACGGGAATGCCGTTGAGGATTTCACGGGAAACAAGGTTGATTCTATCGATCATCTTCTGCAGCTTGTTGAATTTCGGCATTGCAAAGATCAGCAGGAAAATGATGATACACAAAATACACAGAATCGCCAGACCGATGACCCACATCATCCCCGACCCGCCAATCTTCAACAGGGCGCCGATACCCAAAATCGGCGCGTACAGCACCATACGCAGCAGCATTACGACCAGCATTTGAATCTGCTGGATGTCGTTGGTGCAGCGCGTAATCAGCGAAGCGGTCGAAAATTCGTTGAACTCACGTCCCGAGAAGGAGACGACCTGCCGGAACACCTCCAGACGCAGGCTTTCACCGAACTTGGCAGCCACGCGCGAGGCAAAGAGCGAAATGAGAATCGCCGCCGCCACGATCAGCAGCGAAAAACCCAGCATTTTCAGTCCTGCGGTCATAATGTAGCGCATCTGGATGCCGTCCAGATCCATCCCGACGGCCTCGTACTCGGTTTTGACGTACTCGACGGCCATCTGATCGACCATCGTGCCCAGCGTCAGATACTCGCTGAATTGCGCAAGGAGCTGCGCGGCCATCGGCTCGCGAATCTGCTCGGGCAGGCTGTAAAGGATTTCCACCGCCTCGGCCGACGGGTCATAGCTGCCCTCGGGCAGCGAAGCCGTCAGCGCCGCCTTCATCTCATCGCCGCCGGCGCGCAGCATCGAAACGCAGACCATCGGCATCGTGAACCGGTCACTCTGCGCCTCTTTGTTCTTATGCGACGTATCGTTGAGGGTATACACACCGTTGGAAAGCGTGTATGCGCTCAGAATGGCCTCATCCTCGTCGGTAAACATCAGAAGATATTCCATCTCGCGCTCACGTATCTTCTCCGGCGTGGCGTTCTCGATGCCGCCCTGCTGGATACCCACGTTGACCACGTCGGACATATAATCCGGCAGTGCCAGGTCACACTGCGCCTGTACCGCCAGCAGAATGACCGCCAGCAGAATGGGCAGCGTGAGCTTTTTCAAGCACTTGAGAATTTTTTTCATTTTTCATGTGCGCCTTTGCCCTGCAAAGACTGCCTCCTTTCGGGATTTGCCCTGCTGCCGGCTGCCGGCAGCGGGTTCGGAAATACATCGGGAAATGCGCCGTATGCCGCGGCGCCTATACGTTCGGCCGCACCTGTCCGGCGGCATGGGATTCCTCTTCGTAGATTCGCGTCAGCCGGCGCAGCAACGTCAGCAGGACGCGCACGTCCTCATAGCCGAAGCGCTCCAAGATCCGCCGGATACGCGCAAGCGCCTGCTCACGATCCTTTCGGAACTGACTGACGCCCGATTCCGAAAACGACAGCAGCGTCACCCGACGGTCGGTCTGCGACTGCGTGCGCAGGATCACCCCGTTCTGCTCCAGCCGGTCCAATATATGCGTCAGCATCGGCTTGGTAAACCCCAGCTCTTTGCCCAGCTCGCCGGTCGCCACCGTGTTCGTCTCAGGATGCCGTTCAAAATAATCCATCATATGACCGACAACGAGCATATCCGTCATCCGCGCTTCCTTCCCCTGCGGCGGCGGCATACGCGACGCTTTGACAAAGCCATGCAGTGTCTCCATAAATTCCCTGACCAGCTCCTGTTCGTTTATATGCACTCCCTCCCCCGCAGATTAGTTCAATGTGTTAATAGTTATTATATTTAACTTTTCTTCGGAAAGCAATAAAGGATTTGTTAAAAAAAGTATCCCGTGTCCAAAAGACCGCCGGATAAACATATGGTTATGGTTGACTTTTCACAAACGCTATGGTAGAATAGCGCTGAAATCCCCAACACGGGCGAAAGGAAACAAGGGCTATGAAAGCGAAGAAGAAAAGCATTGTCGTTCTGGCCTCCTCGGCTGTACTGCTGTGCGCAGCCGCCGCACTTGTGCTGCTGACGCTGCTGCGCCCCGGCGCATCGAGTCCCGAGCTGGCCGTGCAGCATTACGAGGAAGCGTGTATGCTCTACGACGTAAACGATATG
Organism: Candidatus Woodwardiibium gallinarum; assembly: GCA_904419545.1. GTDB lineage: Bacteria > Bacillota > Clostridia > Oscillospirales > CAG-382 > Woodwardiibium > Woodwardiibium gallinarum. Next base: position 34,690 of record CAJFRY010000026.1, read on the forward strand.
GTACGCTATTCAAGCGATTACAACCGATACATCCTCTACCGCAGCCGAACGCCCGAGAGCACGGGCGAGCTGAAGCGCTATCTGAAGGAGGATGTCTACAAGGATATTAAAAGCGGATACAGTGAAAGTGAAATCGACATCCGCTTCTCCGAGTCGGTGCGCATCGAACCGGGCAGCGAGGAATTCGAGACATTGCGCGCGGAATATGCGGCTGTAGCCGATGCGTCGGACATCGGCGCGTTCGCAGAACTGAAGCTGACCATCTACGTCGACGGTGAACGGCGCGTCACGCGCACCGATTATGCGGTACAGGTCGGTTCGCGATGGTATTATTTCAAATAAAAGGCAAATCCGGCATACGGCACGCCGCCCGTTTCGGAACCGGCCCATAGCCGTCTGCTTTGCGACCTCCGTTGCTTCCATTTCTCTAAAATCATATATGCCGCCGAACGGCGGCGGAAGGGAGATTCCATTATGCTCCGCTATATTGAGCAGGACGGTTCCCGCGCGCTGGAATATCGTCCCGAGCCCCGGCAGCGGCAGGACGACGGCAGCTTCCCGTTCGACAACCGTTTTTCCGCAGAAACGCGTATATTCCCCATCGGCAGCGACGGCGCGCCGGTCTGCGTCAACGAAATCGTCTGCAGAAAACGGACCGGCGGCAGCTATATCTACAGCAACAACCCCGAGATGCTCGCGCCTGAGGACGTAGGCGCCGCGCTGCTGCGCAGCACGCATATGCAGGGGCGGTATATGTTCACCTTTGAGCATTCCAACCATACCGGACAGACTGTCTGGCTCGGGTATCAGCTTTACAACGCCGGCGACACGCCGGTGACGGCGACGGTGTACAACATCGGCTATCAGACCGACGGCGAGTGGCTCGGCCAGCGCTCGTGGAGCGACTATTTCAATCTCGAATTCCGGCTGCCCGCCGAATATTTCCTGCCCGACGGTTCGGTCAACCCCATATACGTCGGCTGCGACTACGTTTCCTATACACCGCGCCGCTACGAGGCGCAGCAGGTCATCATCCCGCCCGGCGCGTATATTTATCTGTTCGGCGGCACCACGGCGGACGCCTACGCGCACACCGACATCGGCGGCACCGCCGACCGTCCGGTGGGAACCGGCAAATGCTGCAACGGTGCGATGCTTTTCGAATTGCGGGGCGGCGATCCGACCGGTACCTTCTACTGCTACAGCGACCCGGCGCAGGTGCAGGCCGCGCCGCCCGAGCAGGGATACATCGTTACGCGCAGCGGCAGGAACTATGCGGCGCAGTACAAGGGCATCGATCACGGACACATCGGCTTGCTGGAAACCGAGATCATTTGGGCTGTCGGCGACGCGACACGGGGACGGATGCCGGTGCGCTGCACCAACCGCCGCGATCCGGAATGGCAGAGCAAAAAGACACCTTACGCCGCCTATGCACCGCAATCCTATACCTTCACGAACGACAACTAGCTGTCGGCGCTCAATCCCAACACCAGTCACGAAGCCATCGGCGACGATATGATGACCTTCGCCTGCATCACGCCTGACGGCCGGCCGATCCGCATCGACAACGAGCACGCCGACGGCGCAGGGATGCCGGCCAATACCGGCAACTGGATGGTACAGTACACAGACAATTTCACCTTCATCAACGCCGGCACCAAGCCGCGCAGTTTCCGCATCTATAAAAAAGGCGCCGTATCGGGCGCGCTGGCCGTCGCCATACGCGACGAAACGGGAAAGGTTCTGGACGCGATGCTCAAATGCCATCCGTACGTATATGCAAAAGACAACATTCCCCCGTACGCCGACCGCTCGCTGCTGACCGAAAAGAACGGCGAGTATTGGTACGTCTTGAACGGCCGCCCCTACTGGGAACAGGTCGACGAGCGCGCGCTCGTCTGCACGCTGGAAGTCGCGCCCGGGCAGGCGGAGCGCATTTCGGTCGATTACCTCATCCTCGGAAATTCCAACGGCGGCATCCGCCACTGGGTGACGGTCGAATAGGCGCCTGATCGCGGCGGATGAAAGGCTTCCGCGCCGGCCATATGCAAAAAAGCTGCCGTTTTTCTTATGAAACGCAGGAAAAATAGCATCGGCTTTCTGAATCGTAACCGTTTTCACAACGACTTATACGTGTGCCGACTGACCATGCGGTCAGCAGTATGCTGTCCGTTGCCCGGCGGGCCGCCGACTGACCGGCAAAATTTCGGCAAGTCGGCGCCGGAGGACGGCCGAAAGGGGCCTGCGGTCTCCGTCCCGCTCCTTATAGGGCAAGCCGCCATTTCCCCAAATCCCCAACGCCCGCACAGCGGGCGTTGGGGCGTAGAGGAGAGATGAGCAAAAAGCCTA